>JAABTQ010000009.1 GCA_011389745.1 Desulfobacteraceae bacterium | reverse complement strand
CCTCCCCCGATGGGAGAGGGAATTATGGACTTTTCGTTCAGGATATAATCAATATTGGAGTCGCGAAATTACAATCCGGTATGAGAAAGGAGTGGTCGTTGTCAGAGTTGCCATTGTCAGACAATCTGGAAAATATGAGGAGAACCCACACATGCAACGAGCTTGAATCCAGTAATGTGGGCAGGAAAGTGGTTCTTATGGGATGGGTACAGCGCCGGAGAGACCATGGTGGTGTCATTTTCATAGATCTCAGGGACCGTGAGGGCATCACTCAGGTGGTGTTCAACCCGGAAATTCACCCGGAAGTCCACCAGAAAGCCCATGTGATTCGCAATGAATATGTGATCGCGGTTGCCGGTATTGTGGAAAACCGTCCCGGAGAAATGGAAAATCCCAATTTGAAAACCGGTAAAATCGAGGTGATTGTTGATGAATTAAAAATCCTGAACACCGCAAAAACACCTCCTTTTCTTATCGAAGACCGGGCTGAGGTTGCCGAAAACACCCGTTTACGATTTCGCCATATAGACCTTCGACGGCCCGTACTTCAGAAAAATATTATCCTGAGACACAAAGCCGCTCAATCCATGCGAAACTTTTTAAACAGCAAAGGTTTTCTGGATATTGAGACGCCTTTTTTGACCCGCAGCACACCCGAAGGCGCCCGCGACTACCTGGTACCAAGCCGTGTTAACCCCGGAAAATTTTTCGCCCTGCCCCAGTCTCCCCAATTATTCAAGCAACTTTTGATGATTTCCGGTTTTGACAAATATTACCAGATAGTTCGCTGTTTTCGTGATGAAGACTTACGGGCCGACCGTCAGCCTGAATTCACCCAGATTGATATGGAAATGTCTTTTGTTGGTGAAGAAGACATCATGTCCATTGCGGAAGAAATGATCACGAGGTTGTTTAAAGATGTTTTAAACATGGACCTGAAACCTCCTTTTGATCGCATGAGCTATGAGGAGGCCATGGCCCGTTACGGCCTTGACAGGCCGGATCTGCGTTTTGGACTCGAACTCAGGGACATCTCCGATATAGTCGGAAATTCCCAGTTCAAAACCTTTGCCGATGTGGTCAAAAACAAGGGAATTGTTAAAGCACTTAACGCCAAAGGCTGTATTGATTTTTCCAGAAAAGAAATTGATAATCTTACCGAATATGTGGCCATTTTCAAGGCCAAAGGTTTGGCATGGATCAAGATTCGTGAAAACGGCTGGCAATCACCTATTGCAAAATTTTTCACCGATGATGAAAAAGCTGCTATGACAAAAAGACTTAACCTTGAGGAAGGTGATCTGGTCTTTTTTGTCGCGGACCATCCCAAAATCGTTAACGATGCCCTCGGAAATCTAAGAAATCATCTGGGTCAAAAACTTGGGCTGATCGATGACGCCGTGTTTAAATTTGTCTGGATCACTCATTTCCCGCTTCTTGAACGTGATGAAAACGACAACCGTTACAAAGCACTCCATCACCCCTTTACAGCCCCTCTCGAAGAGCACTGCATATATCTGGACAAAACAAGCGCGCAATACAACCCCGAAGCCATCCTGTCCCGTGCTTATGACCTCGTGTTAAACGGATCGGAAATAGGCGGAGGAAGTATTCGTAACCATCGTATTGAAATTCAGCAAAAGTTATTTGAAGCGCTTGATATCGGCAAGGAAGAAGCCGGAGAAAAATTTGGTTTTCTCCTGGAAGCACTGGAGTCCGGAGCGCCTCCTCACGGTGGTATTGCCTTTGGATTTGATCGTCTGGTTATGCTTTTGACCGGACAATCTTCGATCCGGGATGTAATCGCTTTTCCCAAAACCCAGAAAGCATCATGTCCGTTGACCAATGCGCCCTCGGAAGCAGGCAGGACACAACTGGATGAACTGTATATCAAATTGCGCCCGATCGTCAAAACCTGATCTTCGCGAATGCTTTTCCTGAAGCCCGGTTTAAAAAACCTTTTACCTTGACTCCGATACTCATCCACCGGATTGACGCAAAAAACATTTTTCATTCGATCATGGTTTGCCAGGTGCCATACTGTGTTCATCACGGAGGTCACATTCCCCCGAACCATCGGGCCGATCGTCTAACTGATCACAGTAGACGGCTTTGCCATCAGCATTTCTCACCACCAACCAATAGCCTATGCTCATGGCAAACACAAGCATGGCCATTGCAAACATGTAGTCAGGTGTAATCGTCTTAAGGTCAAGGATAATAACCTTTCGGGCTATGGCCATGAGCGCTGTGGCCATTACAATTTGTACATGGATTACATCATGTCTCAAATATATGGTGATGTTGATAAAAATTTCAATCGCAATCAAAACAGCCATGAAAGCGCCGAAAGTAGCCAGGAGGTCACTGATGGTCAGCATCATGAAGGGCGAAGCCATTAGCCTGTCATAGATCTCGATCGCCACATCGCCCACCCCCAACAAAATCACCAATGTCATTAAAACCGCCATGCAGCGTACACCAAACCTGATGATCTTCCTCAGGATCCGTATCAAAGGTTCATTCGGGTTATGCATAACATCCATGATTGACTGACCTCGTGATTATCGCAAAACGAAAAAGTTTGCCTTTTCCCGGTAATTACGGTTTTGGGGACCTGATTTTCTGTAACCCCTTTAAATGATTAAAACCTCAAGCAAGACTGTGAATGTGAATGAAAAGACCTCTAAGCCATAGATACCTTAAATTGTCCTTTACGAAGAGGTATCCTTTTTATCCCCATAAATCGCCAAAATCGGAATTTTGCATCTCAAAAAACTGTCACTTGAAATTAATTATTCTATTTTTTCCGTCAACCAAATACTCAGGAATATTAACCCCGATGTTGCAAAACACTAAGCATGTTTGCTTCAATCCGGCACGTTTTTAAAGGGTCGAATTTCTGAATGACCGCTAATTCAGGAATTCACGATCGGTGAAGTCCTCTGAAATTTGCAGAAAGCGAGATTGGCTCTTTTATAACAGCACTATATAGTCTCTTTCGCCTTGATAAACTTATCACTGATGGCATGGGTTAAATCCGCGGCATCTTTTAGTAGCCGGGCTACCTGTTCAAGGCCCATTTCTTCAGCTTTTCCGGACCATTGTGCATAATTATCGGCATGATCATTGTTGTGAGCCACCCAATGGTCTAATAATTTGACCAGTTTTTCCTTGTCCGACATTGTACTCTTTGGTTCCTGTCGCTCACCGTGGTCATGGTGGTGATGGTCATGGTGCTCATGATGATTGTGGTGTTTATGGTCGTGGTCATGGTGAGTCATTGATCAGTCTCCTTGTTTCTGTTTTTTTAAATACACATCGCATGTAAAAGTTAAATCGGATATTATAGAGGTTCAAAAAGTTAGTCAACATCATAGCGATCATTTTGATTCTTTGACAAACCACCAGAAGATGGATCTTATCCTTTCAGGATAATCAGCATGGCCCCCGCCACCATGAAAAAAGCCCCTGAGAGCCGAATCATGATATTTTTTTCCTTAAATAATATCCATCCGTAAATAATGCCAAAAAGAACACTGAGACGTTTTACGGAAATCATATAGGCAGCGGTAACCATTGAGACTGCAAATCCGTGCAACACAATATGAGCAAAAAGAAAACAACCGACTAAAGACCCTTTTAATGGTTCCTGCAATATGTTTTTCAGCCTGATTTTTCGAATCGTCAATAAAAAAATGATCATCAACATGTTAAAAACCGAAAAAAACGAAACTGAAAAAAACATCGGGGATGAATGTAAAATGGCCAACTTGCCGATCACTGCCGCAAAACTGTACAAAAAAGCCACAATCAGCATTACCCATGAACCGGTCTCCTTCAAAAAGAATCTAAACGGCCCAAATAGTGTCCATTTTTCGGAACTCAGGTTTAAGATATAGCTTCCAATACATATGCAGAAAATTCCGCCAATACCGAAAATATTTGGTGTCTCATCCAGAAAGATAAATCCCGTGAAAATCATAAAAACCGGCGTGAAGGCCAGGTAAGGAAGGGTCAAAGACAAGGGGGCCAGTTTTATGGCCAGCATGTGCAGTATAAAGGCAATACCATTCAAGGGAATGCTTGCCAGAAAAGCCCAAAAAAAAGTCATGTCCAAAGGTGGCACATGAACCCATGGCAAAACGATCCAGAATAGCGGCAGGCTATAAATCAGCTGATAAGCGGACATTTCATAGGGGCTCAAATGGGAAAAGAATTTTTTTGCAAAAGCTTCCTGTGAAGAAACCGCCAGTGCGGTGAGAAGGGATAGTAACAACCAAAGATGAGTTTCAAATACCATGAATGCAATCTCTGCATGAATTCATTCTTACATTTTCATTTGTTCTGAAAAAGGTTATAACCTATTTCAGAAATTAAATACCTCAATGATTTTAAAATAAAAAGAATAAGTTCGATATCAGAAATAAAGAATTAATAAAATGAAAACCAAAAACAATCTGTTCATCCTTATATCATTCATCGCCATACTTTTGATGACCATACCTTGTTATGCGGATAATAATCACCGGCAAAATCAGAATCGCTCCGATAAAAACCTGTTTTTTTTTCCCATTCAGTTTTATGGAAAATACATATCCGGTGCCGATGGTGACCGCTGTCCCATGCACCCCTCATGTTCCACCTACAGCCTGGAGGCGATTAAGAAACACGGACCGCTCAAAGGATGGGTCATGACATGCGACCGACTCATAAGATGCGGAAGGGATGAAACAAAGCTTGGTCCGGCCGTTATTGCAGGAGAAAAAACCAGGACTAATGATCCTGTAAAAAACAATGACTTTTGGTGGGATAAATCCGGAGAGCCATGAAAAACAAATTGTTTCATATTTTTTCAACCCTGTGGATAATGATTATTTTTTGTCAGTTATTTTCAGGGATTTTACCGGTTTTTGCCGAAGACAAAAAATCCCGGGAACTGGTGGTCACCCCTGACCATCAGTATGGATTTGCCATGGATTATTTTAAACAAAGCCAATATGATAAAGCCATTGCCGAGTTTGAGCGCTTTATTTATTTCTTTCCGGACCACAAAATGGTCGACACTGCCCAATATCATATAGGCTTGTCTTATTATCATAGAGGAAGGTATAAAGAAGCCGTAAAACCTTTCTCGGATATCGTTGAAACAAGCACCGACAAGGATCTTATAGCCAAGGCCCATTTCCGACTGAGCGAAACATTTGTCAGCCTGGAAGACCACCAAACCGCTATCAAAGTACTCAACCATCTGGCCGAAACAAGTCATAATATCGTCATTATTGATGAAGTCCATTACAGGGCCGGATGGATCTATCTTCAATTAAATGATATGGAAACGGCCCGCACCCGGTTTCAGATGATCAGCCCCCAAAACCGGGACCTTTTTCGAATGCAGACAATGAACGACGAACTTACTCGCGAGAAGTTGTTTCCCGAAAAAAATCCGCGACTGGCGGGTTTTTTATCGATTCTTCCGGGGGCAGGCTTTGCTTACTGTGAACGCTACCAGGATGCCCTGGTTGCTTTTTTGCTCAATGCAGGCCTTATTTTTGCCGCTTATGAATCCTTTGACAGCGGCAACGAGGCTTTAGGCGGCGTCATCGCTTTTGTAGGGACCGGCTTTTATGCTGGTAACATCTATGGAGCCGTTTCAAGCGCCCACAAATATAATCGTGCGTCACACCAACGTTTTCTAGAAGACCTGAGAAACAAAACACGGGTCACTCTTTCCGCCATTCCTGAAAGTCACGGCATTGTAGTAGGATTCCGGGTCAACTTCTAACATGGGTTACCTAAAACAGTTCATACTTTACCACCCGTCCATCCAACCCGGCATTTCTCATTGGTTTTTTCCAAGAAGGCTTAAGACCGATATGCTTGATCATTTCACGATTTCCAAAATAAATGATCGCTTGTGATCCCTTGCATTTCTGTTTTAAAAAATCACCGAACTCCTTGTAAAAATTGCCGAGATTACCCTCATTTTTCAGACGGATGCCATATGGAGGATTACATACAATCATCATGTTTTTTAGCTCGGAAATATCTTTAAAATGGGTTTGGGTAATTGGAATGTTGTCCCCGCCGGGAATTATCCTGCAATTGGCTTTTGATGACCTGACGGCCATTCGGTCCAGATCGCTTCCCGCAATGAGGCCTTTCGAAAGTTTTATTATTTTATCATCTGCGCTTTGCTTTATGTTTTCCCAACGTTTTTTCTGGAAATCCGGCATGAAAAAAAAACCGAATTTTTTCCTGAAAAATCCAGCCGGAATATGACAGACTTTCATCATGGCTTCGCAAAGAAGAGTCCCCGAACCGCACATGGGGTCATAAATCGGGTTTTGGCCACGCCATCCGGAGAGAACTATCATAGCTGCTGCAAGAGTCTCTTGCATAGGTGCATCCACGGTTTCCCTCCGATAGCCACGTTTGTGTAAAGAACCTCCGGAAGTATCGAGGCTCACCGTTGCATTTTCTCTCCGAATATGAAGGTTGATCCATACATCAGGATCAGAGGAATCCACATCGGGTCTTTTACCGTATCTACTTCTGAAAAGGTCCGCCACGGCGTCTTTCAAACATAGGGCTGCGAATTTCGAGTGCCGGATGTTTTCGTTATCCGACACATTGGCGATTATTCCAAAGGTGTTGTCAACAGAAAAAATGGACGGCCAGTCTACGGATTTTCCTTCCCGATAAAGGTCTTCACGATCACGGCATTTAAAAGATACCAGAGGAGCCAGCACATGAGAAATCAGATGTGATTTATAGTTGACGGAATATAACACATCAGGATCCGCTGAAAAATAAATTCCCCGAAATCCGGGCTGAATTTGTTCGGCGCCGATATTTTCAAGTTCCTTAACTGCTATGGGATCCAATCCGGTACTGATCTGTGCAAAGTATCGATGGGTTTTCTGATAAATAAACATGTTCGTCTACTACAATTATTTTTTTCCAGGAAACAGACAAATGATTGGAATGGTTAATAAAGGAAGTAAAGAAAGTCCTGTTAACACGGGTTTTATGGAAAAGATATCTGCTAACTTTCCCACCACCGGTGAAACCGCTCCACCCAACCCGAAAGCAAAACCCATCATGAGACTGGCCACCATGGACCGTCCTTTAACGGCAATTTTTTGAGCCATAACCACACCCAGCGGAAGTGATGCCAGAACAGCCCCTCCGGCAAGCATGGTGCCAAAGTATACCCACTTGCCCTCCATTTGCAAAAAAAGCAGGAGTATCGGAGTCATGATCACATGGGTAAAAATAAATACCGGTTTAAATCCGATCCGGTCGGAAATGTGCCCTGCAAGCAGACCGCTGAACGTTCCCGCTACGGTGAACAAGGAAAAAATAATCCCGGCGGACACGACGGAGAATCCTTTCTGGACATACAGCACAGGCATAAAAGTCATAAACGATTGTCCGACAACCGCTCGCAAAAACATAACCGTCCAGATCATGGCAATGATTTTCCATGCGCTTCCTAAGCTTTCCCTGATTGAACCGAAAAAACCCAGATGTCGCAGCCCCTCGCTTTGTGGTGACGGCACCGCCACATAAAGATAGGCTGCAGACATCAACCCGAAAGCCATTGTAATAGGAAGTGCTTCAAGACCAAACCGGGCCGCATACCATGTGACAAACAACGGGCCAATGCCGAATGCAAAGGTTCCCCCGGTATTGAAAACAGACATGGCAAAACCGGCCTTGGAGCCGGAATAAACCGGCACCATGCCTGTCACAGACGGATGAAACATGGATGACCCCAAAGAACCCACGGCCGTGGCCAGCAGAAGTGTCCAGAAGCCGATACTGATTCCGGAAAGGGGAATGAAAACTACCGTCAACAGCAATCCGCAAAGAATAAAGCTTCTGGTCTGATACCTGTCGGCGAGATATCCGACTGACGGTTGCACGATAAACGCCAGAAGCCGGCTTACACCGGCGATAATGCCAATTTGAGCAAGCGATAACCCCATCTTCTCAACAAACAAAGGAAACAGGGGGCTTGTGAAGGAACTGTAAAAATCACCCGTAAAGTGTACCAGAGTCAGAGCGAAAATGACCTTGATGTTGGCTTTTGGTTGCAATAATATTCACCTGAGAATCTAATTAGTCGCAGGCCCGAAAGACCTCTCATAAAGTTCTGCAATCGCCTTGCGGCCATCATCGGTGAGATTTCTTGTCCCGGTCCCCGCAAAAGTACTGCCTGTAATTACCGGAATCTCCTGTACCCATTTATTGTTTTGCCATCCAAACCACTTTTTTTGTTTCTGGTCATATACACTGATGGGACGGTTAAATATTTTCGCCAGTTCAACCCCCCAGCCAGTGCCGCCTTTAACCGTGTTATCAGGCTGTATCCATCCGATAGCAATCACATAATAGCCATGGTTGACCATATGAAAAATGGACTGGATCACCTTTCGGATCTTGTCAACCTTTGAGAAATTCCGTCCCATCCGGGTGGAAACAATCTCCATGCTGACATTTCCCTTATCGAGTTCTTCAGGACTAAGAACCTTAACTCCCTTATTCTGCTCGATATTGTGCCCTTCAAAAGAAAAATTGACCTCTGCAATTCCCCATTTTTCAGCAAGTCTACCGAATTCCGACTCGGCCCCCCTGTGTCCTCCACTGTACAAAGTTATCTGAGAACAATCTGTCATTTTTTATCTCCCCGCATTTTTTCGCCTGATCGGCAATTTTTTAAATTTTATAAAAATTGATGCATTTGAAAAAAAAATACCCGTTGCCATACCGACAACGGGCTTGTTAATAATAAGCTGTTTTTTACAGATTGCAACCACGTTTATAAAGATTTTCATAGACCGATTTCATTTATTCCACATGGTACCCATTCGGCATCGGAACCGCTGAAAGTTTTCATAATGGTATTTCAGGCCAACTTCAATGGCCCGGAAGACATATCATCCTCGGACCACTTGATCTCAATTTCAAGACTGTGCTGGATCCCTTTGTTTTTTTCATCTTCGTCTTCCACCTCGATTTCAAGAATCAACTGATCAGGCATCTCCAGGGTAATCTCTTCCCCTGCCTTACGAAGAACAACATTTCCTTCCTCTATCTTATCGGCGATCTGGTGAAGAAATGCACTTACTTCCGATCGATTCTTTGGTTCCTCACTTTTAAACAGCTTTATTTCCTTACCCATTGTTGGATCCCTTTCTTTAAGTGAATTAGAAGCGCTCCACCCGGCTGCGCCGGGCCAAACCTGCAAATAACTGCTTCCCCCTTTGAAAGGCCGGCAAATAACGGCTCCCCCCTTTGAAAAAGGGGGGCCGGGGGGATTTGACAAGCTGATGCCGTTTTAAAAATCCCCCTAAATCCCCCTTTTTCAAAGGGGGACTTGTGGGAAGTTAATTGTAAAGACTGTTAATAAATTATAAATTACTTTGTAACACATTAAATTGACCAATACAAAGATTTCTCCTTTAACTATCGATTGAACTATTTGATTGTTTAGTGTAAAAATGCTAAACAGTTGACTCACTTTAATAAGGAGACATGAATTATTCTGATTCAAAAATCGATACATAAATGGTTCGCTTGTTCATTCATCTTTATCTTTCTCCAGATTGCAGCCGGCCGTGCATTCGCCGTCGGTGCCGCAAACACGGAAACCCGCGCCGCTGAATATACGAATATCGATGTCGTTATATTGGTAGCTTACATATCGCTGGCACTGATCTTTTCTTTCCTCTGTTCAATAGCGGAATCAGTGCTGCTCAGCATTACGCCGTCCTATGTCGCGAGCCTGCAAAATGAGCAACCGAAAAAGGCGGCACTTTTAAAACGACTTAAGCAAGATGATTTAGATCATTCCCTGGCTGCAATCCTGACCCTGAATACCGTAGCGCATACAGTCGGTGCAATTGGGGCCGGCGCAAAGGCTGCCTTGATTTTCGGCAGCTATTGGTTCGGTTTTTTTTCGGCAATCATGACGCTGACAATTCTTTTCCTGACAGAAATTATCCCCAAAACATTAGGTGCCATCTACTGGCACAAACTCGCAGCAGCAACAGCCATTTTCGTTCGATTCCTTATTATTACCCTGTATCCGCTCATATGGATCTCCGAAAAATTGACAAGGCTGATTGTTCGTGGAAAACCTTCGCATCTGTTCAGTCGGGCCGAGTTGGTTGCCATGGCAAGCATAGGTGAGGAGACCGGACAAATTAACGAATCCGAATCCCGAATGCTCCGCAACCTGTTTCGATTCGGGGAGTTAAAAGCCAGGGATATTATGACGCCGCACACCGTAATATCAGCGCTTCAACAGGATATGACGGTTAATGAAGCACTGGAGTTTAAATCCGACTTTGAGTTTTCACGTCTACCCTTGTATCGGACAAATATTGACGAAATCACAGGTTTTATACTTAAGGATGAACTTCTCCTGGCCAAAGCACAGGGTAAAGGAGATGCCAAACTTGAGACATTTAAACGGGAAATTACCGTCATCATTGGTAACATGAAGTTGTCCGACCTCCTGAGTTTAATGCTCGATCAGCGGGTGCATATCGCACTGGTCATTGGCGAATACGGGGAGACAAAGGGTATTGTGACCCTTGAAGACGTGGTAGAGGCTTTGCTGGGCCTGGAAATTGTGGATGAGATGGACAAAGTCGAAGACATGCGGATCCTGGCACGTCAACAATGGCTTAAACGTGCCAAAGCACTTGGTATAGAAATAGACTGCACGATTATGAACCAGGTCGAACGGGATGCTCAGATGGATCCGGACAAGCAGAAATATTGAATTCCATGCCCGTATCCTATGAAAAACTGACCCTTATCACGGATGAGCGAGGTTTTGTTATTGAACTACTAAATACCGAAAAATTTGCCTCCCAGCGAAATGCCCATATTGTCATCAGCCTTCCGGGCGTTGTGAGGGGTAACCACTATCATATAAAAGGAATGGAAACCATAACGGTATTCGGACCTTCGCTGGTGCGATTTCGCGAACATGGCGAAATAAAAGATGTGGTGATTCCGGAAAAGGAGGCCTGGCGCTTTGTTTTTCCTCCGGGTGTATCCCATGCGATCAAAAACATGGGTAAGGAAACCAATATTCTTGTCGCTTTCAACACCATGGAACATGACCCTGTTCATACGGACACCAAAGCAGATCCGCTCATATGATTTCGGTTAAGGAATGCAAGCCTTGCTTTCGTGTCTTATGCAAAAATAAGATTTTTGCACTCCTTGTGATGGAGTATTCCACTTTTTTCAGGGGTTTTTAGAGGTCATTTTTTCCCGCATCCTGCAGCGCTCGGCATCGAGTTCCTCTAAAAGCATCTTCAGAGTCCAGTTTTCCGAAGTGGGTGTCACGACAGCCCAAAGGGCAGGAGCCATCCCATTGTTGCGGTATGTCCCCATAAGCTGGTGGAGTTCTTTTTGGGTGATCCCTCCCATGATCACAGCCCTGAACAATTCCGATTCACTTTTAAATCCGGACTGGTCGGGCAATGCAAACAAATCTTTTATGATATTATCAGCCTGATCCGACTCCACCCATACCACAGGCACATTTTCAATTTCTGCCGATTTCATGATCTCCAAAAATGCGGACCTCTCACCTGACGGAAACCCGCAGATCAGCAATTTGCGAGGACCGTACAAAGGTTGTTCCGTGCGAGATACCTTTGTAAACGTAGACTTTTTTTCCATGTTTCCTTTTCTTTCCAATCTGGTTTTAACTAAAGAGTTTGAGATGTTTTAACTATCTGTTTTATTTTCTTCCAAAAAGCACCCATCAACCGTTTGATGCGTTTAATCGTGGTTATGTCCGTCCGATAACGAATTACCCAAACCGACCAGCAAGTCGCCATCCCAGGCCGAAATTAAAGTATGAGAATGCCTCAAGGCCTCCATAAGTTTTTCGGGTTTCTCCGCAGAAGACCATCCAAGAGCTGAATAAAGTCTTAAAACCTGTTTTTTCTCTATCTCTTTATCAAATCTGTATTTAATTGTAGGCATGTCTTTTTTAACATTTTGTTTTCATTTAATATTTTTCAATAAAAGTGTTGATAAAAAGATTACCTTTCAGGAATTCCATTTTTTATAATTTGAACAATCTCTTGCGGCCTGTTCGGCGCTTTGGACCGCACCCGACAGCCCTGAAATTCCCCTGAAATCTCCTGCAACCCATATCGGGGTCATACGTGCAAGATCATCAAAACCTTTTGCAAGCCTGACAAGCCTTTTGCCGACTCCCGGATCACTAAAAGCCGCGGCATGTCTCCACCGCTCAACCCAGTATCTTTCAACACATTTATTCGGAATGGCCAGCCAGCGCTCCAATTCACTGCTAAAAAGCCCGGCCAGTTCCTGATCTGCCATGGAGGCAAGCGATTCAACCCGATCAGGCCTGGCATACATGGACACCAACTCGAATCCCTCCGGTACCCGATCGGCATATTTGGCTCTTTCCATGGTAAACCCGCAGGACAGCTTTCCGCAGTCTCTCGGGGGAAACACCTGCAGGGCAATTTTAGGCCGGCGACCTCTGAGCAATAGCCTGACAACAAGTGCACGAGCATATCGCCACTCACCGGCTGCTTTCAAAACGTCTTTTGGAAGATGGTTTTTCAAAAGTTTCATTGCTTCCGGAAGCGGCACTGCCACAACGACACCATCCACTTTTTCAACCACACCGTTGCTGCTGATCAGAATGCCATCGCCTTCAGCTTTCAGATGATCAACTTTGGATCCGTAACGAACAGGAATCAACCCGGCCAAAAAAGAGGTCAAATAACCCATGCCCGAACGGAAACTATGAAGCGTGACCGTGGAAACATATTGCATGGTCCCGACAAGAGAATTTCGGGACAATGTATCCAGGTCCTGCAGGAAATAGAGTCCGGCCAGAGGCTCTAAAACATGACGTTCATATGATTTTGAAAAATGACGCGAAATCCAGTTTCTCGCTGTCTCATCCGACCCGTCACACATTTTCAACCGTGCCATCCACTTCATTTTGGCGGCTGAAAACATTTCTTCCAGGTTGAATACGGTACCTGTCAGAGAAAGCGGTTTTCGCAAATCTGCAACCATTAATTTTCCATTCACAGGACGTCCAAGGGTTGCCGGAATGCTGACCAGTTCTTTGGTCAGCCCAAGTTCATGGACAAGTCGAAGGACCGGCCCGTGGGAAGTAAATGTCCATGCTCCAAGATCATGCACGGCTCCTGCATCAAACAAAGAGCGTGCCCTTCCTCCAGGCTGATGCAAAGCCTCCAGCACCATGGGATCAAAGCCGTTTTGCTTCAATCGCCAAGCGCAGATAAGTCCGGCCGGCCCCGCCCCTATGACTGCAATACGTGGTTGCTTCATCAGGATTTTATAAAAGACCGGTTATGTCCTTTTCTTCCGGCCGCGCAAGCCATTCAGCAAGCACCATCCCGATCATAGCGAGGCATTCCATATCAAGGTAATGCCCGGCACGTTTTTCGAACAACAATGAGCAGTTGGCCGGAAACTCCTCGTCTTCGTCATTGTAAAACATGTAAACCGGGACTTTCGGAAGCGGCTGAAAAACATAGGACAGGTCACAGGAAATACCCATGTCACAGGCCTTGCCGCCCAGCTCCCGGCTACGCTTTTCTAGCGCATCGATTTTGCCGGAAAAAACCCGGGAAATGGGTTTTTCCGCCGTATTCCCGAATCCAAGAACATAAGGGGCCGCATCCCGGAAGTCCTTGTAAGTCAAGAGTTCCTTGTCACTGCCGGAGGTTTCAGGACAGAGCATGAGATATTTGCAGAGGATCACACTGACCGCGTGCTGGGGAGAGTTTCCTTGCCTGTCTGTAATTTTCTCCGGTGTGATCGTGTAAAATTTATGAAAAAAGGGAATCCCGATGGTTTTACCGTCGACCTGGATCTCTAATATGTCTGATTTTCCGGTCAAATCAAGGGCGGCCACTTTGGCAAGGTAATCGTTGAAAATTTTATCGAAAACAGGTGCTTTTGATTGCATGATTTTTCTTCATTCCTTTATTGGATTTTGTATACGGGGCTTGAGTCCCCGATTTTTAGTGTGGCTTTTTCAATATCACGTTCGATCGATTGTCAATTGATCAGCAACGTTGTGAAAAAGACAGCCTGTTAAATTTCACATTTCCCTCAATATGGTAGGTTGGGTTGAGCAAAAGGTTGCGTTATCAATGAAATTTACATTATATCTTAATCGTTAGGCCCCATTTTTTCTGATTTGGGCTTACGTGCGGGAAATGAAAAGCGTTTTCTTTTTGAAATTTCTTGACGTTTTAGGATATCTTCAAAGATTGCATCAGGGTCATTTTTAAATTTGGCGGCATATTTTTTTCTCAACTCCCTGGTTTTTTACAATTGGATCTTCCCACATAATTTAACCCCCCATTAATTCCTGAGGTGTACATATAGTTGGCGGTTCAAATCCATGATCACGGCAGACTGCCTCAACCTTTGGACGTATCACCGCATTTGCGATATGTTTGCAGTTCCATGTAAGAAGATAATCCATTCCGTTTACAGCCGCAACAGCAATATGATACGCATCAATTTCAGCTCCAGCGGGGATCGGACCTTCCGAAACCAAGATCTTGCTTAATTCACGAACGGTTTCAGTAACTTTCAATTTCGAAATATCGACAAGAACGGACATCCTCCGTTCAGCTGCTTCGGCATTACCTTGTGAGGCTTCAGCCACTACAAACTCCGAGAGATAAATTTCAAATTCCGGCATACGGCTTTCCCACCATTCAATTGTCGTGTTTTTGGTTGGCCATTATTCCAAAAAATAAGATCCTAAACCTTCTCGCTGGATCTCATAAAAATGGAAACCTTCTATTAAATCCTCTCTCGCTTGTCATTTCATGAAGATTTATACACATTGTTACCTCCAGCTTCCGGGTTGATTCGGGTCAATTGAAAGGATTTTTCTGTTTTTCCATGGGAAACAAAACGCTGTATAGCTTTTCAAGACCGGAAAACGCCTCGTGGGCAGCGGCAATGACCGGATCATGAAGATCGGCATCTTGCAGCGCAGCCGCCATTGTTTCCCTGAACTGCCGCCATTTGTCCGGCACTTGTTCTTCATAGCTCGCATAATAGCGGCATCCGGTCAAGCCTTCCAGATGAAAGGTTGCCGTAATATCCGGCTGGTGCATGTGATTGCCGAGGGTCGACCCTTCAAATACATACAGGTAACCGAGCAATGTCACCGGGTTTTCAATGCTTCGAAGCCGGATCTTTTCCGTCATGGCAAGGGCTGCTTCAATGGCCGGCATGTAATCCGGATCAATCCTTGGCTTGAAAAATTCAAGGTCTTTTACCAGGAAAGGGAGCTTTCTCAGGCTGTCATTCCAGACAGATGCCACTGGTTCGCAGGAAGCTTCCGCCAGTGCACCTTCCAGCACGCCGTGAATGACGGCAAGGCCCTTGAGCTGGTTTACATAGCATTCCAAAGGGAGCTTATGTTCCTCCAGTGCCTTGAAGTAGGGATAGGATTCCAGCCTTTTGTGATCTGTCGTGGTTTCCGTTTTGAGCTTTTTCATGATAGCCATACCCTTACCTCCAGTTTCTTTTTTGGATTGGAGCTCAATCTGCTAAATAGTGCTTGAACGAAAAGTCCATAATTCCCTCTCCCATCGGGGGAGTAAGGGTGGGGGTTAATAAGTTTTACCGCTCGGTCTGTCATTTTGATCCAACTGCCGTAATAGGAACTCATAAGATAGGAACTCGCGTTTGTCAACGACAATAACAACGAGCAACGAGCTTTTCAAATATGGTATGGAGGAAATGGGCAAAGATCGCCAAAGGTTGAAAACGGTTCATCGAAAATCGGAAAACGTTCTAAATTCAAAGTCAGGCAACGGCGAATTTCCCGGACGCTGAACTTTGTTTTGAAGTAATGGGAAGTGCCAGGCAGGACAAAGTACATCCAACCGTCCAGTGCCTGGGAGTCAATATTACCTGCCCGTGGGGCATCGATCATTACTCGGAATTGGAGAAGTGGAATCCAAAGCTTCAACTTGTCGCCTCCAATTCGTTTATCGATTATTATGCCCACCGATGGGGATTTTTTCCCAGAGCGCTTTCCAGATTATTCCCCAGGGATAAAAACAGAATCGGCCATTCAATTGTTCACATGAAAATCAAAAGCGATCTAATTTAATTGTTGGAAGGAACGTTATGGGAATAATTGAACTGCGCCCATTCTAAGTCACTCCTCACAAGTCCCCCTTTGAAAACTGATCTTTATACACAGGGGTTAGAGTGTTTTGATTCAGGCAAATTATGAGCAAAACTTGACTGCCCCATGCCATATTTTTTTTCCGGTTCTTTTAGGCAGAACAGTCGTATAGCTGATGGCTTCAGCTACCCGGCCTGGGGTTTGGACATTATTTACACGCCCAGCGTAGGAACGAGAAATCGTGCCTATATATATGCCCGAAATCTGTTTATGCAACGAAGTTACGCGCTGAAGGCGCAAGACATATCAGCCCAGGGCAACGCCCTGGGATAGCAAGCCCCCAAATGAGGGGAGCCCTGAAAGGGCGTGACATAAAATATCATTCCGCACGATGCCTATGGTCGTGTGTTACGCCTTTCAGGGCTTCAGGGCCTTATTTACCATTTCCCAGGGCGTTGCCCTGGGCTGAAATGTAACGACCTTTCAGGCCTAAAAACCATATTACTTCTTAGGGCCTTGCCTGAGGGTAATGGATAAGACCCGGAATAAATTATTTCACCAGGTTACCTTTGCCAATCCCAACCCTGAATGATACCCTCGGTGTTAAGTGTGTATAAAGATCATCTTTGAAAGGGGGGAGCAGTTACTTGTCGGTTTGGGCTTGGAATGCCGAGTGGGATGCTTCAAAGTAACAAATTCCGTCACTCCGGCGAAGGCCGGAGTCCAGAATTGCTAGTTATTAGTGAAAAAGCATTATTGAAACCTTTAAAACATAATATTAAACAGTTCTTTAGCCCCGGCCGCGGGATTGTCAAAGCTCATGGGAAGGTCATAGCCTTTGGTTTTGTCATTCCTCGTCACCTCCATTCGAATCTTGACTCCCCTGGCTTGCACACCGTTCAGATCGGAGGTAAACCAAAACCCCGTGAGGGTCGGAACATTTTGCCGGTCGTGTCGAGAGCGTTGGCGATGTCATTCAGTGCAGCATTCATCGTCCCCTTGGCATAATCGATCATCGTGCCGCTGAGAGTGAGGCCGGAACGATGCTCAGGGAGATGGGCTATCCAGCCCGGGATGTTCACTTTTATGGTCTGCAGTTCAGCAACAGTTTGATCGCCGAGGATGGTCACCGTCGTAACAGTAACCCCGTAACGATTTACCGTGTGGCGCTTGTTGCTGACCGCCCAGTTCACCAAGGATTCGACATTCCCCTCCAGGGAGCTTGAAGTGTTCTTCTCGAATGTCTGTGCAAACGCTTCGAGGGCACGGATATACGGCGTGACCTCCTCGCTCGCTTCGTCCCGAACCTTCACCGTTTTTTTGAAAGGCCACCGGCCGTAGGTTTTCGTTTCAGGCAGTTTGCCGACCGAATTCCTGATCGCTTGTGCCGCGGCATTGCAAATCGCACCAAGCAGGTTCTTGACGCCGTCCAAGCTGAGCTCGTAGCCCTGCAAAATGCTAAGCTGTTGCATTGATAACTGCCTGGCATTCTCGAGTTCGCTCTTGGCCTGCTTGGCCGCAACATCGATTTCGTCACGCAGAGCTATCCTCAACCCCTCGGGGATTGCCAGCTCGATTGTTGCGACCAGCGGTTGTCCGGGGAAGGCCGGTAAACGGCCTGGAGTTTTTTGACCTCGATGCCGTACAGCGCGCCAATGAATACTAGAAGGCGAAGCGAAAGCCTGCCAGGAAAAAGAGCTGATCGGAGTCCTCCCCACTGGCCTCTGCGATGTTGTCGGTTTCTCCAACGAGGAACTGGGAGCGAACGCCGAAATAGGGAGCAAACCCGCGCTTGATCTCATAACGCAGGCGCAGGTCAAGCTTGACGTCGGTCATGCCCGCGCCCAAGCTACGTTCGGGAATATCCTGAAAGGCAAATCCCATTTCGGCCCGCGGCTGAAGCACCAGGCGCTGGGTAATGCGGAGGTCGTACTCGGCTTCGATTACGAAGGTTATATCACCGTCTTCGGAGATGTAGAGCGAGTTATCAAGCTCGAACTTGTAGGGGGCCAGGCCCTGTAGCGCGATCACGCCGGACCACCGGTCTTCGTAGTTGCCTTCGCGCCACTCGTTGGCGTATTGCGCACCAACCTGAAAGTCCCAGAATGGCGTGATCAGGCGGGAATAAAGCAGGTCGGTTTCCGTTCCCCCCTCATCCGGACCGTCGAAGGCCGCTTCGCCCTCATTCTTCCACCAGAACTTGTTGAAGTCGCCACCGATCCAACCCTGGGCCTCCCATCCGAGGTGATCGGCCGTCTTGTCATCGGTCGCGACGCGATACTCCAGCTGCTCGAACAGCGTGAAGGCGTAGAGCTTGTCATCGGGTAGCGGTTCGGGGAAGTTGCTGGGCGGCGGTGACTCAGCAAAGTTGAACACCTCCTCTATCGTCATGCCTTCGGGGATCGCCGGTTCGAACTCCGGCGCCGGGGGCGCGGATTCGTCATGCTGCGCGGCCGATTCGCCGTGCATCGGGCGATCCGCCGTGCTCGGCATATCGGACTCGTTCTGAGCCCATGCCGGGGCGGCAAACGCCAGCAGCATCGCAAGTACGACCATTTTCCGGGGGCGGGGGTTAAGACTTGACATTGATCGGACCTCCTTCCAGTGAGCGGACGACGGCGACGGTGCGGAACATGCCGGCCTCCATGTGATAGAGCAGGTGGCAATGGAACGCCCACTGTCCCGGGGCGTCAGCGGTGATGTCCACGGTAAGCAACTCCGCCGGCTGGACAATTACCGTGTGTTTGCGTGGGTTGTCGCCGTAGTCCTCGGCCCCCACGTAGAGGTCCATCCACATGCCGTGCAGGTGAATCGGGTGGCTCATCATGGTGTCGTTGATCATATTGATCCGCAGTCGCTCACCATACTGGAAGCGGATCATGTCCGACTGTGACCACTTCTTGCCGTCGAAACCCCAGATGTACTTGTGCATGTTGCCCGTCAGATGCAGGTCGAATTGACGCGTAGGCGGTCGCCGACCATAGGGCTCTTCCAACGCACGCAACCGGCTGTAGGTCAGCACACGCCGGCCGTCCTCGCCAAGTCCCGCACCAGGATAGTCGAGCCTTCGATATGCCGTTTGCGCCATTGTGATGCCGGCCGGGCCGTGCTGGTCCGGGCCGTGCTTGATACGCTGCACCAAGTTGGTCGTTGGTAATTCCTGACCATGCCCGTCGCCGGAAGTGTGATGCGGCATGTCGTGATGCATGCCCTCATGGTCCTCACCGTTCATGCCCTGCATCTCGTCGTGCATCATCATGCCCATGTCGGCCATGGTAAGCATGGGCCGGCGACGCTGTTCAGGCACGTCCGCCGACATTCCTTGTCTCGGGGCCAGCGTGCCGCGTGCATAACCGCTGCGGTCCATCGTCTCCGCGAACAGAGTGTATGCGCGTGAGTCCGGCAGCGTCACAATCACGTCATATGTTTCGGCCACAGAGATACGAAACTCGTCGGTCTCCACTGGCTTGATGTTCTGACCATCTGCCTGCACGACAGTCATCGGCAGGCCCGGGATACGGACGTCGTAGAAAGTCATCGTCGAGGCGTTGACGATCCGCAGGCGCACCCGCTGGCCAGGCTTGGCGATGAACGTAGGGTTCTCGTGGGCCGCCTTGCCGTTCATCAGGTAGGTATAGGTCGCTCCGGTAACGTCGGCGATGTCGGTCGGATCCATCCGCATTCGGTTCCACGCCAGTCGTTTCTCTAGTACCTCGCTCAGCGACATACCGGTCGCCTTCATCTGATCGTCGATATTCGCCAGCGTGGGGCGCTGGAAGTTGTAGTAGCCCTCCATGGTCTTGAGCTTCCTCAGCACGCGGTGCGGTTTCTCAAAGGTCCAGTCGGACAGAACGATCGAATGCTCCACATCGTACCTCACCGGGTCCGGTTCGGCCGGTTCGATAATGAGTTGGCCGTAATGTCCTAGCTGTTCCTGCAAACCAGTGTGGCTGTGATACCAATACGTGCCGTTCTGCCGGATGGGGTAGCGGTAGGTAAAGGTCTCACCCGCTGGAATGCCGGGAAAGCTGATGCCTGGGACGCCATCCATGTTGAAAGGCAGCAAGATGCCGTGCCAGTGAATCGAAGTCGATTCGTCCAACCGATTGTGAACACGGATCAGCGCCTCCTTGCCTTCCTGCATCCGAATGACCGGCCCAGGAATGGAACCATTGATCGCAATCGCGCGGCCGGGCTTACCGCCGATCAAAAGGTCATTGTGTTCAAGGTAGAGGTCGATGCCGCCAGGATCGGTCGCGTTGAGTTCGCCGAACTCGCCGGCACTCTTCGGGGCCGGCTGGGCGGCCCATATCGGACGAAACGACGGCAAGAACAAGCCCGTGGAGACCAAACACGTCGTGCAGAGAAATTCCCGTCGTGACAAGGTCTTTGCTGCGGAATACATCATATCATCTTTCATCGATCACCTTTCGCATAAGGTCGCATAATCGCTCCGCATAACCCGACAATGGAGTGCAGCGGAATAGAGTTGCTCCTTTTCGGTTCCACTCACCATATTCTGCCATAATTTATCCCTTACCATATATCGTTCTCACTTGGTTACCGCCGCGTGCGCCAAACGTTTAGCGTTTTATTCTGTGTCCCGCGTGAAAGTTTTCACAAAAGAGCCTTGTTATAGCCAATATTTCACTCCTGTCGATAACTGATTTTTGAGCCGAAAGCGGGATACTGGAAAAAACGATATTGAACTGAGCCTGTTATTACTCCCATAAAAAAGCGATACCAAATTTATATGGGGATTGTAAAGATAATTCTCCACAATGTCATTGGACAATGCCCTTTGGTTGGTGATTAAATAGACCTTGCATTTAAATCGACGGCTCTTCGATCACAACTCAGATTGGTGACTCGATAAAATATAAATTAAAAAAGATTCCATTGATCCATAAGCGCCAACGAATTGCTGAGGTTATCGAATGAAAAAACTTCCACGGAAACTGTGCCCGGGAAATTTTTGAGGATTCTGATAAGAGATTTGACTGATTTTTCCGAAAGGCAGTCAAGAGAAAGATGATCCTGGTGGCCCTTGACGCCGTAGATATGTAAGATATCCGTGGTGGACGCGTATTTGTAAAATGCCGTTTCAAAGTCGTCACCCCGTTCAATAAAATGGCCGATATCGATACAAGTGTGAAGACTCGTTCGGGCAATAATGTCATCGACCCACTCGAAGGGATATTCCACAAGGTTTTCCACGGAAAATTTTTCAGGAATGATGTTTTCCTTCAAAATTTCATCAAAGCTGTCCATGATGCGATCCTGCCATAAGGCAATATCCGCTTCTAAACGGCTTTTTTCTTCATAGGTAAAATGAACCGTATAAGTTGATGGGGTCAAAGGCTCGGCCAGCCTGATAATATGCCTGACTGTTTCCACGGCATGGAGACGTTTTCGGGCATCACTGTCGCCCAGGGCGATATCCAGCGGAAGATGCACATTGCAGGCAATTTGGAATTTTTTAAAAAGCCCGGAAAGTTCATGGATCTGGGCAGCGTCGGGAAGGCTTCCTTCATAGGTGCTGTCGAAAAAAAGCAACTCGATTTCATCCAGATAAGGCCCGAGCCTGGTGACATTGGGGGCATACATGTCGGGGTAGATAAAGCTGGTGGTACAGATTTTAAAGGGAAAAAGTCCTTTGTAGGATTTTGTCAAGCTCAGATAAGTCATTTTATTTGCCCTTTCCGCTGTCATTCTGAGGAGGCCGGCAACTCCAATTGTCAGTCGGCATGATGTCATTGGCTGACCATGAATCTTCCGCTAATGTATCCCCAGTCTTTCTGTTCCCCCTGCTGTCATTCTGAGGAGGCCAACAATATTGTTTATCAATTGGCACGGAAAACCTGGCCGACGAAGAATCTCTTCTGTCTGCAACCACGATTTGACCTTTTTATTCTTTTGGCCCCTGTTTTTTCACCGGATCAGTTTCGAATACCTCTGCCGACTTGCTTCCTGAGATTCTTCGGTCGCTGTGGCTTCATCGCCATACAGTAAAGTATTTTCTTCAAAGCCTTTGACTGTGTGCAAGTGGCCCCCTCAGAATGACAGGCAAGAAGTTGCTTTATAATTTCTAAAAAAAAGTCAATCGCACCGCTCCGTTTACCATCCACAAAAAAAGCAGGCTGAAAAAAGACGAAAGCATCATCAAATCACAGGATTTTTTGATATGGATCAAACTGATTTTTCCGAAACCGGATCCGATATACGGTTTTTCCACCAACGTTCCATGATAATAATTGGGACCTCCCAGTTTCAATGCCAATGCGCCCGCAAACGCGGCTTCGGAATATCCGGCATTGGGACTGGTATGATTGCGCCCCTCTGTTTTTGCGATCTGATAGGCCCGTGATCCGTTTCCGGTGAGAATTCCGGCGGCCAGGGCAATGGCAGGAACAGCCAGACGGGCCGGAATATAATTGGCGACATCGTCGATGCGTGCGGATACTTTGCCGAAAAGCAGGTATTTTTCATTTTTATAACCCACCATGGAATCGAGGGTGTTGGTCATCTTGTAGGCCAAGGCCAGGGGTGCGCCGCCAATGGCAGCAAAGAACAATGGGGAAATGACACCGTCTACCAGATTTTCCGCAACGGTTTCCACACATGCCCTGCTGACCGCTTCCTCAGAAAGTTGCCCGGTATCTCTTCCCACAATCATGGCCAGTTTTTCCCTGGCCTTCCCGATATTATCTCCGTCCAGCAACCGGTAAACACCCATGGCTGACTTTTCCAGGTCCTTTGCAGAGATACAAAAATAAATCAGGATCGTTTCAACCATAAATCCAGCCAGGGGTGATACGGCCCAAAACAACCTTGTGAGAATCAGGGCGGTGCAAAAAGTGAAAGCAATTAATGAAAAAGCAAAAAGGGCTCCGGCAACAACCTGGTTTTTTGTTAGTGCCCGAAACAGGGGTTCCAGGATTTCGATGGCTTTGCCCATAATTCGGATGGGATGATCTCTCCAACGAGGGTCACCGAAAAACCAATCCAGGGCAAATGCTATGGGGAGTATCAAAAAACACAACAGGAATGTATGGGTCATAAAATATTTTCACCTTCCTCATTGACAATTTTTAATAGTTTTTCCGCAGCCGATTGATTGATTCCGGCGGTTTTTATTGAAATACGAACAAATTGATCGGAAAGGCCGGTAAAATTTTGACAGTTTCGAATAAGAATGCGGTGGAGGGCCATTAGATCACAGACTTTTGCGGAATTCATCGATCCGGTCAGTTTTGCCAGAATAAATGACGTGGTGCTGTCAAAAAACCGGATTTTATCGCTCTTATCCATGGTTTTCATAAAGGATTTACGTTGCTCTTCCAGGTACTGTTGGGATTGTTTGATAAAAAGGTCGGTCTGTTCCCGCCGGTCCATCAGATAGCCAACCGCAGCCTGGGCCAGACTGTTGACGCTCCAGGGAAGATAATAATGAAAAAATTTCCGGATAATGGTCCGGTCGGCAACGACAAACCCGATTCGTAATCCTGGAATGCGAAAGATTTTAGACATGGAGTTTAAGACCAGCAGATTTTTCATATCTTCTCTAATCAAAGACTCTGATTCGCCACCGGGAACAAAAGGAAGATAGGACTCATCAATGACAAAAAATATATGGGGATATTTGTGACACAGATTTTTCAGGACATCTCCGGATATCAAAACGCCTGTGGGGTTGTTGGGATTGCAGATAAAGACCGTATCAAATTGATGAAGTTGTTTTTCCACCTGAACCATATCATGATGAAACCCATCTGAATCAATGGTCATGGCAAAAGCAAAGGGCACATCATGCATTTTGCAAGCATCCGCATAATCCGAATAAGCCGGTCCAAGAATTAATGTGTTGCGTGAATTGAGCACCCTGGGGATTGAATAGATAAATTGCGTGGTGCCGTTTCCAGCCAGGGTCTTTTCCGGGGCAATGCCGTAGCGGTTTGCAAAGGACTCGTTAATGGCTTTTGCATCAGCCTGGGGAAGCGCCTCAATTTCCCCCAGTTGCTGTTTCAAGTGTTCGGCCAGTCCCGGTGGTTGTCCCAGAGGATTGACATTGCTGCTCATGTCGATAATATCTGAGGTTGCGCACCCTAACCGGGTAGCGATTTCGTGTATGTTTCCCCCATGGCCGGTAATCATTTAAATCCCTCCTGCGGATACGACAATAAAAAGTCCGGCCTCGGTAATTTCTACCATGGCCCCTAGCATGTCTCCGGTAATACATCCCATCCGTTTTTGATAAAAGATAATCATACCACCGGTGATCATGATAAAAAACAGCATCAACCCGATTCCTCTCAGTCCGGCGAAAACGCATAATATTGCGGGAATGGCCACAAAGATAAACGCTTTTTTGTCCAGAGGATTTTCAAAAAACGGACGTCCGGTACCTCCGTCAGGTCTTCCATATTCCAGAAAATACATGCCGAAAATCATGGATGAACGTGCTAACGCCGGTATGATTATCATCAGCAGGCTCCGGTAAGGTCCAAGACTTGCAAGCCCCGCCCATTTTACAGCCAGCACACAGATAACAGCCACCAGTCCCATGGCCCCGATTCGACTGTCTTTCATAATTTTTAAGGCTTGTTCCCTGGGTCTTCGTCCATAAAGACCGTCGGCTGTATCACCGAGCCCATCGATATGAAGGGCACCGGTAAGCACGACCAGCAGGACCACATCCAGAACCGCCACCACGTAAACCGGCCAGAAATAAAGAGCCATAAAATCAAAAAGAGCCACCACCCCGCCAAGGATAAGTCCTACTACCGGGAAAAAAGGCACCATGGCCCGGGGTTCGAAAATGGCAGTGCGCCCCAAAGGAATACTGGTGATAAATTGTATGGCGGATATGAGTCCTCTCAAGATGTTTATTTCACCCTTTGACCAGAATTGGTATACCCGCTACCATCCAGATGACTCTATCAACACATGCAGCCACCTTCTGATTGGCGAGACCCACAGCATCCCTGTATTGCCGCGCAAGGGCATTTTCAGGCACGATACCGGTTCCCACTTCGTTTGAAACAATAATGACCGGACATTGGGCCTTGTTGATCGCCGCCGTGAGTTCTTCAACCCGGCTTTCCAGGTTTTCCGATTCCATGAGCAGGTTGGACATCCACAACGTCAGACAATCGGCAAGGATCACTCGGGCGTTTTGACTATGTTTCAAAATAGCCTCTGCAAGCTCGACAGGAGCATCAACAGTTGTCCATGTCGACCCCCGGTCCTGCCGATGGCGACGCACACGGTCTTTCATTTCCTCGTCATAAGGCACACACGTGGCAATAAAGACCCGGTGGATATCGGTGATTTTTTCGGCCAGTTCCAATGCATGCCGGCTCTTACCACTTCTGCAACCACCCACGACAAATATACTTTCATTTACTGCCATTTCACTCATTTTTCAATACCTGTCCTGGCCTCGACACCTTTATTGAAATAATGCTTGATTTCCATCATTTCCGTTACCAGATCGGCGGCCTCGATCATTTTAGGATCAGCCCCCCGTCCGGTAAACACCATCTCGATATTTTCCGGTTTCAATTTTATCAGTTCCAACAAATCCTCAACACTCAAAAGTCCCAAAGAAACAACCACGTTGGCTTCTTCACAAATAATCACCTGATATTCACCCGATGCCATCACTTCCCTGATCCGTTCAAGCCCCTTGCCCGCCGCCTGAATTTGTTCCCTGGACGCATTTTCCCTGATAAACTCGCCGCTGCCGAACTGTTCAACAGTAATAAGGTCTGAAAAACGTGCTTTCAGTGCCTTGATTTCGCTATAATCCCCCATTTTTATAAACTGCCCGATAAAAACTTTAAGCCCCGCTCCGGCCGCCCGTACCGCAAGACCAATGGCCGCAGTGGTTTTGCCCTTGCCGTTTCCCGTATAAATTTGCACAAATCCTTTCATGCTTTCTCCATAAAATGAATTAAACTTCAATCATGCACCAACCGCATGGACTTTTTAAAATGCTCCCGCCAGAATTTTCCTCCGATACACATGCCGGACATGGCGGCCACGGCCTCGATCAGTTCAGGAATGGATATCCGTTCATTAAAACCTCCCAGATGCGGTCCGCTGTGGATAACAATGTCCTTCTCCCCCTTGTTGAATTTTTCAATTTGGGTATCTGAAAATCCCCGCTGTGTCAGAAACTGTTGAAATTCATCAATTGACATCTCATTTTGATCCGCAACACGCAAAATTTCTTCCATATGCCTGTCTACGCCCATCTCATCGATCATTCTCACAGTCAAGTGTCCGGTATCAAAAGGCAAACAACCATCATAGCAGACACCGGTAAAACCCAGGTAGTAATTTTGGAAAATACCTGAAATGATTTCCTGCAGAAGATCTTTATCAAAAAGGCATCTGGCATCCACAGGATTCCCGTTCGGATCGAATCCCACCTGATTTTCATTTTTATTTCGAAAATAACTTCCGGTCACCAGAAAAAAACTCAACAACTGGCTTCCCATATGCCGATAAAGGGCAAGTCCTTTTTCGTTGAATGCTGAAAAATGCTCGAAGTCCCTCAATCCCGTAGGTCCCAGATTAGGATGATCACACGATCTTAGCCACTGGTCCAGACGCCCTGCCCGAAACCACTCGTAAAAGCCATGATCACGTCTTCTTCCCCTTTGAACACGGTTATGAAAAAGGGGAATCAGCGCCGAATGAATAACGCCTTCTGATGCGAGCTTGCCGGCCAGGCGGGCATTTCTGAATAAAATTTCCTTAAACTTTTCTCCTGACCAGGTTTTTGCTTTTTCAGGTTCATTGGGGTAGGTAAAATAATCCTGGTGCGCCGAGAAAGCGATGGCGTATTTTTTAGGATGCAACCGTTCAGCTGTATTGACCGGAATAGTCCTCAGCGAAAAAACTGGTGAATTGCCAATAAAAACCGTTTCCGGAATATCAAACCGGCATGAAAATCGGTTTTTGTCAGACCGCAAATGATTCATCCATAAAATTTCTTTTGCCAGTGATTCAGGGGTATCGAAATATCGGGCCAGTTTAAGAACCAATAGTCGTTTTGTTTTGCCGCAGGGTATCACCAGGCTCCTTCCCATAAAAACAGGAGAACAGGAAGGTGTTATGGTGGTTTTTTCCATCACTTCCTGAAATGATGTTGAAAAAATGCGGTCAATTTTCAGATCAGGAAGGCAAGGTCCATGAACAGGAACCGGCAATGATCCCAAAGCCTCGGCTGCGGCCCTGTGAGCATGGCTTGAAACTGAGGCCAGAATCCGCTTGAAAGCTCCCAGAATATTTTCAGCCACACGAATATCATTACAACGTTGAATCAATGCGCCCAGGGTATTGGCTGTTTCCCTGAACAAAAAAAAGCCCTGGCGCTGTCTGGTAAATCCTTTGTGCTTTAAAAGTTCTTCCAGAATTAAAACAGTGCTGTCCTTTATGATTTCAGGGTGTTTCTCGGCTATGTTTCGCAACTCATAAACAGCAAAATATTTAGCAGTGAAATCAAAAGAACCCCCCATAATTTTTTCTTCGGCCAGCACTCGCTCTTTGTTCAGGTCTATTGCAGTCATCATTTCAGGTATGTCTTTTTCTGGTAATGGGTTATCCCCCGATAGTTCAATGTTCTTGCTCCATCCCGTCAATCAATGCTTCAACATTGTAACCCAGGACTTTTTTGGCATACCCTCCTTCAAGGAGTGCAAAATAAGAAGCGCCTGCATGACGGCAGGAATCCCGAACCATTTGGCCGATTGTTTTATAATCCTGTGTTTCCAGCAATCCGCCCCAGTCCCGTTTATGGTTGTCAAAACCCGCTGAAATAGCGATCATGTCCGCATTGAAATTGAGCAGGGTTTTTTCGACATCTTTCAAATAATTGTCACGGGTTCTTCCGGCCGGGTTATGTATTTCAACCCAGTCTTTGTCACCCAGAATATTGACGGTTCCATCGCCGTAATGAAGATCAATATCCAGAATCAAACATGAATTTATCAGCCCTTCATTTTTGAGTTTTGTGACCGCGATTGCCATGTTGTTGAAATAGCAATATCCCCATGATACAAATTGGGAAGCATGATGTCCGGGGGGTCTGATAAGGCCGAAGGATGGTTCGTCAAGACCGATCATGCCGGTTTGAATGGCCCCTCCTGCGGCAAGGGAGGCAATTTCATACAATCCCCTGCGCTTGACCCGTTCCACATGATCCGGTGAATGGACTGGGAGAATGTCTTTTTCCGAGGCAGGATCCGCATCGATAAATGTCACCTTATCCCTGATCACCCCCACGATAGACTCCATTCTTCCTTCCAAGGCGGCTGGATCTTCCACATAACAAGGATAAAACGCTTCACTGAAAACGACTTTCATGGGTTTCTCCGTTTGGACCGTTATTCGTTCCCATGGCGGAGCATGGAAACCATAAATAGTTTTTGTTAACTACACCCCGTTGCATGATCGTGTCAATAATGAGTTCTTTTTAACCTCAGCCTGTCATTGTGAGAAACCGACTCGTAGCTGATAAGCCTCTTGGCAGACCATAATTGGCATACCCGGCATTGACACTGCTTGTTTCTGAGTTACTATGTCAATTAATTAATGCCTGAACGAAAAAGCTCCTCCCATCGGGAGGGGTTGCGCGAGGGAATAATGGACTTTTCATTCAGGCATTGCTGATTATTAAAAATGGAATTGTGTATTTCTCCTACAAAAGCGTCTACAGCGGAGTTAAAATTGTTCCAGAGGTGCAAATGGACCAACAGAAAGCGTGGGGGTTACCGACAAAAAAATATCTTTCAGGGCGCAAAATCGTGGCCATCATCAACAAAGAATCAGGCACGGTTGGCGAAGGCACTGATCTTAATAGCAAAACTGGATTAAACCATCTTTTTAGGGATGCGGGCATTCAGGCTGATTTGCATCTTGTGATGCCTTCTTTGCTTGAACCCGAACTTCGACAGGCAGCCAAATCTGATTCGGAGGTGATCATCATCGGGGGTGGGGACGGATCGATCAACCTGGCTGCAAACATCATCCGTGGGAGCCACAAGGTTTTGGGGGTGCTGCCAATGGGCACCCTGAACAATTTTGCGAGATCCTTGGGAATGCCGGACGATGTTTCGGAGGCCGTAAAAGCACTCGCACACAGCGTTCCGCTGTCCGTGGACATTGGTGAGGTGAACGGGATGGTATTTGTGAACAACTCGTCAATCGGCATCTATCCCGAAGCAGTCCAAATGCGAGAACAATACATGGAAAAGTTCGGCCTTCGAAAATACACGGCAATGGCCATGGCCTTTATGACCTTGGTATGGGATCTGCGTATCTTCGAACTTCAGATTGAAACAAGTGGGAAAGAGGATTTTATGAAGGCTCCCTTTTTGTTTCTGGGGAACAACCTGTACGATCCCCAATTCCTGTCCTATGCCAAACGGGAGTCCCTCTCAGATGGCGCTCTTTCCGTATTTTACCCGCACGGGGTCGGCCGTTTTGGGCTGGCTAGAATTGCTTTGATGGCATTTATAGGGCGGCTGAAGGATTTGCCGGAAATGAATATTCTTGAATCCGCAGAGTTGACCGTAAAGAGCAGGCTTGGGTGGCTGAGAGTCTCTCGGGACGGGGAGATCGGGTGGCTGAAACCGCCTTTGCATTACCGCATTCTACCCAAGGCCATTAACGTGCTCTCTCCCCCAAAGGAGTTATGAAGGTTCTCGCACACATATCCGACCTGCACTTCGGAACCGAGGTACCGGAAATCATTCGTGAACTGCCCTCAAGTCTTAAAGAAGTCGGACCGGACCTGCTGGTTATCAGTGGAGACTTAACTCAGCGTGCCAGAGCAGGGCAGTTTCGGGCAGCCAGACAATTTCTGGACTCGCTTCATTTTCCCAAACTGATCGTTCCCGGCAACCATGATATACCTTTGTTCAATGTGATTCGGCGTTTTTTCAAGCCCCTGGAGCATTACCAAAACATCATCACTCGGGATCTCTCACCGTTTTACATGGATGGCAAGATAGCAGTCCTGGGTTTGAACACCGCCAGGTCCTTCACCTGGAAAAACGGACGGATTTCCGTCGAGCAAATGGAGCACATTCGCAAAAAGTTTTGTAAATTGCCGAAGGACACTTTCAAAATCCTGGTAACTCACCACCCGTTGATCGCTCCACCCGGGCAGAGTGGAAAATCAGTGGTCGGGCGGGCCCAACGGATGTTCCTGCTGGTGGAAGGGTGCAACCCGGATCTGGCCCTTGCCGGACACTTTCACATGAGCTACTCCAGAGGAAGCCATGCCGTATACATGGCCCAGAAGCGGTCCACTCTGGTGGTTCAGGCCGGGACGGCAACCTCGAACCGGATCCGCGAGGAACAAAATGCTTTCAATGTCGTTCGCATCAATGGCAAGCAGGTGGAGCTTTCCGTGCGCATGTGGAACGGGCGAGAGTTTGCCGACCACCGCACCGAACGTTTCGTCCGCGATGATGACGGCAAATGGGAGATGTAGACAGAGTGACGGTTTCCATTATTTCGTTTCCCTGTTTTAGTCATAACCTTTTCTTTCTGATCCTGTGGGCCATCTATATAGTGCATGAACGATCATGGCGTTTTGAATGCTTCTTCCCCTTTTCAAGGTACACCATTTCATACAAGCCTTTTCGTTAATAAAAGTTCTTTTCATATGGGTCTCAATTTGCTATCCAACCCGTCATGGCTAAGAAAAATAAATACTATGCGGTTGCCAAAGGCCACAAGCCGGGAATATATGACCAGTGGTTCGGGGAAAAGGGTGCAAAGGCTAATATAGACGGCTTTTCCAATGCGGTTTTCAAAAAATTTTCAACGTTGGAAGATGCAAGATCATGGCTGAAGGAAGTCACCGGAAAAAACGATTTTGTAACCATGGGCAATCAGGTACTTCCCTTAAACCGTACCCAAAATGACCAAACGGCAAAAAGAACCAGAGCCGGAGCCCAAAAGTCCAGCCACACTGTATCTTCAAAAGAAACTCCGTGCTTATCCTCCGGACAGGTTATCATATACACCGACGGGGGATGTATCGGAAATCCCGGCCCTGGAGGTTATGGCGCGGTTTTAAAATTCAAAGATTGCCGAAAAGAAATTTCAGGAGGTTACAGAAGAACCACCAATAACCGGATGGAGTTAATGGCCTGTATTGAGGGTCTTAAAGCACTAAAAAAACCATGTTCGGTGGTGATTTACAGCGACTCGAAATATGTGGTCAATGCAATTGAAAAAGGATGGGTGAAAAAATGGCGATCCAACGGGTGGATGAGAACAAAGACTGAATCTGCTGAAAATGTCGACTTATGGGAGGAACTACTGGAACTGTGCAGCAGGCACAAAGTTGATTTCAATTGGGTGAAGGGGCATGCGGGAAATATGGAAAATGAACGTTGCGACCAATTGGCTAGACAAAATGCCTTAAAACCGAATTTACCGCCGGATACGGCCTATGAAAAGGGAAAAACCAAAGCCATGATGCCGTCCGAATTTCTCAGATATTCCTAACTAACTGAATTGAGTCAAATAAAATATTTGCATTTTTTTGGCTTTTATGTTATTTAGCCGGATTACATATAAAAAAAAACAATACTTATTATACATTTTTTCGTTTTAATCTATAAAGGAGGTAAGGTATATGGATGTAAAAATTCCTGAAAAGTTTCTCTACCAGCTGGTAGAGTTATTGGTTGAACCCAAGACATTAAGGCCTGCAAAAGACGAATGCGTGCTGCACCTTAGTAAAAGAGACCTGATATTGGACCAGCTTTTGTTGATGAGAAGAAAAGCCCTTGCCCAAAAACAGAAACCTGCATCAATTAAAGCCATTTTTCCCATGAGAAATCCGAATTCATCCAATGAAGCAGCGTAGATCGCTTCACAACATTTGGTCCAAAGTTTTCTTAACACATTTGATTCAAGGGAATATATTTACGTTTCTTTATGACTAGATAGTGAAACCAAAAGGGAAATTTGATGCGAATTGTAACAAGGCCGGATTTTGACGGGGTGGTTTGTGCAGTGCTTCTTTTTGATGCGGAAACCATTCCCTCCCCTGTCAAATGGGTAGAGCCGAGTGAAATTCAAAAAGGTCAGGTGGAGATCCGTCAAGGAGACATTCTGGCGAATCTTCCATATGATGACAGATGTTTCATGTGGTTTGACCACCATTGTACCAACGAGGTTAACAAACCTATCAAGGGCGCTTATAAAATCGCACCATCGGCTGCCGGAATCATTCATGAATATTATGAGGGCCGTTTCAGCAGAGATTTTACTGAACTGGCCAGACAGACCGATAAAATCGATTCGGCAGATTTAACTTTGGATGAAGTTCTTTATCCTGAAAAATTTCCTTACATTCTTCTTTCCATGACTATTTTAAATCGGGAAAAACAGGATGAACCCTATTGGAATGATCTTGTTTATCTGATCGGAAAGTATGACATTCATCGGGCTCTTGAAGAACCCGAAGTGAAAGTCCGTTGCGAAAAGGCCATTGAAAACAACAAAATATACAAAGAACTCTTAAAAAAACACACCCGAATTCAGGATCATGTGGCCATTACCGATTTTAGGGAATTTGAAACTACCCCGGAGGGAAATCGTTTTCTGATTTACTCCATGTTTCAGCAGGCATCGGCTCATATCAAAATCCGCTACTCGGACAAAGAAAGAAAGATGCTGGCTGTCAGTGTCGGACACAGCATTTTCAACAATAAATGCCGTGTCAACGCCGGTAAGCTTCTATCCCGGTTCGAAGGAGGAGGCCATCGCGGTGCGGCCTCCTGCAGATTTCATGTCAGCAAAGCCGATGAATACATTCCTAAAATCATAGACGCCATGATCAAAAACGAGCCCAATGAGGATTAGTTATTAGTGTTCAGTGTTCCGTGTTCAGTCAATATCCGTTTCCCCATCGGCTGTCATTCTGAGGAGGCCGGCAATACAGTTTATCATTCGGCACAAAACCTTTGCCCGACGAAGAATCTATTCCTTGTGAACACTGAAACCTTTTTCCTGCTAACCTGCAACCAAAGATTCTTCGGTCGCTTGGTTATGATTAACATAAAGGAAAATATTTCTTTCCAGTTATAATTTTACTTCCAGTCGCTCCCTCAGAATGACAGGCGAAGCATGGCTTACTCAGCCACCGTTTTCACAGTCACTTTTTCAATGATCACCGGAACAACGGGTACATCCTGATGCCCAATTTTGTTAGCCGTTTTTACCTTTGTGATCTCATCAACCGTATCCATGCCCTCCACAACTTTTCCGAACACACAGTAACCCCATCCCTGGGTATTTTTTGCCGTGTGGTCCAGAAAAGAATTGTCCACCGTGTTGATAAAAAACTGAGATGTGGCCGAATGAGGTTCCATGGTACGGGCCATGGCGATAGTTCCACGGAGATTTTTCAGCCCGTTGTCCGCTTCGTTGACAACCGGGGCTTTGGTCTTTTTCTGGACCATCTGAGGCACAAATCCTCCTCCCTGAATCATAAAGTCCTTGATCACCCGATGGAAAATGGTTCCGTCATATGTGCCGTCATTGACATAACTTAAAAAGTTCTCAACGCTTTTCGGCGCGGCCTTGGGATCGAGCTCTACAACAATGGTTCCTTTACTGGTCTTAATTTCCACCTTCGGGGCCTGGTCTTCGGCTGAAACATCAGTGCCCGCAACAACCATCCCTGCCGCCAAACAAGATAACAATACTAGATTTTTCATCTTTTTTACCTCCTGTTTTTTTGTTATTTAAGGTTTCCGTAAACCATCAGGTTTTCCGAAACTCTGGTAATGGTCACCGTTTGGATTGAATTTTTAAGCTTATCGGCGCCATCGATGAGCACGGGAATATAATTGGATGACATGCCTTTCAACATGCCGGTGGAAAGCTCCCGATTTTGTTCCACAAGGACACTGAGCTGTTTTCCGGCAAACTTTTCATAACACCGCTTTTTCTTTTCATTTCCCAGCGATCTCATCACCCGGCACCGCTCCCTGACCTTCCCAACCTCCACCTTATCTGAATAATTCCAGGCAGGGGTGCCTTCTCTTGGTGAAAATGGAAACACATGAAGATAACTTACCGGAAGAGATTCAACGAGTTTGTAGGTGCTGTGGAAAGCCTTGTTTGTCTCACCCGGAAATCCGATCAGGCAATCCAGACCGATGGCCGCATGGGGCAGCGTGTCATTGATATTGAGCACCAGATCGCGGAAATACTCCCTTTGATACGGACGGTTCATTTTTCTTAAAATATCGTTGTCTCCGCTTTGGAGAGGAATGTGAAAATGGGGACAGAAACCTTCCCACCCGACAGCAAGATCGATAATTTTATCATTGAGTTCCCTGGGTTCCATGGAACTGAGCCGCACACGGTCGATCAATTCCCTGTCCCGAATTTGCAAAAGAAGCTCATACAAGCCGGTCTGAGGAAAAAGATCCTGTCCGTATGCTCCCAAATGAATTCCTGTCAGGACTGTTTCATGATAGCCGTTGTCTTTCAACTCACTGATTTTGTTTAATACTTGCTCTTGAGGCATGCTTCGGCTTTTTCCGCGGGCATAGGGAACAATACAGTAAGTGCAACAGGCATTGCATCCATCCTGGATTTTCAAAAAAGGACGGGTTCGACTACCGATAGGTGTTACCGGCATATCCTGAAAAAAGGTTTCACGGCCAATATCCTGAACGGACATCATGGCCGGGGTATCATTGTTTTTTGGCAAAGAAAAAATAAAATCCGGAATTCGGCTCTTTTCCCTGTGACCTGCCACAAAATCTACTCCGCATATATCAGCAATTACCTCCGGTTGAGTCTGTGCATAGCATCCGGTGACAATCACGAGCGCATCGGGATTTGCCCGAATTGCCTGCCTGATTACCTGACGAGACTGCATGGCGGCTTTCCGGGTCACGGTGCATGTATTGATAATATAAACATCCGAAACTTTTTGTTGTGACAGCCTTTGCCCATTGATCCACCGCGGATCACAAGGCGTATGTCCCATGTCAGATAAAACCTTTTCAATGGCTTCGGATTCATACTGGTTGACCTTGCAACCCAGGGTGATCATTGTAAACTTTATTGGTTTTCTTTTGCGATCCATCCTGCCCCGATCACTTCGTCATTCAGGTAAAAAACAGCCCCCTGTCCTGGCGTGACAGCCTCCTGAGGTATTTCAAAATGCACCAGGGCCCTTTGTTTGTCCTGGAGAATCACCCTGGATTCTGCAGCCCTGTGGCGATATCTAACTCGTGTATGTACAACCAGTGGAACCTCCGGAACATCATAAATCCAATTGATTGCCTCGACCCGGCACTCCCGGCGAAAAAGCTCATTTTTAAAACCCACCACCAGGCGATTTTTACTCATATCGATTTTAACTACATAATAGGGTTCGGATGCCGGGCAATTGATTCCCCGTCGCTGGCCGATGGTAAAAAGGTGAAGCCCTTTGTGCTTGCCGATCACATTTCCTGATGTGTCTTCAATAGGGCCTGGCTTCGGAGAAAAATATCGGGCCAGAAATTCCCCGTATGATAAATCTTTTATAAAACAGACATCCTGGCTTTCCTTTTGTGTCAAAGGCACGAGATTGTTTTGAACGGCTAACTGCCTGACTTCGGATTTGGTCATGTTTCCCAGTGGAAAACATGCCTGTCCTAGCTGTTCCTGATTCATAAATGCCAGAAAATAAGATTGGTCTTTATCGCTGTCCACACCCTTTAAAAGGTGAAAGTTGTTTTCAGAATCTTTTTGAATCCTGGCATAATGTCCTGTAGCGAGTTTAATCGCTCCCAGTTTAAGGGCATATTCCATAAGAAACCCGAATTTGATATAAGGATTGCATACTAGACACGGATTTGGGGTTTTACCGGACCGGTAGGTATCGATAAACCTATTGACAACACATTGCTGAAATTCATTATGCAAATTCACAATATAAACCGGGATCTCGAGCTGATTCGATAAAAGATCAATCTTTTTCTGGGTTTCGGCCCTAATTTCTAACGGAGTGAAAGTTGTACCTTTTTCATACGGGTATTTTTCTCGTTTGAGGCCGGATTCAAAACCGGTGATAAAGTGCAGACCGATTACCTGAAAGCCTTGTTCTTTTAAAAGATATGCGGCCACCAGCGAGTCCACACCGCCGCTGAGGGCTACGGCAACGGCAGGCTTCATTCGAAAAAGAGTGTATTGGTGGGGCGAACCTCCATGGCCCTTGTCGGACAAGTCAAAACACAGAGTTCACAGACCGTACATTTTTTCTGATCATATATTACGGTCATTTCCGGACGGTTGACCGAAAGGGCGGCGGATGGACATACAGCTGTGCAAAATCCGCAGTGGATACACTTTTCCTCATCTCTCTTAACTTCCTGAGAAGCATTTTGCACTTGTACATTCTGGCTTTCAAGATATTTGATGCCCTCTTTGAAGTTTTTCTTGGTTCCCGAAAGCTCCATGACCATGAGGCCTTCTTTTCGGGGAAGCACCGTAGCTCTGAGAATGTTGAAGGTTAAGTCAAATTCTTTTGCCAGGTTGCACACAATGGGTTTGTGTGCATAATCTATAGGAAAACGAAGTACGATGATTTTTGAATACAAGGTGACCTCCGAAATAATAAATTTAATGGAAAAAAATAATCTAATGGTAATAATAATGTATGTCAATGATCGCATCCAATAATGTTTAGGGAAGCAGGAAAAATTAATGAATCTTTATGCCTACCGCACTACAGGTCTGGTCATTAAAGCCCTGTACAACCTTTTTAAAGCCAAGGGTTATCTTCACGGGGTCGAAAATATTCCAAAAGGGGCCAATATTTTCGTTATCAATCATTTTACACGAATCGAAACACTTCTTCTTCCTTATTATATCTTCAACCTGATCCGGGTACCGGTCTGGTCCCTTGGCCATTATAGCCTATTCATGGGGGCTTTGGGAAATTTTCTGAACATGGTCGGCACCATTTCCACAAAAAATCCCCACCGGGACAGATTGATCGTCAAGACCCTTTTGACCGGGGAGGCTGCCTGGATTATTTTTCCCGAAGGCCGGATGGTAAAAAACAAAAAAATTCTGGAAAAAGGGCGTTATATAATTTCCACTCCCGATGGCCAAAAGCGTGCCCCTCATACCGGGGCAGCGGCCCTTGGGCTCAGAACGGAATTTTTCAGGCAACATTTCCTGAAATTACATAAAAAAGGTTCCAACGAAGTTGGCAAACTCATGGATTTTTTCTGCATTACCGATATCGAACAGGTTTTAAAACATCGCACGAGTATTGTTCCGGTAAACGTGACCTATAATCCAATCCGTGCCCGGGAAAACATTTTGAGTGATCTGGCGGAAAAGTTTTTCGATGATATTGCCGACAGGGCTATTGAAGAACTGATGACCGAGGGAAACATGCTTTTTTCCGGTGTTGATGTGGATATCCGATTTGGAAAACCAATACGATTGGAAAGTTACCTTCCCGAAAGTCTGATCAGGGATGATATCACATCAGGAAATAAAATCAATTTTGACGACCTGATTCCCTCCCGTGAAATCATGCGTGGTATCGCCGATGATATCATGCACCAATACATGACATCCATTTATAACATGACCACAATCAATCATGACCATCTTTTTGCCTCCATGCTTCGACAAATACCCTTCAGACAAATTGATGAATCAGATCTTTTACGGCGGGTGTATTGCTGCGCCATGTATGGCTTGAACAAAAAGGACGCTTACTTTCACAGGACTTTGGAAGAGGACCAGATTTCCCTTTTAACCGACGACCGTTATCACAAATATCGGGACTTCATTTCCCTTGCCCTGGATAAAAAGACCGTGATCCGGAAAAAAAATATCCTGATCAAAAATCCGAAGGTCTTTACCTCTCCGTTTGATTTTCATCGTTTCCGAATTGAAAACCCCGTGGCAGTGATAGCCAACGAGGTGGAACCTTTAAAGCATCTGCAGCGAACGGTAAGGCTTTATGCGTGGGTTCCGGGCTTTCTCCTTCGCCGAATCCTGGCAAAGCGTCTTTATCACAAAGCGATCCGGGAATACGAAAATGACTATCAACACTTTTTTTCAGCCTCTGAGACCGGAAAAAAGTCCACGGGTATGCCGTTTTTACTTCGTGGCTCTTTTCGAAAAATCGGGGTATTGCTGATTCATGGATACCTGGCCGCTCCAGCGGAAATCAAAGAACTGGCTGTGTACCTGAATCGGCAAGGATACTGGGTATATGCCCCCCGTTTAAAAGGCCATGGAACTAGTCCGTACGACCTGGCCACAAGAACTTATGAGGACTGGAAGACTTCCGTGGATGAAGGCTACGCCGTCATCAAAAGCCTTTGTAACCGGGTTGTGGTGGGGGGATTTTCCACCGGTGCAGGACTTGCCCTGGATCTGGCCTCCCGTGTAAATGATGTCAAGGGAGTTTTTACCATATGTTCTCCCATGCGGATCAGGTTCCTTTCATCCAGGTTTGCTCCGGCAGTGGATGTCTGGAATCGTCTGTTGAAAAAAATCAGGATTGAAGAAAACCACCTGGAGTTTGTCGACGTGGAATCTGAAAACAGCTATTTCAAATATAAAAAAAATCCGATTTCCGGAGTTCAGGAAGTGGAACGGCTCATGAATTCCCTTGAGCCGCGTCTTGCGGGTTTAAAGATACCGACAATGATGGTTCAGTCATTGAATGACCCTGTGGTGGATTATACAGGCTCCATGCAACTCTTTGAGCTTCTTGGCTCCAAGGAAAAATCCTTTGTTATGTTCGACATGGATCGTCATGTCATCATTGCTGGTGAGGGATCACATCGGGTCCACAGAGCCATTGGCGGATTTATCGAGGATGTCCGGAAAAGGTTCGAGGGGTAGTAAGCAGGAAGCAGGAAGCAGGAAGCAGTGAGCAGGGAGCAGGGAGTAGGGAGTAGGAAGTAGGCATTCTTGCGTCATTCCGGTGTCTTAACCGTCATTCCGGCGAAGGCCGGAATCCAGGAAAAACGAGCGACTGAAACAACCGGCGGTTTACATTTTAGCAAGCAAACGAATGGCACCCTCTATATCGAAGTGACTTCCAACCTGATTCTGAGAGTGTGGGAACACAATCATTTTTTTACGTCATTCCGGCCTACGTCGGAATGACGCTACAGATAGATTCGGACTTTTTAAAGTTCATCAAAACTAATCCGTCAGCAGAAGTGTCGAGGGATTGAGACGCAACTGGTATGAATCCGATGTTCCATCAATTCCTTTCAACGCTTTGACAAGAACGTCTTTTCCATCCGGAATCAGCTGAATCGCCACATCAAAAAGATCTTCCACCACTGAAAATTCAGGGGCAAACCCATCAGGGCCGGGCGTATTATGGCGATGGATATTCATGGTAAACCAGACATGAAATCCCAATTCCTTGGACAGGGACTTCAATTCCTCCAGCGAAGTTCTTATTTCATTGTCAAATGAAAAACCATCGATCAGAACCATTTTAGGAACAAAGATCCCCTGCTCGATCAGATCGGTCAAACGCTCCTCCAGAATCGGCACACTGAAACTTTCCACTTTGAACGTCATGATAAACCGATGAGGAAGAATGACATCCCACAGGCGTTCTTCCTGAGGAACCTCGTACTGGCAAATCAGATTCCGAAGAACTTCATCGTACCAGAGGCATACCTTTTGTACCGGATCATTGAGCCCGATATGCAAAACATTCTGATGCCTGAGTTGGCTGTTGATGGCCAACTGTACACCGATGGCGGTTTTACCCACCCCCGCCCGGGCCATTACAACCCCGAATCCGCCATCGGCAAGGACATCATCCGAATCATGTCCCAGCAGCCTCAGGGGATTTTTTAATACAAGGTCGTTTTTGAGCATACTGAAACTCCTTTCTCTTAAGTAAAAGACCCGAGCCGTTGAGCAGCATGGATCATTTTGCCCACTAAGCAACATTCTTCTTTTCTTCCGCAGCCTTTTTGACCAGCTCGTCAGCAATACTTTTGGGTGCCTGCCGGTAGGTGAAAAATTCCATGGTAAACTGGGCCTTGCCCTGCGTGGCGGACCTTAAGACTGTGGAATATCCGAACATTTCAGACAGGGGCACCTGGGACTCGATCACACACATTGGCCCCTCATCCTGAGTTCCCACGATCATTCCCCTTCGCTGGTTAAGTGTACCCATTACCGGACCCTGAAACTCAGTGGGAGATTCCACCACAACTTTCATAATGGGTTCGTGAATCACCGGCCCTGCCTTATGATAAGCTTCGAGAAAAGCCCCCCTTGCCGCAGCCTGAAAAGCCATCTCCGATGAGTCAACCGCATGGGAAGCCCCGTCGTTGATGGTCACCTTGACACCGGTAATGGGAAATTCCAATAGCGGCCCCCTGCTCATGCACTTTTGAAAACCTTTTTCCACGGCCGGTATGTATTGTGTCGGAATTGAACCGCCAGTGACCTTGTTATCGAATACAAAATCTTCATCAACCACAGGCTCGATAAATCCGGCCACTCGTCCATATTGGCCCGCGCCACCGGTCTGCTTTTTATGGATGTAATTAAAATCGGCACGACGTGTAATGGTTTCGCGATAAGCCACACGAGGCATGCCCGTGGTCACCTGAGCATTGTATTCGCGCCGCATTCTTTCGATATAAACTTCCAGATGTAGTTCACCCATGCCTGAAATCACTGTGTCACCGGTTTCTTCACTCACAAAGGTTTTGAAGGTGGGATCTTCCTTGGAAAACCGGTTTAAGGCCTTGGACATGTTGGCTTCGGACTTATGATCCACAGGTTTGATGGCCAGGGATATGACCGGTTCGGGAACATACATGGATGTCATGGTATAATTGGTGTTCGGACTGCAAAATGTGTCTCCGGAGGCACAATCAATACCAAACAGAGCGCCGATATATCCCGCCGGAATGGATTCGATCTCCTCCATCTGATTGGCGTGCATTCGGACAACCCGTCCCACCTTGACCTTCTTTCCGGTTCGGATATTGACTATTGTGTCTCCTTTTGAAACAGCTCCCTGGTAAACACGAATGTAGGTCAGCTGACCGTATTGACCGTCCTCCAACTTAAAAGCCAAAGAAACCGTCGGAGCTTTCAGGTCGGCAATAAGTTCCACGGCTGTTTCATCTTTATTCAGATCCAATGCCTCAGTTTTTACATCCAACGGGCACGGAAGAAGTCTTGTAACACCGTCAAGAAGCGGCTGAGTTCCTTTGTTTTTATAAGCGGACCCCAAAAACACAGGAGTGAGTTCACGGGTCAGGGTCGCTTTTCGCAAAGCCCTGATCAGAATGTCTTCGGTGACAGACTCCTCAAGCGCCGCCTCAGTCAGTTCATCAGAAAACATGCTGGCCGCATCGATAAGCTCTTCACGTTTTTTTGAGGCAAGTTCCATAAAATTTTCCGGAATGTCTTCCGTCCGGAGAATTTCACCGTTTTCACCATCGAAATATATGGCCTTCATGGCCACAAGATCAACAACACCATTGTGGTCCGCTTCAAGGCCGATTGGAATCTGAAGGGCCACGGCATTATGTCCCAGACGCTCCCCAAGCTGCCGGATAACACGATCGGGATTTGCGCCCACTCGATCGCATTTGTTAATGTATGCAATACATGGAACCTTATATCGTTTCATTTGCTGGTCAACGGTAATGGACTGTGACTGCACACCGCCCACAGCGCAAAGTACGAGAATCGCACCGTCTAGAACCCTCAGGGCACGCTCGACCTCAATGGTAAAGTCCACATGACCCGGGGTATCGATAATATTGATTTCATGATTATCCCACTGACAGGAAGTGGCGGCGGAAGCAATGGTTATCCCGCGTTCTTTTTCCAGTTCCATGGAATCCATGGTCGCCCCGATACCGTCTTTTCCCTTGACATCGTGAATGGCATGAATTCGCTTGGTGTAGTAAAGAATCCTCTCGGTAAGCGTAGTCTTTCCCGAATCGATATGTGCGCTGATACCAATATTTCGAACGCTTTGGATATCGATAGTCATAACTTCATTTCCTTTTTCAAATCATCATAAATTATAGGCAAAAAATAAAGACAAAAAAATCCCTCAAATGGAACATGTACCAGATAAGGGATTTTAGATCCAATCTGAAAAAATGTAAACTGTATTTATAAATATATTTTATTAATATGGCAAGTTTTTTATTAAGGTCATTGAAAATATCTCAATTTTTTAATCATTGAACATTAACTAATGTTCTGACAATATCATGATATGATAAAAATTGTTTTATTTTATAAGGAGGGAAACCATGAAATACGAACACCTTATTTTCAGCATGGAAGACAATATCGCATTGATCACTTTTAATCGCCCCAAAAAACTAAATGCATTAAACAGTGAACTTCTGGATGAGTTTACAGGTGCCCTGGACCAAATCAAAAGGGATGAAAACATTCGGGTATTGATTCTCACCGGTGCGGGTGACAAAGCGTTTGTTGCCGGCGCTGATATCAAAGAAATATCGGCGTGCAACACCTTGAGTGCCAGGTTGTTTGCAGAAAAAGGCCAGCATGTTATCGGCAAACTCCAGGGACTGTCCATTCCGGCCATTGCCGCAGTTAATGGTTATGCATTAGGCGGTGGGTGTGAAATCGTTCTGGCCTGCGATTTTGCATATGCTTCGGAAACCGCCATGCTGGGTCTTCCGGAAATCACGCTGGGGATTATTCCGGGTTTCGGGGGTACTCAGCGTCTTGCCAGATTAATCGGAACGGCCAGAGCCAAGGAAATGATTTTTACAGGCAATATGATCTCTGCCGGAAAAGCTTTAGAATACGGAATAATCAACAAGGTGCTTGCTCCGGAATTGCTTCTTGATGAAGTGAAAAAAACCGCTAAAATCATTGAATCCATGGGAAAAGTTTCACTCAGGGCCGCCAAGGAAGTCATCAACATCGGTATGAATGCGGACCTGGATACCGGGTTGGCTCTGGAGGCCGGCGCATTTGCCATTTGCATGGCCGGTGAAGATGCCAGGGAGGGAACCTCGGCCTTTCTTGAAAAACGCAAACCTGTTTTTAAAGGCGGATTCAGAGGATAAATCTTTTTTCTTGACAGAATTTGGATCATCCGATATAAATTTCGGCTACATTTTGATAAAGCTAAGCTTTTATTTTTAATCAATATTTTGAATATTTACATTTAAAAAATTAAGGAATAAATAAATGAATATTCAGTTTTGCTTTGGCTGCTTTTTTGATTTTTTTGGTAGCTTTCCCTTTAGAAGGTCACCCATGTGCAGGCAAGGTTGAAAAAGCTGAATTAAATATTAAAAATCAGCAACCATGGGCAGACAAAAAACTTGACAACCCATGGTATTGACTTAAAAGGCTGTGGGTTTTATAACCTTCAGCCTTTTGTTTTTTTTGTAAGTTAATGAAAAGAAAGGAGAATAAAACACCTCATGATTTACGATATGGAATTTGAAACATTGCCGCGTGAAGCCCTGGTCGCTATTCAGCTTCAGCGGCTCCAGACTACCCTTGAACGGGTATACGCCACAGTGCCTTTCTACAGGAAAAAGTTTCAGGAAGCCGGTGTTAAACCATCTGATATTCAAAGGCTCGATGATTTAAAAAAACTTCCTTTCACGACCAAACAGGACCTGCGCGACAATTACCCTTTTGGAATGTTTGCCGTCCCCATGGACAATGTGGTACGCATTCATGCATCATCAGGGACAACGGGAAAACCCACCGTGGTGGGATATACCGCCAGGGACATCAACACATGGGCTAGTCTGATGGCCCGTGCCTTGGCCGCCGGTGGAGCTACGCGGGGAGATATAATCCACAACGCCTATGGTTACGGACTTTTCACCGGCGGGCTGGGAGTTCATTATGGAGCTGAAAAACTAGGTGCATCGGTCATTCCGGTGTCGGGTGGCAACACCAAGCGCCAGATTGTGATCATGAAAGATTTCGGCCCTACGATCCTTACGGCAACACCATCTTATACACTTCACCTGACCGAAGTGGCAGAAGAGCTCGGTGTGGATTTTCGTGATTTGAGTTTTAAATTCGGGATATTCGGGGCCGAGCCCTGGTCGGAGAAAATGCGGGGCGAAATTGAAAAAAAGACCGGGATGACGGCAGTAGATATTTACGGGCTCAGCGAAGTCATGGGCCCTGGCGTGGCCATTGAATGCCATGAGGCTAAAAAAGGGCTTCATGTTTTTGAAGATCATTTTATCCCTGAAATTATCAACCCGGACACCGGAGAAGTCATGCCCTATGGAGAACCCGGCGAACTGGTGTTTACCACCATCACCAAAGAAGCTTTCCCCATAATCCGTTATCGAACCCGTGACATCACCTCATTGAATCCCGAACCTTGTATTTGCGGAAGAAGCATGCTACGGATGAACCGTGTCAGCGGCAGGACCGATGACATGCTCATCATTCGGGGAGTTAATGTATTCCCATCCCAGATTGAAAGTGTGCTGATGGAAATGGAAGAAGTCGAACCCCACTACCAGCTCATTGTGGATCGCGAGGGCAACCTGGATAAGCTGACAGTCAAAGTGGAACTGGGTGAAAAAGCCTTTACCGATGAAGTCAAAGGGCTTCAGAGTATTGAGCAGAAAATATCCAAAAATATCAAGGACTATCTCGGTGTTTCTGCCAAAGTCAAACTGGTGGAGCCCAAGGCTATCGCTCGCAGTGAAGGAAAAGCGGTGCGGGTGATCGACAATCGGAAGTTTTAAAAAGCAAGGAGACGAGTATGCAGGTAGAACAAATATCCGTATTTTTAGAAAACAGGGCCGGACGTCTTGCAGAGGTTTCAGCCATTCTGGCTGAGGCCGGCGTCAATATCAGGGCACTTTCACTGGCCGACACTTCAGACTTTGGCGTGCTGCGCCTGATTGTCAACAACAATGAAAAAGCCATGGAAACACTCAAAAATGCAGGGTTTACCGTTGGAAAAACCAATGTGTTGGCCGTGGAAGTCGAGGACCGCCCCGGGGGACTTCACAAGATTCTGGATGTGCTCTATAATTCAGGAATCAATGTGGAATACATGTATGCGTTTGTGCAGCAAAGCGGTAATAATGCTGTGATGATTTTCAGATTCGATCAAACGGAAAAAGCCATGAATGTGCTGGCGGAAAACAACATCAATACCATTGATGGTAAAACCCTTTACACTATGTAAATCATCAACCCACTATCCATAAGGAGGTAGAATCATGAAGTGCCGAATTTTTTCAAAAAAGACCGTTCTTCTTTTAACACTGTTGCTAGCAGGTCCCCTTTTGTTTTCAAGTGCCGCTGTTGCAGCGGACACCTATAAAATTGGAGGAATCTTCAGTGTAACCGGTCCTGCCTCTTTTTTGGGAGATCCTGAAAAAAAGAGCATGGAGATGGCGATTGATCAGATCAACGCCGATGGTGGAATCGATGGTCGTATGCTGGAAGCCGTCATCTACGACACCGAAGGTGATCCTCAAAGGGCCGTGCAGGGTGTTACCAAACTGATCAGCAAAGACAATGTGATCGCCATTGTTGGTCCCAGCACTACACCTACTTCGCTGGCAGTTATTCCCTTTGCGGAAAGGGCTGAGTTACCACTGATCAGTTGCGCCGCCGGTATCGCTATTACCGACCCTGTCAAAAAGTGGGTGTTTAAAACCGCGCAAAGTGATGTTCTGGCAGTGGCCTCGGTTTATCAGCATATGAAAGACAACGGTATCAAGAAAATTGGAATCCTGACCGTATCCAATGCATTCGGCGAAAGTGGAAAAGATCAGCTTTTAAAACAAGCTGCCGCCTTCGGCCTTGATATTGTTCAGATAGATAGTTTTGGCGCCAAAGACACCGACATGACCGCACAACTGACCAAGATCCGAAAACAGGAACCGGATGCCATTGTCTGCTGGGGCACAAACCCCGGGCCGGCTGTGGTGGCCAGAAATGTCAAACAACTGGAAATCAATATCCCCCTGTATCAAAGCCATGGGGTGGCAAGCCCCAAATTTATCGAGCTGGCCGGTGAGGCTGCTGAAGGTATTTTTCTTCCAACGGGAAAAATCCTCGTGGCCGGCCTTCTTCCGGATACCGACCCACAAAAAAGTGTCTTGATGGACTATATCAAAGAATATGAGTCAAAATACAACCTTGCTGTTTCCGGCTTTGGCGGTTATGCTTATGATGCTATGATGATGCTAAAACAAGCGCTTCCCGGCACAAACGGCGACAAGGAAAAACTTCGGGATAATCTGGAAAATATTCAGGAAATGGTGGGTATTTCCGGAACTTTCAACTTCTCATCCACGGACCATAACGGTCTTGCCGAAGATGCTTTTGTCATGGTGCGAATCGAAAACGGTACCTGGAAGCTCCTGGAGTAATTTCATAGATGAAAGTGATAGGTATTAGGTATTAGGTGTTAGCAGTGTTCAGTGTTCAGTGTTCAGTGTTCAGGATATTTAAAAGATAAGATTTGTCATTCTGAGCTGAGCCAAACTATGTCATTCTGAGGGAGCGACTCGAAAGCGTGCCAAAGCCGTGAGAGACCATAGTTTTCGATATGCAGCCTGAACCCACGGCGACCGAAGAATCTTTTGATGCGGTTTGACAACGGGAGATTCTTTGTTGACCAATAGAAAAATGGAGTGCGAAAGCCTTGCTTTCGCGACAGATGCATAAGCACAGCTTTTGCACTCCTTAATGACCATCTGATAAGCCGCCGAATTACGGCCCTGAAAAGTGTCTCAGATTAATAAGAACGGTATGGCAAAGTGACTCAGGAACTTTTACAGTATCTTTTTTCCGGTATTACCAACGGTGCGATTTACGCAGTAATCGCCGTAGGTTTTTCCATGCTTTACAGTTCCACGGAGCTGATCAATTTCGCCCATGGTGAATTTGTCATGCTTGGAGCTATGGGACTGGTAACACTCTGGGCCGGTTTCGGCCTTCCTCTTCCCCTGGCTTTTTTTTTGACGGTCTTTGGAGTGGCATGTGTAGGTTTTTTATTTGAACGTACGGCGATCAGGACAGTGCGCAAGCCCGACCACATTGTCCTGATTATTATAACGGTAGGGGCATCCATATTTCTCCGGGGCATGGGAATGCTGATATGGGGAAAGGATGCCCACAGTGTTCCGGCGTTTTCAGATCATCCGCCGGTGGATCTTGCCGGTGCCAAACTGCTTCCTCAAAGCATCTGGATCGTATTGATTGCGCTTTTTTGTGCGCTGATGCTTCACCTGTTTTTTCGTAAAACACTTACCGGAAAAGCCATGGAAGCCACGGCAATCAACAAAAAGGCTGCCTGGTTGACCGGGATTCCATCGGAAAAAATGATTCTTCTGGCATTTTTTTTCAGCACCGGCATGGGTGCGGTGGCCGGAATTATCATCGCACCGATTACCATGTGCAGTTATGACATGGGAACGATGCTGGGGCTTAAGGGTTTTTGTGCGGCCATGCTTGGCGGACTTGGAAGCCTCTGGGGCTCGATCCTCGGAGGCCTGCTTCTCGGCATCATGGAATCTTTCGGCGTCGGTTTGTTTTCTTCCAGCTTAAAAGACGCTATCGCGTTTTTACTGCTTTTGTTGATCCTGTATGTCCGTCCCGGCGGAATCATTATGGCCAAGGATGCCAAACGGTTTTAGCCGAATTTCAGAAAGGAAACATACGACCTGTTGACACAAGACCGGATCATATACGGCATCTTTTTTTTAGTGATTACCGCCATCGGGTTTGCGGTGGAAAATCACTATTATCTTCAGCTTCTTACCATTATCGGAATTAATACACTTCTTGCCCTGGGACTGAACATGCTCATGGGCTATGCCGGGCAGATCTCTTTGGGGCATGCAGCCTTTTATGGAATCGGCGCTTACACCACGGCAATTTTGACCGTCCATTACAACATAAACCCATGGATGTCACTTCCTTGCGCACTTTTTTTGGCTGTACTGGTGGCTGTTATCGTTGGGCTTCCCACATTAAAGTTGACTGGTTATTACCTGGGGATGGGCACCCTCGGATTTGGGATGATCGTTCACATACTTTTTCGTGAATGGTCAAGCCTTACCGGAGGAGCTTCAGGGTTTGTGGGAATACCACCCCTTGAAATCGGTCCCATAAGCTTTTTTCCGGCCCGTAACTATTTTTACCTGGTCTGGTTTACTGTCCTTATCAGTTTTGTATTCTGTAAGCGCCTGATCAAATCACGCATGGGACGAGCCTTAAGAGCAATTCATGACAGTGAAAATGCCGCGAAAGCCGTCGGCATAAACACACGAAATATGAAACTGGAAATTTTTGTTTTCAGTGCTGCACTGTCTGCGCTGTCCGGTTTTTTCTACGCGCACATGGTCAGTTTTATCAGCCCCGAGTCTTTCAGTTTTCTGGTATCAGTAAAAATTGTCACCATGGTGGTTATCGGAGGTATGGCCAGTATTTGGGGTTCCCTTCTGGGAGCTTCTCTTTTGACCATGCTTCCTGAATGGCTTCACTCTTTTTCAGATTTCGAGATGGTGGTCTACGGTCTGATTTTAATGCTGGTAATGATTATCACACCGCAGGGCTTAACCCGCGGAATCCTTGATATTTATGAGCGATCGAGAACAACAAAAAATAAACCATAATCCACTGCTGAAAATTGAATCGGTCAGCAAAACCTTTGGAGGTGTGCAGGCCCTGCGGAATATTTCTTTTGACCTTCATTCAGGTCTGATTCAGGGACTGATCGGCCCCAATGGCGCAGGAAAGACTACTCTTTTCAATCTGATCACCGGAATTTACAAGCCCGATGATGGCCGGATCATATTTGACAATCAACACATTCAGGGGCGGCAGGTTCATGAACTGGTGAGGATAGGTATTGCCCGGACATTTCAGAATGTTGAAATTTTCGGAAGCATGAATGTCATCGAAAATGTTATGGTGGGCCGGCATGTCAGAAGCAAGTGCGGGTTTTGGGGTGCGGTGACCAGAGTGCCATGGATGGTCCGGGAAGAAAAAAACACTTTTGATAACGCCATGGAGATTCTTTCTTTCGTGGGTATCGAAGAACTGGCTTATCGCAAAAGCTCCGAACTTCCATTCGGATGGCAGCGGCTTTTGGAAATCGCCCGGGCGCTGGCCTCAAATCCGAAACTCCTTCTTTTGGACGAACCCGCTGCAGGCCTGAACGCAACAGAAACCCGACAACTTGGCCACCTTTTGAAGAAAATCTGCGCTACAGGAATCACACTGCTTTTGGTGGAACATGATATGAGCCTGACTATGGAAATATGTGACAGGATTGTTGTTCTTGATCAGGGGAAAAAGCTGGCCGAGGGAACACCAAAGGAAGTTCAAAGTGATGCTGCAGTCATGGCGGCTTATTTAGGTGTTGAGGGTTAACGGAACAGTGTTATGTTAAGAATTCGAAATCTCAAATGTTATTACGGAAGAATCATGGCCATAAAAGGGGTCAGTCTGTCTGTGGCCGAGGGGGAACTGGTGTCGCTTATCGGTGCCAATGGATCGGGGAAAAGCACATTGCTTCAGGCCGTCTGCGGACTTCTTCCCGGATGGGAAGGGGAATTGGCATTCAAAAACGACTCTCTGAAAGGACTTCACCCCCCGGCCATCGTGCAGAAGGGAATCAGCCTTGTCCCTGAAGGGCGGTTGATTTTTCCGCCCCTCTCAGTTCTGGATAACCTTAAATTAGGAGCTTATACCCGATACCGAAAAAAACAGCACATCGAAATTGCACAGGATCTGGAAATGGTGATGACACTTTTTCCGGTCCTCAAGGAACGCACCCGCCAGGCAGCAGGCACGCTTTCCGGCGGCGAACAGCAAATGCTGGCAATCGGGCGGGCGCTCATGGCAAAACCCTCGCTTTTGCTTCTTGATGAACCCTCCATGGGCTTAGCACCCTTACTGGTGGATAAAATATTGAAAACACTTGTGCAACTCAGGGAAAATGGAATCACAATTTTACTGGTAGAACAAAACGCTCAGGCCGCGCTGAAAATAGCCGACCGGGGGTATGTGCTGGAAACAGGCCGCGTGGTGCTTCAGGGTAACTCTGAAGACCTTCTGGCGGATGACGAAGTCAAACGGGCTTATCTGGGCAAAGACTACGGAGACTTTTACGACGGGAGGGGTTAACCTATGGAATATCCGGATTCTGAACAAAGACTTCAACTGCAATTGGAGAGACTCCAAAGTACATTAAACAGGGCCTTTCGAAGTGTTCCGTTTCACCAAAACCGGTTTCAGGAACATGAAATGGATCCTTTTCATGTGGAAACCATAGCGGATTTATCCAAACTTCCTTTCATGGAGCGAAAAGACCTGGGAGAACATTATCCCTATGGACTTTTTGCAGTACCGCTAAGAGACATTGTTCGTATCCATACCGCCCCTGGAACCAATCTCAATCCCACAGTCACCGGATACACCAAGCAGGACCTGAAAGTGTGGCGTGAAATGGTAGCTCGGGCCCTGGCCGCCTCAGGAGTCACGGCTCTTGATATTCTTCAAATTACCTTTGACTCGGGTTTGGCCAACTGGGGAAGAGATTACAAAGACGGTGCCGAAACCCTTGAAGCCGGCGTCATTCCAAACACACCTCTTTCTCTGGAAAAGCAACTGATGGTGCTACGGGACTACAAAACCACCGTTTTGATTACTACACCTTCATCAGCCTCTCAACTGGTCAGTTACATGTTTCGTTCGGAATTCAACCCGACAGGCTTGAATCTGAAAACACTGATCCTGGTCGGAGATACAGTCGGCCCTGAATTCAGGGCTTTCTTGGAAGATAAGCTCCATGTTTCCGTCTGGGTTCATTACGGCCTCAGTGAAGTGCCCGGTCCGGCAATGGCCTTTGAATGCCAAAATCACCAGGGGCTTCATGTGAGCGAAGACCATTTTTTTCCGGAAATCATCGATCCAAAAACCGAAGAAACACTATCCGCAGGAAAAATCGGGGAGGTTGTTTTTACCTCGCTCAGCACCCGGGCGTTTCCCCTGATTCGTTTCAGAACCGGAGATAAAGCCAGACTGATTACCGAGCCATGTTCCTGCGGCTGCCCCTTTGCTCGCATCGAATGGTTGGGTGAAAGAACCGATGATCTGTTAACCATCAACGGTGTTAAACTGCATCAGGCCCAAATTGCCAGACACCTGGAAAACGCACTGGGATTTGCTCCTGAGCAATGTCACATATTTAAACAACAGCATTCATATCTTGAAAAATACGGTGCCCGGAGTTATCTGGAAGTCTGGCTGCTCATGAACGAAAAGCTGTTTTCAGATGAAATCAAAATGCTGCAAAAACTTATCCACAACGCAGAAGAAAAACTGCGTGAAAATATCGGGGTGCCAATAAAAATAAAACTGAGAGAGATACGGACCTTTTCGAGTGAAAACCGATAAAACCGGATTAACCTTCAGGATTTTCATCGGACACCCGATGTTTTTCTCCCAAGCGCCCGCTGGTGAAGAGGAACCAGAAAAAAGTCAGTAACTGGAGGCCCAGCAAAACGAAAAAAGCCGCTCGATATCCCATGGGCGAATATCCACCCGTTTCAGTAACCATCCACTGACCGATAATTGCACCGATGCCCCATTGAGCCAAAAAAGCCGATAGAAAGACCAGCAGGTTTAGGGCTGTGTTGACCCGTCCTGAACGATGGGAAGGAAAACTCTGGGATAATACGGCATAGGGCAGAATACCCGAAGTACCAAAAAATCCGAAGAGAATCATAACCGGAACAGCCCAACGAACAGGTTCAAAAATGAGCAATAGCAATTGTACCATGAAAAGACACATCCCACAGGCAGCCACAGTCATGAGAGGGATTCCTTTGCGACTGAGCCGTTCGGCCACGGTTCCCAGAATGATGAAACCGGCTATCATGGCAACGGCCACATACATCAGGGTTTCGGCAACGCCCGACCGCTCCATTCCGGCCACATCCCTAAGCCATGGACCCGCCCACAACCCCTGAATCGATAGATATGTCGTTTGAGAAAAGGTGGTCCATGGGGCAATTCGCCAAAACCTGATATCTTTAAACACTTGCCCGATGCCACGGATCTGATCGGAAACACCCAAATCACAGCTTTCCATTTTACGTTCCGGAACAATAAAAAATATTGCCACAGCCACAGCCAGGGTAAAAATTGCAAGCCCCGTAAAAACCCCGCGCCAATCGGTAAAAGATAACGCAATTTCCACAGGTGTAGTACCCGCCAATGCACCCAGTCCGCCCATAGCCATCTGAAATCCGTTAATTCGAGGCAGTTGCTGTATGGGAAACCACATCACAAATGATTTAAATGCGGCCATCAGACATGCGGACACTCCCAGACCGATCAATGCCCGTCCAACTATCAGGCCATTCATACTTTCAGCAAAAGCAAAGATCAATGCACCTGAGGCGGCCACCACCAGAAGAGCGGCTTCGATTTTCCTGGGACCGAAACGGTCCAGCAATACCCCCAGGGGAAGTTGAAAGGCTGCAAAAGTGATGAAATAAGTTGAGGTAAGCAGTCCCAACTCCGCCGGTCCCAGACCGATGTCGGTTACCAGATTAGGGGACAAAACCGCATTGATAACTCTATACAGATAAGATAGAAAATAACCAAAAGCAAAGGGCAGAAATATTTGCAGCTTTCTAACGAATGACAGGGACATTTTCCGGTTTGCCTTTTAATAGGGTTGACCTTAAAAAAACTACAATTCAACATAATTTTCTGCTATTTTAATCACTCTGTTTTTAATTTGCAAAACACACGAGCCAGATATTTTTTAAGGATATATATCTATGACTTCCTATGAGTGGTTCATCATTATTCTTTTTATCGGTTTTGTTGGGTTGACTATCCATGGCCTTCGGCAAAATAACCAGCGCATGGTCAAGCTGCAAAAGGCACTTCAAGCAGCCAGACTGGAAATCCATCAATTGGAAGAAAATCATAGTCAAAAAGAAGTCCAACGCGAAAAAACAGAAGAAAAGTTACGCAGCTATCTTCAACAGCTTGATGTTTTAATCAATACCATTTCCAATCCCATCTATTTTAAAGATGAACAAGGAATTTTTCAAGGATGCAACCAGGTTTTTGCGCGACAGGTGCTTGGGTTGACACGTGACCGCATTATCGGAAATCGTGCCCAGGACCTGCCGGAGCAAATTCCACCGGATCTGGCAGCCTTATATCATCACCAGGAAATGGTAATGCTTGGAAATGCGGATTTTCATGCTTTTGAGGCCCAAGTCCAATGTGCCGATGGCAACCGGCATGATTTTCTATTCAGTCTGGCACCGATACAAAACCAAAAAGGAACTACCTTAGGAACTGTGGCCGTGTTATCCGATCTTACCGACAAAAACAAAGCCACACAAGACCGTTTGCTGAAAGAAAAGCTTGAAAGTGTTCTGGAAACAGCCGGTGGAGTTTGCCACGAATTCAATCAACCTCTACAAGCATTATCAGGTCATCTGGAAATTTTGGCGGTAAAAATGAAAACCTCGTCCGAGGCCATGGACCATATAGAAAAAGCCCTGGGGCAAATCGAACGTATGCGAACAATCACTGATGAGCTTCAAGGAATAACACGATATGAAACTTCGGCGTATGCTGGAAATACCAAAATAATCGATATTCACAAATCCTCACAGCAGACTGTTTCAAAAGAAGAAGTGAGGTCTAATTAAAGGAAATTTTTTGTTATTTTCCCAAAAAATAAAATGGTGATCTTATGGGAATGACTATCACTCCGACTCAATCCTTGACAGAAAATCACATTTTTGACATAATATTTTAAATAAAAGGGATAACCGCCAGACTCAACGGGAACCAGATTTGCTATAGTTCACCTAAACTTTTAAAGGAGAAAAAAATGTACCGATATAAACATCTCTTGGTGGCCTTGTCTTTAAACGATCAGGGTGAATCATCGATCCGTTACGCCGGATTGATCAGTCAACTGGCCAAAAGCGAAAAAGTGACCTTTGTTCACGTGGTTTCATCCCTGGGTGACATCCCCAAAGAGCTGCAATCGGAATTCCCAGATATTGTACAACCCTCTGGTGAACGTGGGAAAAAAAGAATGGAGGAATTAGTAACCAAATATTTCCCGTCCGACCATAAAACCACCATAGATTACAAAATTCTGGAAGGCTCCCCGCTTATCGAGGTGCTTCGCATAGCAAAAGAAAATGACACTGATCTGGTGATTATGTCAAAACGAGTGGAACCGACTGATGCCGGTTCCCTTCCGGAAAAAATGATACGTCGGGTCCCATGTTCCGTGCTGTTGGTCCCTGAAGGGTATAAAGCTTCTTTTTCCAACATTCTGGTGCCTACCGATTTTTCTGAAAATTCGACAGATGCCATGGATGTTGCCGTAGCCTATGCCTCGGCCAAGGGCATTGACGAAATTCATTGTCTCCACGCCTATAATGTTCCAATCGGATATTACAAAACCGGTAAAAGTTTTGAACAGTTTGCTGAAATCATGAAAGGACATGCTGAAAAAAATTACAAAAATTTTTTGCAAACCGAGGTATGCCAAATCGGAAGCGTCTGTCAAATCAAAGATCTGAAGGGAATCACAGTGACTCCCATATTCATGCTTGAAAAAAAGCCGGCCAAGGCCATTGAGGAAGTCATCAAAGATCATGATATTGATCTTCTTATTATCGGTGCACGGGGAAGGCATGCCGGAGCAGGAGTTCTTCTGGGAAGTGTGACTGAGCATCAGATCAGAACAACCACGGTCCCGATTTTAGCAGTTAAAAAGAAAGGGACCGGCATGAATCTTCTGGATGCGATTTTCAAATTATAGTGGGTACCAGGAATAAACCCAACAAAGAAATTTTTTATGGAGTATGAATGAAAAATATATTCCTTACTAAATCAGACAGTTTAAAAAAAGGTTTTCCTACGTAAAATAGGCAGACATAAATTAGAAGTAAAATACTGATCACCTGGAGACATCTTTTTCCTGCTGTTGTAAAACGCCATGGTGGCAGCAGGAATGAAACACAAAATCCGCCACACGTAAACACAAGCGTAAAAAATTGTGCGTTGCCTGGACTCCAGGCAACCACCAATGCAACGATATAGACATATCCCACCAAAGCAACCGCAATGGCTTTCAAGCGCCGATGGCCACGAAACATGGCAACTACAATGGATGGTATGACAAAGAGAATTCCAAAAGGACCAAACCAGGATAGGCGGCCATTGGACAACCATGTTAACGCAAACGGAACCGCGGCTCCGCTTGATCCGAATAAAGGTGCAAAGAAAATATTATAGGTTTTCATGAGCAATCCATTGAAGGAAAACCCTAAAACCCAGTTCAAAACCATATCTACTGGATGTGTCAGATGGACAATTTCAAAAAAATATCTTACCAGATTTGCAAAAGCCCCTAAAAGCACATTATCTTTCGTTGACATATAAGAAGCCAGGTCATCAGGTCCCAACCACCCGCCATATTTAACAATATTGAATGCAAAAAGCCAGATCTGCGAAAACACAAGAATCGGAATTACCGCTGCCAATGATATTTTCCAGTTCCTGGTCACCAGGGACATCCAGGTTAACGTCCCATGCCGGCGGACAAAAAGTACACAGGATAATACAATCAGAATTATGGGAAAGGCCAGACATAAAAAATTACCTGATATGGAAAAAAGAATTCCTAAAATCAAAAGAATCAGATCCTGAATCTCCGGATGCTCCAGGGCTCTGTAAATTGCCAGGATACAAAATAGGGAAACGGCAGCCGGCAAGATTTCTTGCCCGGGAGTCGTGGAAAGAAACACAAGCCGGGGAAGGGATAAGGTAATAAAAGTTACCGTAAATGCAGTGGCAGGCCATGCATAACGCCTTGATAAAGCATATGTGGAAAAACCGATTGATAAATAAGCCAGAAATCCGAACATACCGATACCGACCTGAGAGCCGGTCCTGAAAAACAAATGGGAAAGCACTGTAGTATTTACCGGAAACAATGCAAAATTTTCACCATAGTCATTGGGTAAAAAAAAGGTCTCATAATGCTCATACATCCGCATTTTTATGAAAAGTTCCTGATGTGCGGTATCCGGAACCGTAACACATGCCAGAAAGGCAAGGTAACCAAAGGCAATAAATAGCGCTAAAATCGCAAGGGGTTGTTTTACAAATACAAACTTTAAAATTTCCCATATGCGCTTAAAATGATTTCTTAAAGTAAAAATCACCGTTAGCGAGCCGATGGTCAGGGTTGCTTCGAAAAAAAAAGATACTGCGGGACTACCCGCGATAAAGGAAACTTGAAAAATAAAGGAAAGCATCATCAAGGTGGAAATAATGGCGTACGAAGCTGCTTCTGCGAAAGAATTTCCACGATGAAGGAAAAATATGAGGAACGCCGAAATCCAAACAGTTAGTTCCCCAAATGCGGTTATGATTAAAAAAGTGTTCATTTTTTTGCGCCCCTAATCGCAAAGGGTGCCTGGCAAAGCTTTCAATTTGTCTCTTGCTTCAAAACCTTTTCACGTTCTTTTCTCTCTTTTTTAGCTTTGAGATGTTCCACAATTTCAATCATAAAATCGCGCATTTCAGTTGCCAGGTTCAGGCATTCAGGGCAATAGACTTTTCTTCGAATCTTGTCATGGGCTTCCAATTGATGCCAGTACCAGCGGGGATATGGAGATCCTTTACAAAATTTATGGCCCGTATATTCGGCAATGGGGCAACCGATGCAAATCAGGAAATAGAAAATGCGGCATGGAGGGCAGTCGTAAACGCCTCCGTCAGCACTCTCCCCTGCAATAATTCTGTTCCATTTTTCCACTGATGCCTCCATGATTTTTATTTTGTTCATGTCGGCCACCCCCTTTCCCCTCCAGGTTAAATTTATATTTCAAGACTTTTCCAAAAATTTCGGTGGACATGGAGGCATCTTTTGAATACATATTCAATTTTTTTACGCTCCGCGCAATCAGCTGCCTCTTCAGGGTTGCTCTGAGTTTGTCCCGACAGTTCTTTTAAAACAGCTTTTATGGAAGTTCTTAAAACCTCCAGGTTATAGCCACCTTCGAGGCAAAACAATACCTTTCCTCCGCAGCAGGCATCAGCAATATTCATAATCGAGCGTGTCAGCACAGCAAAACCATGGGTAGTCACTTTCATCCCACCCAATGGATCGGATTTGTGAATATCAAAACCCGCTGATACCAGAATCAGATCCGGTCCGAATTCCAGAGCAACCGGTTTCAATATTTTTTCAAAAATAGCTGTATACTCAGAATCCGCATATCCTTTTAATAGCGGAATATTGATGGTAAAACCTTCGCCTTTTCCTTTACCAACATCCGTGTAAAGACCGGTACCCGGAAAATGGGGAAACTGATGAGTCGAGAAAAAAAGAACCGAAGGATCCCCCTCAAAGGAGTGCTGGGTACCGTTTCCATGGTGAACATCCCAGTCTACGATCAATACGCGCCTGAGTCCCAAAGCTTTCCGGGCATAATGAGCGCCCAGGGCTGCGTTATTAAAGATGCAAAATCCCATGGCCCGGCCTCTTTCCGCATGATGTCCCGGCGGCCTTTGGAGTAAAAATGCCCTTGTGATTTCACCAGCTTTGACCATTTCAATACCCTTGAATATTCCCCCGGCAGCCAAAAGCGCGGCCCTGTAAGAACCTTCGGATGTGAAAGTATCTGCGGACAATGCAAATAAACCCTTCCCATCGGTAGCCGCCACTTGTTTGAGGTATTCAGGAGTATGATTCAGCAAAATTTCCTCCTCCTCGGCAGCCCTTGGAGCAATTTCAACAAATGGCCCGATCATGTCCGGATCTTTTAACATGGCATATATGGTTTCAAGCCTTTTGTAACTCTCAGGGTGCCCGTCACCGGTGATATGATTCAGATATATATTGTCTTTAATTATGCCCGCTTTTCTCAATTGATAAACCTCCACCGGGCCGAATTTTATGTTGACAATTTTGAAGTTGCTACGTTGGGAGGTACCACAAGAACCGGACAGGGTGACCGTCTTAAGACGGCTTCTGTTGTAGAACCCACCAGTAACTTCTCAATTGTTCCGTGTCGTCTGATTCCCACGACCATCAAATCCATAGCATGTTCTTTCGAGTATCGAACAAGAGATTCTCCGGGAATTCCGGTTTCAATTACCGCCCGCACATTATGCCCTCCATCGGCTTTATTCGGATACAGACTCAACAACCGATCCCGCAGCCGTTGTATAAGTATTTGTTGTACCTCGTCATAATGCCCTTGGGTATTATCGACTATATCCTCATGAACAGGGCTTTCCATGGTGTGGACAAGATGAATTTCCGAGTTGAATTTTTCTGCGAAATACCGTGCATATTCCAAGGCCGGGGAAATATCAGGGGAAATATCGCACCCCACAACCACTTTTCCAAATGTGAATCGAAGTGTATCTTGTGATGGCTTGAAATGCATTATGGGGCGAATAACCAAAAATGGGCGGCTTAACCCCCTTGCCATCTTTTCTATCACCGTGCCCATTAATAATCGTTTCAAACCTGAAATGCCATGGCTTGCAGCCATAACCAAATCAACATCTGCCTGCTCTGCAACTTCCTTGACCTTATCGACGGGGTCCCCTTTAGTCACTGCAGGCAACCAGTCGACATCATAGGTTTCCATGATTTTCTCAATTTTTTTTAAAGCTTGCTCATAAAGTCTTTGCAGCTCTTGTTCATGCTCGGCAATCGGTGAGGTAAAAAGTTGATCTTCGGGAATATCCACCGAATGAAACACAAGAAGGCGAGCTCCAATACTTTTTGAAAGTCCGACACCATAATGGAGTGTTTGATTTGTAAATTGGGAAAAATCAACGGCGCATAATATGGTTTTTAAATGGATATTCATGACCATTTTGCCTATGGCCTTACAGAGTTTTGAATTTACCTGAAAAGAAGGTTTTCCGGCAACCATTACCATTTTAAATACCAGATGTTTTCAGAGGGTGCAAGTATTAGACATTATTCAGTGAGTTTTTTACGGATTTATGGTTGCATTTTTGATCTAAATGCAATATTGTTGCATTATATCTTTTAGGTTCTGATGAGCAGAGTTTCCGAACTGGATACCGGCCTTCACCGGTATGACGTTAAGAGAGTTTTCGAAATGAAATCGCTTATTATAGGTAGGGGTTACAAAGTTGCAACTCATATTGAAAATAAAAACCCATACGGATTCAAACCAGGGAGATTTTGTATGGCACCTTTTTCTTTAAAAACTATCATTATCGTTTTATTAAGCCTTCTAATTCAAAACAATGTGTTCGCAAAGGACCCATTGCAGGTTTTTGTCAGCATTGCACCGCAAGAATATTTTGTGGAACAGATCGGTAAAGATCTGGTGGATGTTCAGGTGATGGTACAGGCCGGAGCCAGTCCACACACATATGAACCCAAGCCTCTTCAAATGACGGGATTATCAAAAGCCGAAATTTATTTTGCCGTCGGGGTTACTTTTGAAAATGCATGGCTCAAAAAAATTTCATCGTTTAATCCAAACTTGATGATTGTTCATACGGAAAAAAATATTCAAAAAATACCCATGGCAGCCCATCATCATAATGATAACGGTCATAAGCATGGCGAGAATAATCATCAGGAAGAAGAAACCCATGGTAAAGAACACGACTATGATCATCACCCTCATGATGGTATCCGTGACCCCCATATATGGTTATCACCGCCACTGGTAAAGATTCAGGCAAGAAACATTCTTGATGCCCTTCAACAGGTTGATCCGGCAAACAATTCGACATATGAAGCCAATTACAAAGATTTTATAGCAGAGATCGATCTGTTGCATGCCGGCCTTGAAAATACGTTTTCCGGAAAAGAAGGAACACCTTTTATGGTATTTCACCCCTCCTGGGGGTATTTTGCGAAAGCTTACGGGTTAAAGCAGGTTCCCATTGAAGTTGAGGGCAAAGACCCAAAACCCGCACAATTAAAGGAAATAATCAAGTATGCAAAGGAACAGGGCATTAAGGTGATATTTGTTCAACCTCAGTTTTCATTCCGAAACGCAGAGATGGTTGCAAAAGAAATTAATGGAAAAGTGGTTTCCATCGATCCGCTTGCATATGACTGGTCTGAGAACTTGCGTGAGGTTGCATCAATATTTGGGGAAGTTTTCAAATAAGTTTTATCCATCAAAAGATCCTTGAGATGTTTTCAAAAAGTATTTATGATTAGACTATAAATTTTGCCGCTCATGACAAATTTAAAAATTCAAGGAAATGCGATATGGAAATTATTTCACTGCTGCCATTTTTTATATTTCTTCTGTTTGTTTTTTTAACCATTTACAGAACAAAACAACGGCTGAAAAATCTTTCAAAATCAAGCAGTAATATTTCAAAATCAAAAAAAATCCGGTTGAGACCAGGAAAAAATGACCAAGAAAAAAAACCAGGTTGGAAAAATATTCTGATAGATGCTTATGAGCAAATTCAGCGCGAAATAAAAGCGGCCCAGGAAAAAAAACAGGCCAAATACGACAAATCTGAAAAAGCACCGGATCAATTCCAATCCAGCACTCTGTTATGGGAAAAAGAAACGCTTATTCCCTCTCCGCCTCCAATCCCTTCGAAAGAAATAAAAAAGAAAAAAACTGCGCCTGCACCCAGAAAACCCGAATCAGTTAAGGTACAAGAATCAAAAGATGTTAAACCCCATCTTCCGTTGATTCAAAAACCCACGGTTCAAGATCTCCGAAAAGCGATCGTATGGTCTGAAATTTTGGCGCCACCCGTAGCCCTGAGAGAAAATCAGGATATTTTTTAGCCTGATTTCCTTACTCCAAACACCTGATCAGCCCCAAAACCTGCGAGCTTTAGCAGCAGTTTCTTCAGGTGATGTAAAGTCGCCATGTTTTTATCATGTTGCACGCTATTTCCGGCGGATGATAAAAACGAGGCTTGAATACGTTGGGTATCAAATAATAATTCCATTTATTTTTTATTCCTGCCATAGGCGTCAATTAAGTCCTTTTAAAAACTGGCCTCAAGGGTCGGTAGTAAACGTTGGGATGTCATTCTGAGGAGGCCGACAACACCCTTGCTCAGTTAACACGGAAAAAATGGTCGACGAAGAATCTGTTTTTCCCTCCAGGCTTGGGGACTGGAGATTCTTCGGTCGCAAAGGTTTCAATCAACATATCGAACAATATTTTCTTTCAGCCACCAAGCTACTGCGTGTCGCTCCCTCAGAATGACAGGCAAAAGATTACTTCAAAACCCCGGTTTCCGCATTTGAATCCCCGCTATCAAGAGGTGGTGACCTTCTCCAATAGCTGCCTGTAATAAACATAATTTTCAAAAGGCACATCCACACGAACACGACCATCCGCAAGAGGGATATAACCACCCTCTTGCAGCAGGTTCGGAACTTTGGTTTCAATTTCTCTTTTGATGCTTCCCTTGTCCTTGCGGAGTGTATCCAGGTCAATCCCACCGATGAGCTTTAAATCCTTTCCGAATTCTTTTTTCAATTTGCGGTAATCCATGGCTTCGATATTGACCTCACAAGCCCACAAACAATTGAAACCGTATTTGAGAATTTTGGGAATCAGAATGCGGGAATTGCCGAATGTCCTGAAAATGATGATATCCACACCATGGTGCTTCAAAACCTTCAATACAGGGATATAACTGTTCAATACGAATTCTTCGTACATGGAAGGGGACATAAGCGGGTGATCGTTTCCACCAATGGGCTCACTGAAAATGGCTGCATCCACATCTGTATCGTTTAATATCTTGTCCGCAAGGGATGCGCAAAATTCTGCCTGAATCGCCAACGCCTCGTGCACAAAGTCAGGCTCTTTTTTTAATTTGAAGATCACTTTTATAAACCTGGACCAGTCATGGACTCCCATGGACAGAAAAAAGCCGCGATGAACCCGAAGCATGACCACATGATTGCGATTTTTATATTCATGGACCTGGTTATTCCAATTTTCCGGGAGCCTTGCCGGGTCAAAAGGATTCAGATAATTTTTGAAGGCTTTCAACTCTTGTCTTGTCGCGGGCCATTTTTTTAATTCAGGTACAGGTTCCAAATCCGGAAAGATCTCTTCACGCCGATCGGTTTCAAACAGGGTTGATATTTCCGTATTTTCAGGTAAGCCCTGTTTTTTCCAGACCTCGATCACCTCATCGCGTATACCCTCTTCAAAATAGGGCACACGATCAACCGGCTCATACTGCATAACTTTTAAAAACCGTTCCCGGCTGTTCATTTTTTTCCCCTGCCGATGACTGACATTTTAAAAGGTGCGGGGCAACCATCCTATAATGTCATTCTGAGGAGGCCAACACCGCCCTTTATCATTTGGCACGCAATATTAGTTAGGCCAACAAAGAATATTTCGATTTTGTTTCCACAGCCTTTCTTTTAGTCACCTTAACCAGCCAGACCAATGGGTACATTATAACGTTTGGTAAATCCCTTTGCCATATAATTTTTATGCTGCCTTTCTCTCTTGATGGAGTTGGGGGTCGCGTTGAAATCCGGTGAAAGCCCATTGGCGTCAAACTAAGGGGCTTTCTAATCCGGACATCACTGTTAGAAAATAAACTTTTGGTTGTCATTCTGAGGGAGCGTTTCGCAAAAAGACAAAGCCTCTGAAGAAAATGCCTTCCCGCATGCCGGTAAATGCAAGGCGAAAGAAGATTCTCCGGTTTAAACCTGCACGGATATTCAAATTTGACCTGGAAGACGGCAAATGAAAACTGATTCAACAAAAACGAAAGATTCTTCGTTGGCCACTGATTGCCTACCAATCAACAGAGTTTGGTGTAGGCCTCCTCAGAATGACAAGCTTTATGCCTTGCCCTTATCTTAATTTTACGCGAATGGGCGAAGGACCGGAGCTTATGGTCGCTTGAAAATCCTGGATACCGGCCTTCGCCGGTATGACGATAGGATCTTTCTCCCATCGGTTTTCCTTAAAAGCCGGCTCAACTTTCCTGCACAGGAGCGCGCTCGGTATTTTCGCGGTTATGATGAAGATCACGTCAGCATACTTTCCAACCCGCAGGTAATAGAACACCTTAACCAAATTTTTCGCAACCGATTAACCCCGGATTCGGTCCCGAGATAAAGCTTACTTCAAGTCATTTAAAATTTTTGGAACTCAGGAGATTTATTCAAAATTCTTTGGCCTACTTCCTAAGGTTGTCGACCAGCTTGGGTTCTAACTTGAAAGATGTCGGTATTTTTTCAAAATACGTCCTTTCCTTTTCATCTTCCAGAAGGTCAGACTTCACATCAGCTACATAAAGGAGTACCATAAACAAAAGCCCGCAAAAGCTAATGACTTCGCTTAAGCGTTAACTCATTGACGCCTTCCTTGGTTTCAGGGTTTTTCGACGCTGATTGCAATCATTTCAGTGATCCGGAACACCACTTGCTCGCCCACTTTACGTTCGGTCAGATCCACATCGCTGCGAACGGGGAAGGTCTTGGTAGAACCGTCCACGAACTTCAGTGTAGCGGTGCGTTTTTCAGGGTCAATAGCCGTAAGCGTGCCGGTGATCTGTTTGGTTTCAGCGACCAGGCCGCCCGGCTGTGCCCCTTTTGGAGCCAACGCGACCCATGCCGTTATTTTATCATTCGGGGACTCGCCTTCCTCTTTTAGATAAACGACTAATTCCTCGATCACAGTAAGGTTAACCCAATCGCCCACGCCGACTTGGTCGAAATTGACGGCGGTCGGCCCGACTTTCACGGTAAATGTCTCTCCATTAGGTCCCAGGAGCGTCGCTTTGCGATTGGCCTTGTCAATGGAGGTAACTCTTGCACTCACGTCCAGGGTGTTAACGATAATACCACCCGGCACGCCTTCCTTGTAGGCGCTCGCGCTGGATGTCTCTGCAAATGGCGGCGGAGAGATGAACGCGCAGGAGGTCAGGGCGAGTAACACTGCCAAAAGCGCAAACGCCGCCAATTTGCCCTTACTAAAACATAATCCCATGTGACATACCTTTTCTATGCTCATTTCCAATCTCCTATCTTTTTTGTTGTTCAGGTTCCAGTTCCAGCATATTGCCCCAGTCGGTCCTTTTTCTCATCTGGTCCATAAGAGTTTCAGGAATTGGGTCTTTTTATTCTGCGTGGGACTGCCATCCCCCGCCCAGTGCTTTGTATAAAGCAATCAGGTTGATACCGATCGATCCTCTAACAGAGGTTAAAGAATCCTGTTGATTTGCAAGGGCTCGCTGAGCGTCCAGGACTCTTTGATAATCAGCGAGTCCTTCACGATACTGAAGCAGGGAAATATCAACCGACCTTTTGGTGGCCTCAACACTTTCCGAAGTGAACACCGCTTCCTCCTGAGATCTCAGAAATGCCGCCATGGCATCTTCAACCTCGCTTGCAGCCCGCAGTACCGTGTTTTCATAGTCCAGCGCAAGCTGTTGAAACCGGGCATCCTCAACGCGTACCCGGTTGATGATGCGCCCATAGTTAAAAATATCCCAGGAAAATGCCGGACCACCGAAAAATTCCAGGCTCTCACTGTTGAACAGGTCGCTTAAATTGCTTCCGGAGCTTGACCCGGCCCTGGTGTTTATGCCGTCACTGGAACGAAACCCTATAGAACCGAAAAGTGTAAAATGTGGGTACAAATCCGCCCGGGCCAGACCAATACGGGCGCTCTGGGCTGCCAATTGATGCTCAGCCAACCGAATGTCCGGACGACGCCTCAGCATTTCGGCCGGAACTCCAGTGGCCACTTCCTCTGGAACCGAGGGAATTTTTCCCGGATTGCCAAGAATATCTTCAACAGCACTGGGTAATGTCCCGATCAAGACCGCTATGGCGTTTTTCAGTTGCCTCCTGTCAGACTCAAGCCTTGGAATAGAGGCTTGAGTGCCAGCAAGCAACGACCTTGCCTGGGAGACATCCAGTTCAGATACGGCCCCCCCGTGGAAACGGGCCTCGGTAATCTCCAGCGTACGCTTCTGAATTTTTACATTTTCCCGGGCAATGCTCAGCCGTTCTTCGGTGGTGCGAAGCAGAAAATAGGTGCGGGCCAATTCCGCTGTCAGTGAAACAAGAATATCGTCGTAACCGGCAAAAGCGGCTTCCAACGTTCTTATCTCCGATTCCACAGCCCGGCGGAATTTACCCCAGATATCCAGCTCCCAGGCAGCATCAAATCCTATATTCATTTCACTGTAGCGCAGATCCGCACCTAAAGTATTTGCCAGGTTTTCGCTTGCACGGGTGTATGTATATCCGCCTGCTGCCCGCTGGTTTTGCGGATAGAGGCCTCCGATGGCAATGCCCAACCGTGCACGGGCCTCGAGAATTCGAATTCCCGCTATGTGAAGATCAAGGTTGTCATTGTGGACCTTTTCCACAAGCATGTCGAGCACCGGGTCATTGAAGACCGACCACCATTTGCTGAAATCGGCTTCTTCCGTTTTGATCTTTGGGTTGGATATTTCTATCCATTCCGACGGTCCAGATACATCGGGCTTGATATAATCGGGCCCGATCATTGCGCAACCGCCAATCCATAACAGGCAACATGATGCCATTACAGACGGATATCCTGCTTTAAATCTCCTGACCAAATTGTCAAACCATGAAATCCATTTCCAGCGCACAGTCACTCCTTAATTTCTAGCATCGGTAATTTTTTTTACACCAAAAAGAATCGAATATAATGCAGGTACAACCCCCAGAGTCAGCACAGTGCCACAGACAAGGCCAAATGCGATGATAATGGCCAGGGTAAAAAATAGAGGATCTTTATAAATTACAAAGGGCATGACCCCCAGGACAGTTGTAACCGTAGTCATTAAAATAGGCCGAAACCGCGAAAGCGCCGAAAGTAGGATAGCATCGTAAGGTTCCCGCCCATGGCTGCGTTCGGTATCGATACGGTCAATAAGCACGATTCCGTTGTTGATAATTACCCCGGCAAGACTGAGCAATCCAAGAATGGCAAAAAAATCAAATGGTGCCCTCACCATCATGACCCCTATGATGGCCCCGGAAAATGCAAGGGGAATTGTAAAAAGGATAATCAGCGGTCGGCGGAATGAATTAAACTGCCAGATAAGCAGAAAAACAATTCCAAAAAAACAGGGCAGCATGTATCGGGTCAGTTTTTCATTGGATTCCAGCGCTTCCTCGATTTCTCCACCCACCTCCCAACGGTATTCCGGTCTCAAATCCAGCTTTTCAACAAGTGGTTCAATAGCAGCAAACAATTCCGGTGCCTTTAATCTTTCGTGAGTACATTCCACCGTCAGTGTGAGTTCCTGATTTCTGTTGGCAATGCGACTGAATTCAAATCCGCTTCGGCCCCGGGCAATCTGAAGTGCCGGGGCGTTGGTGCCCCTGCCCGATGAATAGACGCTAATGTTTCGTATATCGCCCGCAGTTTTACGTTCCTCTTCAACCGACCGAAGTAAAACCGGAATGGCCACATCCGCCTCTCTGTACTCGGTGACTTTTATACCATCGAGATTGGCCTGAAGTGATGTGGCGAAATCCTGAGATGTGATTCCGGCCCGACGTGCACGGGCCTGGTCAATGTCCATTTGAAGCTTAAGCACTTTATTTTCCCAATCCGACCGCAGAGTTGTTAATCCCGGAATTTTTTTCAGGTCATCGAGCAGCATGCCGCCTTTATCAAAAAGAGTTTCAGCATCCGGCCCGATAAGGCGTATCTCGACAATACCCGGTTCCGTTGAGCCCATCCACATCTGGCTTACCCGGCCTACAGCCTCAGGGACCTGGTCATTAAAATATCGCCTGACACGTTGTATCATTTCTTTTACCTGATCACCTGTTTTTGTGTTGACAATGATAAAAGCGCGATGAGGATCAGGGTCAAATGGAGAAAGAGACAGAAAAAACCGAGGGCCGCCTGTTCCAACATATGCGATTGAGCTTTCGATCTCAGGATTTTGTTTCTCATCCGACAACCAGCCACTGACCCGTTTGACCACATTATCGGTGGCCTTGATATTGTATCCGGCAGGAAGGTCGATATATACCAGAAACTGCTTGCGATCACCGGGCCCAAACATTTCGCGGACCAAAAATGTGGAGGCCAATCCACCCAGCAGAAAGATAAGCCCGGTAGCAACCAGAACAACATACCGAAATCTGAGCACTTGGCCCAGCAAGGACCGATAAACCCGGTAAAATTTTCCAGAATAAGGGTCCTGATCGGCCTGTTTGGTTGACTTGCCCGACTGGCTGTTATTCTTCTTTTTTATCTTCATGAACCAATAACATACTACCGGAGTCATAAACATGGAAAGAAACCAGGAGCCTAAAAGCAGGATAATAACCACAACCGGAAGTGAATATACGTATTCACCGGTGGAGCCATTCATCAGCAGCATGGGCATAAATGCAAAAATGGTGGTCAAAGACGAGGTCAGCAATGGAATGGCCAATTCACTTCCCGAATCTATGCAAGCCTTTCGCTTTTCTTCTCCCCTTTCCAGACGTGTCCGGATATCTTCCGCTACCACAATACCGTTATCAACCAGCATGCCCAGTGCAATAATAGCCGACGCGATGGAAACCCGCTCCAACTCCACACCGGAAAAGCGCATCAGAATCAATCCCATCAGCATTGTCATGGGCACAAAGGAACCAACAATCAGACCGGTTCGCAGTCCCAGAAAAAGCATGACCACCACCAACACGATGGCAAGTGTTTGATAGACATTGGAAAGTGCTCCATTGACAGCATCAACAACAAGATCCGGCTGAAAGGTTGCATATTCCAATTGATAGCCTATGGGAAGATGAGATTCTATCATCCGGATTTTGCGGGTCAGCCGCTCACCAAACTCCACTGAATTGACCCCCGGTGTGATCGACACGCTGATGACGATAGCGGGTTTTCCCTTGAAATATGCAAAATCTTTTGCCGGATCCAGGTAGCCGCGCTCCACCTCCAGTAAATCCATGAGTTGGATGTTGCTGTTGTTGTCTCCATCAACGGGGATAAGCACTTGTCGAATATCTTCAATGTCCCGGAAATTACCGGTAGGTTCCAGAATGATGTCCCGGCCGGCGGCGTCTATCTTACCTCCCGGCAAAATGATGTTCTGCCTGACCAGCGTATCGGCAATCCGGTTGATGCCGATTCCATACTGGGTGAGCTTTGAAGTGGAAAACTTTAAATATACCTGTTCGTTTTGTACCCCCCATAACTCGATTTTCCGGATTCCGTTCAGCTCGTAAAGCCGGTCCCGGATATCTCTGGCCACCAGGCGCTTTTCCGCCATGGAAAAGCCCTCCCCGGTCAGTGCAACTGTGGCCACGGCCGTCAAACCGAATTCATCGTTAACAAATGGTCCTATTGTGCCCTCGGGAAGCTGCGTTTTGAGATCGGCCATTTTGTTCCGGACCTTTTGCCAGATCAGATCCAGATCGTCGTATTGATCGCGGGTATCGGCATGAACAACGCTCGTGCCGTTTTTGGTATCAGACCAGATGTCCTGTATTTCCGGCAGTGTCCGCAGTTCTGCTTCAACAGTGCGGGTAACCAGCTCTCTCATTTCAGAGGGATCCATACCTGGGAAATAGGTGCTTACTACGATTTCCCGAATCACGATGGGCGGGTCTTCCTGACGGGGAAACACCATGAACTGCTGAATGCCCAAAAGTAACACCATGATAATGAAAACGATGGTTACCCGGTCTTTGTTCAGACCAAAACGAGTTATAAAAGACATGTCATAATTCCTTCCAGACCTTTTTGTATCCCTGCACGCGTGTTCGAATTCAATATGGAAAATAATTCAGATTGCCGCATTATTGCCGGCTCATCAATTTCACTTTCTGGCCGTCCGTTAGAAAGCTGACACCGGCAATGGCAACGATATCGCCGGATTTTACGCCCTGAGTTATAATAACGTTATTGTCAAATCCGCCTTTGGTTTCAACCGGGACTTTTTGAACCGTCGATGTTTGCCGGTCATAGACAAAAACATAGGCTTTTTCATGATCCTCACCTGTAGCAAAGGCATGGATGGGTAAAGTTACTTCTCCCTGAGAACCTTTGTAAGAAAACATGAGTTTTACCTCCGAAGACATGCCCGGACGTATGTTCTCGTTTGTGCCGGCAAGTAATATTTTTACCGGAAATGTTCCCGCCGCACCGGCAACTGAACCTACCTCGGAAACTGTCCCCTCACATCCGCATTCCGGTTCATCCGGAAAAGCGATCTCGGCTTTCAATCCGATATTTACATTTCCTATCAATACTTCAGGCACATAGATAAGGATTTCCATGCCCTGTCCAACGAAGATATCGTAGATGGCCTGACCCCGGCTGACTTCCATGAAAGCATCCACATAGCGTTTGGCGATTACACCGTCAAAGGGAGCCACAAGTTCTGTTTTTTGAAGATCGCGCCTCGCCATATTCAATTGCGATTGGGCAACCACAACATTTTGCTTTGCACTTTCGTATGCGGCTTCGGACTGCTCCAGAACTCTCAGGCTGATTGCACCCGAATCCTGCCGAGCAATGCCACGGAAACGAATAAAATTTTTTTCCTGCTTGTCAAGATCGATTCCGGCCCTTTTGAGTTCCGCCTCTGCGGCTTCTTCTTTGAGCTTAAACTGAAGCGGATCAAGGGTAGCTATCAACTGGCCCTTTTTTACCTGATCACCGGCGTTTACCAGTACTTTCTGCACATTTCCCGCGATTTCAAAGCTGGTGGTTGAATTTTCAACTGCATGGACCACCCCCGGGAATTTTCGAAACTCGCCATCCGCTGTACTCTCAACAGTGATGGTTTTTATTGCCCGTATAGTCTCAACCGATGGCGGTTCTTTTGATTGGCAGGCATTTAATCCTGTGAACAGGATAAATCCAAACAATATGCCTGCCAGCTTGAAAAGAAAACGTTTCATAAAAAGCCTCGCCTAAAGTTATATTTTTTTTGAAATATATGATATTTTTTTACTTTTAATCAATCAACGCCCATATTTATTATATTCGAGTATTAAGCCAACACTTATTACAATTTTTCTTTAAATCAATGGTATTGGATAATAGCGAACAGCTAAACCCTAATCGCTCAGTTAAGCTATGACACACATAAAACTCGGCCCCAAATGCAGAAAACAGGAATCATACCGATATATCGGCAAACATCCACCTTGTTTGCGGGTATTATCAATAAAACCGCCTTCTTCATCCCGAGTCCGCGAAATATGAACCATATCATTGATCCTGATTTGAGGATTGAGGACTGTACATTCCCACCAATCTTGCAATCAGAACAGCCAGATAAATTTGACCGGTAACTGCTTCGAGGGCTGCGACCGACCTCGCAGCATTGGAGACTGGAACCACATCTCCATACCCCACGGTAGTCAGTGTTATATAACTGTAATAAAACAGAGTCGTGTCAGGATCTCCACTATAATTAAAAGACCCCGGTCGGATCAGTTCAATGAGGGCGTAACCGAAACTCCACATAATGCCGAATAATAAATAGACACATACTGCAGCCATAATCATATCCGCCGTGATATTATTTTGTTTAAAAAGGAGAATAGATATCCTGACTATTACATGGGCGATAAATACAAGGCCTATGGATTTTGCAAGAATAAGAAACCATATAGAGCCAATGTAAAATTGAGCCCAGTGCATGGTTATAGCAGGGATAAAAATAATCATGCCGATTATAAAACCGTGTTTATTTTCGCTGACCGCGTAAATCCCAGATACCATGACAAAGGTAACGAAAATCGTCATAAGAAATTTTAGCCCTAAATAACTTTCCAGCAAGGGTCGGAGCAGAAACAATGCAAGCATTGAAATGAACAAAAAAGTAAATCGACCAATGCGAATTTGGGTAAAAGGAATTCTGATTTGTTTCAGAATCAATATTTACCTCCAATTGAAATTTCAGAATGGTTTTTTACATTTTTGCCATTTAGCCGATGTAAGGTCAAAACGCCTCAGATATCAAACTTAAAACTTTCTTTGGTCAGGTTTAATTCGGTGAATAAAATGGTGCAAAGACATCGAACTGTAACAAGAAACAAAGTACCCAACTGTTTAACCAGCTTGAATCTCTTGTTTACAATGCAAATCCTGAATTCTTTCTTATTGCCGGGATGGGGTTTCTTTTTTAAACCAATTAACCACTGCGAGTCGCTCCCTCAGAATGACAAGCAAAAGATGCCTTCCGAACCTTAAAACCCCTATTTATTTGGACACTCCACCCTCATCCAGGAAAGCCTTCAAACGTTCTGCCCAGAAACCGAAAGCGGACTTTGCAGCCGATAATTTACCCAGGTCAAATTTTCCTCCGGGCGCTTGGTCAACAACAACCGCAATCCGCTCGTTGCTGATAGAGTCAAGGAATTCGGCTTCCATGGAAGCGCTGCCGACTCCTATGTATTCGCCTGTAGTTCCCTTTTTTACAAGATTCACAGCCAATCCTACCGGAATAAACGTAGTCATTGTTCCACTCACCGGACTGCTCGTCTCAAGGTCCGTTACAGCAAGCCGCATTCTGGCAACATCCTGCCCTGGTGTATCTGTCAAGTGATCACCTAAAACCTCGACAAAAGCCTTGTGGAATTCCCGGCTCAATTCATTGATCTCTTCGGGATGTATACCCTTATAGTCAGCATCTTGTTTATAAAAGAAAACCACCTCGTCCATCATAATTTTTTTATATTTACCGAAATCAACGCCTTCTTTCATATAGCGTTTGTCCACCCCTTTGAGACCTTTTTCAAACGTGGGATAATCCTGAAGAAATCCTGAATAATCCTGCTTTTGGGTCGCGCATCCCATCAGCGCCCCGACCAATGCGATAATTGAAAGAGCCATCAAAATCCTAATAGGGTATTTCATCAGTGTTCTCCTTTTCTTAGAAAAATTAGGTATAAGTGAAGTGCTTTAAAATAACTTCTGCTAAATCCCCCTTTAAAATGGGCTTTAGGAGGACTTTTACAACAGCACCGGCTTTTCAAATCCCTCCGGCCCCCTTTTTTTGAAGGGGGAGCTGAAAAGTCCCCTTTTAAAGGGGTGAGCAGTTACTTGCAGATTCGGGCCCGACAAAGCCAGGTGTAAGACTTTTAAACAGGAAAAATATCTGGTTATTGTCTGGTTTAGCGAAATGCATGCCAAGGCGATAAAAAAGATAATCTGAAGGATAGCCTACTATTATTATTGGGAATTGGGTTTTTTGAATGATTAGCGAAAAATATTCACAGAGGCAGAGCAGACACTATATCGTCGTTATGACTTTATTTCGGCATGAATTGGGGGACGACGAATGCCCAGCTTTTTCATCTTGGACTGCAGCGTTGTTCGCTTGAGACCCAATATCTCTGCTGCTCCGTCCTGACCTGTAAGACGCCAGCCGGTTTTCCGCAAAACGTCCATTATATGCTTGCGCTCAACATCCTTCAGAGTGAGACTTGCTGAGTTTTCGGAAGACTTGGTCCGGGGCGCATGGATTTCCAGAGTTTTTCCTCTGTTCACAATCATGGCGTACTCGATTATGTTTCTCAGCTCACGGATATTCCCAGGCCACCAATATTGCTTCAGTTCTTCCATGCTTTTGCGAGTAATATGATCAATGCGCTTACCCATTTTTTTTTCATACTGCCTGACAAAAGCCCAGACAAGCGGAGGGATATCTTCCGGTCGCTCCCGAAGAGGCGGTATTGCAATGGGGAAAACATTCAGACGGTAATACAAATCCTTTCTGAAGTTGCCTTTGGTTGCCTCCTGGACGAGATTCCGGTTGGTAGCCGCTATAATTCGAACATTCACCTGCAGAGTTTTGGTGGAACCTAAACGTTCGAACCGCCCCTCTTCGAGTACCCGCAGCAGCTTGCCCTGAACGTCTTGTGGAAGTTCCCCGATCTCATCCAGAAACAACGTGGCCCCGTCAGCAGCCTCGAAACGACCAGTCATCCGGGTCATGGCTCCGGTATATGCGCCCTTTTCACGGCCGAAAAGCTCGCTTTCCATTAAGGTGGGAGGAAGCGATGCACAGTTGACAGTCACCATGGGCCAGTCTTTACGAGTACTTAATCGATGCACGGCCCTGGCCATAAGCTCCTTGCCGACACCTGTTTCTCCTTCTATCAGTACAGTGGTGTCCATCCTGGCCACTTGTTCGACCAGGGCAAGGATCTGCTTCATGGCGGGGCTTCGGCCGACGATTTCCTCGTGCATACTCTGGAGTTCGATTTCCTCCCGCAGGTAGATGTTTTCCTTTTCCACCTGACTTTTAAGCCGCTCAATTTCGCAAAGCTGCCGGCGTAAAAGTTCCTCCATCTGCTTACGTTCGGTAATACCGAGCGATAAGCCCATCAGGTGATCAGACTCTCCGGTTGATTCAAAATACCTTTTTCCCCGTGAAACTATCCATTGAACATTTCCGTCAGGTAATACAAGCCGATATTCAATCATAAATTCAACTCCGGACCGGATTGCATGCTCCATTGCCTGATGGACCTTCTCATGATCATCGTGATGTATCAACCTGAAAAAACTTTCATATGTCAGTTTTTCATCCAATGAAAAATGAAACAGTTCCCGGGTTTTTTCCGTGACCCAGACACTTTTAGTATTGATATTCATATCCCACAGGCCTGCACGTGCTCCATCTGTCGCAAGACTCAAACGTACGCTGTTTTCGCGTAAGTCCTTTTCGGCCTTCTTCCGGGCGAGCGCATTGGCAAATATTTGTGCAATAAGCTGAAATTCTTCTACAATTTCATCCGTCCAGCTTCTCTCCTCACGAATTAAGGCAAAGGATATAATTCCAAATACAGCCCCTCCTCCAACTGATAAAGGAATCAACAGGGTCGATTTGGTACCATACAACCGGAACGTTTCCAGATCTTTAGCCGCTTCTGCCGGGAGAACAGTCATTTTTGAAATAGCAATAATCTCTCCGGCCAAGATCTTCGAGATAACCCAGGGAAATAAATCCTTTCCGTTAATCCTCGGGGTAACCGACGGACATTCGGGTGGTTGATGGATATGTGTTAACTCCAGCGTGTCAAAATTTTCTTCAGGAGCTTGCCACAGTGAAGAACGGTCAAGGTCAAGAAGTTCACAGATACGAGTCTGAGCGCGTTCAATTTGAGAATCTATCCGGTCTGAGGGAAGATTGATAAAAAATGTCGATATCTCAAGGAGTATGCTTTTAAATTGCATCTGCTCGTCGGAGTCTGATTCAGGTTTTATTCTTGATTGGATCATCTAATCCATTAATGTTGTTTGTAATCAAGAATCTGTTGCGATTTTTTACACGGATAATTCATAATATCTATCATTTTTCAAACATCTCAGCAACGCTTTGTTAATGACTCAATGAATTTTCGGTCATTTTAAGCAGTACGCTGCATTCACACCGGTGATTCCTGTTTGTCTTTTCCCTCCTGCTGCCCACTGTCCGAAACAATCTGGCCGGCAGCAGCGCCCGCCTCTAAAATCTGCTTAGCCTGTTCGACCTGCGTTTTATCTTTTTTTTCCTCCAGGTTCGGCACCTCGACGATGACCTTTCGGTGTGCGTAATGGATACCCTTGGCGCCCAGCGCCTCGGAGATTCGCCGGTAAGCTTCACGCCGGATCACGAAATGTTTGCCGGGTTGGGCAGTGAACTTGGCACGAATAACCATGACTGAATTGGCGATCTCCCGAACACCCTGAGATTTGAGGGGCTTGATGAAATCAGGCCCAAGTTCGAGATCATCCAGCATCTCCTGCCCTACCTTTTTGATAATCTTGCGAACGGTATTCACATTGGTGTCATAGGGGAACTCCAGGTTGAACTTGACAATAACACCTCCCCGCATGTAGTTGGTGATCGAACCCAGCTCACTGTGCGGCACAATTTGAAGCATGCCCCGATGGTGCCGCAACATGACATTTCTCAGGGTAATGTTCTCTACAGAGCCCTTTACCGATCCGGCCTCAATGTATTCTCCAACCCTGAAGGCATCATCCAGAAGGTAAAACATGCCGGAAAGTATGTCACTGACCAATTTTTGTGCTCCAAAACCCAGAGCTAGCCCGACCACACCAGCACCGGCCAGCAAAGGCCCGATATTAACCCCAATGGACGAAAGGACGATCAGGGTCACCATAACCACCAGCGTGCTGGCAATGAACTTACGCAGCATAGGCAGGATCGTATAATCCCGGCCCCGCTGTATGGCTGAACCAAACTCGTCAATATCATCGGCTTTCTCATCCTCTTCTTCCTGGTAGGATTCGGCCAGCTTTCTTTCAATATAACCAGATGTCATTTTCCAGAACAAAAGGGCGAGGATAAGGGTCACCAGGATATCAAAAAAGGCACGAACCATGTTAACGGCAAAAGGCATGGTATATCCCCAGAGACTCAGCAACCATATTACCAGAACGATAACCATGAAAATTCGCAGTACCCTGAGTATCTGTTTTTTCAGACGAGATTCCTTCTCTTTCATTTCCAAAAAGAGCTGCCCGTTATCACTGCTTGCCCCTTTTTCTGCCTTCGGCGGCCGGAAAATATTGAGTGTGTTGACAACCACTCCGACCAGCCACTGAGCAATTTGATCCAGCAATAAATACAACGGGACAATCATCAGGCTGATCAGCAAAGCTCCGTTATCCCTATCGGTTCCTGAGAGCAGTGTGTTGAGCCAGATCAGCCATATTCCGAAAAGGTAGAGCATGGCAGGAATATGCCAGGAAAAAGCAAACTGTCGACGCAACCAGGAAACACGCTCCCCTTCCTCCACGATGAGGATCGATGCACGCACCGTTTCCTTCTTGGCCAGAATAATTATAACTATCAGGGCAATGAGAATGGACCCAAGCACCATGCCGACAAACTGCAACGTTGCCTGGACGGCACCGAGATCAGCAAGCAAGGTAATAAACATCATGCCAAAAGTAATGTAAAAGGCGAGAATGGTTATGCTACGGTGAATGGCTGTTGCCGCCACGTCTCCCAGAGGCAGCAGCCGAAACCCCCTGATGTCGGGTGAACACAAAAAGGTGGAAACCAGAACAATGCTTCTGGCTGACACAATGGCCACCAGGATTGCCATGAACAAGGCGCGTACCGACTGAATTTGCCCAGTGTGGGTGAGGATAAAAATTCCAACAGAAGCGAAGGCGAACACGGTGATATGTAACAACCGGGGCAGAATTTGGAACATAGCACCCCATAGTCTTCCCAGGCCGAGTTCGGACTCGTGATCGAAATCAGCCAATTGTGTTGTAAGTCGTGCCGTGAATTTCCTGAACAGCAGTTCCAGACAGAACCCTCCAAAAAGAATCACCGTTGCAAACAAAAGGTTTTGCAGCAATCCATCCCGTCCTTCATTGCCACCGATGGAGGTCAGGGTCCGTGTCAGGTCCCCGGGGGCGTTCGGTGCCGCGAGTAAAAATCCGGAAACGCCACTGTCGGCTTCTTCTCCCTGGTGGTCAATCACGTGAAGCCAACCCCGAAGCCAATAAATCAGCCCGCCATTTGATACCGGTTGCTCCTCTTCAGTCAGCGCTGCTTTATTCTGTTGCGGGGCAATTGGCAGGTTTCGGACTTTCTCGCCATTCACCTTTGCCGCAGTTGGGCCTGCTTCACCCGAATTAGTATCTATGAATGTTGTCGAAGTTTCAGAAACGGACTCCCGAGCCAGTGCAGCAATAGGGGCATTCAGGCCGACTCCGGCAATCGCTGCAAAGATCAGCAGTAACAAAATCTTTTTCATAGTTCACCTAAAACCGTTTCATTGTTCATCTTAAAATAGTTGAAGAATGGGTTGGCATATATCGTGCCCTTCCGAAACAGGTTAATTTTTTAGTTTTGCAAAATATGCGCCAAAAATAACCTTAATTTAGCATACTTGAACAGAAAGATTTTCCCGGTAATGATTTGTCATCCCGGCCAAAGCCCGTTCTCGTCAGGTTAAAATGCGGACCAGGTATTCCAATTCGTCATCCTGAGGAAGTCAACACCGTACAGAGTTTTTTTACCACAAAATCATTGCTAAAATAAGCGATTTCAATTGCGGAAATTTATTAACGTCATACAGTCCGATGGTGGTACCCCATGTATAGCGCCGAAAGGGTTCACTTCGTGCCCGGCTGTCGTCCATCAGTGTCAAGCTAAGGCAAGTGTGCGGCAAATAGAATCGATCCGTTTTCCAATCTTAGGGTCCGTCTGATAAAAGCCCACACCAGCATGGAAATATCTTCAGCCCTTTCCCGCAAGGGGAATGCTGATGGGGAACACGTTCAGCCGGTAACAGAAGTCTTTTTCACGACCAGAAATTTCTCTTTCCATCAACGTGGTGAGAGGCACGCGCAGAAGAGATACTGTCATGGATGCCGATAAAAAGGCATTATGACGATATATCGGCAATAATTCATCGCTATTGTGGTATGCTAACCACCTTCCACTAGACAAAATTTAAACCAAGAGTCCAAAGCTGTTATAGATTAAGTTTTTTCTAATATGGTGTTTTAAGTTTCGGGAATCATTCTTTGCCTGTCATTCTGAGGGGGCGACTCCGTCTTGATCTATGACTGGATAAAAAATATTTTTCGAAACGTTGAGTGAAACCTCGGCGACCGAAGAATCTCTGAACCCAAACCGGCACTGAGATTCTTCATCGGACGAGGTTTCCGTGCCAACTGACAAATAAAGATTTCGGCCTCCTCAGAATGACAATTCTTAATGCCTGTTCAGCACCTTAAGTTAGTGATTATGGGGCCATGGGAGGATTTCGATGTATTGTTAAAGACTCGAAAAATACCGACATCAGCAAATAGTTTCTTGGTTTGGTACGAATTTAGCAAAACAATTTGGATATTAGTGTGCCGTTACCCCAATCATTTCCTGGTTTCATAAAAATATAAATCATTCCTAAATATTTTAAAAAGAGGTGCTCACATGGTTCATTCTATCATAAGACTGGTAATTCCGCATAATAAGCGGCTTGAATCACAAAGAATTCTGATGTCGGTGACCGAAAGGACGAGAGCCGAACCGGGGTGTATCAGTTGCAACCTTTATCAATGTATCGAGGACAAACATGTCATAATGATGGAGGAATTATGGCAAAACGATGAGGATCTGGAGCGTCACCTCCGCTCTGATGATTATCTCCGGGTGCTTCTGGTGGTCGAAATGGCTCTTGAAAAACCGGAAATCCGATTTAATTGCATTTCATGCTCGACTGGAGTTGAGACCATCGAAAAAGCTAGAAGTACCCTCCAATGAAAGTCAAAAGGTTGAGGATGGAATATAATATCATTATTTTCAATAGTTAAGAAAGGATAATAAAAATGAAACAAACCAGGCGTAACATGGTGGTCACTGCTGTTATTACGGCATGGATCATGACTTTTGCACTGATCTCTTTACCGGTCTGTGCGGAAGAGAAAAAATCAGGCAATGAGGATAATGCCACAAGTAACATGGAAATTATTCGGGAAAAAATAAAAGCCGACAAAAAACTGCTCGTGGCGGCAAATTTGGATCTTACGGAAACCGAGGCTAAAGCATTCTGGCCGATCTATGATGAATTTCAAACCCAGTTGACCCAAAATAATGAGCGGGTAGCAAACCTCATCATGGAATATGCAGAGAATTACAAAATTATGACCGCCGAAACCGCCCAAAAACTTTTGAATGAATCATTAATGATAGAGGAACAACGGTTGGAGTTGAGACAACTTTATTTGCCGAAGTTTCATGCGGCATTGCCCGCCGTCAAGGTGGCCCGGTATTACCAGATTGAAAACAAGATTCAGGCCATTTTGCATTACGAATTTGCCGAGGGTATTCCCTTGATGAAATAGTATCGAGGTCATTCGGCGGCGGTACTCTCAATCCGCCGCTATTCCTTCTCCCAGCGGGCGAGGGTCAGGATGGGGGTTAATAACATCAGTGGGGTATCTTTCCCTCCCCCAGCGCCTCCCGCTGGGAGGGGAGTTTTTCGTTCAGGCAATGCTAATTAAACAATGAAACAAATCCACATAGAACCACATGCAAAAGGAGATTTTTATGCGTCACGTGATTCGTTTTTCAGTCGTTTCAATGATACTGTTGATGGCCTTTTTTATGGTGACTGGTTGCAGCTCAATAGGTGCCACCAAAGATTCCATGACCGATAGTGCCTCGCAGATAGACCAGGATGTTAACGAGGCATTATCTAAACTATATGCCAGTTCTCCGGCAGCCGTGAAACTCTCCAGGGTAACAAAAGGTATTCTGGTCTTCCCCACTGTCACTAAGGGAGGATTCATGGTTGGAGGTTCATACGGAAAAGGAGCACTTCGGAAAGGGGGAACAACCGTCGGTTACTATAACACGGTATCAGCTTCCTATGGATTGCAGGCAGGTGCCCAGAGGTTCGGTTATGCACTGTTTTTTATGGATGATGCCTCTCTTGAATATTTAGACAAAAGTGAGGGCTGGGAAATCGGCATTGGTCCCACGGTCGTTATCGTTGATGAAGGACTTTCACGGTCGTTGTCGAGTACAACCGCCAGAGAGGGGGTTTATGCCTTCTTTTTTGACCAGAAAGGTTTAATGGCGGGGATCGGGATTCAAGGATCTAAAATTACCAGGATCGAACCTTGATTATGGAAACCATGGAAAAGGAAATGGCAGAAGCCGGGGTGAATTTTGGTCTTCCTGATAATGATTCCCTTGTTATCTACCTTACGGGGCGCTGGCAAATCGGGATGGATCTGCCCGTTGCCGATGAAGTGGTCGGCAAAATTGAATCTGAACCCCGGATACGTTCCGTGAGTTTCGACACCAACGAACTTAAGGGATGGGACAGCAACCTGTTGACCTTTCTTATCTCTTTAAAAACATTTTGTATTGAAAAAAAGGTTGAATACCGGGAAGAAAATCTTCCGGAGGGTGCCCAGCGTCTTCTGAAACTGGCTTCAGCAGTTCCGGAACGAAAGGGTGCGCGGAAGGTTTCCGAAAAGGAACCTTTTTGGGAACGTATGGGAGGAGAGGCCATCCAGTCAGTGGCTTCCGTAGGCGAGGTTCTCAGTTTTATCGGTGAAGCATTCATTGCCGTGATCCGATTTTTAACCGGACGGGCTACCTTTCGACGGTCCGACCTGTTTCTGTTCTTGCGGGAATCCGGGTCTCAAGCCCTTCCTATTGTTTCTTTGATCAGCATGCTCGTCGGACTGATTCTTGCCTTTGTGGGCGCTATACAGCTCCAGACCTTCGGCGCCCAGATCTATGTGGCCGATTTGGTGGGCATCGCCATGGTCAGGGTAATGGGCGCCGTTATGACAGGTATCATCATGGCCGGACGTACGGGCGCTTCGTACGCTGCTCAGCTTGGTACCATGCAGGTGAACGAGGAAATAGATGCCCTCAAGACCCTGGGCATCTCACCGATGGAATTTCTCGTGCTTCCGCGCATGTTGGCCTTGTCTCTTATGATGCCCCTTCTGTGTATTTATGCGGATATTATGGGTATCCTGGGAGGCTTGATTGTCGGTGTTTTGATGCTGGATATCCAGCCAATCGTGTACCTCAACCAGACAAGGGAGGCTGTCAGCCTCACCAATGTGTGGATTGGGCTTTTTTACAGCGCCGTCTTCGGAGTGATCGTGGCCCTTGCCGGGTGCCTCAGGGGAATGCAGTGCGGCCGAAGCGCTTCCGCCGTAGGCTATGCAACCACCTCGGCGGTTGTAACCAGTATTGTCACTATCATTTTAGCAACAGCTTTAATCACAATCTTATGCAACGTACTTGGGATATAGCGGCGGAAGGCATATGACCTAACATAAGTTTTTTCGAATATGGGCACAAAGCTTAGGAGACATCTTTCTTTGTCATTCTGAGGGAGCGACACCCATCGGATTTATGGCTGAAAAGATAGTTCCCAAAATGGTGATTATACCCAAACGACCGAAGAATCTACCGCTTCAAACCTGCACTGATCGCCGGCTCTGACCTGCAAGGTGGAAAATCGACACACCGTGCCGACAGGAGCCAAAGATTCTTCGTCGGCCAGGGTTTCCATGTAAACTGATAAAGTTTGATGATGGCCTCCTCAGAATGACGGGCTTTAATACCTGGTCCGCCCATTAACTTGACATCCATGGGCCTTCGCTGGAGTGACGGGACTTTGTTACTTATCGCAATTGCCATTGTGATTTCTGTGGCGGCGCTTTTGTATCCTGTCATCCTTCATCTGATGCGAAGGTTGGCCGATTATTCCACCCACCTTCTTGACGCCAACATGGAAACCCTGTCGGTCCTTGGCAGCGCCATCGCAAAGCGCGACAGCGACACGGATGCCCACAACTTCCGGGTCTCACTTTATTCCGCAAGAATCGGTGAGGCGATGGGATTGCCGAATTCAGCAATGCGAGAACTAATCAAGGGCTCGTTTCTTCATGATGTCGGCAAAATCGGCATCTCGGATAACATCCTTCTCAAACCCGGAAAATTCGACAGAAACGAGTTCAGTATCATGCAGACGCATGTCGAAAAGGGATAGACATCATCCGCAGATCATCTTGGCTTCGCGACAGCATCGCCGTGGTAGCCAATCACCACGAAAAGTATGGCGGCGGGGGGTATCCCGGCAACGTGAGCGGGGATCGTATTCCCATCACGGCCAGGATCTTTGCCATAGCCGACGTTTTTGACGCGCTAACTTCTGTCCGGCCATATAAAAAATCGTTCACTTTCGTGAAGAGCATGGAGATTCTCGAAGAGGGACGCGGAACACACTTTGATCCAAAAATTCTTGATGTCTTTACGACAGTCGCGCGGGATCTCTACGACCAATACGCCGGTCATGATGGTAATAACTTGCGGCAGGATCTTGCCGCGGTGGTTGAAAAATATTTTTACGCAGGAATGGAACCGCTCAGCTATGGCGGGAGTTCCTGAATCCGGAAGTTTAACCGTTTAATTATTGTACTCAACTTTCGAGATTCGACCAACTTTGCAGTGTTATTGTTTAACACGCTGAAATAGAACATAAAAACTTGAAGAGCCCATTCCTTTGATTTATAGTGAATCTACAACAAAACAATATAATATCAAGAGGAAAGGGCTCAAATGGAACATAACAGGATTGGCTCCGAAGCTCAAGATAGTATTCATGTCAGCAGCAAAATTCATGCTTTTTTGTATTGCTGGTCGGTTATTATGTACTGCGGATGAATTTTGATGATGTTCTCGGCATCGCCTGCGGCGCAACGGGCAACCCTGCTATTCCTTCGCATCAAATGTGCCGTTTTTCAGTAGTTTTCGGCATGAGGTTTCAAGTGGTTTCAGTTTGTTTTTCACCAAGTCCCAAAGCACAGGAAGGCTGATGCCAAAATATTCATGGGCTAGTATATTCCGCAGGCCCACAATTTTACGCCATTCTATGTCTGTTGCATTCATCTTTATGGATTCCGGCAAGCGGCCGGCTGCCTCACCAATAATCTCAAGATTCCGAACTACGGCGTCCTGCGTTTTCCGATCTTGACTGAACGAGTCATAGTCCAGGGTGGAAGTATATTCGCGGATTTGAGTGATCGCCCCCAGGATGTCATCCAGGTATAGACGGGGGTCTTTAGGCATAGACCACCTCTTGTTCTATAATCGGCCTCAGACGGGGTTTTACGGTGTCCGCTATAACCAGATCCACCGGGCAGTCTAAAATCTCCTCCAGTCGGAATTTGAGGTCCATATAGTGGTCAAAGGTTGGTTCAGCTAATTCCACGATGATGTCCACATCGCTTTCGGAACCTACATCTCCCCTGACAAACGAACCAAAACACCTATGCGCTTAACAGTAAACCGTTCATTCAACTCGTCTCGAATATCGGCTATTCTCTTTAGTATAGTTTCAGAATTTTGTTTCTTCATCTCTTTAGGCTTTCGTTTTTGCCCTTCATTTCGTAATCTTCCAGAGTTGGATTTCCGCTATCAGGTTCATAGACAGCATGTATTTCCCCTCATCCATAATGAACCTTGATGATCCGACCGCGCGATCTCCAGCCTGGTAATTCACTCTAATGGTTTAACGATATGCCCTGTTCCAGCCATGGACTATTAGGTTCCAATAAACCAGAAAAAACAAGGGTAGAATATATCAGCCGGAGTAGCAATGTCAAACGGTTTACCTATTGACAAGCACAACCAGGTAAACCTATCAGAAAACAGCCCGGCCCGAACAAGACCTGCTTGGTCATGAAATCCGGTCCAGTGCTCAGGCCCATGCGATAAGAAAACTATTCGAAAATTTCAGCGAAAATTTGCGTAAACTCCTGGTAAATCTCCTAGAAATATTCTTAAAGTCATTTGAATCCCCCGCATGTTTCCCGCAGATTTTCGCTGAGGTTTACGCAGATTTGCGCAGATATCTGCTTCCGGAATGTTTTCCCAAAACAAATTGGGTTTCCTTTTGACCTGCTTTCTCGGGCAGATAAGGCTGGTAGCTGAGGGGGTCCTTTAAAAGTGCCGAACAATGAATGCCGGATTCATGCATGTAAATCGCCTCTCCGGTAATCGGTTTTGATTCGGGAATTTTTCTTGCCGATGCCGATGAAACAAACCGGCACAGGTCCATCAGACAAGCCGTGCGGATATTGCAATGCAACCTGTCGTGCAGGCTTAATGCCATGGCGATTTCTTCCAAAGGTGTGTTTCCGGCCCGTTCTCCCAGACCATTGACCGTGACACTGATGATTTCCGCTCCGGCTTCTGCCGCTGTCAAGGCATTGGCAGTGGCCATGCCCAGATCGTTGTGACCGTGAAATTCGACAGGTAATGCGGCATCACAGGATACAAGATTTTCAACCAGGCAAGTTACCTGTGATGGTGTTGCAGTACCCACCGTATCTGCAATTCTGATTCGATGGGCTCCGCAGTGGTGAGCCAGATGATAAAATCGTTTTAAAAAAGCAGAATCGGTTCTGAAAGCATCCTGAGCGCCTATGGACACATAATCAAAATATACGGCTGCCAGGGGAATCAAACTGACAAGAGATCTCAAAACCCATGAGCGGTCTTTTCCCATGGCTCTGAGCAAAATCGAGGATACGGGAAAGCTGATATGGACACTGCTCGTGTTACATCCGGCTGCCATTTCAATATCCTTTTGTTTGGCGCGGCACCAGGTGATAAGACGACAGGGAAGCTTCAAAGCCCCCAGAGCTCTTATGGTTGACCGTTCTTCTTCTCCCATGGCGGGAATACCGACTTCCAGTTCATCCACACCGATATCCGCCAGCATTTGGGCAATCCGGATTTTTGTTTCCCTGCTGAAAGCAACACCAGGCGCCTGCTCGCCGTCTCTTAGAGTGGTATCCGCGATTTGAATTTTCATTTTATATCTCTTTGAAAGTTGATGATTTCGAAAGAACTTATAATCTAAAATTTTTAGGACACGGATTTCAAGATTTGGAATTCGTTTTTATCCTGTCATTCTGAGGGAGTGACTCACAGAAGGACAAAGCCTCTAAAGACAATGTCCGACTAAATGCTGGTAAAACCATGGCGACCGAAGAATCACCGATTTCAAACCGGCACCGGTCACCGGAGTTGATTTTGAAGGTGCCAATGGAAACATCCTACGGGCTGAAGCAAAAGATTCTTCGTCGGTCGGAATTTAGTGCCAACCAACATACTGTGTTGTTGATCTCCTCAGAATGACAATCAGGGTAACTACTATCATACCCTGAATCCTCTAAACCGATAATCCCATACTGACTATCAATCAGCGGTTTTCCGGAGACAAATTAATTGCGTATGTTGCCAACCACACTTTGAATAAAACCTTAGCGCTTTTTTGTTATTTTTGTCCGCCAGAAGCTGAATCCTTCGGGCCCCGGAACTGAAGCACCATTTTTCGACTGCGCCAAGAAGGTGGCTTCCCAGACCTTTTCCCCTATATTCATGCCGGATGACCATATCTTCAATAAGACCTGAAAAGCCACCTTTTGACGTAGAGACCACCAATTGCCCCGTACACATGCCCACAACATTTTTGTCTGTTTCCGCCACCATTATACATCGGGTTTCAGACGATTGGAGCATCATAAAAAGCCCTTGTTCCTGAAGCCCGGCATTGAATTCAAAATCGGCTTCAATTGAAAAAAGGTCCCGGAGAAGGTCTACTAGATGGGGTATATCCGAAGCTTTCGCCCTCCGAATGATCGCTTCCATAAAAGAAAACCCTTATGAAATCAAATAATCCGTTGCAGTATCACCATTTTCCATGGCATCCAGAATAGTGTCGATGGCTTCTTCACCATCTACATTGCCGTACCACAGATTATCGGGATAGACCACCATGACCGGACCATTGTCACAGCCTTTCAGGCACCCGGAACTGGAAACGATGACATCGGTCATGCCCCGGTCCAGGATTTCATTCTCAATATAAGGAAGATAATCCACTGAACCTTTTTTGTGGCAAATGCCTTTGGGGTCTCCCCCGGCCCTGAAACTGGCACAGACAAAAATGTGATGCTTTGGTTTTTCCATGTTATGTTCTCCTGTTTTTAGGTTTGTAGTGTATTTTATTATTAAGTTTTACCCGATGATCGGTGCTGACTTGGAGCGAGAGATTCTTCGGTCGCCGTGGTTTCAATCAACATATTGGGAAATATTCACTTTTCAATCATTAATCTACTGCGAGTTGCTCCCTCAGAATGACAAATTCCTCTGTCACTGTCATTACCGAGGAGGTCAACACCGCACACCGCAACTTGTTATAAGGAGTGCAAAAGCCGTGCTTTTGCATCTGTTGCGAAAGCAAGGCTTTCGCACCTCATTTTATTGGCACACAACCTTTTGGCCGACAAAGAATCTCATTTTTACAGAGGCATGTTTTTTTGCAGCTTCAGGTCAGAACCGATTTTCAGTACCAACTTGAAATCAGAGATTCTTCGGTCGCCGTGGTTTCAATCCACATGTCCGGAAATATTTTCTTTCTAACAGTAAATGCTGTGAGGAGCTCCCTCAGAATGACATTTCGGGGATTATTTTCAATCTGTTATCCCTGAACACCGGACACTGAACACTTTTTTTTTCATCCACATCCAGCACCCGTACCCGAGCATGCGGCCTTACACTTTGTCAATTCCCGTTTGATAAGATGACCCATGTTTTCCCCTGTGAAAAATCGTTCCACAGCATCTTTGATTAGTCCTTCAATTTCGAGGACTTCAATACCGCTGCCGGCCAATGTTTTTCCGGGATTTTGGCCAATACCCGACACCATGAGCGCACGGCAGTCCTTTAATGTTTCGGCAAGCTCGATCCATCGATTATCCCCGGCTCCGGGTTCAGGCGTTAAACGATCATCAACCATCCGGATTTTCCCATTAACATTCCGACCGTAGATTTGCAGGCGGTAGGCTTCACCCAGGTGCTGGTTGATCAAAACACCTTCCAAAGTAGCCACCGCCACATAAGGACGATCGGAATTTTCATCTTTCTTTGTTTTTCGGGAAGAACAACTTTTGAGGGCCTCCATGATCCGCGCTTCCGGAATTTCACCCAAAAGCCCGACCGCATCAGCCCTGCATCGGGTACAGTGATGCATCTGCCTGATATGTTTACCCGCAGCCTTCCGAACTTTTGCCACCATTTCGGCAGGCGGTTCTTTCATGTCCTTGAAATTGGCACCTTCATTGGGATAATAGGGAATGCAATTTAAGATATCCACCTTCAGTTCAGCCATTTTTGCGGCAATGTTATCCATATGATGGTCATTAATGCCTGGAAGAATAATCGAGTTGATTTTTACGGAGACTCCGTTTTTCTTCAGGGCACGTATACCTCTTATCTGCTTTTCCAGCAAAATTTTGGCACCCTGTGCGGCACGAAGCACACGTTTACCGTCCCGCACCCAGGAATAAATTTTTTCTGTAATTGCCGGATCAACAGCATTTATCGTGACACTGACATGACTGACCTTAACTTTGGCAAGCTGCTCTGCATAGGGTTCCAAATTTAACCCGTTGGTGGCCACACAAAGGATCATGTCCGGATATTTGTTTCTTACCAGACGAAGGGTTTCCAGGCTCTCATCGGGGTTGGCAAAGGCATCTCCGGGCCCTGCAATGCCCACCACACTGATATTTTTTTTAATTTCGAGCACCTGATCCAGATAGTCTATGGCTTGTTCAGCAGACAAAATTCCGCTGGTCACCCCGGGCCTGCTTTCGTTGACACAGTTATATTTGCGGTTACAAAAATTGCATTGGACATTGCATCTCGGTGCTACAGGAAGATGAACTCGTCCATAAAGATGACGCACTTTATCATTAAAACAGGGATGATTTTCCAGATTCATGGTTATGATGTCCTTCAAATGTAGGTGTAACCAATTTCAGATTTTTCCTGGCCCTTCTCGATAAGGGTGTTGACAATCCGGTCGAATAGCTCCTGAGCGCCTTCATATCCCAGATGGCGGATACGGCTTCCTCCAATGCGGTCATGAACAGGAAAACCAATTCTCACCAGAGGTTTTCCGATGCGTCGTGAAAGTGTGTATCCTTTGCTGTTCCCTATAAATATATCAGGAGAAAAATCAGCTGCTTGTTTTTCGATATCCATAAAGTCGACATTTTCCCTGATGCTGATCCCAAGAGGTTGATATTCGGGAACAATGGTCTCAATGGTTTTTTCCATCAGACCGCTTTTGCCACCGGATGCACACAACACCGGAATGATACCGATTTCACGAAGCAATGAGACCATACCCACCACAAGATCTTCCTCGCCGTAAACCACTGCCCTGATTCCTGAAACGTATTTGTGGCCATCCACAAAAGAATCGATCAGCCTTTCTCTCTGGGATACAAATCGGTCAGGTGTTGATATGCCGGTCAGGTTTTCGAGAACTTTAAAGAATGCATCGGTTTCACGCACCCCGATCGGCAACCCAAGACTGTAACATGGAACCCCGAACGTATCCTTGAGATACTTGCCCCCACTGGAGCGACCCCCCTCTAGAATTTTTCCGAACTCCACAGATGCCCGGGCCTTTTTCATATTTTTAATCTCGGAAATATCCGTGCCGCCTTTCTGGATCGTTTGATATTCGGACCATAATGCACCATCCAAACGGTCTGAATAATCAGGAAGCATGGCATAAGATATGCCGAACGCTTTCAGAATATCTTTCAGGTGCCTGATATCCGCCGGAGACACCATTGACGGAAAAATGTTGAGCTGATGGCCTGATCGGGCATCGAAATCCTTATTAGAAAGCCCCTCCACCACTGCCTGAACAGCTCCATGGAAACCGTCCATATGAGTGCCGCGATAGCTTGGGGTGGACACATGGATAATTTCCGGAAGCCTTTGATCAATGCGCTGTTCCCGGTAGGATTTTAAAAACATGGCCACATCGTCGCCTATGGTTTCACTCAGACAAGTGGTGGCAATGCCGATCATCTCCGGATTATATTGTTTCCGGAGGTTGTCCAGCGCCAGGTTCAGGTTAACCCCTCCACCAAAAATTGCGGTTTCTTCGGAAAAATTTGTGGAAGCAATATCCACGGGTTCCTTAAAATGACTGATCACATAGCGGCGGATATAGGTGGAACATCCCTGTGAACCGTGCAACAATGGAACCGCATTTGAAATTCCTTTAAATACCAGCGACGCTCCTAGCGGAGTACATAACTTGCAGGCATTTGTTGTCGGTGTGTAATTTTCTTTCTTTTTTAGTACTGAATTGCTCATGATCGCCTCCGGGCGGATCTGGTTGTATTTTTGTGCTTGTATTGGGTTATGGGGAATAATATTTTCTCTGTTTAGTCGCCCTAACTTCAATTTAATCTTCGATACCTAGTAAATAAAAGATTCTTCGGTCGACGTGGTTTCAACCAAAATATGCTGAAATGTTTTCTTCTCCGCCCTCAACCACTGCGTGTCGCTCCCTCAGAATGACAAATTCCCCAGCCGATGTCATTCTGAGGAGACCAACAACATCGTTATCAGTTGCCACGGAAATTAGTGGCCGACGAAGAATCTTTATTTCCTTAACACTGAACACGTGAAACCTGACACCTGCTTCCTGGAATCTCACCCAGAATTGTCCCTTCTTGGTGTAAACTGCCATACCGGACTGGTCACCGTGGCATGAACTTCTTTTGCAAAATTGAGCATTCCCACAAATCCGGCCAGGGGCGTCTTTCGCTCATGGTTGTGGTCACAAAATCCAACGCCAAGCTTGTATCCAATCGGACGTTCCTTGACCCCGCCGATTAAAAGGTCCGCATCTTTCTCAATCAAATATTTGGAAAGTTCCAGCGGATTGGCGTCATCGACGATAACAGCTCCATCGTCGCACATCTGCCTTAGCACCTCATAGTCATCCTTATCTCCGGTTTGTGAACCCGCCAGAACCGTGGTCATACCAAGGTGTTTCAGGGCCTTGATCAGGGAGAAGGCTTTAAAGGCACCTCCCACGTAAATAGCAGCTTTCTTGCCTTTAAGATCCGCTTTGTATTTTTGAAGCATCGGGTAAATATCTGAAACCTCTTTGCGAACAAGTTCCCGGGTTTTTTCCATAATTTCCGGTTTTTCCTTAAAGTGAGAGGCCACATCATAAAGGGCCTGAGCCATGTCCTCGATTCCGAAATATGAGACCCGAATAAACGGAATATTGTATTTTTCCTGCATGGCTTTAGCCAGATGAGTCATCGAGCCTGAACACTGCACGACATTCAATTTGGCTCCGTGAGATTTTCCGATTTCTTCCACACGCCCGTCACCGGTCATAATGGAGACAACCTGGATACCCATGCGTTCGTAGTAATCCCTGATAATCCATGCTTCGCCACCGATATTGAACTCCCCCAATATGTTGATGCTGCAGGGGCTGATATCGTCAATCGCACCTTTTCCGATAAGCTTGAAAAGGGCGTCGCAAGCAGCTTTATAGCCGTCTTTCTTGGTTCCCTTAAACCCTTCGGAGTGTACCGGGAACACAGGAATGCCTTTTTCTTTTTCCACTTTTTTGCATACGGAAGTCACATCATCTCCGATCAGCCCCACAATACAGGTGGAGTAAACAAATGCTGCTTTAGGGTGGTGAATATCTATCAACTGGGTCAACGCTTGATAGAGTTTGGTTTCTCCTCCGTAGATGACATCGGTTTCGGTCAGGTCCGTTGAAAAACTGAGGCGATGCAATTCCGGCCCTGAGGACAGGGCCCCCCGGATGTCCCACGTGTAAGCGGCACACCCGATGGGTCCATGGACCAAATGAAGGGCATCGGAAATGGGATAGAGCACAACGCGAGACCCGCAAAAAACACAGGCTCTCTGGCTTACCGATCCTGCAACACTCACTTTTTCGCAAACCATATCAAAGGGTTGGTTTCCTTTTTGATAGATTTGCCGCTCTCTTTCCTTTAAAATGTGTATGGTCGACATGGTTTGATCTCCTGTTACATGACCAGCTCAAAGCTTTCTTCGGGAGCATCACGATCCTGACGGTCCAAAAGAACATCCAATATTTTTTCCAGAAGCCTGATACCTCCCCGGTATCCGACTGTGGGAAAATAGCTGTGGCCTGCGCGGTCCAGAATGGGAAATCCGAATCGCACCAAAGGAATATCCTCATCCCTGGAAATATATTTCACATAGGTGTTTCCGATCATCAGATCCACAGGGTCATTTTTAATCCACTGATGCCACAAAAACATGTCGCCTCCGGCTTTAACATTGACCGGGCCGGGAATTTCACTGGTAAGTTCCCGTATGCGCTTTTCAAACTTTTTGCCCGGAGTGCCCGTCACGATATGAATCGGCCACATGTCTATAGAAACCAGAAACTCGGTCAGGGATATTAACTGATCCGGATCTCCGATCAGGGCGACCTTTTTTCCGAAAAAATACTGGTGCATATCGGTGATCACATCCAGGAGCCTTCCGCGCTCAATGTTTATGTCATCAGGTACGTTGACTCCGGCCATGGAGCGAAGGGCATCCACGAAACGGTCCGTGGCCTTGATGCCGATGGGTAAATCCAGCACCTGGCATGGCACCTTACACTTGGTATCCAATGCATGAGCCGCCGGTCCCGAGGCAAGCTTTCCCAATCCCAGGGTTCCCATGCTGTCTCCGGTGGTTTTTAACTGATCAATGGTCACGCCTCCTTTGGGAAACATCTCGTATTTACCGGTCTGAGGGCCATTGAGCACGTTTGATGTATCCGGAAAGACTACAGCCGGAATGTCCATAAGCTTGGCAATGCGTTTGATTTCTTCCATATCCGAAGGTTCCACATAACCCGGGATGATATTGATTTGACGGCGTTTTTTCCCGCACTTTTCAGCAAAATAATCCACCATTGCCCTGGTCATCCCTGCAAAACCGGTCACATGAGACCCCACATAACTGGGGGTGCTGGCATGAAAGACGTATCTGCCTTCGGGTATTTTTCCTGATTCCCGGGCTTTGGCAGCTATCTGGGCAATATCGTCCCCGATGGTCTCGGAAAGGCATGTGGTATGCACCGCGATAACCTCGGGATTATAAATGGTAAAAATGTTGTCAATGGCCTGGACCAGGTTCGCCTGTCCTCCGAAAACCGATGCGCCCTCGGTAAATGAGCTTGTTCCCGCCATGACCGGTTCCTTGTAGTGACGTGTCAGGGTGCTTCGGTGATAAGCACAGCAACCCTGTGAACCATGGCTGTGGGGCAGGCATGAATGAACCCCTAATGCGGCATACATGGCACCGATAGGCTGACACGTCTTGGCCGGGTTGACGGTGAGTGCATGTCGGTCTGCAACTTTATTTGTGGTATGTCTTAGTAACATGGTCAAATATCCTTCCTTTAACTCGGATTCAGAACGAGATTATTCAAATAAACCAATTCAGCTTAATCCCAGGCATATGTCGCTGCCAGCTCAGGGTTTTGCTGCCATGGGGCTTTAACGTATTTCCAGACCTTACTGTTGACCATCCGGTCAATCTCCCGATAAAAATTGATAGCTCCCCTGAAACCGGCATATGGCCCGCCCGAATCATAGCTGTGAAGCTGTTTCATGGGAATGCCGCTTTTTTGAATGGCATATTTCTCCTTGATGCCGGCACAAAATATGTCCGGTTTGAAAATCTCAATCAGCTTTTCTGTTTCATACTGGTTGATATCGTCGATAACCAGGGTTCCATTGGACATTTCGGTCATCATGCCTTCGTAGTCTTTAAACTTGAAACCTGTTTTCTCAAGCTCGGAGATTTCTTCCGGAGATTTTCTGGGCTGATACCGTTGTGGGTCCGGATGAATTTCGAGTTCTTCAATATTGCGACTGTCTGCATCCACTTTAATGTTCGGAAGCACCCGGCGACCTTCATAATCGTCGCGGTGAGCAAATTCATAACCTGCGGCAATGGTGCGCATGCCGATTTCTTTGAACAGTTCCTGGTAATGATGAGCCCTGGAACCACCCACAAACAACATGGCCAGCTTGCCCTCGCATCGGGCTTTAACTTCCGCCCGAACCTTTTCCACCTCAGGCATCTCCTTTACGATTACCTCTTCGACGCGATCGGTAAGTTCAGGTTCATCATAGTATTGGGCAATTTTTCTCAGGGATTTGGCTGTAGCCTCGGCCCCGATAAAATTGACTTTAATCCATGGAATACCGTATTTGGTTTCCATCATTTCCGCCACATAATTGATGGATCTGTGGCACATGATCAGGTTTAAGTCCGCAGTATGGGAGTTTTTGAAATAATCATAGGAAGAATTTCCACTGAAAGTGGAAACCACCGTGAGCCCGCAGTCTTCAAAAATCCGGTCAATTTCAAATGCATCACCGCCGATATTATACTCGCCGAGGAGGTTGATCCGGTATTTGCCTTCCCGGATCTCGTCATCCAATCCCACCACATGGGTAAAAATGCCGTTATTGGCAATATGATGTCCTGCGGATTGGCTCACACCCTTGTATCCCTCGCAACTGAAACCAAAGACATTTATTCCCAGCTTTGCTTTCATTTCACGGGCCACCGAATGAACGTCATCGCCGATCAGTCCCACAGGACAGGTGGCAAATATGGCGATGGCTTTGGGATGAAATGTATCATAAGCCTCCTGGATCGCTTCTTTGAGTTTTTTTTCACCTCCAAATATGATTTCATTTTCCTGCATATCCGTGGAAAAGCAGTAAGGCATAAAATTATGGTCTTCCGGACCATTTGGCCTGGTCTGATTGCGCCGGGTCAGCCAACTGTAAAAACCGCATCCGATCGGGCCATGGGTTAAATTGATGATATCTCTGGTGGGCCCAAGCACCACCCCCTTGCATCCGGCATAGCTGCATCCGCGCTGGGTAATGATACCGGGAATGGTCCGCACATTGGCCATGACCTCGGGAACACATTTTTCCTCGTCTATCCTGTTGATCGTAATTTGTTTGGAACGTTTCCTGCCTACCTTGGCCGGATATTTGCTGATTAGTTTGTTTTTGACCTCTTCAGGGTCGATTTCACTGCATATATAGTCTTCACAGGATGTTTCCATGTAGATTACCTCATAATGTTTTTTCAAATAAAATCAAAGATCGTCCAGAGTGGGATTTCCCCTGACGCCTGTCCGGACACTGAATGAATCCATGACAGGCATGACAAATATCTTGCCGTCTCCTGATTTTCCTGTTTTATTGACCTTTATGATGGTTGTTACCACTTTGTTGACCATCTCATCCTGAACAACCATCAGAAGAAGCCGTTTAGGAATCAGCCGCTGAGTCTGGCCAAGATGGATAATGGCTTCCTCATAACCCTGCTCAGCCCCTTTTAACAACTGCATGTCCACAAGACCCTTGCCTCTTCCCAAAGCATCCTTTGCGGTCATGGAGGAAATCCCCGCTTCGGTCAAAGCCTGTTTGGTCTTGTTCATCATATTCATCCGAATGATCGCCATGATTTCTTTCATGCTTTCACCTCTTCAATTTCACCTGATGATGTCTCTTTGATTCCGGAGCTGATGGTGTAAACCTCCTCAACAGGCGAAACAAATATCTTGCCGTCGCCGAAAGCCCCTTTATCGCCGGTTCGTGAAGCCTTGATAATGGTCTGAATCACAAAATCCTTGTCTTTGTCCTGAACTACTGTAAGGAGAAGTTCTTTTGGGATCTCATCGTATCGAATTTCACCGATTTTAATTCCCCTCTGTTTACCCCGCCCCACAACCGATATCTTGGTTACAGCCGGAAAACCCTCCTCCATCAATGCCGCAAGCGCGCTGTCAACCTTATCGGGCCTTATAATCGAACGAATCATCAGCATAATTTTTTCCTCTCTTTTTATTCAGATTTAACTTTATTAAGCAGCAATCCCGTAATTAATCAGAAGGCTTTCCAATTCCTCAATGGCAATCGGCTTGGGAATCACGTGCATCTGATTGCTATCGATTTTTTTGGCCAGTGTCCTGTATTCATCGGCCTGTGGATGTGACGTATCATATTCGATGACTGTTTTCCGGTTGATTTCAGCTCTCTGGACCATGTTGTCTCTGGGAACAAAATGAATCATCTGGGTACCGAGTCTATCCGCAAAAGCCAATATCATCTCTTTTTCGTTATCTACGTTTCGACTGTTGCAAATCAGTCCTCCAAGACGAACCCCTCCTGCCTCAGCAAACTTGACAATACCCTTGCAAATGTTGTTGGCTGCATACATGGCCATCATTTCACCCGACACGACGATATAAATTTCCTTTGCCTTGCCTTCTCTTATGGGCATGGCAAAACCGCCACAAACAACATCACCCAAAACATCATAAAATGCATAATCCAATTTTTCACTCTCGGCGTAGGCACCAAGCTGTTCGAGCATGTTGATGGAAGTGATGATTCCCCGGCCTGCGCATCCGACACCAGGCTCAGGTCCACCCGATTCCACACAAATGACACCGTTAAAACCTGTCTTTCTGATGTCCTCAAGCTCCAGATCCTCTCCCTCATTTCGAAGGGTATCCAAAACGGTTGCCTGTGAAAGCCCTCCAAGCAGCAAACGGGTGGAATCCGCTTTAGGATCGCAGCCCACAACCATAATTTTTTTCCCCATCTCGGAAAGCCCCGCCACTGTGTTTTGCGTTGTAGTGGATTTTCCGATTCCTCCTTTTCCATAAATGGCGATTTTTCTCATGAACTTCTTTTCCTTTCTTCACGTGAATCATTTAAGGTTTGATGATATTCAACAACTTGGGTCATTCGAAACATGTGATGTTAAAAGAGTACTTTTACAAGAGGTGTGCCAAAGATGGGAAATATCCGGCAGAATTTTATATCTTATTGATATAAATCAATATTAAAATATTCACGGGCAGACAATAAATAACGATATGGTTATTTATCTATTTTTAAATAACTTTTTTGTAAAAAACAACCTATATTACTACAATTTTGTATTTTTTATTCATTGCCGAAATAAAAATTAATATGCACATGTTTAATTTCAAGATAATCTGTTTTTCTGACACCAGGCTGACTTTTACATTATGTAACTTTTACACAGGATCTGCGTAATGGATCGGTCCGCTATCGACCTTGCCTGACCAAATCCCGGGAAAAACAGGTTAGCAAATTTTCAGGTACCCCAATACATGCTCAATGTCATTGAATACATAATGCTTGACAAATTGATCACCGGAAATATAGTTTCAAGAAGTAAAATAACTTGTGCCAGTAAACGGGGTATACTCAAAAAGATGAATAACACCAACATGAAGTTGCTGATTATTGCCGGTATCATTTTTTCCATATTGCTTTTATCCGCAACATTGGTTCTTTTCAGGGAAGAAATTCCTAATTCAGGCAATGGAAGTGATGGAAACCCTGAGGATGCATTTACTTTTTTCGGAGTCGGTCCAAATACCGAAATCAACAGAAGCCTTCGTGATGAATTGAGAAACACTTTGGGTTCGGACGCCATCGAAACGCGAACCACCATCAATCTTGAAATACTTTATCCCGGCTTTATTCAGCAATATTTTCCCCATGTTCATCAACTGAACAAAAAGTTAAACGAAAATCCAAGACAACGGAGCGAATATAACACCATTAAAATCACCTATCGGTATATTCCGGACAAAATCACATCTTTCAATTATGTGGAACTGCTTTTTTCAAACTATTTCCTTAACCCCCTTTACAATAAAATCCGTGCCAAAAATGATGGTATTGACATTTTAGAATTGTTGAAAACCAGATATGGAAAACCGGAAAAAATTGATTGGGGCACCCCTGAACAATGGTCTTTTTTCTGGAAAAACCATGGAGATATTCTGATTTTTTCAAACAAACCTGACAAGTTTGGAAATCCGGAATACTTCATCATGACCTATTATGTCAGCAATATCGAGGATCTCATTGAAAAGGAACAACAGGAGAAAAGACTTCAGGAAGAAGAAGCCAAAAAGCAGTTAAAAAGAGCGTTCTAAATTCTTTATTTCACTAATTGTGATGCCGGAACCAAATCAACCTGTTTTTTGATCTCAGGCATCAATTCCTTCATTATTTCCAGGGTTGCCCTGTGCGGATGGGCAATACCTATTGCCTCACCATTCTTTTTAGCCGTCTTGATCAGACGATGGACCTGCTTTCGCATAAATTCCGGCTCCAAAAAATGATCGATAAACACATCACGTTGGGCAAAAGGTAATTTTAACAACGTTGCAGAGGATTTGCAAACGCTGTCGGGAGTAGTGAGACTATCCACAAAATAAAGTTTTCTTTGTTTCAATATAGTAAATATCTGATACATTTGCTCGGAACTAGCAGTCAGTTTGGAACCCATATGGCCATTGATACCCCTGATGTCAGAAATGGTATCCAGGTTTATTTTTAGCTGTGCAATCAACTGATCCGGCTCCATACTTGTCAAAAGTGCACCGGGACCCGGGTCAATATCAGGGTATTCGTTCGGTTCCATTGGAACATGAAGCATCAACTCGCCCCCATTTATACGAACAGTCTCGGCAACTTTTTTCTGAAAAGGGGTGTGTGGAATGACAGAAAATGTCAATTTCGGCTCAAGTTCTGCAAATTTTTCGGCGATGTAGGGATCATAACCCAGATCATCAATGATGATTGCCACTTTCGGCCGTCCTTTTAAAGTAACTCTGGTCCGCTCTTTTAGGGGAGCTTTGGTTGGCGGTATTGCTGCAACTTCTGGTGGTACCTCTTTAACCTTTGGGGGCGGCAAATCCTTTTCAGGAAAAATCTCATAAACTGTGGGTTTTTCGGATGAGGGAATTTTAGCTGTTTTTACTTCGGCACTAGGGGGAGTTTTGCTTTTTTCAGGTTTCTGAATAATATTTTTTTCCTGAAGCTTCTTCTGGGGCAAAACAGGTTGTGATGGTTTTGTTTCTTCAGTGACAAAAGATGGTTTTACATTTTGCTTCCTAACCAGCATGTAATGTACACTGAAGCCTGCCGTAACCACCAGTAGAAGAAGAACACCGAGTCCTGCAAAAACCTTCAATAGCTGAAGTTTAATGGAAATTTTTTTGCCGGGTCGTTTTTTGGTTTTTTTAGGGGATTTTTTTTTATAGGCTGATTTTCGGGCCATTTTATATCACAAAGCGGCAGGTATTGACATAATACCTGCCGCTAAGATTCATTTTATTTATTATTCATAATTTTTGAAAACTTCATAACCAACAAGGATTTCCAAGGCTCGCATGACTTGATTATCCGCACTCAGTGTTTCAAGATTCAAAGGACCGTGCCGAAATTCAGGGCTTCTCATCATGGGTTCCTCTGGTTTTTGAGTTTCGTCATCAGGTGATATTACTTTTATCTTCATCCCCTCGGGCACCACCTCCAAATGGTTTTTTAAATCTTTTTCTTTCAGCCTGGTTTCATCCGCTTGTGTGCCATTTTCATCCAGCCAACGTTGTTTGACCAGAACATCCGGTTCAATTCCCTGAGCCTGTATGGATCTGTCATTGGGGGTGTAATAAAGGGCGATTGTATACTTTAAGCCATATCCATCTCTCAATGCTTCCACTGTCTGAACGGAGCCCTTGCCGAATGAAACAGTTCCAAGAACTAAAGCGCGTTTATTATCCTGAAGCGCACCTGCGACAATTTCAGAAGCACTGGCACTTCCGCCATTTATAAGTGCGACCATGGGATATTTCGGAAGGGTACCTTTTGCACGGGCTTCATAAGATTTTGTATGTTTATCAAAACGTCCTTTGATGGATACGATTTTGCCTTTATCCAAAAAGAGATCCGCTGTACTGATTGCCTGATTAAGCAATCCACCGGGATTATCTCTCAAATCAAGTATAAGCCCTTTCAAAGGCTCGGGTTGTTTTTCAAATGCTTTAATAGCCTTAATGATATCATTGGTGGTATTGTCCCTGAAATTGGTGACCCAGATATAGCCGTAACCTGGCCGAAGCATCAAGGATTTAACACTTTCGATGGGTATGATATCACGGACCAAAATAAATTCGATAGGTTCGGGTTCCTTTTCGCGCATGATGGTAAGGACTACCTCGGTTCCCTGCTTGCCCCTCATTTGTTTAACTGCTTCCCAAAGTTCCATTTCCTGGGTGGATATATCATCCACTTTAATGATTTTATCTCCAGCCTGAATACCCGCCTTGTAAGCGGGGGTGCCTTCAATCGGCGATACGACGGTTAAAATGCCGTCTTTCATGGTAATCACAATACCAATGCCTCCGAACTCACCGTGAGTGTCCACCTGAAGTTCTTCAAAGGCTTCCGGGGGCAAAAACGAAGAGTGAGGATCCAAACTGCGCACCATGCCCTGAATTGCTTTTTGCATGAGTTTTTCGGTATCTACCTCTTCAACATAATTTTTTTCGATCAACTCAATAACATCGGTGAATAATTTTAAACCCTTGTAGGTTTCTTCACCGTTAGCCAGATTGGCCCGATAAACATTGGCTCCAATAGCCCAAAATATAACGGCAACCCCGATGACTAAAAACACTTTTAAAGGTCGATTCTTAAATCTCATAATTTCTCCTTAAATTATCCTTTCCTGATCCATTCCAAGGGGTCAACCGGTTTTCCATAGTGGCGAACCTCGAAATAAAGTTCCGGCCCGGAAATGGAGCCTGAATCACCCACAGTAGCAATAACTTCTCCGGATTCCACAGGGTCTCCTTTGTCTTTAAAAAGTTCTTCGGCATGGGCATAAACAGTATAATAATGATGTCCATGGTCTATAATAATCATTTTCCCATATCCTTTAAACCATCCGGCGAAAAGGATCAGGCCATCTTTGACGGCCTGAATCGGCTCTCCTCGGTCTGCGGTGACTGATATTCCGCTATTGAAACGTTCCACATTGAGTCTTTTATCTTTGTAGGAACCGAATCGGGTTTTAATTGTACCGTTGACAGGCATATTAAGCAAGCCCTTAAAGGTCTCAAAAGGATTGTCCGAAGTAAATTTTGCAATGCCTTTATCATCGTTTTTCGTATTCAGCCCCGCAATAGCGTTGTCAAGATCGACGGCTGCCTGCTGATAGGCATATATAAGTTCTTGTTCCAAGGACTTTTTTCTTCGAATTTCAGCAAGAATATCACCCCGCTTTTTTCTTTCTACAGCCAAACCGGCAATTTGGTTCTTAAGTTCTCTTTCAAGTTCAATCTTTTTATTCTTCCTGATTTCGATTTCCATGAAAAGCTCATGAAGCTGTGCTTGCTCCTGAATCAGTTTTTTTCGGATTTCCTCGTCATGAGTAAAAATACGTTCCAATGCATTCTTTCGAAATAAGAATTCCGAGAAGGAATCGGCCGATGCCAACATGGACAGTGTACCCAGCCTGTTCATTTTGTAAATAGCCACAAGGCGCTTTTTAGCATATTCACGAAGAGAATCCACTCTTTTTTCAAGTTCTCTGTAGAAAATCTGCACCTCTTGCAGTTTTTTTTCCAACTCCGAAAGCTCTGAACGGTATGCCAATATCTGGTTTTGGTAAGCAGCAAGATTGATATCAATCTCATTGAGTATGTTTAAAACAGCTGTTTCTTCCTGTGATAATGTTTCAAGATCTTTCTGTGACGATTCAATTTTTTGCCTCAGATTCCTGGCCTGCTCACGATATTTTTTTATGGACTCTCCGGAAATATCCCCGTTGTCACCGGCGGCGATCGCCAGGTTTGGCAAAGCAACCATAATAAACGAAAATATCAGTCTTTTAAATATTTTGTTAACGACAAAAAACATCCCAGCATCCCCAGCAACATACTCGAAGCGATAATGAACAACCAAGCTTTTAAGGAAAGAAAATAAAAATCGATCATCAAAAACCCTTTTTCCACCGAAGATACCAAATAAGCATATCCGGCATACAAAATCAAAATTCCGATCGATGAACCCAGACCTGCCTGTATAACTCCCTGCAAGTAAAAAGGTATTTTGATAAATTTATCGTAGGCCCCCACAAGACGCATGACCTGAAGTTCATCCTGACGGGTGTAGATAACCAGCCGAATGGTATTCGCTATAATGAGAATTGCCGCGAGAACAAAAATACCTCCCATGGCAAAACCGACCAAGCGAAACAGGTCAAAAATGGAATAAAACCGTTTCAGCCACTGTTGCCCATATTCTACCTGATCCACTTCGGAATAGGTTTTTATATTTATGGCCAAAGCCTCCACTTGCTGAAGGGTCAACGCATTATCATCAGATCCGGAAGCGGTCATGATTTCAAAAGCATTGGGAAGAGGATTGCCTTCAAGAGAATCCAAAATCGAGCCCGGGTGATCCATATGCTCCTTTAAAAGTTCAAGGGCTTGCTGCTTGGAGATAAAACGAACTTCGTTAACCCCTTCAGTCTCCTGGATTTTTTTCATTAACACATCAATGGCTTCATCAGCTATGTCGGTTTTCAGATAAGCCATGATGCGAATGCCTTTTCTCCAATCTTCCATAATCCGTCCGGCATTATCCCAAAACAAGATAAATGTACTGATCATCAAGACCAATAAACCAACAGTAATAATGGTTACCGAACTGACAAATGCATTGTCCCTGATATCCTTTATGGCCCTTTTTAAGTAAGAGGTCATCGACGCAATTTCCTGGGCGATTCCTGAAATAAAATACTGTAAATGCACCCTTCCTTTAAAATCAGCACTCGTCCGCCCTTTTTTCTTATCAGTTCCATGTCATGGGTGGCCACAATAATGGTAGCCCCGCGGGTATGAAAACGAATCAGAAGATCCATGATGATGGCAGCAGATTCATTATCCAGATTGCCTGTGGGCTCGTCCGCAAGGATAATCTTCGGATCAGTAGCCACGGCTCTTGCAAAAGCAACACGTTGTTGTTCCCCTCCTGAAAGAGTCGGTGGATAACTATTGATCTGCTCTTCCATGCCCACTGTCCGCAAAACACTTCTTACTTTAAACGGAATCTGACTTCTGTTATGGCCAACGGCTTCCAGAACCAGCGCAATGTTGTCATAAACGGTTTTTGTCGAAATGAGCTTGTAATCCTGAAAAATAATTCCAAATTTTCGACGCAAATCAGGAATACTTTTTTTATTAATTCTTGATAAATTAATGCCATCGACAAGAACCTGTCCCTCATTGACCCTTTCACCCAGGTATAGCAATTTCAGCAAAGTGGTTTTTCCTGCACCACTGGGTCCACTAATAAAAATGAATTCATTTTTTGCCACATCCAGAGTAATGTCCTGAAGAGCTCTTTTATTTCCATAGCTCCTGTGCACATGAAATAACCTGATAATGGCGTTTTTATTTTCATTTTGGTTCATTGAATCGTCGCGTAATCCGTCGAATCGATTCGCCCCATAGCCCTGAATAATGAGGCTTTGGCAATTTCATAGTCATACAGGGCACTAAAATAAATGGTTTTGGTCCTAGAAAGTAGAACATTCGCAATTAAAACATCCGTTTGTGTCGCTATCTGCTCTTTATACTGTTCTGTGTAAATCCGGAAATTTTCCTTCGCCTGCTCAATTGCAAGTTCTACGGTTTTGATATTCTTTTCAGATTCCCGCATTTTCAAATAGGCCTGCTTGACTTGAAGCCGTATATCATCTAAAAGCTGAGTTCGCTGCAAACGAGCCTGGGAGACTCGATGGATCTGTTCCTCAGCGCCGAAATATGTTCTTCCCCATTCAAAGATATTCCACGTAGCCACTGCGGTGATATCCCATCCGCTGGATCTTCCGAAAACACCCAAGCCACCTTTGGCATCCCATTCGGTTCCTTGCTGAAAGTATCTTCCATCCAGACTAACCGTGGGGAAAAAGTCTTTTTTAGCCACCTCAAATTCTTTTTCCGCTATTTGCAGTTCCAGGTCGGCAAGATTGATCTCCTGGCGATATTTTTCCGCCTGGCTAAAGCAATATTCGATATCATATTCAAATTTTTCATAATCCTGAATTTCTTCCAATGTTATCGGCGCATTGATCGGCCTTCGAAGAACAGTGTTTAAAAAAGCCTCCGCGGACTCCATTTCATTTTGGGAAACGACCAAGGCCTGTTGAGCATTGGCAAGCTCGACCTGAACCTGAAGAAGATCATTCAGGGGTGTCATGCCCACTTCATAAAAGTTTTCAGCTACTATTTTCTGAGCATCGATTTCTGTAACGGTTTCCCGGGCAATTTCCTCAAGCTTGGTAGTTTTCAAAAGATTATAGTAGGCCTCCATGGTTCTGAAAATAATATCCTGGCGATAAATTTCTTCGCCGGTTCTGGAGGCCTGCAACGACAATTCGGATATCTTATATCGGTTAAGTATTGAAAAACCTGTAAACAGTGGCTGGGAGAATCCACCCATGAAAGAATACTCGTTTTTAGGTGCTATCACCCCAATCTCTTCGGCCCGCTGTTTGTCATCATTTCTCACGTATTGATAGGCCAGATTAAATGTCGGAAAAAATTCAGTGCGCCTCGCATTTTTTCTGGCTATTGCTGCCAGGGTTTCTTCCTGAGCGGATTTGAGACCGAGGTTGGCCGAAAGAGCTGATTGAACAGCGCGTTCCAGTGAATAATAATGATCGGCTCCCTGCTGACAGAGTGCACTTTGGGGTGAATGAAATCCCAGGCTGAAAATTAAAACAAAGCTTGCCGTCAAAAAAATGCCGATTTTGCCTTGGGTCGGAATTGCTTTCAAGATGACCATAACTCCTTATCCGGTTTTCGGATTGACCGCTAATGAATTAATTGGTATAAGAATCTCAAAAAGGCCAAGGAGTGCTGCTTCCAGTTTTCCTTGCGTTTAGCCTCCACTGAATCCCATTAAACAGGCTTCTTCCAATTCTGTGGAGGCTTTTTCTTATCCGAACATGAGCATAAAATCAAGGTTTTGTTAAATAAATTCAGATTTAAAAGGTTTTAGGAATATTCAGTGAAACAGGAACTTATCGAAATCTTATGCCGAAAGTCTTTTAAATACAGCAATGAACCGATTTTTAAGCTGGTATCCGGTAAAACAAGCTGTTTTTATGTCAACTGCAAACCCACCACTCTCAGCTCTAGAGGGATGTTTTTAACCGGGCATTTAATTTTTGAGGCCATTAAAAGTTGTCAAGCTCATGGGGTCGGAGGTTTGACTTTTGGGGCAGATCCCATGGCTGTTGCCACCGCTTTTGTATCAGAAATTCAAAAATTCCCATTAAAAGCATTTTCCATCAGAAAAGAAAAGAAAAGTCATGGTATCAGCCAGTGGATCGAGGGCGATATGCAGCCGGGAGAAAAAGTGGTGATTTTGGACGATGTGGCCACTACAGGAGGTTCTACCATAAAAGCTATTGAAAGGGCCCAGTCAGAAGGGCTTCAGGTAGTTAAAGTGGTTATTCTGGTGGACAGGCAGGAAGGCGGACTGGAAAATATTCAACAGTATGTATCCGACACAATCGCCATTATCAGTCGTGAAGAACTTTTGAACCACTACCGAAAAATGAAATCAGGTGATCAATCAAAGACCGGTGATCTTTAGCCGATCACCGATCAGGTGCTCTCTCTCACCCGTTAATATATGTCGCACAGGCATCATCGGATTCCCAGGCGCTGACACGGGTAACTCTGGCACCTGCGCCGTTAAGTTTTTTTTCAAGACCTTTAGCAATATAAAAAGCGATGTTTTCGGATGAGGGCGGGGTATTATTGTTGAAAAATTCGGTTTCGTTTAAAAAACGATGGTCCAGTTCTTTGATTATTTCTGCAACCTGCTTTTTCAGCTCTCCAAAATCCACCAGGACTCCTGCAGAATTTAATTTTTCTCCGGCCACTCGCACTTCAACTTTCCAGTTGTGTCCATGGAGGTTCTCACATTTTTGCGATACCATTTTCAGCTGATGCGCCGCAGCAAAGCGCGTAACGATTTTGAGCTCAAACATTAATTACCTCTGAGAATGTTTTTCAGTTTATTGGAAAGTTTGTTATTTTCGAGTTTTGAAAAATCCTTTAAAAGCTTTTCCTGCTTTTTATTCAAATGGGTAGGTGTTTTAACTAAAACCTGAATGACCTGATCACCCCGTCGCCCGTTTCTCAAAGATGGGATCCCCTCTTGCTCGAATTTAAAAATTTCTCCCGGCTGAGTACCTTTTGGAATTTCCAGGTCTTTTTTGCCATTTAACGTCGGCACTTCAACTTTATCTCCCAAAGCGGCCTGTATGAAAGAAATTGGGATCTGACAAAAAACATCGATATCTTTTCGTTCAAAAAATTCATGGGGCTTAACATGTATAAATACATACAAGTCTCCGGGTTGCCCGCCGTATGGCGCAGCTTCACCTTCTCCGTTGAGCCGAAGTCTTGATCCTGAATCCACACCGGCTGGAATTCTGACAGAAACTTTTTTGGCCGCCTTTACACGTCCGTTACCTGAACATTTTTCGCATGGATTCGGAATTGACTGACCAGTACCGCGACATGAAGGACATGTGGTTCTTACGGTAAAAAAGCCCTGGGAATGACTTACCTGTCCCGTGCCATTGCATGAACGGCAATTTTCAGGATAGGTTCCATCCTTGCAAGCGGTCCCATGGCAATCCGGGCAGGTCTCCATCTTATTGACGTTTAACTTGGTTTCGGTACCAAAAACAGCATCCATAAAATTCAGTTCCAGGTCATAGCGCAAATCACTACCCCGGTGAACTCTTGACCGCCCTCTTCCTGAACTACCGAATCCAAAAAAATCCTCAAAAATGTCTCCAAAACTGGAAAAGATATCATCAAACCCGCCAAAGCCTGAAAAACCGGTTCCTTCAAGGCCTTGATGACCAAACTGATCATAGATTTGCCTTTTTTGAGGATCCCTTAAAACCTCGTAAGCTTCCGCGGCTTCCCTGAACTGCTCCTCTGCGGACTTGTCTCCGGGATTTCGATCAGGATGATATTTCAAAGCCATTTTGCGATAGGCGGCTTTGAGTTCGGATTCTTTTGATGTGCGGCTTACGCCAAGAACTTCGTAGTAATCACGTTTATTACCCATAAAATATCTCTAAAATGTTAATCCTGTAATGTTAATTCTGATCTTTTTGAAAAATCAATTAAAATGCTCAAAAAACAGCCTCGTCAATATAGTTTGGACTAAAATAAACCAAAAACGAGGCTTGTCAATGCTGAATCATTCCCAATTCAAACACCGATAAAGAAAACATGGCATGTGCCTACCCCAGGAAAGGCCGTCTGACAACCGTATCTTTTTGCCAACGTTTATCATCGCGGTGGGGATATTCGATATTGTAGTGAAGGCCGCGGCTTTCTTTTCGATGCATGGCACATCGAACAATAAGTTCAGCCACCATGGCAAGGTTTCGCAATTCGATCAGGTCCGGAGTCACCTTAAAATTCCAGTAGTAATCCTGAATTTCCTTCTGAATGATTTCGATTCTCCTCCATGCTCTTTCAAGTCGTTTGTTGGATCGAACAATACCCACATAATTCCACATGAAACGCCTGATTTCGTCCCAATTGTGAGAGACCATAATCAATTCATCACTGTCGGAAGTACCCACTTCATCCCAAAGAAAAAGTTCCGGCGTCGGCTTAAAATCCGAGGTATTCATTTCAACAACCGCCTGTTTTGATGCTTTATGAGCATAGACCAATGCTTCAATAAGAGAATTGCTGGCCAGACGATTAGCCCCGTGAAGGCCCGTGCATGCGGTTTCTCCCACGGCATATAATTTTTTAATATCCGTTCTGCCGAAAATATCGGTAACGACCCCGCCACACATATAATGCGCTGCCGGCACTACAGGAATGGGCTCTCTGGTCATATCAATACCGAATGACAGACATTGCTTGTACAGGTTGGGAAACCGCTTTTTAACAAACTCAGAATCCTTATTTGAAATATCTAAAAATACCGAGTCATGGCCACTTTTTTTAAGTTCATGATCAATAGCACGTGCAACAACATCACGACACGCCAGGTCCTTTAACGGGTCGTATTTTTCCATAAAGGCATTTCCTGCCGAGTCAATAAGAGTAGCTCCCTCTCCGCGTACAGCCTCGGAAATCAGAAAATTCTTGGCGTCCGGATGATAGAGGCATGTGGGATGAAACTGCACAAACTCAAGGTTGGCCACTGTCGCGCCGGCACGATATGCCATGGCAATACCGTCGCCGGCGGCAATATCCGGATTGCTCGTATAAAGATAAACCTTGCCGGACCCCCCGGTGGCAAGAAGGGTGATTTCCGCAGCGAATGTCTTTACCTGGTTGGTATCACGATCCAGAACATATGCTCCGCAACAAAAATCCTCGTGAGTGGTGGTGATCTGCCCTCGCTTCAGGCGAGTTGAAAACGTAATAAGATCAATGGCAATGTGATTTTCGTAGAGCTTGATATTTGGATGTCTTTTGACATGGTCAACCAGAACTCGCTCCAGTTCTCTTCCTGTCATATCCTCGGCATGGATAATTCGCTTTTGTGAATGGCCACCTTCCCGACCAAGGTCTAAATTCAACTCCTCATCCTTGTCGCGCTGTATTTCAGCCAGATTAAACCGCACGCCCATGTCAATAAGTTCGCGAATCCGCTCGGGACCATTTCGAACCACTATCTCAACCACTTCCCGATTACACAAACCGTCGCCAGCTACAAGCGTGTCCCGAATATGAAGATCAAACGAGTCGAGCTTTCCAAAAACCGATGCAATCCCACCCTGTGCCTGGGCAGTGTTCGTGTCCATAACGCCTTTTTTGGTAACAATGGTGACCGACCCATGATCCGCCACCTTCAAAGCAAAGGTAAGGCCTGCTACCCCGCTGCCTATAATTAAAAAATCTGTTTTTACCTTCATGGAATAAGCCCTTAAAATTTTTAAAGCAGCGATGACCGACGACGCTTTCGCTTGCTGATCGAACCCATTAAAAAGCCTAAAAAAAGAACACCCGATCCTGCAAGAAACCACCGGATATTTTGCTGATTTCGAAGCCCGGAAGCTTCTTTCTCCAAATTTTCAGCTATTGATGTTACTTCCTGCAACTTTAATCTGGTCTCCTCTTCACTGGTTTTTAATTCAATAATCTCCGATGAATCCTGTTTTAACTCCTGATAATTTTTTGTTATTTCATCAAGGGCTTCTTTATTTGAATCCAACTCGGATTTCAATATCTGGTTTTCCTCTTTTAAAAAAATATTTTCTTCTGTTAATACCGGCATCTGATCATAGAGTTCATCATATTGTTTCTGCAACCTTTCCAAAACCAATTTTCTAGGTTCCGAGCTTGTCAGAAATCTTGATAAAATCCATCCTTCCCGGCCATCCGCAAGTTTAATTCGTGACCAATCCTTATCGACTTCCACGACCTGAACCTTTTGTCCTGATTCCAGCATGGTAACAATTTTGTGTTCAACGCTGCTTCCGGTTCTCGCATTGACTTGAATATGCTCAACCACATATTTTGTTTCAGCCTGGGCTGTGTGCGAAAAAACCAAAATCAATAATGTCACCAAAAGTCCGATAGGATTCATTATTTTCATAGGAAAAACTCCATCAAAGAATAGTTAATTTGTTTCCAACCTTTCAAGAGATGCTATATTGGGGTCAAAGACTGATTCTGTCAATAATTTCTTTAAAATTTACTATAATCATGTTAATCTGTTTATCAGATTTATGTTCATTTTTTATGACTTCACCTACTTATTCAGGTGTTGAAAACAGGGAATAGTTATGATCGTCTATGATTTGAGTTGCAGCAAGGGACATACGTTCGAAGGCTGGTTTGATGATCGGGCAAGCTACGAAAATCAGAAAGAGAAAGGGCTTATTTCGTGTCCATTCTGCGATAGTACCGATATTTCCAGAATACCTTCCACATTTGCCATAAAGTCTTCGCAACCCAATAAAGACTATCCTGAACAAAAAAATGTAACTGCGCAACTCGAAAAACAGATCATGGAGTTTTTTGATAAAAATTTTGACAATGTAGGTAGTAACTTCGCCAAAGAGGCTTTAAAAATCCAATATGGAGTCTCGGAGCCAAGAAATATCCGAGGTGTAAGTTCCGATGAGGAAGAAAAAATATTACGCAAAGAAGGTGTCAAATTCATGAAGATCCCCATGACTGCCACATCGGATCATGATGGTTGAGAGTGCATAATGATTTTTCAGGATTACAACCAACTTCCATTCTGAAAGTAAACCCCGATGTTTCATTGGATTTCACTCAGCACAATTGGATATGCTGTTATAAAAGAGCCAAACTCGCTTTCTGCAACTTTCAAAGGCCCTCACCTTTATAGGCTCAAAAAAGACCCTGCTCAAAAATACAAGGAGAGAAATATATATGAAATGGTATTATGCTGAAAGAAAAAAGCCTTTTGGGCCCATTGAGGAAAAAGAATTTCAAGGTCTGATCGAAAAAGGCACCATCATGCCGGACACACTGGTTTGGTGTTCCGGCATGAAAGAGTGGAAACCCTTATCGGAAGTCACAATTGCCAAAGTGGCCGACCCCGAAGAAAAGGCCGAAACTGAAAATCATAAAGAAGTGACGACTGTTGAAGAAATAGAAACCGAATATGAATCAGTGGAAAAATTAACATACTGCTCTCAATGTGGTAATGAATTCGATAGGCAGGAAATGATTTTTTACCAGAATCAGTGGATCTGCCCCTCATGTAAAGCGCTGTTGGGTGAAAAACCCGAAGAGACCCCAAAAATTGAGACAGGGGGTTTGCAATATGCGGATTTTTGGCCGCGAGCCGGTGCAAAAATCATCGACATTTTTATTCTATGGACCATTGGTATACTCGTATCTTCCTTTCTGGGCCTTTTTTTTTCACCAACCTATGATCCGGAAGTTTCCATGACTTTTCCTGTTTTAGCAAATCTTTTTCAACTGCTTATTGCAGTATCTTACACCACTTATTTTTTAGGAAAATACTCGGCTACACCCGGGAAAATGGCCTGTCATCTAAAAGTGGTTACCCCTAATGGCGGAAAAGTAAACTATTCTCAAGCATGCTATCGGTACTTTGCCGAAATTATCAGCAGTCTCATTTTTTGCATCGGATACCTGATGGCCATATTCGATATTGAAAAAAGAACCCTTCATGACAGAATTGCCGGCACCCGAGTGGTAAGAAATCATTAAGGATTTTTCTTGACAATCGCAATAACAATTTTAATTATCTAATCAATATTTGCGATTATTTTCGAAAAAAGGATCACCTGTAATGGCCAAGCCAAAATTAAAAGAGCATCATATCAATCGTGACTGGTGCAAAGGATGCGGCATTTGTGTTGAGTTTTGTCCTAAAAAAGTTCTGGAACTCGATAAGCAGGACAAGGTTGTTGCAGTGCACTTTACTAACTGTATTTGCTGCAAACTTTGCGAACTTCGTTGTCCGGATCTGGCAATAGAAATTGAAACCGAGCTTTAAAATCCTGAAATGATGAGTCCTAATCATTTAAATCAATAAACTCCAACGGACCAACGTTATGAATGGCACTTTAAAATTTGTCCAAGGAAACGAGGCCTGCGTTGAAGGAGCCCTGTATGCTGGGCTTAAATTTTTTGCAGGGTACCCGATCACTCCATCCACAGAGATAGCCGAATCTCTGGCATACAGACTTCCGCAAATCGGCGGGAAATTCATTCAGATGGAAGATGAAATCGGCTCTATGTGCGCCATTATCGGAGCTTCCCTGACCGGCAGTAAAGTCATGACCGCTACCTCCGGACCAGGATTTTCGCTCATGCAGGAAGCCTTAGGATATGCGATCATGGCTGAGATTCCCTGCGTTATTGCCAATGTTCAGCGGGGAGGGCCCTCCACCGGACTTGCTACACGCGGAGCCCAGGGAGACGTGATGCAGTCACGCTGGGGAACCCATGGTGATCATGCCATTGTGGTCATGACCGCTTCAAACAATCAGGATGTTTTTAATATCACCATCGAGGCCTTTAATGTGGCGGAAACCTACCGGACTCCGGTAATCCTACTTTTTGACGAGGTCATGGGGCATACCCGGGAACGTTTAATCGTACCGGAAAAAGATGAAATCCCACTTGTGGAACGATTGAGAACTTCTGTAAAAGGGGGGGTGGATTACCATCCATACCTTCCCAGGGAAGACGGCCGTCTTCCCATGTCGGATTTCGGTGGCGTACATCGATATAACGTCACGGGCCTTTACCATGACATGTGGGGATTTCCCTCTGAAAATCCCGCCGTGGTCGATGGTCTGATTCACCATCTTACGGATAAAATTCGAAACAATGTGCATACCATCACACAATATAAGGAATATTTTATCGAAGACGCCAGGACAATCCTGATCTCTTATGGCAGCACTGCAAGGTCTGCGCTTCATCATGTGTTAAATCGAAGAAAAAGAGGTGAATACATCGGACTTCTTGAACTGCAAACCCTGTGGCCTTTTCATGGAGATCTGATTCGCGAAAAATGCAAAAATGCTGAACTGGTCGTGGTCACTGAAATGAATCTTGGGCAGTTGTACCGTCAGGTTAAAATTGCCGTCGACCACCCGGAACGTGTTTTTCTTGCAAATCGCGTGGATGGTGTCTTTATCACTCCAACGGATATTAAAAACATGCTGAGGCTCATTCAGGGAAGAGGTGTTTAACCTATGGCAATTAAAGATTACATACGCGAAAGATTTTTTCCTCATATCTGGTGCCCCGGCTGCGGTCACGGCATGGTGTTGAATGCATTGCTGCGGGCATTTGAAGATTTAGCCATAAGCAAAAATGAAATTGTGATGGTATCCGGAATCGGATGTTCCGCCCGTATCTCGGGTTATGTCGATGTTCACACGCTTCACACCATTCACGGGCGGGCCCTGGCCTTTGCCACGGGTGTGAAGATGAGTCGTCCGGAACTGAATTTGATTGTCCCCATGGGTGATGGCGACGCTTTGGCTATAGGCGGAAACCATTTTATCCATGCCGCCCGTCGAAATATCGATATCACCGCCATCGTGATGAACAACCGTATTTATGGTATGACCGGAGGCCAGTATTCTCCTCTTTCCGGCTACGGAACACTTGCCACCACCGCCCCTTTTATAAATATAGACCATGCTTTTGACGTGGTCGAATTGGCAAAAGCCGCCGGGGCGACTTTTGTGGCCCGCACCACCACTTACCATGTAAAACAGATGTCGGAACTTTTTAAAGAAGCTATTTTAAGGGAAGGGTTTTCCGTCATTGAAGTTCTGACACAGTGTCCTACTTATTTCGGACGGAAAAACAAAGCAGGAAGCGCCGTGGATATGGTGAAATCTTTCAAGGATAATACAACACCTGTCGGTTCCAAAGCCAAACTGGAATCACCCGGGCTGATTGAAAGGGGAATTTTTGTGCAAAAAGATCTGCCGGAATATACCCGTGAATATGACAAGGTTATTGAAAGGGCGATGAAAAAGAGGTAACCACAATGGAAAGATGCAGATTGGTTTTTTCAGGTTCGGGCGGACAGGGTGTGATCACAGCAGCCGTTATATTGGCCGAAGCTGCGGTGCTTCATGAAGGGCTTATCGCAACTCAGTCACAGTCCTATGGTCCCGAAGCCAGGGGAGGTGCTACACGAAGTGATGTCATTATCAGTGAATCCGATATTTACTTTCCCAAAGTTACCCAGCCTAACGTCCTGGTTTGCCTTACCCAGGAAGCTTACAACAAATTTTACACCATCACACGTCCCGGCGGAATTTTGATCGTTGACAACCACTATGTGACAACTTCTAGAAAAGTCGACGCCATGCAGCGGGAACTTCCTATTTACGAAAGAGTCATGACGGAAATCGGAAAACCGATCGTTTTAAACATTTGCATGCTGGGCGCAGTCATTGGAATAACAAGGCTGGTCAAACCCGAGTCCATTATGAAAACACTTCAATCCAGGATAAACCCCGACTTTTTCGAGATAAATCAAAAAGCACTGGATATCGGGATGGACATGGTGAAAGATTATGCCATGCCATGATTCGGAGCATCCGAATAAAAAATGTGCTCCGGCCGGCATTTATATCCATATTCCCTTTTGCTTAAAAAAATGTCCATATTGTAACTTTTATTCCACAACCGACCTGTCTTTAAAAGAAAAGTTTATCAATGCCTTATTCAGGGAAATTGACAGCCACCATGGGTTTTCTTTGCCGATCGACACCATCTATTTTGGGGGAGGTACACCTTCGCTGCTCTCGCCCGAAGAAATCTTTTCAATACTCAGCAGACTTTTTAAACATTTTACGATCCGACAAGGCATCGAAATTACAATGGAAATCAATCCAGGCACAGCCGGAGCTAAAAATTTTCATGGATATATCGATGCCGGAATCAACAGGCTCAATATCGGAGTTCAATCGTTTCAAAACCAAAACCTGGGATTTTTAGGACGAATTCACTCTGCCCGAGACGCATGCACAGCGCTAATATCGGCCAGGAATGCCGGTTTTTCAAATATAGGCATCGACCTGATCTATGGCCTTTCCGACCAAAATCTCAAGGACTGGGAAAACGACCTCCAAAAAGCGTTGTGTTTTCACCCCGAACATCTCTCCTGTTACATGCTCTCCTATGAGCGAAAAACTCCTTTTTACAAAGCAAGAAAAAACGGCTTTATTCTCCCTCCTGATGAAAACCTTTCCGGGAAACTTTTTACTTTTACATGGGAATTTTTATCCGCGCACGGTTATATTCCCTATGAAATTTCTAATTTTTCCAGGACAGATTCAGAAATTAAAGAATTTTACCGGTCCAGACACAATCAAAAATACTGGACCTTTGCCCCGTATATCGGTTTAGGCCCCTCCGCCCACTCTTATTTGCATCCAGTGCGTTTTTGGAATGTTAAATCCGTTGATCAATATATCCGCGCCATTCAATCCGGAATTTCCCCAATTGCCGATAAAGAGACTCTGACTATGGAACAGGAAATGATAGAATCGGTTTTTTTGGGGCTGAGAACCAAAGAAGGAATCGATCTTAAACGGTTTGAAAAAAAATTTGGGCCTGTATTTTCCAACAGTTTTTCAATCCCGTTAAAAAATCTCAAGGAAAAGGGCTACCTGACCTTATCTGATACCTTTTGCAAACTTACTCCATCAGGAATGCGCTTTCATGACGGCATTTGCGATCTTTTGATCGGAGCAATGCCATAAAATTTAACTGTCCAGTCAGTACCACCCTCTATGATTTTACAACCTTTAATACATTTCTTTTTTGCCCAAGTTTTTCCCAGACCCGTCCCATGATGATTTCCACTGCAACATTCTGATCATCAGAATCGCCTTCTGCGGCTTCCCGGCATGCGGACATTAAATCCGGGTTATGCTCACCTATGGAAAAACGGGAAATAATTTCCCCGCTCATGGATTGCGCCAGGCTTTTCAGTTTGGATGGCGAAAGGTTGGCAATTTTGGTTCTATCGCTAAAAGAAAGGCCTGAGATAAACATTTCAGCTGCCTGGTCAATGGTTTTAGGAATCCGCGGGAGTGTGTATTTTTCTCGAAAACGACCTGATGGGACATCCACATGAGGCATATTGGTATCGATAATATCCAAATAAAAAGCGGTTTCAAGAATATCCAAAACATCTTTATAGATATTGGGATCTTTGCTACCTCTCGGGCCACCCACATTTAAGATTTCAATTTTATTATCAAAAATCCAGGTGCGAATATTTTCGGCAGCTTGAAACGAACTCATCTGGTTCAAGTCGATATGAATACATGGTCTATTGCGGGATACAGCCATTTTTCTAGTATAATCCGACCCCCCGGTCAATGGGCCGTGTGAGATAATCAGAGTTCCGTCCGATTCCAAAATATTTTTTAATGTTCGTCTGGGATAACTGGACTCAGGAATTTCCTGAAGTTTATATCGTTCTTCAAGAACACCATCCTCGGCGATACGGCCCTTAATAATCCACCCGCCATGGGGAATGTCGAATTTAATGGCAAAATCCAATGCCGCACGATCGACTCCGGTCTGACCCCCTGAAATAATTTTATTTATCATCTTCAAATCTCACATAGTTTTCAAAACGGTTTCAATCTCTGTTATGGGTATTTCCTGTATCACAGCCTTTCCGATATCTTCAAGAAGAATAAAATGAATCGAGTCACCTTCCCGCTTTTTATCTTTTCCAAGAGCATCGAGTACATCATCCATATTAATGTCAAAACTTGCAGGAAGCTTTAGTTTTTCGAGAAGACCGGTGAGACGATCCGCATTTTTTTGCGAAAACAATCCCCGTTTAACCGACAGGGCTGCTGCGAAGACCATTCCGACACTTATGGCTTCACCATGGGGTGCTTGTATGGTCTTTTCAATTGCATGACCAAAGGTGTGTCCAAAATTGAGCTTTCTTCTTTCACCGGTTTCTTTTTCATCACGGTTGACCACACCCGATTTGATCACAACTGAATCATAGACCAGTTTTTCAATCACCTCAGGGTTCAGGGCCAAAGCTTTATCACATTGGTCCTCGATATAAGCAAACATGTTTTTGTCTCCAATGGCCGCATGTTTGACAATTTCTCCAAAACCGTTGACCAATTCATTTTCAGGAAGTGTTCTCAGCAGCTCCATGTCACATATGACAAATTCCGGTTGATTGAACACCCCCACCATATTTTTATAACCTTCAAAATTAACGCCGTTTTTGCCTCCAACGCTGGCATCCACCTGGGATAGAAGTGTGGTTGAGACAAAGCCGAATCTTATTCCCCGCAGATAGGTGGAGGCGACAAAACCGGTAATGTCGCAAACAATACCGCCGCCGATGCCAAGTATAAAGGAGGATCTTTGAGTTCCAAACTCCAACAGTCTTGCAAAAATTTCCTTAACCGTTTCCAGGGTTTTAATTTTTTCTCCGACACCGATTGTGATTACCGGACAAGGCGGAAAATCCCCGAGATAATGGGCTGCGACATTGGAATCGGTAATGATGACGGTTCGTTCCACGGGTATATATCCGGAAACATTCCTGAGTGTTTCCCCTACGTAAATTGCCGATTCCCGGAGACTTCCCCTGACCTTAAGGAGTTTCATCGAAGTTGTTCCTCCTTGTGCTGTTTTTCAAAAATGCCGAAAATGTCCCGTACCTGCCGGCAAAGAAGATCAAACTGTTCCGGATAAAGACTCTGAGCGCCATCACTTAAAGCATTCTCCGGCTCATGGTGAACCTCCACAATTAACCCGTGTGCTTCAGCTGCAATGGCTGCGCGACTCAGAGGAATAACCTGTTCACGGCGACCGGCGGCATGGCTGGGGTCGACAATGATCGGAAGATGGCTTTCATTTCTCACATAAGGAATGGCTGAGATATCAAGTGTATTTCGACTATGGCGTACAAAAGTTCGGACCCCTCTCTCACACAAAATCACCTCCCTGTTGCCGCCTTCGAGAATATACTCGGCAGCCATAAACCATTCATCGATGGTTGCGGACATGCCCCGTTTCAAAAGAATCGGCTTTTTGGCTTTGCCGGCCCTTTTGAGAAGGCTGAAATTTTGCATATTGCGGGTGCCGATCTGAATCATATCCGCATAATGCTCCACCATGTCAAAGCTCTCGTAATCCATTACTTCGGTCACCACCGGGATTCCAATTTCCCTTCGGATCTTTGCAAGGATTTTCAGTCCTTCTTCGCCCATCCCCTGGAAAGTATAAGGTGACGTTCGCGGTTTAAATGCTCCGCCTCTGAACATATGGGCGCCACATTGTTTGACTTTTTCGGCAATGGTAATGGCCTGTTTTTCACTTTCCACCGCACAGGGACCCGCCATAATCACCATGTGACCTTCCCCGATGAAAACATCCCCGACCCGAATGATCGTGTCTTCACTATGAAATTCCCGACTCACCTGTTTATACGGGCGGGTAATCGGAATAGCCTCTTTAACACCCGGCATGGATATGAAAATGGTTGGGTCAATAGCGCCTTTGTTATATAGCACACCGATTGAAACCCGGTCCCCGCCTGGAATGGGAAGTGCTTTATAGCCTCTGGCTTTGATTTCATTCACGACCTTATCGACCTGATCCTGGGTCGCCTTTTGATGCATGACAATTAACATGATACCTCCTGTAATTTTTAATGTATTCGATAATTGATGCTGAATCAAATCGAACAAACTTGCAAAAAAAAAGACCGTAAACACTTCGTGTGCCCACGGTCCTTAATTTTCATTTTTCTTATTGTTTACATCATTGCAAACGGAACCCGGCAGCACACCCCATGAGGCCAAATTGCCACCACCAGAACCAGAAGAAACCGGTTTTTTCTTTTATTTGAAAAATACCTGCTACGGCCATTTAAAGGGTAACCGTTTGTAAAAAAAGTTATATGAACGAGTTTAAGAGATACAAAATTTTTAAAAATTTATTTTTAACTGAAATTTTTCCGGCTTGTCAAGCCATTTGTGCAGTTTCCACAAACTCTTTTAAGAGCTTTGCATGATTGTGCTCTTCATCAATTATTTTTTCCAGAAGATCCTGGGTCTCCCGGTCTTCCACAAAACTTAAAAGAAGCTCGTAGAAAATCGCTGTATCTTTCTCAAATTCAATGGACAAAATTAACAGCTCCCTGATTTCCTCGATTTTGGTAAAATCCACGTTTTTCAAATTAAAACTGGCACCTTCCAGAGTTTCCTGCAAAATTTCACGTCCCATCTCCTGAAGAATCGGATCGGTAAATGGTTCCTTGATTTTGGCCTTTAATTGGGTAAACCATTGAATGTGAGCACTTTCCTGATCGGCCATCCATTCTAAAAGCTCGGCCAGGTCGCGATGCCGCACCTTTTCCACAGCCTCCCTGAAAACTTTTTCTCCGTTGCGCTCCAACTGAACGGCCACATCCAGAATATCCACGCGTGTAAACATAAACCAACTCCTTATAAAAAATTTCTTTTAACACATAATTTCTTTCTTTTTTATTTGATTTTTCAGTTATCACCTTTGATAAGTCAAGTCAAAGTGAAGTTTCTTCTATCCTGAAAATCTTAACTTGACTTGCCTTCCGCACTGATTACTGTAAATTTTAAATGGTCAGGAAAAGATAAATTCAATATATACAGGAGGAAATCATGAACCAGCACCATCATCACGATCATACATACCTGCACGGCCATGAGCACATTCACGAACATGATCATGAACATACCCATGAGGGCACCACTCACTCCCATCCGCATCTTCATGTTCATGCCCATGAGCACACACACGCGAAAGACCCTCAACACACCCATACTTCAGTGGGAAATACTCATAAACATGACCATAGCGAACATAATACAGAACCCCATAATCACAACCATGACTAACGGTGAAAAAAAATAAAAGGAACCAGGATTTTCATAAAACCTATTCTTTTTGTTTTGCCCCATCTGCAGGATATGTGCTATGGATACTTCATAATTGAGGCACAAGAGCCTTGGAGATGAATATCAGACTTTTCAACAAGGAGATAAATCAGAATGAAAGACACTTGGGAAAATGTAATCTCTTGCGCATTAAATTGCTCTCGGTGTGAAAAAAAACTTGCAGCCGATGATAAACGAATTTTGTCCGTGATCGACCATCAACCCATTTGTATGCCCTGCAAACAGGAAGAAGAAAACCGACCGGATTATGAAAATATATCTAGAAATATGATCGGAACATGTTTGGCCGATACTGAACAAATGTATGGAGATCCCGGCGGATACTGTTATTATCACTTTTATCCCTATACGTGCTCCTAAAAATGCCAAAAAAGTAAATGCCGTGCATGTTCTGAGAAAGGCTTCAGCTTACGGTCTGTAAATGATTAAGGAGGTTGACCATGATCATAGGCATTCCCAGAGAAATCCTGAAAAATGAAAAGCGTGTTGCCGCCGTACCAAAAACCGTTTCAGGATATGTGAAACTTGGCTTTAAAGTATTGGTTGAAACATCCGCCGGTAAAGGTGTTTTTGAAAGTGACGCCTCCTATGTGCAATCAGGTGCTGAAATTATCACCGATGTTTTTGACCTTTACCGTCAATCCGATATTATCCTGAAGGTTAAAGAACCCTGCCTGAACAAAAAGGCAGGTATTCATGAATTGGATATGCTGAAAGAAGGGTCCACTCTGATCACTTTTTTGCATCCGGCTGCACCCTCCAATCATGAGATGGTCCGAAAATTGCGGGATAAACAAATGACTGCCTTTACCATGGACAGCATCCCACGAACACCCCGTGCACAGCGCATGGATGCCCTGACATCCATGAGTACCATCACCGGATACAAATCAGTTTTGATCGCCGCCAATGTGCTTCCAACTTTTATTCCGATGATCTCAACATCCATAGGCATGGTCAAGCCGGCCAATTTTTTAGTTATCGGTGCGGGGGTTGTCGGCTTGCAAGCCATCGCCACGGCCAAACGTTTGGGGGCAGTCATCAAAGTGGTGGATATCCGACAGGCAGCCCGTGAAGAAGCCTCAACTTTAGGGGCAAAAATAGCCGGTTTTGATGTGCCTGAAAACATGGCTCTGGGTGAAGGCGGCTATGCCGGCTCTTTGTCCGATGAATGGCTCAACAAAGAACGAGAAGCCCTGCAGCCGCTTTTGAGTGAGGCGCATGTGATCATTCTCAGTGCGCTGATTCCGGGTGAAGTGGCACCGATCCTAATCACCGAAAGTATGTTTGAAAACATAAAGCCCGGTAGTGTCATTATCGATGTCTCCATTGATCAGGGAGGCAATTGCGCCCTGACCGAATCCGGTAATGAAATCATAAAAAATAACGTTTATATCTGTGGCATTAAAAATATCCCGGGTTCGGTACCGGTTCATTCAACCTGGCTGTATGCCAACAACATGTATTATTACGTGGAAAACCTTTTTAAAAAAGGCATAACAAATATGGATTTTGACGATGACATTGTCAGCCAGTCCCTGGTGACCCGCCAGGGTAAAATCTTTCATGCCGGGACCCTTAAAGCCATGAAAGAATCTTTCTGAGATGATAATGACAACCGCAACATATGATCCGAATTTTTCTATCAGGAGTAATTAACAACATGTTTGACATTATACTGATGTTTATAGTCTTGGTTCTCACTTTTTTCATCGGATACCATTTGATATCCAGGGTTCCCCCTCTGTTGCATACCCCCCTCATGTCCATGACCAACGCTATTTCCGGAATTACCATTCTGGCTGCAGTATTGGTATTTAGCCATGAAACTTCCGGCCCATTTTCGATGATCGGTTTTATAGCCGTTGCCCTGGCAACGTTAAATGTGGTAGGCGGCTTTACAATCACTGAACGTATGTTAAAAATGTTCAAAAAGAACCAGGAAAATCAAACCGGCGATTCAAGATAGAGGAAAACACATTATCATGGACCTTTTGCTTCAGTACGCCTGGGATATTGCCATTATCGCGGCGTTTATATTCGGGATCAAAGCTTTCAGAACCCCGCCTGATGCCCGGACCGGAAACCGTATGGCAGCCGTGGCCCTTTCGGCGGCTTTTATTTTACTGCTATCCCGACATCAGTTATTCAAACCGGAAACAGTGCTGCTGGCACTGGCAATCGGAGCAGGAGGGGGTTGGTTCTGGGCTATGCGGGTTAATATGACCCAAATCCCGGCAATGGTTGCTATTCAAAACGGTGCAGGAGGATGCGCGGCCATGCTGGTTTCTTTTGTTGAACTGACTCGCGCCGGTATGGCCCTGGGAACTATGAACCAGTTTTTCGGTGCCGTGGGACTGATTGCGGGGGCCGTAACATTCAGCGGAAGCATGATTGCAGCAGGCAAATTGTCCGGTATAGTGCGAGGCACCCCTGTGTATTTACCCAGACACAACCATCTGCTGGCGGGTGTTTGTGCTGCAATTTGCCTGTTTGGACTCTGGGTTGGCCTGTTCGCTTCAACAGCCATGGTGTTTTATTCAATCATGGTGGTGATTTTGGCACTGTCGCTGGGAATTATTTTTTCCATCAGGATCGGCGGCGCAGACATGCCGGTTCTGATTTCCTTTTTAAATGCGACCACCGGACTTGCCGCAGCTTTTTGCGGTATGGTGGTTGAAAGCCGGCTTTTGATTGCCTGTGGCGCCATGGTAGCAGCATCGGGTTATATTCTCACCCATAAAATGTGCCTGGCCATGAACCGCGACCTGAAAAATGTGTTCCTTGGAAGAATTTTGCCGCCCAAATCTCCTGAAAAATCCGAAACTGTTCAATCTCAAACTCCTGACACACAAGCACCTGATGATTCCAAAGTCTCGGATGAGGTTATGGACGAAACACCGGAGGAAAAACCTGAAGAGAAATTGGAAGAAAAAGCTCAGGATCCTTTTCAGCTTGCCCTGGAAGCATTGAGTTCCGCTAAAAGTGTTATCATCATTCCGGGCTACGGCATGGCTTTGGCTCAGGCCCAATTTAATCTGGTCGCCCTTGGAAACAGAATGGAACAATTGGGAAAAACAGTAAAATACGCCATCCATCCGGTTGCCGGTCGTATGCCCGGGCATATGAACGTATTGCTGGCCGAAGCCGACATCGACTATGACAAATTGTATGACCTGGATACCATAAACCCTGAATTTTCATCCACCGATGTCGCCATGATTGTGGGCGCGTGCGATGTGGTCAACCCTGCAGCTAATATTGCCGATAATTCTCCCATATCCGGCATGCCCATACTAAATGCTCAAGAGGCCCGCCAGGTTATCATATGCAACCTGGATACCCGACCCGGTTATTCGGGTGTGGACAATCCCCTATACCAGCAACCCGGTGTGATTCTGCTCCTGGGCAACGCCAAAGAATCTATAGCAAAACTGATAGAGAGATTGGCATGAATCTTAAATACCCGCTTACCAACAGCCACCAGATAAAATGAACACTCCCTTTCAACCTTTCAAAGCGTGATGCTATGATTTGACAATTTTTCAGAGGAGTTTGCTCTATTCGGCACAAAACGCTTGATTTCAAAAGGTTATCTATATAGTTTGTGTAAATATTTTTTAGGCACTGTAGTCAAATTTTGGATTTTCATTATGTTTTTTCCAAATTGAACGAAATAATATAAACAAAAAATGGATGAGTGGCGGCAGTGGCTGATTAAGAAGGAATAATATGGCCGAACCGATTCATAACAAGATTAAAAGATCCATGCAAGCAGCCGAAGGACTGTATTATCGGTTGGTATTGCTGGTGGGTGAAATCGGTTCCGGGAAGACCGTCGTTCTTAGGGATATGGCCGATGATTTGGGCACCTCAGTGATCAATATCAACCTTGAGCTTTCAAGCAAGCTGCTCGAACTGACAGCCAGGCAGCGGTCACTGATGCTTCCGAAAATCCTTGATCAGATTGCGGACAAAGCGCAATCACCTGTGGTGATGGATAATCTTGAGATTCTGTTCGACAAGGATCTTAAACAGGACCCCTTGCGCCTGTTGCAGGGCATTTCGAGAAACCGTACCGTGGTGGTTTCATGGAATGGAACCTATACCGGCGAAAAGCTATTATATGCCGCCCCAGGACACCCTGAGTATCGCAGATATGACTCGGTCGATGCCCTGATAGTGTGCATGGAGGAATGATGAAATACGGAGATCTTATTCAATTTGATCCGATTGAGTCGGTCGTTCAGTTGCGTGATGCGAACAAATCGAGTGCCGCCCATCAACTTGTGAACACCTATGTCATTTCGGATGAAATGGCGGAACGGCTCACACAGCTTGCCATCCCTCAGATGCAGTTTGACCGGCCGGTCGACAACAAGGGGCTTCTGGTGGTCGGTAATTACGGCACCGGTAAATCGCACCTGATGTCGGTGGTCTCCACTCTTGCCGAAGATGCCTCCCTGGTGGAAGGACTGAAGAACGATGACGTCCGCGACGCAGCCACTCAGATC
>JAABTQ010000080.1 GCA_011389745.1 Desulfobacteraceae bacterium | reverse complement strand
CCCACTGCCGCCTGAACATGAAAACCTGCTTTTTCAGCCCTGACTTTCTCCTGATCAGTCAACTGGTCGAATGTCAGGTTCTCGGTTTTAAGGGCATGACCTTCTTTCATAAGCTTAAAAAAATCATCCGGAGTGAATTGTCTTGCGAATTCCTGGACCCGTTCCAGGTTTTTGGGGGTACTGGGAATGCCGTTTTGTTCATTCCATCGCTGGTTGCGCTGTAAAAACCCTTTTTGCCCGAAAGAGGTCATTTGAATACTTTGTTCCATCATGCGTATCATCTGAATTTGCCATTGCTCCAGATCGTCGACCGACTGCTGGAAAAGTTCCGCGGCAAAATAATCGCGAACATATTTAGGACCCATGGAATACTCCACGCCCACATCAAGCATGCTCGATGGCGTGGGTATAATCAGCATTAAAATCAGAAGGGTGAGTGGGATTGAAAAAAGTTTCCAGTTAATAAATTTGTCATAGCCTGATGGTTTTGCTTTTACAGCTTGTTGACTCATTTTATCTCCTTTCCTTATTTAAACCATGAATCACCGAAAAAACGTTGAAGCAGGTAGAAAATGATAAAAACCATGGAAACGTAAAAGAAAAAGGTTCTTTCGGCTTCCTTAGGTATTTTGGTCACACCGTTTTTGAAATGTTTTTTAAAGAAATTATTCATCGTGAATTCTCCTTTATTGGATATGCCTGGTTGTAATCGGCAGGATTGACTATGGATTGATTCTACAGCCCCCAGCTTTCATGAATTAAAATCAGATAGCTTTGCGCCCCTCTTTGGGGGATTTCATATAAATGGCTTTTCGCTTTTCGTAAATGCTCTGTGCCAGAAGAATTTTTTCTTCAAGCCTACGGTATTTTACAAAAGCTTCTTTTGCCTTTGCGATCAAAACCTGGATGTCTATTTATCTTCCTTCATTAAGATTTCCAGAGCATCAGCCCCGCTGGTGGCCGTAAAGACCTTCAAACCCTTCTGGGTTAAAAATTTTGAGGTTGTACTTAAAAAACGTTCTTCATCGTCAACCAACAACAGTTGCATTTTTGATCACCTCCTTTTTTTATTTGCTCGCCGATACCGGAAGCCGCACCGTAAAAGTAGTCCCGATTCCTTTTTCGCTGGTGACTTCCATGGAGCCTCCCATGGTATTGATAATCCCATAGCATACCGACAGCCCGAGGCCGGTACCTTTTCCGATGGGTTTGGTCGTGTAAAAGGGTGAAAAGATCTTTTGCTGATCTTCGTTACCGATACCGCACCCGTTATCTCTTACCGATATATGAACCGCATCTTTCCCGTCGGGTCCCGAGGTAATGAGCATTTCCCCTCCCCGAACCCCGTGCTTTTCGTAAATGGCATCCAGGGCATTGTTTAAAAGATTGATCAATACCTGCTGAAGCTGGCCGCTATCACCAAAGACAGGGGGGGTATCGTCAGCGATATCAATTTGAACATTAACACCGTTAACGCCGGCTTTGCTCGAAATCATCTGGACCACGCCCGGTATAAATTCTTTTAAATCAACATCTTTTGGTGTTGCTTCGGTTTTTCTTCCGAATTTTAATATCGAATGAGTAATTTCAGAGCATCGCTGTACCTGCAATCCGATCTGATTGATGGAATCATGAAGTTCGGCCGTTTCTTCAGAGGCATTGATTTTTCCTTTTTCGGTCAGTTCAAGCAGGATCATATCAACCAAAGCGTGCTCACTTCTGATAATCTGCAAAGGATTATTTATTTCATGGGCAAAGCCCGCGGCCATTTCCCCCAGTTCGGCAAGTCGGCTGGCCCTGATCAACTGTTCCTCTAACTGGTCTTTTTCCGTATCGGTTTTGATCATCCTGTCAAGTATCCGATTGGTAAGGAAAAAGGCCATCGCAATGATTGAACCGCCGCCGACGAGGCTGATCAGCAAAATCAGGGCACCCGCTTGCCGCAAAGCTCTGAATGCATCCCTGGTTTCCTGCCGGACCACCAGAAGCCATTCTTTGTCTTTTAGCCACATGGTGGCAAAAAAATAATCAAGACCCAGATAATCCTTTTCTATGAATGTCATGATGTCAGAGTCTCTGGTCAGATAATTTTTAAAATCCCGGTCTTCATCCAGAATATTTCCTCCGGAACGGCGCTCGGTTTGAAAGATGCCTTCTTTGTTTAATAAATACGCTTCACCGGTTCTTCCGATTCGAACCTTTTTGACCAGATCATTGAACATGTATGTGTC
>JAABTQ010000079.1 GCA_011389745.1 Desulfobacteraceae bacterium | reverse complement strand
CTGACATTCGACCAGTTGACTGATCAGGAGAAAGTCAGGGCTGAAAAAGCAGGTTTTCATGTTCAGGCGGCAGTGGGAATTGTGCTTTTCGTGGTTATTTGTTTTATGACCGAGGCCATTCCCTTGCCCATGGTGGCGTTTTGTATAGGCGTTATTGCCCTGATGACCGGTATTGTGGATCGTACCAATGTGGCCTCGTTATACTGGTCGGATGCCACCTGGTTTATCATGGGAAGCCTGATGTTTGCCACCGCTTTTGTCAAAACCGGTGTGGACAAGCGCATTGCCATGATGATGTTCGGCAAACTGAAAAATCCCGATGTCAAATGGGTGTCCCTGATCATCGTGGTCATTATCGCACCCTTGACCATGTTCATGTCGGACCATGCTCTGGCGGCCATGTTTTTACCGATTGGTATCCTTTTATATACCGCCACCGCCAGTGCCTCGGGAAACGATGATCCGGAGCTGGCCAAAATGCTGATGTTGACCATCGCCATGGCGGCCAACCTGGGAGGATCACTGGCCCCGTCAGGTGCGGCCCGTAACCTGATTATGATGGGTTATGCCGAGGATATGTTCAATCTTCAAATCACCTTTGTTCAATGGCTGGGTTATTGTGGGCCCTTTTTGTTTTATCTCATTCCCATTACCTGGATTGTGATCAACTGGCGCTTCAAACCTGAACAGCGCAATCTGGCAAAAGCCATGGCACTGGTAAAATCAGAAGTCAACAAAGTCGGCTGCGGTGCCTGGACCCGTCAGCAAATTATATCCCTGGTGATTTTTCTTGTGATGCTCTTTACCTGGATCACCGAAAACAACCTGATTTTGCAATGGACCGGCATTCGGTTCGGTATTGGTGTGCTGGCGGTCATGGGCGGTATTGCCTATATTTTGGCCGGCGTGGTCAACTGGCGGGACTACCAGACCAAAGTCGACTGGGGGGTTGTGTGGTTGTATGCCGGAGCCATCATTTTCGGCCGTGTGCTGGTGCAAACCGGGGGCGCTTACTGGATTGCGCAAACCATGCTCAAGCTCACCGTACCTCTCGGACTAGGTGAAGGAATATGGTTGCTGTTGTCCGGCAATGTTATTGTGGGGCTTCTGACCCAACTGATGGCCGACGGCCCTGCATGTGCAGCAGTGGGACCTGTCACCCTGGCCATGGCGGGTATTGTCCACCCGGGCACATCCATGATTCCTTTTGTGGCCATGAGCACCTCCATTGCGTCATCTTTTGCTTATTGTCTGGTTATCGGCACCCCTCCCAATGCGATTATGTATTCCAGCGGCTACCTGGAACCTAAAGATTATCTGCGTGTGGGCGTAATTTTATGGTTCACCAATATGGCAGGCCTGATGCTGATGGCTTCAACCTATTGGAGATGGGTCGGATTTCCGGGTCTTCCCGGTTATTAGAATCCAACCCGTGATCCATGTTGCCGACAAAGGTTATTCCTAAACCAAGTGATCGATCAGTGAGGAAATATTTTTATGACACAAAACCATGAAGGGTCTCTAACATCCACGTTTGTTACGTTTTATAAGGATGCAGTCAAGGTTTTGATACATCCCAAAGCATTCTACGAGTCGATGAAGGCAGAAAAAGATCAGGGGACGATATATACCTTCCTGATTCTGAGTGCATTGCTGTACAGTGTTGCTGCCTCATTTTTTGCCCGGGACCAGCAACTTGTTTTACTGCTGTCGTTTTTTTTACACGGTTCGTTATTGCCTTTTATCCTGGCCGCGATGCTTTACCTGATGATGTTGTTTCTGAATGCAAGGATCGGTTACGGACTGGCGTTAGCAATTACCGCCTATGCCAATACAGCCTTACTATTTGCCTGGATACCCGGCATGGCGCCTTTTGCCGAGATTTTTCGATATTACCTCATGGGTGTGGGTATTACCAATGTCACAGGTTTAAGTGGATGGAAATCTTTTTTCGTGCTGCTGGGCATGGGTATTATGCTATTGGTGGTGATCTACGCTTTGCAAACGCTGATTGCTCACTGATTGATAAAATATATGACATATTATGGGGCCGAGGATATTTTGTAGCCTCATACCATCAGGAGGGAGATAAAATGACATTTAAGATAAAGCTGTTGATTGTGGATGATGAAGCCCAGTTTCGGGCAACCACAAAAAAAATCCTGGACAGGAGGGGTTTTGATACCATTCTGGCCGGTTCGGGCGAGGAGGCCATAGAAATGCTTAAATCCAGCCCCGACGTGGTGGTGCTCGATATCAAAATGCCCGGCATGGACGGTCATGAAACACTCAGGGAAATCAAGAATCGCTCCCCCAAAACCCCGGTGATCATGCTGACCGGACATGGGGATATGCCTTCGGCTAAAGAGGCACTTAAGGGCGGCGCTTTCGACTACCTTTCCAAACCTTGTGATATCGATATTTTAACGGCCAAAGTTCTTGAGGCTCACCGCAATATCGAAAAGATATCGGAAGAAAACTCCGTGGGAGATATCATGATCCCCATCGAGGAATATACCACGCTCACCCAGGAGCATACCATTCAGGAAGCCATTGAAGTCATCAGGGCGTCTTTTTATCCGAGGGTTTCAACCAGCCGTATCATGGAGACAGGTCATCGGTCGCTGCTGGTCATGGATTCCCAAAACAATGTTACAGGTGTTGTGGCTATCATTGATTTACTGCAAACCACAATGCCGCCTTACCTGAGTGCTCCCAAACCCAGCATGGCCGACTCCATGCAATATTCAACCATGTTCTGGAAAGGTGAATTCAAAAGGTCCGTCAAAAAACTGGCCG
>JAABTQ010000008.1 GCA_011389745.1 Desulfobacteraceae bacterium | reverse complement strand
CTGCGTCTTGTGGATTTTCTTCCGCCGGAACCATTTCTGAACCGCATGGGTGAACTCAAAAAATAAGGTTAATAACCAACAAATCACAAACACTGATCAAAGGAGATAACAATGCTTAAAGTTCGATTTTTTCTCAACGAACCCAATGGTAAGCCCTGAAAGAACTTCAAACAGATGATGCCCAGGTTGGGCAAAAAATATCCTTTAGACATTGAAGTTATTTCCAAGCCCAAGGCGGATTACCATACCGATGGATACTTCGGGTTAGACCTGCCCGTGGCCCCGGCGGTCATGGTGGAGGAAGAGATTGTGGTGGAGGGAGAAAATGTTTCGGAACATGAGGTTGAAGTTTGCATTTGCCGCCATCTGGGCCTTCCGGAACCTGAAGAGCCCAAAAAAGGAATGCTGAAAAAGCTCTTGGGGAAATCATAATGATACGGGATACAGGAGGAAAAAGATGTTAAAGCTTCACCTGTTCTTAAACGAACCAATTGGAAATACATGAGGGCATTTCCTTCAAATTCTTCCCAGGCTGGGAAGAAAATACAATTTAAAAATCGAAACGATATCGAAATCCAGAGAAGCATATCGGCAGCTGAAACATCCTGATTCAGATCTACCAGCTGCTCCTGCAATAATGCTGGGCGATGAGCTTCTATTTCAGGGTTGCCCTGTAAGCCAGGAGGAAATTGAATCGAGTATTCGACGTCATTTAGGAATTCTGTAATCATTATCTTTGAAAACAGCAATTGTGATGTGGTGCATGTGATAAGCGATTTTTCAAATGCACCACTTAAATCATTTAACAAATGGCTTCTCCCTGCAAAGCTGCAAATGATATAGTTAAGAGTAATCTTCATGAAAACCCATCTCAATAAAAGATCCGCGCTCATCAAGGCAGTCATCCTGCTTATGTTCACTATGGCAGCCATTTTTTTAGTACGTTTTTCATCGGCAAAAGAATATTTTACAGCCGATTATCTCGAGCTTTTCCTGGCATCGGCTGGTATTTGGGCACCTTTGATGTTTGTGTTCATTTATGCCGGTGGTGTCTGTATCTTTCTTCCCGGTACACTTTTGACAGCCATGGGGGCAGCAGTTTTCGGTCCATATTGGGGATTTGCATATGTCTGGCTGGGTGCCATGCTCGGATCGAGCATGGCTTTTTTTATCGGGCGATATCTGGGGCGTGATTTTGCTGCCACCCTCATTGGTGACAGGCTGAAACGATATGATGCATCGAACGAAACGGCTTTGCCACAGTACTTTACCTGCGCTTGATCTATTTTCCGTTTACCCCGATGAATTTCGGGATGGGATTAACCAAAGTTCACTTTTGGGATTATTTTTTCGGCACTGCCTTAGGCATTATTGTGGGTACTTTTGTTTTTACCTTCTTCGTAGGAACCCTCAGAGATGTTTGGATCAGCGGCCGGTGGGAGGAGCTTATGAGCTGGAAAGTTTTTTTTTCTCTTACCCTTTTTGCATTTTCGCTCTTTATCCCAAAAATACTCAAAAAGATCCGCATGTCCAAACTTAACTGAAACATCAGGTTTTATACATTATTGGGCCAAGTTTTTCAGATCAGGCAATATCCGTTTATTCCTGTCGAAATCATCATCCGAAACAGTAAATATTATCATTACAACTCCCTTAATATCCAGGGAAAATCCGGGAGACTCCACAGCAACGAATTCATCGCTATCATGGCAAATTTCCCTGATGAAATGCCGAACTTTTGATATTCCTCATCTGCTCCAGATGGGATATAGCTGTTTTTTGATGGCGTTCAAATTTTGAGGCATTTTCAAAAGCGATAACGGCCTTATCCAGATTGTTGTCCTGAGCCGCTGCAAAGCCGATCATCAGCCATGCCAGGCCGATATCGCCTTTTTTTTCATTTATAAAAGACTCGAAAGTCTGGATGGATTTTTCATATTGGCGAAGTTCATACAAAAGAGTGGCCTTTTGCATCATCAATTCCGATGATTTGGCTTGCAAAAGACCTTTTTCAGCCCATTTCAAGGCCTGTTCCGGCTGGTTCATCATCTGATAGCTTTGAACTATTTTGACAATGATTTCTGATTGGGAAGTTTGAGCCTGCAGTGATTCATAATAAGTAACCGCTTTGGACGGAACTCCCGCCATGAGGCTAAGCTCGGCCATAAGTATTTTTTCCCTCTCATTGTAAGGTTGCAAATATCCGTAAATGGTCATTGCGGCCAATGCTTCCCGGTGGTGATCCATAGAAAGATGAATGTGAGCAAGGGCTTTCCACCACTTGGGTTCGAGAGGATATGTTTCCGAAAGCTGGTCAGCCATCCGAAGGGCCTTCTTTTGCATATTCATGGAAAGATAATGATATAAAATCGTCTCCTGCCATTGGAGTTTTTTTTCGCCGGTAAATTGGGTTACAAGTTCTTCCATGAACACAAGGGCCTTTTTGTTTTCTTTCACAGCAAGATAGGCATTCACCAGAGTTTCTTTCCATTCAGGCCTGATATCTTCCGGATGATTTTTAAACAACCGCTCCATGACTTCAACGGTTTTTGAAGCATTGCCGTCGCTAAAATAGGATGCCGCGGCATAATAAAGCGTTTCCCCCTGTTTGGGTGAGGATGTTTCATATCCCTTTTCAAAAGCCTCCGCAGCTTTTTTAAATTGTGAAAGGTCATATCGGCATCTGGCAAGATTCAACCAGGCAGCGGAAAAATCCCTATTTTTGGCGATCGCAGATTCATAAAAGGGCACTGCCCTGGACGGATTGTTCAGGTGCAACCAGGCATTTCCCAGAGAAAAATCGACCAGATAATGATCAAATCCGTTTTTTCCTCCGGTGCGAAAAATATCGAGTGTTTCAATCGCTTTTTTATACTCCTGTCTGTCAAAATTTCTGTATGCATCATTTAAAATTATACGAAGCGCAAGAGGTATATCATCGCTTTTATTTTGAGAGGCATTAGCTGCAAAACACAATATAAACAAAACCAAAAATCCCGTCAGGATCGATTTTTTCAATCTCATGGTTTTCACTCCAATTCAAAACGTATAACGGTTTCGGCCCAGACATTCACCGGAATTCCCTCGACGGTACCGGGTTTGAAACGCCATGCATTCACGCATTGTATGACCGCATGGTCAAAAATGTTTTGAGGTTGTGCATCAAGGACAGAAATTTTCTCCACACGACCGGTTTCAGTGACCAGAAATCTCACCTTGACCCACCCTTCTGTTCCCTGACGTTTTGCCATCATGGGATAAATCGGATGCATCTGAACAACTGGCGTTAATGGTGAATCGATTTCTCCCACCTCATAAAAATCTTTCAGATCGGGACCCTCCAAGGATATGGATTGGATATCCGGCGCCGGAAGCTGAATTGCGCCGACCGGCAATCGAGGATTGAGTTCAAAGGGCAGGTCCGGTTTTTTAAAGGATGGTTTGGGCGGACTTGTTGCGGTTCTGACAATGTTTTGTTTTTCCGGTGTTTTTTTTTCGGGCTCTTTTTTTTTCTCCCTGGGTTTGGGCGGAATTTCCTTTGGTTTAATCCGGATAAAATTAACCGTCTGGATTTTGTCAAATGCTTGAGTCTGCTGATGATTCGATTGAATCAACCTGGGCATTAGGCTGAAAAGTGCGATATTTAAAATAACGGCCAATAAAATTGAACCGGTCCAAATGGACCCTGTCTTGAGCCATCGAAAATGAGCATCCGGTTTTTTGAGTATTTCCGCTATCATGTGTCTATTCCGTAGTTCCGGGCAACCGGGCGGCAAGGGAGACAATCTTTGCGCCCGCCATACGACAGGCATCCATAACCTCGATAGCGATACCGGTCCGGCTGTGTTTGTCCGCCACGATCACCACTGCTCCCTCGGGATTTTCAGCCAATGCCCTTTCAACATTGGCGCGAACCGCGCGGATATCGATTTCCCGGTTTTCCATGAAAATGAGATTGTCCTTTGTCACACCGATCATAATGCTTGCTTTTTCCTGCACAGCCGCTGTCGCAGCCGTAGGGCGGTCGATATCCACACCGCTTTCTTTCACAAAACTGGTGGTGACCAGAAAAAATATCAATAAAATGAAAACCATATCGATCAGCGGTGCGATGTTTAAATCCAATGGCTGTCTTCTGGCTTTTCTTGCTGCTGAGATATTAAGCATGATATTCTCTGTCCGCCTTTCATTTTAAATTACGGCTTAAATACATACCCACCGAAGCCACTCTGCGTTTGAGATTTTCGGCCCGCCTTGTCAGGAAATTATGAGCATAAAGTCCGGGAATTGCCACCATAAGACCGGTCTGGGTGGTAATCAACGCTTCTGAAATACCCCCGGCCATTGCCCTGGCATTGCCTGCGCCGAAAACCGAAATAATGTCAAAAGTTGCTATCATGCCCGTAACGGTTCCCAGCAAACCAAGCAATGGTGATACCTTCGCCAGAACCCCAATAATAGTGAGGTTGTCATCAAGTTTTGACACCACCGACATCACCGTTTCATCCAGGATATTGCGATCGATATTCGCGGTTCCGGTGCGGCGGGCCTGAAATTCAGTCACCAGCATGGCAATGGCTCCCTTGTAATCTTCGGGGTCGGGTATCTGACCTTCCTGAATATAACGGGCCGCGCGTTCACGGGTCATGTTTTTTCTGGTGAGCCGCCTGAAAAAAAATATCCGATTGATAATCAGAACCCACATGACAATGGAAATGGCCAGCAATGGCACCATGATCACACCCCCGGCCACCAGATATGCCTGTAACGGATAATATTGATCTGAAAAAACCTGTATCATGTATTGTTTCTGTGGGCAAAAACAGTGTTCACAAATGAAACCGCTTTTTCTTCCATCTGAGCCGTCATCGTGTCCACCCTGCGGGTTAAAAGGGTATGGCAAAGCATCAGGGGAATGGCAACTGAAAGTCCCAGCATGGTGGTTACCAAAGCCTCGGAAATGCCACCGGACATCATTCGGGGATCACCCGTTCCAAAATAGGTAATAACATGGAATGTCTCGATCATTCCAGCCACGGTACCCAGCAACCCCAATAAAGGCGCAATCCCTGCCAACACGCCGAGTGTTGACAAGAATTTTTCCAGTTTAGGTATCTCTCTTAAAATACTTTCCTGCAAAGCATTTTCCATATCCTGCCGATCCATTTCCCGGGCCTGAAGCCCTGCAAGAATGATTTTAGGAACTGCTTTTGTTTCATGCTTTACGCACATGGCCTGGCATTCATCCCATTTACCATCGGCAATGGAATTTGAAATGCACTGCATGAATTGATCAGCATTTATACTATACCGATACAGAAAATTACCACGTTCCAGGACAATCAGAACACCCAGAACCAAAATCAACATAATAGGCCAGACAATGGGACCACCCTGGGGGATTTGCTCCATCATGGACAACTGGTGTGTCAGTTGTCTTAGGGCACCTCCCCGCGATATATCGATCGGCGAGTAATCTGATTGGCCGTCCATGTAGGAGGTGATCCGTTTTTGAATTCTTGAGCCGGGAAGTTTGGAAAGCGCAAAAAACCGCTTGCTCGTTTCGGAATAAAGCAAAAATCCAACCTCGGATGAATGACGGTAAGCGGCGGTAAAATTTCCAAGAATAAGAATATCCGCTTCAACTTCGGCGCCGTTGCGGTCCACGATGGTACCATTTTGGACACTGACCGCTCCGGAAAGAGCGGTTTCCTCGAACAAAAGTGATGCCATTTGTTCAATATCGGCCATATTTGGAAATTTTTGTTCATTTTTTATGGCCTCCAAAATCTCCACACGATCCGGAAAAAAAGCACTTTGGGGACTTTGGTTGAGGATTCCTTCCAAATCCCTTGCACTGACCCGAACAAACCCGACCAGTTCCCGGATTTCAGAGCTTGCTTCTTCTAGTTTTTCAATCAGAATTTTTTCCCGGTCGGCTTTTTCGATGAGGCGTTCTTTAATCTCCCGTAATCTTTTATCAAGCACTTGATTTTCAGACTTCAGTTTTGAAATGGCTGAAGCCAGAAGATCTTCATCGGCTTTAATCTTTTTTTGAATTTTCTCCTGTTCTTTTAAAGCTTCAGCCTTTTCCTGTTGTGCTTTGCGTATTACTTCCTGTTTTTTCTGCTCGGCATTCCGGCTCATGACCCGCATATCCTCACCAGAGACATGAGAATTAGATAAAAAAAACATCAATCCGACAACAAATCCCAACACCCGCATGCAATATTTCATTTGACGCCGATCCTTCCCAAAGGCAAAGTAACAACATCCGCAGGCCGCCGTTTTGACCCGATCTCCATGGCTATGCGAATATCACGGTTGGCGGATTGGGGAAGTGCTTTCCACTGATTTTCATCAAGATCAAAATAGCCGGAGGTTGTCTGGTCCAGGGTTTCAAAAAGAAGAGAGATTCTTCCCAGGCGCAACACGTTGACCAGCACATCCTCATCGCCCAGAAATATTTTCTCCTGAAAAACCTCCACGGTATTGCCGTATTCGGCCTCAACGAAAAGCGCTTCCATAATTTTGCGAAATTTCTCTCCCAAAACAATTTGAGGATCATCAAGGGTCTTTTTAAGATTCGCCAATCGTTCGGAACGCTCCACCTGCAAAAAGGGCAGTCTTTGATCGACAGACTCCACCACTTTCTCATAAACTCCGTATAAGAAAGGTGTGAGCTGTTCCGATATTTTTTCCATGGCCTCGATCTGGTTTTCCAGATTGGCGATTCGCTTTTGAGTGGATTCAAGTTCTTTTGCTAAATGATCGCGCTCCATTGCCAACCGTTTACGGTTTTCCACCAGTGCGTCATATTCAGTTTCCAGCGTGGATTTTTTTTCAGACCATTTTTCAATATCTTTCTGAGTCTTCTGCCGGATTGCAATCGAATCCTCCACGGGTTGTTTAATTTTTTCATTCACCTCTTCGGCAATGGAAACCGAACCTGTCAACAAAAACAAAATCAACACAAACCACCCGATGAATATATAGCAATGCCTCATTTGGTTTTCCCATTTATCATTTTAAAGGTTTGCTGGCTTGGAAATCGGCCTAATTATTATAAACTAAATAGGTATGACTTGAAAACAACCGATTTTTTTGGGTCCTTTTCCAGGACTATTGACCTTCTTGGAGGTGTTAAAAAAAGCCGGGAAAAGACCACATGGTTCATCCACCTTCTTGGCCTTCCTGGCTTTTTGATAATTCCATTGTGAAATTATACGTTTTCCTTCTGGAAAGTTATTTTGATACTAAAGGACCAAAAACTTGTCAAGGAAATATTGCCACTGGAAATCGGTCGTCTTCCCTTATCCCCTATGCTGCCTAATCATTCAGCAGCCTCGACAAGAATAAGTCCGGAACCAAGCTGAACAATGTAAAGATCCGTCATGAAAGAAACCGTCTCTTTCCTCTAAAGAACCAAAGACCCGGCTAAATCCGTTAAATAATTTCATGCCGTTCTTCCCGGAAATTCTGGTGGTAATTAGTGCATGAACGAAAAGTCCATAATTCCCTCTCCCATCGGGGGAGGTCAGGGTGGGGGCTAGTAATTTCAGTAACTTATCTTTCCCTCCCACTGGGAAGGGAGTTTTCGTTCAAGCACTAATTAGTCTAAAATCTCAGCCAGAGCTTTTGCACAGGCTTTCTTATTTTTTTCCGGACCTTCCAATTTAATAATATGCTTATCAAGATCAACATCTGCTAATTTGCATCCATGCTTTTCTACAGTATTAACAATAATTGTTAATAGCTGGGAATTTTTTGAGTCCATCATTCTACAACCTCCTATTTTAGAAAATAAAACTGAAAACGAATAATTTTATTTAATATAATACGAAAGAGTGCTTCCCTGGATTTTTCAACCATCACCCAGGAAATTATTCAGCATTTTTCATGCAAACTGGGCACCCGCGTAAACATCACCCTGGAGATTGAGGCTGTTTCAGAAAAAGGATTTGATGATTCTCTGCGCCGCACCGTCCAGGAAAACAGCCGCACCCTGCCGAGTTTGAGGAGGACTGATCAACTCACACTCGAAAACATTGCCACCATGCTGTCGGCAATTTTTGGAGGGCATCCCGTCACCTTTACCGCCTTCGCAATGGATTTATTGTTTCTTATGGCGCAGTGTTTGACGAGACATTTCCTGATAGGAGAATTCCCAGAGTCCGGCATTATCTTTTGCATGTTCAATAGTCATGTTGACTATGTTGCCTTTTATATCAACGTCGATATAGATATTTTCACTTATCTCTTTTGTTTCCTGGACTTCCTTGTCTGTGAACTCTATGTGAGCTGTATCGGTATCTGAAAAATATTTCACCCTCATGTGTCATTCCTCCTTAAAAGACCTATCGAAAAATGCATTATGCACCGTTTCGCCATCTTCAAGTATGATAACTCTCAAATATTTTCCAACTTCTTCTATTCTGCCCCATTTTCTGATCCTTCCATCGGATTGTATTTCAATTTTTGCTGGTTTCTCAATAACTGATTTGATCCAATCCTCCTTGATCTGAACGCGATCAGGGCGTTTTCTTGTAAAATCAAATATTGCGTGGTCTTCATTTGTCAAAATCCAATCAGATTCTTGGTGCCGAAGCCATTATTAAGCAACTCCGTATATCATTTCAAATCGCATGTTTTTCGCTAAGGTTAACATAACTTGCATTTTGGGAAAATATTTCTCTTCAAATTTAAATTCACGCATTTTTCTTGTATACTTAAGAACAGCAGTGGCGGCGATGGTCGGATGTATGATTTGAAGTGATTTATCCAGCTCTTTTTGAGCGATTTCCAGAAAATTGATCTCCATCTTTATCTACCTGTATTTCTGAAGAACTCTTTCTAAAGAAATTGCCTTGATTCTCCCTTGATCATATGCATTAAGCCTATCCTCGGCCTCTCTTGCCCACAATTCGTCAATCTCTTTGTCAGGCTTGTCAAGATTGGAAATAAGCTTGTCAATGAGCTGTGCCTTTTCGGAGGGAGTGAGCTTTAATGCCTCCTTGAAAATATTGTCGGTGATGGTCATATATTTCTCCTTTAGATTCTTTCCGTTCAACCTGGCCCCAAAAATCATATTGCCGATCGACCTAAAAAAAGCTCGGTCTAAAAAACTGACGGCGAAGGGAAACTATCATATGGGTTCGGCGATTTCCAAGATTTTAACAATTTATATGATCGAAAAATAACATTCAGGAGAGGATTTATCAAGTATGCCTCTTGTATCCTTGACAATCCAAGAGCTCTAAAACTCAACGGTCGGATAATTATTGTGAACGTTGAATTGAGCGGTGCGGTCGGGATGCTCGGGAAAAAACACCCATGTGTTCCGCGTCCCCTCGAATGAGAGGTTCGCATTATTTCTAAGGGAGCCTATGTTTCCAGTACGATGGTTCCCGGCTACAATGCATAATGGCCAGTATTAAAATATAATTGTCTTCGATGGTATAAAGAACAGCGTGTGGGAACCGCCTGGTCAAGCAACGTCGTACATCTTCATCAATCACGCGATATAAATCCGGGTTCTCGACTATCTTTTCGATCGCGCTTTCTACCTCGGAATAAAACGCAGCTCCCAATGAGGGGCTTTTTTCAAATAGTAAATCGTCGCTTCCTTGAATTCAGTGCGTGCTTCTGGATGGAATGAGTATCTCATTTATCATCAATAAGGTTCCGAATTTCTTCCATCACCTTAACACCAGGTATTGGTTTAATTTGACCACTTCGCACCTCATCACGGCGCTTTTTTGTTTCGATCAGCCAGATTTCACTGACTGACTCCTCATTAAGACTTTCAACAAGTCTCTCAGCTAGTAAAGCCCTTGCTTCAATAGGTAAAGCCATGGCCTTTGTTGCCAGTTCTTCCACAGATGTAGCCATTATAAATCACCTCCTGAAATTGTTGCTATATTCTATAATATACTGGTTCTTAATTCAAGCTTTGTATGGAACATTGAAATAAAAACTGGTTACGAATCGTTTCGGTATCCTTAAAATTTCTGATCCGAGAGTATTAAATGATTTGGTTTCTTATTTTTGGATAGAGACTGAAGTGACATCAAGAACTTTCTCTCCAAGGGTGTTTGTTCTAAACTTATATCCTTGAATCATTCGGTTAACATCAGGGTATAGTGACCGTTTTTCATCCGCCATTTTTTCAATAAGCTCTATAATGCTTGCAAACCCGAGGGCATCAATATCAGGTGGCAAAGTATTTTCAATAGTTTCATATAAGTCCGATTGGGAACTCTCTGGAAACAAGGAATAATTCCAACCGATTATTGCAATCGGTATTATTTTCTCTACCGGTGGAAGTTTTTCTTCAGGAGGTAGATTCTTTTGAAGAAATGAGTTGTTATTCTAAAAACAGCTTCAGAGATACTTAGCTTTTTGTTATCCTGTCTTGAACGTTCTTTGCTATATCGTTGACGTTGTTTGCTCTTTTTCTTTTTCTTAGAAACCACTATTAAAAATCCATATCGCTTGGAATCAAAAATCACTTGGGGGATATATCCCAAGTATTTGCAAAAAAATCATACAAAGAATACTCAATGTACTATGGTCGGACTAGAAATTTTCTCAATGTTGTGATAATTCTGTTACGCAATATCAAACATAATTTGTATGATCTTGCATCAAACATTTCCAAATTGCAAGTTTTGAATAGTTTCGGTATGCTGAAACTTTTGGACCTCTGCATTTTCAGCCATTGGATAATTATTCTTGAGTTGAACGCTGGAGCTGAGGCGCGCGGTTTACCGCGTCGCCTCCGGCTCCTTGTTCGGTGTCATTTGCTCCCGTCCGACCACTCCACATTGCGGATTTCCGGGTCTAACGCAAGAATCTTCTCCATGGCAGCCACAAGGCGACCGAGTTCTTCGGTAGCGTCGATCTTCTTGAACCACTTCTTGACGATCGGCTTGTCGGGCTCGGTAAAGCATAGAAACTCGTCGTCATCACCGTCCTGGTGCCCGCAACAGATGGCTAATCGAAATCTCTCATTCTTGATGGGGATGTACCAGCCCCAGTCTTCGGGGATGATTTCCTCTGTCTCGATTCCGGTCCCCCTTAATTTCTCCACGAAGTACTCAGCGAGACGCTTGCCCCACAAACCAAGGTTGATCTGTTCTTGCTCGCCGTCATAGGGCGGAAACTTGTCAGACCTGAATGTGACCTGTGTGTTCATCATTCTTCCTCACCGAACGTTAATGATGAGCAGTGCCGGAAAAACGGTGGAAGTGTTTTAAAAACAACACTTTCATCAAAAAATATAAATTTCAAATAGCCCCGATATTAGGCATCTGCTCGATCATTTTGTTAGACGGCGTAGCCTGCTCGTGTAACTCACGATGCTTCTTCTTCATCTTAAGATATTCCTTATCTTCTCTCGCAAGTTGCCATTTCTCCTTAAATATTCTCGCCGATTCTGCCTTCACCTGGTCTTCTTCTCTCGGCAATTCTTCTCTCGTAGCTTTCGCAAATTTTTGTCCAGACTTATGATTAGCATAACGTCTTGCGCGTGTATAGCCCATCTGTAAAAACTTCCTCGCCATATCCATACCGACGAAATCCCCCTCGGCTTTATAGGCAAGAAACATGCGATAGATTTTATTGGCTGACCGGCGAGCGATGTCGGGCGTCCGGAACCTCCAATGGGGAAGAATTTCGCTTTTATAAGGTTCAACCAGTAAAACACCTTGTTCACCACGACCTATGCGATAAAGTTCCGGATGCTTTCGGAAGTCCACCTCTGTGAAATTCAGCGAATAGTCAAATGTCATCACTATCATCCTTAGACAGTATTCAAGCAGCCGCCTAACAAGTTACTATGCTGATCTGTATATCCTTCAATTTTTTAATATCTAATTGTATATCCTCACCTTTAGAATATTATCCAACTCAAATCCAGAAAAAGATAAATTTAAAGCTTTAATAACACCTTTTGCGGGCATTCAATTTACTTTGGAAAAAATTCTATAGGTGGCTTTTACTGTACCCTAAAACTCAAGTATAATTTGCATTATTCTCGACACAAGCGAAATTCAACAATAGAAATTGTATTCGATAGCAGAAACTTAATGCAAGAATTTTTTGCCCTCTGTGACAATGAAAATAATACACATGTCCCTTGAAAAATTGATGTAGGGTGGATAGGAGTATCTCATTTGAAAAAAATCGTTTTGCCCCTTTTCCTTGCAGGAAGTGAGCTTTATTACTATAAGTGGCTTTGCTTGTATGAAAGTCTCAAGATAATTCAAAAATGAGCAGGTGTGTAGGTTGGTTGGCAACCGAGGTGCCGATAATCAGCTTGACGCTGCGCAACCATCCGCACCCTGCCAAAACAAACAGGCTGTAACCTTAACGATTACAGCCTGTTATCTTTGGATGGTGCCGAAGGCCGGACTTGAACCGGCACGGGTCTCCCCACTACCCCCTCAAGATAGCGTGTCTACCTGTTCCACCACTTCGGCACATATTGGCATTTAATATTACTCTTCAGGTAATTCCTGGCTTCCACCGGTTTTTTCCGTGGGTTGTGAACTTTCAGGCTGAGTTGAATTTTCAGGGGTCGGAGCAGGAGTCGTAGGTACCACCGGTTGTTCCATTGGCGGTCTTGTGTCCTGTATAATGGAATCAGAGGCCCGGTGACTTGCCCTGTAAGCCAGTGTCAGCGATGTCAGCATAAAAATCACCGCCGCGAAAGTTGTCGCTTTAGTCAAAAATGTCGAAGCCCCCGAACTTCCAAAAAGTGTTTGGCTGGATCCGCCTCCGAAGGCTGCTCCCATGTCCGCACCTTTTCCGGTTTGAAGCAGGACAATCATGATCAAAGCAATGCATACAACAACATGAAGTACAATTAAAGCAGTTTCCATTTTGTTTTTTCTACTCTGGTAAAAATATCAAAAGGATACAATTCGTATAAAAGTATCCGCGTTTAAACTGGCGCCGCCCACCAGTGCGCCATCAACATCGGGCATGGCCATCAATTCGGCAATGTTTTCCGGTTTGACGCTCCCCCCATACAGTATTCGGATGTTTTTAGCAAGTGAATTCCCAAAAGTATTCTCAAGAGCATTCCTTAAATACTCGTGGACATCCTGCGCCTGGCGGCTTGTGGCTGTCTTTCCCGTTCCGATAGCCCAAATGGGTTCATATGCCACCACAAGTTTATCAAGCTCATCACAAGAGAAATCTTTTAACCCCATTTGGATCTGTTTGTCAAGTATTGAAAATGTTTCTTCAGATTCTCTTTGAATTTCGGTTTCTCCCACACAGAGTATCGGGACCAATCCACTGTCTATGGCGGCACGAATTTTCAAATTAACATTCCTGTCGGTTTCGGCAAAATATTGGCGTCGTTCCGAATGCCCGATGATCACATATTTGCAGCCCGCTGAAACAAGCATTGACGCGGAAATTGCACCGGTATAAGCTCCTTCTTTTTCCCAGAAAAGATCTTGTGCTCCCAGGGAAATACAACTTTTTTCAATCTCACGCATGACTGCATTCAAAAGCACACAGCCGGGTGCAATCATCACCTCGGCATTCGGCGGCTCTTTGAGAAGTTTAACCATTTCCCTGGCAGTCCCGACCGCTTCGGGAATGTTTTTATACATTTTCCAATTACCTGCGATAAGAGGCTTACGTTTTGTCATTCATATCTCCTGAAGCTAATTTGTCTGATGCTTAAAATCTTGCCCCGATCATTGCCGCCAGATCTAACATCCGATGAGAATATCCTGCTTCATTGTCATACCAGGCGAGCACTTTAACCATATTATCGACCACATAGGTAACAGATCCATCCACAATCGATGAAAAAGAAGATCCATTGAAATCAATTGATACAAGAGGGGCTTCACAAAGGTCCAAAATCCCGGGCATCAAATTTTCTGATGCTTTTTTGAAGGCATCATTTACATCCGAAACAGTAACCCCGGACTTCTCAACCGTAACGACAAGATCCACCAGTGACACATTGGGGGTCGGGACCCGGACAGCAAGTCCATTAAGTTTTCCACTGAGCTCGGGAATGACCAATCCAACAGCTGCGGCTGCTCCTGTCGTAGTGGGTATCATTGACATGGCCGCCGCTCTTGCTCTTCGAAGATCCTTATGCGGAAAATCCACCAGGCGCTGATCTCCGGTATAAGAGTGAATTGTGGTCATGAGTCCGCACTTAATACCGAAATTTTCCAGCAACACTTTAGCGACCGGTGCCAGGCAGTTGGTGGTGCATGAGGCATTGGAGATGATATGATGACTCTTAGGGTCATAGCGATTTTCGTTCACACCCATGACAATTGTTGCATCCGGATCTTTTGCCGGAGCTGAAATGATCACCTTACGTGCGCCCGCCGAAAGGTGTTTCGAAGCACTTTCATGGTCACGAAACAACCCTGTACATTCCAGTACGATGTCCACGCCCATATCCCCCCATTGAATTTTTTCAGGGTCCCTAACAGAGGTGACAGCGACAGAATGACCATCCACTGAAATATTGCCCTGCCCTACTGCGACCTCACGGCCGAGTCTTCCGTGCACAGAATCGTATGCCAGCAGGTGAGCCATAGTAGCAGCATCGGTCAGATCATTGATGGCGACCACTTCAATATTGTTTGATTCCAGGGATGCCCTGAAAGCCAATCTTCCGATTCTTCCGAAACCATTGATTCCTAATTTAATAGCCATGAAATTTCTCCAGGAATGTTGTGTCCACAGGATTAAGTCAGAATGATGAAATTATCCATCAACTGATCTTTCAGTATTATTTTCTACTCACTTCTTTTAGTACCTTTCAAGATTGCGCTTCCACGCGAAATACTTCGTTTGCCATATGTTTCAAGGCATTCAGCCAGTTCGATCAGTCCCATTTTTTTTCTGCTGTTGGCAGCCTTGATCAAAATTGGAAGATTTACACCTGAAATAACCTCGATACGTCCTTCTTCCAAAAACGAATAGCTAAGATTGGAAGGTGTTCCACCAAACATGTCCGTCATGATAATAACACCTTTTTTAGAGAGATTAACGGATTTTACGCCGTCACTGATTTTTTTGCGCAATATTTCCGCGTTGATTTTTAAATCAATGGAAACCGCAACCGTAGCCTCGGGCTTATCTCCGAGAATAAATTCCGCAGCTTCGATTAATGCATCTCCCAAGTGACTGTGGGTAACTATAACAATACCAATCATATGAAAAAAATCCTATGTGTTATCTATATAACCGTTAAAATTCATAATCTACCTGCTCGATTTCATTCAAAAATTCTTCGGCATCTGAAATTTGTAAAAGCTTTTCCTTGAAATCATCATTTTTTAGAAGCCTTGAAATTCTGGCCAAAACTTTCAGGTGAAGTCCGGTTGAATTTTCAGGTGTAACAAGCAAGAAAAAGATATGTGTAGGACGTCTATCCATGGAGTCGAAATCGATTCCTTTGCGGCTGAGCCCAAAACCAAGCACCAGGTTATCCAGATTTTTTAGCTTCCCATGAGGAATTCCAATACCGCCACCAATACCCGTGCTTCCCAGTTGCTCCCTTTCCAAAAGCACTCTTACAAGATCTTGTTGTTTTATTCCGGCAATCTGCGATACGGGTTTGGATAACTCTTCTAACACCCCTTTTTTATCGTTGGCTTTTAAATCAACCAATATAGCTTCTTTATGCAATACTTCTGTTATTTTCATCGCCTATTCACAATTTTCTACAAAGACATTTTTGCAGACTTAGATTTATGGTGCAATCTTTTTCACCTTTTTTGCTAATAAATCTGCAATTATTTAGACATATATCAGAAATAAAACTAGGGATTGTACAGCAAAAACACAATCCCTAAAAGTTCAAAGATTAGCTATTTGGCTGAATCAGCCCCAAGTTTCCATCTTTACGACGGTAAAGTACATTAATCTGATCGGTTTTTGCATTGGAAAAAACCAAAAAATTATCGGTGACCAAATCCATCTGCATGATGGCTTCATCCACATCCATAGGTTTGTATTCAATGTTTTTAATCAGAACTTGTTTTCGTCCGGCTTCTTCAAGGTTTAAATTTTCCGCGGTAAACTCACCAATTTTTGCACCGCCACGTCGATCTCTGATTTTTTCTTTATTTTTTTTAAGTTGTTTGCCGATTTTATCCAATACCATATCAATGGCGGAGTACATATCGTTAGTCTCTTCCTTGCCGACGATATTGAGCTTTCTGCCTATAATATTGATTTCAGCGATATGTCGAAATTTTTCAACCGAGAGAACCACATTCGCTTCCGCAGGGCTGTCTAAAAAACGATCAAAACGATCAAGCTTGTCTTCCACATAAGCTCTAAGGTTGTCGGAGGGGTCAATATTTTTAAATGTCACTGAAGTATGCATATCCGCTACCTCCCTAAAATTGTTTTCGTTTATGAGAAGGAAGAATCTTCAACATCTCACGATACTTGGCTACGGTCCTGCGTGCAATATTGATATTGGATTTTTCTAGTATTTCTGCAATTTTATCATCACTATAGGGTTTTTTGGGATCTTCGTTTTCGACAATCTGTCTCATTTTATCCTGAACACTTGCAGACGCAATGGCTCCACCATGAACCCGGCTAATGGAACTATTAAAAAAATATTTCAGTTCAAAAATGCCTTGGGGAGTATAAGCATATTTATTGGTGGTTACTCTGCTGATTGTTGACTCGTGCATCTCAATATCCTGGGCCACATCTCGCAACACCATAGGTTTTAAATAGGCAATGCCCTTTTTAAAAAATTCCCGCTGATGCTTCATGATGCTTTCCATGACTTTATAAATGGTTCTTTGTCGCTGGTGAATACTCCGGATTAACCATGCTGCGGACCGCATTTTGTCTTGGATATAATCTTTGGCATTGTCTGAAATTTTATCCTTTTTTTTATTGTTGATAGCAATTTTATAATAAGAATTTACCCGAAGCTTGGGCATGCCATCATCATTTAGCACAATAACAAAATCATCCTCAAATTCATATACATAAATGTCCGGTATAATATACTGAGGAGGTTCGTCAGAAAACTGTCTCCCGGGTTTAGGTTCAAGCCCTTTGATGACATTGACAGCGACTATGACACTTTCAATACTGACTTTTAATGCCCGGCAAATGGCTTTATAGTTTTTATTTTCCAGATTATTAAGGTGATGCTGAATAATACTGAAAACAAGAGTATTATCAAGTCCCAAATACCTGGCTTGAATTAAAAGGCATTCTTTTAAATCTCTGGCGGATATTCCTATAGGATCAAATGTCTGCTGAATAGTGGTTAAAACTTTTTCGACTTCATGGTGTGATGCATCACACATGCGCACCAGTTCTTCAAAAGCAATATCGAGATAACCATCTGCATTTATGGAACCTACAATTAAGGAACCGATTTTTTTTTCTTTCTCATCGGCAAAACACATCATCACCTGCCACAGAAGGTGTTCGCCAAGAGATTTTTTGTGGGCAATAAAGGATTCAAACCTCGGCGTATCTTTGTCTTCGCTTTCATAACTGGTTCGTCCCGGAGTATTGTATTCATCGATATAATTGCTCCAGTCCACATCATCTTTTATCTTTTCTTCAATGGTTAACTCTTTGGCTTGGGGAACCTCATCGATTATCGCTTCGGCCTGGTCAGGGTGATCGTCAAGTGAAACATCAACGACCTCTTCCAATGTCGGGTTTTCATCGAGTTCCTGGCGGATGGCATCCACAAGTTCGAGCCTCGAAAGCTGCAGAAGCTTAATAGCCATTTGCAGTTGGGGAGTCATGATCAACTGCTGTGTTAATTTTTGTTGTAACCGTAATTCTAATGCCATTTTATAACCTGAACTCTTTTCCCAAATAAAACCTGCGTGCTGTTTCACTGGACGCTATCTTTCCGGGTGTACCGGACTCGATAACCTCTCCGTTATTCAAAATATATGCCTGGTCACATACTCCTAATGTTTCGCGGACATTGTGGTCGGAAATTAGCACACCTATACCTCTTCTTTTCAGATGACCAATAATATTTTTGATATCGACGATCGCCAGCGGATCTATTCCCGCAAAAGGTTCATCCAAAAGCATAAAAGATGGATTGGTGGCCAGAGATCTCGCAATTTCCAACCGACGTCTTTCACCACCTGAAAGCAAACTGGCCATCTGTTCGGACAGATGACCGATTCCCAACTCTGTCAGCAACCTTTTGGTAACATTGTACTGCTTCTGTTTTTCTATGTTTAAAAGCTCCAACACCACCATAACATTATCTTTGACGGAAAGTTTTTTAAAAATTGAAGCTTCCTGGGGCAAATAACCGATTCCCTTCTTTGCCCTCAAATACATGGGATAATCCGTGACGTTTTCATTATCGAGAAATACCTGTCCCCCATCAGGTTTTACAATCCCGACAGTCATGTAAAATGTAGTGCTTTTACCGGCTCCGTTAGGCCCTAACAATCCTACAACCGCCCCGCTTTCCAGTCCAAGGGATATTGATTGTACAACCTTTCGATCATTATAAATTTTCGCCAAATTCTTCAAAATTAATGTTGCCATCAGCCTCAAGAGTAAACAATTCAATTAGTTTTTTCATACTTGCGATAAACATTAATTAGTGCTTGTTTGGCCCGTATCGTAAAAAACAGCCTCGACCCGCTTCCCGTTACCACCTTCCACCTTTATCCGCCCATCAGATCGATATAAAGTAATTTTTGCACCTGATATGGATTCATTATTTGCGGTAGTCACTTTTGAATCAGGCCCCGAAAGCACCAGTATTTGGGTTTCGGTCAAATATTCTGCTTCATTGGAAACAGCCTGTTTATCGTCAAAATCAATTTTTACATTGCCGTTTGCAACAATTTTTTCTACAGCCCCGGAACCTCCGGAAATTTTTTGAGCGCTGTCAGCATCCTCTTTATAAAATATTTTCAAACGGTCACTGACAATCACCGTGGTGCCTTGTGTTGCCCGGACATTTCCGGAAAATTCCACAAAACCGTTTTCGTTGTCCGTTGTCAATAAGTCCGAAGTGATGCGAATCGCTTTTTGGTCGGCATATTTATTTTGGGCATCCTGTGCCATCCCAGTGTTCGGAAAATTTATGATACTGATCGTCAGTAAAAAAACCAAAATTGCAGCCTGAAAAGCATATAAACAATTATAGCGAAAACATTTCACTGAATATCCCCTTCACCTTTCCTTCAAACCTTGTTTTCCGTGTATTAAGATCAAGCCTCATTGAATCCGCCTCCAGGTCCCATGAATCTGACTTCACCTCAACATGAGCCGAACTGCTCATGACACGGTTTTGATGTTCATAGACAAGCTGACTGGTTTTTAATTGAAACCTATCATCTATTACCAAAACATTACCGCTCACTTCAATGTCATTTGTTTCTTTTTTTAATATTCCCTGATCCGCGACGAGAGTCACTTTTCGATCTTTTTCCACAAAAAAAACGGCACTCAGGTCCTTAAAAAGAACCTCCTGTCTTTCCGGAATATACTCGGCACTTTCGGCATCAACTTGCCATTCGGTAACCCCATCCCGCGTAGCCGTGTGGTGAACAGTTCCTATTGAAATGCTGACGTCTTCGGAAAGTTGTGCTAACTGAGCTTCCCCTCGACTAAACATTTTTCGATAATTGATAAAGACAGCCGAGATACCCGCAACTACCAGTAAAATAACACCGGCCAATATCAGGGTCCATTTTCTTCGATTCACCGCATTTGCCTTGAATTATCCAAAAACATTAAAAGAGCTGCTCCATAAGTTTTTTCCAGTGCCCCTGAGACTTAAGGATCTTTTCACAAACCTCTCTTACGGCGCCTGCCCCCCCATTTGCGTGAGTAACCATATCGGCCTCTTCCATGACACTCTCATGAGCATCTGCTACAGCTATGGAAAATCCCACCTTTCGCATGATAGGCAGGTCCGGAAGGTCATCACCCATAAAAGCTATTTCATCGGAATGAAATCCCGTTATTTCAACAATCTCATTCAGGAGAACTCCTTTGTCCCGAACCCCTTCATAAATAAGGGTAATTCCCAGATTTTGACATCGATACCTAAGGGCTTCGGAACTTCTTCCGGTTACAATTCCCACCTGAATACCGGCTTTCATTAAAAGGCGAATTCCGAGGCCGTCCCTGACATTAAACATCTTAATTTCTTTTCCGCTTTCGTTATAGATAATGCCACCGTCAGTTAAAACACCATCCACATCTAAAAGCACCATTTTGATATTTTTGCACTTCTTATCATTGATTGTCATCGAGACCTATGAAACATCTTTTGAAATAGCCATTCTAATCTTTTTCAGATTAATTAATAAATCCTGAAGCATATCGAGCCTGAGTGAATTGGGCCCGTCACAAAGGGCTTTGTCCGGATCTTTATGCACTTCCATGAAAACGCCGTCCACGCCTGCCGCCACCGAGGCTTTTGCCAGCACTGGTGCATACTCGCGGTTGCCATCGGAACTGCTTCCTTTTCCTCCCGGAATCTGTACGCTGTGGGTGGCGTCGAAAATAACCGGCCATCCGGTCTGTTGCATAATCTGAATCCCTCTGAAATCCACCACCAGGTTGTTATATCCAAACATTGTGCCTCGCTCCGTGATCAATATCCGGTTGCATCCGGTGGAAAGAACCTTTTCAACAACCTGGGAAATGTCCCATGGGGCTAAAAACTGTCCCTTTTTAATATTGACAGGCTTTCCGGTCCTTGCAACCTCAAGGATAAAATCGGTTTGCCTGCATAAAAATGCCGGGATTTGAATGACATCCAATACCTGCTCAGCAGCTTCGATTTCTGAAAACCTGTGAACATCCGAAAGTATGGGAATACCCAATTCCTCTTTAATTTTTGACAGGATTCTCAACCCTTCCTTAATTCCCGGGCCTCGAAAAGAATTGATGGAAGTCCGATTGGCCTTATCATAAGATGATTTAAAAATAAAAGGAATGTCTAACCTTTCAGTTATTTTTTTCAGAAACTCGGCGGTTTCCATGGCGGCCTTCTCGCTTTCAATCACGCACGGCCCTGATATTAACACCAAAGGATTACCTGACCCGATGCCGACATTGCCTACCCGAACCTGTCTGTTCATGTTAATTGAACCATAAATAACTATTTTATTTGTTTCTAATTTCAGTAAAATAAACTAGAAGTAAGTTATAAATACTACACGTGTTTGAGCCCCTCGGTATTCAGCAATTGATATTCCATATCCCGATTTGGCACTTTTCAGCACTGAGTCATTCTTCTTTCCAGCTTTAATAATCAATTTACAGTGGCCTAAACGAAAAGTCAAGAAACGAAAAAGTTAGTCTTGATTACGCTTTTATTTGCTGTTATTGTCAAGACCATTAAAATTTAAACCGAAAATTAAACGTAAGGTATTAAAAGTTATCATGAAAAAGACAAAATGGTGGTTGTTTGCCATAATAACGGTATTTATCATTATTTCGGCCGGATGGATTTTGGTAGTAAAAATGGAGGGTGAAAAGCCTGTTATTTCTGAAAATATGCCTGAATTTATTGGAAAATCGCAGACTTTTACTTTTACCATTTCAGACAAACGTAGCGGCCTTCGAAAGGTACGTTCCCTCCTTTTAAAAGATGGGAAACAATTGAACTTGTTGGAAGAAAACTTTGAAAAAGAGGGATTTCCGGCAGGTGGAAAATTTCGAGAGACATCCATTGATATTCCAGTTGATTTAGATAAACTGGCTATATCAGACGGAGTGGCTGTTTTTGAATTAACGGTCTGGGATTATTCATGGCGCAACTGGTGGCATGGTAACAAAACCCATATAGAAAAAAATCTGCTTATTGATTCCAAGCCACCGGATATTGAAATACTTACCAAGGCCCATAATGTTAATCAGGGAGGATCAGGGCTTGTCGTTTACCGTCTGTCCGAACCTTGTCCCAAAAATGGAGTCGTGGTGGGAGACAATTTTTTTCCAGGCTATTCGGGATACTTTAAAGACCAATCTATCCATTTGGCATTTTTTGCTTTAGATTATACCCACGGACCCGGAACCAAGATATTGTTAGAGTCCATGGATCAGGCAGGCAATATTACCAGAGCAGGATTTTACCACCACATAAGAAAAAAAAATTTTGTCGAAGATTCCATCAAGTTGTCCGATCAATTCCTTGGCTGGAAAATTCCTGAGTTCAATATCCAAGCACCTGAAAATTCCACAAACCCCTTGTTGGACAAATTTTTGATAGTCAACCGAAATATGAGAGAAGAAAATGAGCAATTTTTTAGGACCATAGGGATTATGACTGAACCCAAAATGTATTGGGAAGGTACCTTTCTGAGGCTTCCCAACTCAGCAACGAGGGCTGGTTTTGCTGATCACAGGGAATACCTGTACAATGGGGAGATTATTGACCGTCAGGTTCATTTGGGAATCGATTTGGCATCTCTTGAAAAATCCCCAATACCTGCGTCCAATGCGGGAAAGATTCTTTTTACCGGCAATATCGGTATCTATGGAAAAACTGTTGTTATTGATCATGGCTTTGGACTAATTAGCGTGTATTCCCATTTAAGTGGAATCGATGTGGAAGTCGGGCAAATTGTCGCCAAGGGTGAAACAATAGGCCGAACTGGGACTACGGGGCTTGCCGGTGGCGATCATCTTCATTTCGGCATGATGATTCATAACATCATGATCAATCCCATTGAGTGGTGGGACAGCAACTGGATCATGCATAATGTTACCGATAAGTTAAACGATGTCAAAGCGTTCGATACACAATAATCAAAAATATGCAAATCAGGGAGTTCTTAAATTAAATGCCTCAATATAAGGTCAACAAATCCATAAAAGAAATTAACGAGAAAATTAAAAATGGGGATGTCGTTGTTGTAACGGCCGAGGAAATAATCGACATTGTCAGGGAAAAAGGACCCATTGAGGCCGCAAAGCAGGTGGATGTGGTCACTACGGGAACATTCGCTCCCATGTGTTCCTCGGGTGCATTTATCAATTTCGGACATAGTGTTCCAACAATCAAGGCATCAAAAGTATGGTTCAATAACGTACCGGCTTATGGCGGACTGGCCGCCGTGGATTGCTATTTGGGGGCAACAGAGCCCTCCGAAGACGACCCTTTAACAAAAGTACACCCCGGACAATTTAATTATGGCGGTGCACATGTCATTCAAGATCTTGTTGCCGGCAAAACCATACTCTTTAAAGCAACAGCCTATGGCACGGATTGCTATCCAAAAAAATCCATGGAAAAGGAACTGACCCTGAGCGATCTTCCATATGCCCTGCTATGCAACCCAAGAAATGGTTATCAGAATTATAACTGTGCCATTAATTTGTCCAATAAAACCATATTTACCTATATGGGAACTTTGAAACCAAAGGCCGGAAACGCAAACTATTGTTCCGCCGGTCAACTCAGCCCTTTGTTTAACGACCCTCTCTATAAAACAATCGGGTTGGGTACAAGAATATTTTTAGGAGGCGGACAGGGTTATATCACCTGGTCCGGCACACAACACAAGCCATCGGTAAAACGAACTGAGAAAGGTGTTCCCCTTTCACCTTCGGGCACTCTTTTTGTTATGGGGGATATGAAACAGATGAGCCCCAAATGGCTTGTGGGACTTAGCATCAGAGGGTACGGTGTATCACTTGCTGTAGGTTTGGGCATTCCCATTCCTGTTCTCAATGAGGAAATCGTCCAATACACAGCCATTTCCGATGACGAGATTTTTACTCAGATTATTGACTATGGAAATGACTATCCCAATGGGATTTCAAGAAGTTATGGCCAGGTCAGTTACGCCCAGCTAAAAAGCGGATCCATTCAGATAAATGACAAAAAAGTACCCACGGTGCCTTTGTCAAGCATGGTTAAAGCAAGGCAAATCGCAGATATCCTGAAAACCTGGATTTCAGAGGGAAATTTTTTTCTTGGAGAACCGCAATTTACGCTACCCTGCTGTTGAATGTGAACGGTGATGAACCTATCCATCAGAGCATTTGTTGCAATCCCGCTTCCGGAATTGATTACAACCCGAATTTGCGATATTCAGGAACGGCTTAAATCTCTTCGGCTCCCTGTCCGGTGGGTCAGACCTGAAAGCGTTCATTTGACCCTCAAATTTTTAGGTGAGATTCCTGTAAGCACCATAGAGGGTATTGCCGGGGTGATGGAGCTTACGGTCGTGGAGTGCGCGCCTTTGACACTTTTTACAAAAGGGCCGGGGGTGTTTCCGGGTATAAAAAAACCTCGGGTCCTCTGGATCGGAATATCCGGAGATGTCAAACCACTTTCGGATATTCAGGCGAACCTGGAAACCCATATGGAACAAATTGGATTTGCAAAAGAAAACAGACCCTTTAAAAGTCATCTGACTTTAGGCAGATTTAGAGGCAGGATTCATCCTGGAACATTATTTGATATTCTTGGATCCTTTACGGATTTTGCATCAGAACCCTTTGAGGTAAAACAACTGGTTCTTTATAAAAGTGAATTAAAACCTTCGGGAGCTATATACACCAAACTTCAAACCGTCTATTTGGATGGCCCCAAAAAATCAGAGTCTGATCACCGAGGACTTACAATTTAAAATGGGTGCCGTCAATTGAGCAGGAGGTAACATGAATACGCCAGACAAGGACCGGGCCGTTGAAACCGCCATGACCCAGATTGAACGTCAGTTCGGAAAAGGTTCTATCATGAAACTGGGAAGTCGGCCCATTGTGGAAGTTCCCGTGATATCTACAGGATCTATTGCTTTGGATAAAGCACTAGGCATTGGTGGAATTCCTAGAGGACGAGTAACCGAAATTTTTGGCCCGGAATCCTCCGGCAAAACAACCCTCGCACTCCATGCTATTGCAGAGGCTCAAAAAAAAAATGGAATTGCCGCATTTATAGATGCCGAACATGCACTAGATACTTCATATGCCCGTAAACTGGGTGTAAATTGTGAAGAATTGCTGGTAGCACAACCAGACACTGGTGAACAAGCTCTTGAAATTGCAGACATGCTGGTCAGAAGCGGGGCCATAGATTGCCTGGTCATTGACTCTGTTGCGGCCCTGGTACCAAGAGCTGAAATAGAAGGAGAGATGGGAGACTCCCACATGGGGCTTCAGGCTCGTCTGATGAGCCAGGCTTTGAGAAAGCTGACGGGTACTATAGGCAAAACCAACACAGCGGTTATTTTTATCAACCAGATCCGAATGAAAATCGGTGTCGTTTTCGGAAATCCTGAAACAACAACCGGTGGAAATGCCCTTAAATTTTACTCCTCCGTCAGACTTGATATTCGACGCTCCAGCGCTATCAAAGAAGGTCAGGATGTGGTTGGAAACCGCACTAAAGTGCGTGTGGTAAAAAACAAAATGGCTCCTCCTTTTAAAGAAGTTGAATTTGATATTATGTACGGGGAAGGAATTTCAAAAACAGGCGAAATTCTTGACATAGGTGTTGAAAGCAATGTTGTTGAAAAAAGCGGATCATGGTATTCTTTCAATGGCGAGAGAATTGGACAAGGCCGCGAAAACGTTAAAAAATTTCTAATGGACAATCAGGATATTTTTGATTCCATGTATCGGAAAATCAGGCAACAATTAGGCCTTGAAAAGCCCGATGAACAACTCCGTACCAAGGTGGAAAAAAATACACCCAAAAAGTCCGACTGAAACGTTTTCGTTTATGGTTATTTTTCATGCTGCAAACAAATAACCATCGGCAACTGCTTACTGACAACCGAACAATATTTTGAGTGGAGTAAAACATGACCATGACAGGTAATGAAGTCAGAAATAAATTCCTTGAGTATTTTCAAAAACACGGCCATCAGATTGTCAGAAGTTCTTCCCTGGTACCCCAGGACGATCCTACGCTTTTATTTACCAACGCCGGAATGGTCCAGTTCAAACGTATCTTTTTGGGAGAAGAAAATCGCGGATATAACAGAGCAACAACCTCTCAAAAATGCGTACGCGCGGGCGGCAAACACAACGACCTGGAAAATGTCGGCTATACAGCCCGTCATCACACTTTTTTTGAAATGCTCGGAAATTTTTCTTTCGGAGATTATTTTAAGGAAAAAGCCATTGATTTCGGGTGGGACCTTCTTACCAATGGATATGGTCTGGACCCGGACAACCTATGGGTTTCCATTTATCTCGATGATGACCAGGCCCATGACATATGGAACAAACAAATCGGTGTTCCCGCAGAAAAGATTGCACGTTTTGGTGAAAAAGACAATTTCTGGGCTATGGGAGATACGGGACCATGCGGTCCATGCAGTGAAATTCACCTGGACCGTGGGAAAAAGTACGGATGTGGAAAACCGGATTGTGCCCTTGGCTGCGATTGTGATCGGTGGCTGGAAATCTGGAACCTGGTGTTTATGCAATTTAACCGGGATACATCAGGAAAATTGACTCCGCTACCCAAACCAAGCATCGATACCGGATTGGGTCTTGAACGTATGACCGCCATTGTTCAGGATGTTCCCACCAACTTTGATACCGACCTTCTTTTTCCCATAATGAAAAAAGTGGAAAACCTGTCTGAAAAGGCTATTGGTGAATCATTCCAAACAGATGTCGCTATGAAAGTCATTGCCGACCACAGCCGTGCAGCAGCCTTTTTGATCGGTGATGGGATTCTTCCTTCTAATGAAGGCAGAGGGTATGTTCTTCGCCGAATTATGCGAAGGGCCATACGTTACGGAAGAAATATCGGTCTGACTAAACCTTTTTTACACAAAACCGTTGAGGTGGTTTTTGATATCATGAGACCGGCCTATCCGGAGCTTTTGAACGGCTCTGCATTTATCACCAATGTCATAGAAAATGAAGAGATCCGGTTTGCCGAAACCCTTGATCACGGCCTGAAGCTTCTGGATGAGACCTTATCTGAGATAAAAGCCAAAGGGGAGACTCAGGTGCCCGGCAGTGTTATTTTCAAACTTTACGACACCTTTGGGTTCCCTGTGGACATTGTTCAGGATGTTGTCCGCGACCAAAAAATAGCCCTTGATCTGGCTGGTTTTGAAAGTGCCATGGAAAAGCAAAGGGAAAAATCCCGTTCCATGACTTCCTTTACCAGCGTAGGTGAGGCTTTTAAAGAATTGTCCGGTCGTGGATATAAACCTGAATTTGTCGGATATGATCTCACAATGGCGGAGTCCAGGGTAATACTGATTGCTGAGGAAGGGCATGAAGTCAATAAATCTCGGGAAGGAAAAATTGTCGAAGTGGTCACCGAACTTACACCATTTTACGGAGAAGCCGGGGGGCAGGTAGGAGATAGCGGAAAAATCACCGGGGAAAATTTCGAACTGGAGGTTTCAGATACCATCAAAGACCCCACCGGATTGATCATTCATAAAGGAAAAATTTTATCCGGAAAAATCACAAAAGGCGATATGGTCACCCTTACCGTGGACAGCCACGACCGTAACGCCACTGCATTAAACCACACTGCCACACACATCCTACATGCCTCGCTAAGGCAGACTCTCGGAGATCATGTCAAACAGGCAGGCTCCATGGTGGGTCCGGGTCATCTTCGTTTCGACTTCACCCATTTTTCTCAGGTAGCCCCCGAAACCATCGAAAAAATCGAAACCATAGTTAATAATAAAATACGGGAAAATGTGAGTGTCGGTACAGTGGAAATGGATGCCGAAGAAGCTTTCAAAACCGGGGCCACAGCACTTTTTGAAGAAAAATACGGCGATCGTGTACGAGTGGTATCCTTATCGGATTTTAGCAAAGAACTTTGCGGAGGTACCCACACCAGCCGAACCGGAAATATCGGTTTGTTTAAAATAATCAGCGAATACAGTGTTGCATCAGGAGTTCGAAGAATCGAAGCTGTCACCGGTAAAGCCGCTGTTGAATTTATTCAGAAAAACGAGCGTATTCTTCAGGATCTGTCAAGGATAATTAAGGACAAACCTGAAAATCTTTCACAACGCTTCGAAAAGCTTCTGTCATCTCAAAAATCCCTTGAAAAAGACATGGAACGTCTTAAAGCCAAAATAGCCACGATATCTGCAGGGCAGAGTGAGGATGACATTAAGATGGTCAACGACATTAAAGTTCTTGCCAAGCGGGTTAGTGCAGACAAACCTGCCGCGTTAAGGGATCTGGCAGATAAATTCAGAGATAAAATCCAATCCGGTATTGTGGTGCTGGGGAGCACTGAAGGTTCCAAAGTGTTTTTAATTGCCGTTGTTACCAAGGATCTCACCAACCGATACCATGCTGGGGAAATTATCAAGAAAGTTGCCGCCTATGTCGGGGGAGGCGGCGGTGGCAGACCGGATATGGCTCAGGCAGGCGGTGATAAACCCGAACACCTGGATATGGCTCTGGAAAAAGTTTTCAATATGATTTGAAGAAGAGCAAAAGATTGAATGCAATGATTAAAAAGGCCACAATACCACTTTTTCCTCTGGGCCTGGTTCTTTTTCCAGGCATGCCGCTTCCCCTTCACATATTTGAGGACCGTTACAAGCTAATGATAAATGAGTGCCTTGATCAAAACAAAGCATTCGGAATTGTTTTGTTCAATGGTCATCAAATACAGGATATCGGGTGCAGCGCCGTCATTATAAAGGTTTTGAAGCAATACGACGATGGAAAAATGGATATCTTTTGTGTCGGCCAAAAACGATTTTTCATAAGGAAGCTTGTGGAATCAAAAGCTTATCTTGAATCAGAAGTAATATTTTTTGATGATGAAATCGAAAGCATTTCCCGGGAATGGGAAGATATAGCAGCCAGAGGTATAAATCTTTTATGGCAAATTGAAAGTGTTCCGCCAAAGGAAGAAGGACTGCGGTTGTTAAAAAAGCTGGATTATAAGGGCATTTCATTTTTAATCGCCGGAAGCGACGGGTTTACTCCTGAAGAAAAGCAGGTTTTCCTTGAGATGACGTCAACCCTGAAACGGCTTGAAAAAGGAACTGATTCCCTGGAAAAAATTATTGAGAGAAATCTGATCACCCAAGAAATTCAAAAAATTATCGGAGGCAATGGAAACATCAGAAAATATTTTCCTGTTTCTTAAATTCCAATTACGAAACATTGCTTCGCCATTAAAATCCTACTATGTAAAATTTTAGCTTGATTTTTTTTTATAACATATTATGCTTTTCCATAATGTTGGGTTAAATATTTTATTAAAAAAAGCTGATTGGAACTAGAAGACTATGAAAAATTTATTGTATAAACTGATCATCAAAAATGTGACAAATTATTGTTATGAAAATAGTCTGGATTGTTTCCTTCCAAAGACAAGAATTCTGGATGTGGGGATAGGAAACGGTGTCATGCTGGAAAATTTTCATCATATTATTAAGGCTAAAAATCTAAAAATTACCGGTATTGATATTAACAAGAGTTATCTGAAACACTGCAAGTCATTGATCGACTCTCATCATCTTGAGGACTATATTGAGATATACCACGAAGCTGTTGAGTCATATTCACCTCCTGAAAATCATTACTTTGATTTTGTTCTTTTCAGCATGAGTTTTATGTTGTTTGAAAATCAGCAGCTTGTTCTGGATCTTGTGAGAAATTGGATTAAGCCGGACGGCAATGTACTGTTTTTTCAAACAATGTATAAGGATAGATTCAAATTGATGGAAATGATCAAGCCGAAATTGAAACACTTTACCACTATTGACTTCGGATCGGTTACTTATGAAAATGATTTCTTTGACCTTCTTGAAAAAAATTCCATGTCCATTTCACAAGACAGGATGATAAAGCGGGAATGGTTTAAGGGAGAATACCGAATGCTCGTCACCAGCTTTAACGGATCACATTAATAAACGCCCTGGAATATTGAGGTGTTATATAACAAATTCACAGTAATGATGTCGCTCATTGTTTTACCAGTAACCGTCCAATCCCCTGAGCCCTTGCATATAAAGACGTCCACAGGAGACAAATAAAGACCGGTTGGTTGTTAATACCGGCAAGTTATAGGATTTGGCCAATTCCAGCGTGCCGTCATCGGGCATTTTACCCCTGACAAAAACCACTGCGCAAATTTCCATAATTGTGCAAATCCGCACGACATCAACAGTTGTTAAACCGGTTAAAAGCACCGCACCTTTGGCTGTTGCCTGAAGAACATCTTCCATGAGATCCGCTGCTCCGCATGCAAAAACGTCATCTTCCAGTCTGTCATGACCATAAAGAATTGTTGCATCAAGACTCTTCTGAATCTCAGAGAGTTTCATTTCACCTCGTGTTTTTTTCACAATTATTCAGAAATGTTATTTGAATTCTGAACTATATCTTATAATCAGAAAAAAAATCAATGGAATATTCAATTTTTAAAATTTATCTTATCAGCTTGACAGTCTTAAGTCTACGTAAGTACCTGGAATCAATGATTATGATCTTATTGTATCGTCATTCAAGCTAAGGCCGGAATCCAAGTGGATTCAAAAAGCTGGTTTTTCTGGATGCCGGATCAAGTTTGGCATGACGGAGAACTTTGGACTGTCGAGTTATCAGCATATTGAGAATTATTTTCCTTATCAAATTAAATTCGTGACGTCTTAGTGCAAACCGGCATAAATACGATGACGCAAAAAGTCAGGCCTGAAAGGCCGTTACATATCAGCCCAGGGCAACGCCCTGGGGAAAAATAATTAAAGAAACATAAGCCCTGAAAGGGCGTGACATACGGCCGTAGGCATCGTGCGGAATGACATTTTATGTCACGCCCTTTCAGGGCTTCCCTCATTTGGGGGCTTGCTGCCCCAGGGCGTTGCCCTGGGCTGATATGTCTTGCGCCTTCAGCGCTCAAATGATTTAAAAAACATGGATTTTGACATTTTTTGATAGAATCATAAATACGTCACCGAATTTCTGACCCAGAGCACTTATTCTGAAGGTATGAATTGACCAGGGATGATTTGATGAATCTTTTGGGAACCAGCGTAATCCGTGGAAAATCTCCAAGGGGGCTTTGATCCACCAAAAGGGCACATCCATAGGCATGTTCCAACGTCTCATAATTTAAAACCTGATCCGGAGGCCCGATACTTACAATTTGCCCGTTTTTGATCAACAGGAGAGACTGGGCATACATACAGGCCAGATTGATATCATGGGATACCATAATGACCGTTACCCCTTTTTCCTTTTGAAGCTGTTCCATCAGATCCATCACACGAACCTGATGCGCAAGATCCAAAGACGCGGTAGGTTCATCCAGAAGGATAATTTGGGGCTCCTGGCAAATGGCCCGTGCGATTAAAACCCGCTGCTGTTCCCCACCGCTAAGCTGCCCCAGCTTTCGCTCAGCCAGATGCTCCACCTCAGTGAAGGCCATGGCTTGTTTTGCAATCCGTATATCCGTTTGATCATCAAAACCCAAAAGTCCTTTATAGGGTGATCTGCCCATCAAAACGATTTCCCTTACAGTAAAAGGAAAATCTACTGTTGTCATCTGAGGCGCCATGGCAACGGTTTGGGCCAGTGATCTTCTTGAATATCTTTCAATCGCTTTACCCAATATATGAAGGTTGCCTTTTTCGGGCTTTTCAATGCCGGAAAGCACTTTCATCAGGGTAGTTTTGCCTGATCCGTTAGGTCCGATAATGATAAAAAAGTCTCCTTTTGGAACGGTAAAAGACAAATCTTTAAATACATCATTATCATGGTAGGAATAAGAGAGGTTCATTGCTTCAATGGCTGCTTGTTTTTTTTCTTCACTCATGATTTTGATCTTTTTAACAAAAAGATAAAAAGTGGAGCCCCAATAATGGCAGTGATTACCCCGATTGGAATTTCGCCCTGTTCGGGTAAAGTCCTGGCCAACAGATCACAAGCTACCATAAAACCCGCCCCACCGACAATACAGGCCGGAACCATCACACGATGGTCGGGCCCCAACAAAAGCCGAAGCATATGCGGCATGACCAATCCCACAAATCCAATAAGTCCGCTCTGACTGACGGTCGAACTGATCATAAAAGAGGTTGTCACCAGCAATATAATCGTTACCGCTTTGATATTAACCCCCATGGACCGTGCCATTTCTTTTCCCATGAGCATAAGGTTCATGGGGTTAGAAAGGCAAAATATCAGCAGAAAGCAAGGTAAAACCGTTGCCGCCAGGATCATTACCTGGTTCATATCTGCAAGAGAAAGGTCCCCCATGAGCCAAAACAATATATTATGAATTCGGGAATCCTGAGTTAACGAAATTAAAAACATAATCACTGCGGAACAAAAGGCATTCACCATGACTCCGGACAGCAGTAAAGAATCTTTTTTCAAGACAGTCTGTCCTGAAGCCATAACCAAAACCAACGCAAGGGTACCCATACTTCCAACAAAAGCCGTGCCGGCAACCCCTGGAAATCGGGACAAGCCTATTATAATCCCCAGGATAGCTCCGATGGCGGAACCACCGGAAATTCCCAAAATATAAGGTTCGGCCAGAGGATTTCTGAGCAGGGCCTGAAAAACAAGTCCTCCCAATGACAAAGTTGCTCCCACCAAGGCTGCGAGAAGCACCCTTGGAAAACGAATTTGCCAGATAATGGTCTGCATCATCTCATCTTTAGACGAATCATCAGTAAAAAAAGAAAAAACCATCTTGATTCCGTTTACAACATCTCCCCCTGAAGATCCTGTCGAAAGTCCAAGAATCATTGTGCATAAAAGAAAAATGGAAAGGATCGTGCAGACAGTGAGAATCCTTCTTATCAGGTGTGATTTCAAGGAATTCACGGCTTTTGTTTGAAAAGTTCAGGGTTAATATATCGGACCAGTATTTCCAGACCGTCGACAAGCCTCGGGCTTGGGCGATCCACGATGTCGGAATCCACAAGGTAAATCCGGTCGTTTTTGACTGCCGGAATACTTTTCCATCGCTTCCATTGGGCCTTGACAGCCTCAAAAGACTGGCCCCTGGTCATAGAGGTGATAATAAGCACATCCGGTGCCATATTCAAAACCTGCTCAATAGTCATACGGGGATAAGCCACCCCCCCATGAGTGAGATTATACCCGCCGGCAAGGGTAATCAGTTCATGGAGAAAGGTCTCTGTCCCCACGGATACAATGGGGGAAATCCCAATTTGAAAAAACACTTTAGGACGATCCAGAGTAACTGATACCGTGGACTTTACTGATTCTATTCGTTCTTTCATATTTTTGACAATCATTTCAGATTGTTGAATTGCATCCAAAAGCTCGCCCACATCTGATATCATTTCCATGACTGCATCCAGATTTTTAGGGTCAACGGCATATACCGGTATATTCAATCCCTCTAAACGACGAATCACATCAATAGGATTGCCGTCTTTAATGGCAAGGCAAAGATCAGGTCTTAAAGAAACAATTTTTTCCACGTCCAGATGTACGTATGAACCGACTCGGGGCAAATTCATGGCTTCCGGAGGGTAATTACTGAATTGCGTGACCCCTTGAAGTCTTTGATCCTGCCCCAGGGCATAAACCACCTCTGTCACACTGGGAGCAAGGGAAACCACCCGAACAGGATCTATTGGAACCCGAACTACCCGGCCCAAACGATCGGTGACTTTCCGATCCGAACCGTACCCATTTTGTAGAACAAATAACAGCAAAAAAATTAATATCCCAAGAAATTTTAATAATTTTTTCATCAAAGCCTTTTTTCCTGTCTTGGACTACTTTTGGCCGCTCAATAAATGAAGATGCAGGTGAAATATGACTTGTCCACCACCCCTTTCAACATTAAAAAGCAATTTATAGCCCTCCTGGTCAACATTAACTTCTTTAGCGATATCACGGGCTTTTAAAATCATCCTGGCAACGATATTTTCATGTTCCGTCTGTAGATCGTTTACACTTCGAATGTGCTTTTTGGGAACAATCAACAAGTGAACCGGCCTGTGAGGATATTTATCCTTAAAAACCACGAGAGTATCATCTTCATAAAGAAATTGCGTGTCTGTTTCACCCTTTACAATTTTGCAAAATAAGCAATCATTTTTCATGACATACACCTCCCCTGTTCAAAAACCAGGAATCACCAATTACTTTTTTTCTTCTATAATCAGTTCCCTGATTAAATCTGCATCAAAGTTCCATTTACCGTAAGCCTGAAAATTTTCCAATGTTTTTTCAAGCTGTTGGAGATAAGTTTTTCTGGGAATTTCCCGTGCTCCGAAACTCATCAGATGAGAAGTTTTAACCTGGCAGTCGATCATTTGAAAGCCCAGGCTTTTAACAAAAGTCACCATGTAAACAAATGCCGTTTTAGAGGCATCTGTAACTTGAGTGAACATGGACTCTCCTGAAAAACATTTACCCAAAGCAAGTCCATATAAACCTCCTGCAAGTTTTCCCTGATACCAGGCTTCAACCGAATGGGCGTAACCGGATTCATGAAGTTGACAATATGCATCTATCATCTCGGGGATAATCCATGTGGGTTGCTTTTTGGACAGTCTTATTTCGGCGCAGGATTGAATCACCTTAAAAAAAGCTTTGTCCATGGTGATTAGAAAGCGATCTTTTCTGATTGTTTTTTTCAGGCTGCGAGAGACACGCAATTCCTCGGGATAAAGCACCAGTCGTGGGTCCGGAGACCACCACAATATCGGTTCTCCATTGCTATACCATGGAAAAATACCTTTTCGATATGCCAAAAGAAGGCGCTCCCGGCTGAGGTCGCCGCCGATTGCCAGGAGACCGTCTTTTCGCGCAAAATGAGGCGGGGGGAAAGTAATATTATCAGAAAGAAGGAATACCGGCATTAACCAAAAGAAAAAGCAAGTCGGCCGTCATGGATATCTACCTGAACATGGCCGCCTTTGCTAAGTTTTCCGAAAAGTATTTCATCGGAAAGTATATCCTTGATCTCCGTTTGAATCACCCGCGCCAAAGGACGAGCACCGTACCGGGGATCATGCCCCTTTTTTGCCAACCATTCACGGACAGCGGGTGAAATGGTCAAAGCAACTCGTTTTATCGAAAGCTGCTCGTTTAGCTCTGAGATGAACTTGTCCACAACCATTTCCATAATATCCTGGCTCAGAGAATTAAAGGCAATGATTGCATCCAGACGGTTTCTGAATTCAGGACTGAAAAAATTTTCAATGGCTTTTTTACCTTTACCCTCAGTGTCAAATTTTGATTCGCTGAAACCGATAGTCTGCGTGCTCATTTCTCTTGCCCCGGCATTAGAGGTCATGATCACGATGACATTTCTAAAATCCGCCTTTTTGCCATTGTTATCCGTCAAGGTTGCATAATCAAGCACTTGAAGTAGTATGTTAAAGAGGTCCGGATGAGCCTTTTCGATTTCATCCATTAAAAGAACGCTATGAGGATGTTTTCTCACTCCACCAGTTAAAAGTCCCCCCTGATCAAATCCGATATATCCCGGAGGTGCTCCGATGAGTCTCGCCACCGCATGTTTTTCCATATATTCGCTCATGTCATAGCGCATAAACTCTACATCGAGAATCGATGCGATCTGCCTGGCGACCTCGGTTTTTCCCACTCCGGTAGGCCCTGTGAACAGAAAGGAACCAATGGGTCTTCCGGGAATACCAAGACCTGCCCGGGATCGTTTGATCGATTTAACCAAAGAATTGATGGCTTCATCCTGACCGTAAACCACTTCTTTCAGCTTGTCCTCCAAACCTTCCAACTTGGTTTTATCAGAAGTGGATACACTGACAGTGGGTATTCTTGCCATCTTGGCCACTATTTTTTCAATGTCCGATGGATGAATTTTTTTTCTGCGTGCATCACCTGTCAACCTGATAAAAGCGCCTGTTTCATCAATAACATCAATGGCTTTATCAGGCAGAAAACGGTCATTTAAGTATTTGGCTGAAAGTTCGCATGCGGCTTTCAAAGAAGAATCCGTATATTCAATCTGGTGATGCTCTTCATATCTGGAACGTAATCCTTTGAGAATCAGAACACTTTCTTTGACCGTGGGTTCTGCGATTTCAATTTTTTCAAACCGGCGGGACAGTGCCCTGTCTTTTTCAAAGTGATTTTTATACTCTTCATAGGTTGTAGAACCTATGCACCTGAGTTCCCCTGTGGACAGGGAAGGTTTTAAAATATTGGATGCATCCATGGAACCGCTGCTAGTAGCACCGGCACCGACAATTGTATGGATTTCATCGATAAACATAATGGCGTCTTTTTCATTCCTGATCGCAGCCAGTACACTTTTCAGGCGCTGCTCAAAATCACCTCGAAATTTAGTTCCCGCAAGAAGTGCTCCCAAATCCAGGGAATAAATCTTAACGTCTTTCAATAAATCCGGAATATCCCCTCCTGCAACCATCTGGGCCAAACCTTCAGCCATTGCGGTTTTTCCCACTCCTGGCTCCCCCACAAAAACCGGATTGTTTTTTCTGCGGCGGCATAATACCTGAATGGTTCTTTCCAGTTCTGATTTTCGACCAATAAGCGGATCCAAAAGACCTTCACCGGCCATTTTTACAAGATCCAGCGTAAAAATCTCCAGCGGATTGCTGCTTTTCTTCTTATCGGTTTGTGTATCGGTTTTAACAAATCCGCCAGGGCCCTCACTGAATGGCATCTTAGAATCATTATGTGAAATGTAGTTAAGCACATCGAGCCTGTCGATCCCCTCCCCCTGGAGAAAATAGACTGCATGTGAGTCCTTTTCCTTAAACATCGATGCCAGAATGTCTCCAACGGCAACTTCGGATTTTTCGGCACTTCTGGCCTGATTAACAGCTCTTTGGATTACTCTTTGAAATCCAACTGTCTGCTGAAGTACGTAATCGTTGCCTTCGGGAACGCTCTGAATTTCTTTTACAAAAAATTCTTCGAGGGAATTTTTTAAATTTTCAACATTTCCACCACAACTTTCAATAATCTCTGTTCCGACACTATCATGAAGGATTGCAAAAAGCACATGTTCCAAACATACATGCTCATGTCTTCGTCTTTTAGCCTCCTTCACCGCAAAACCCAGCGTCAGGCTTAATTCTCTGCTGATCATGGTCTACTCCCTTTCCATGGTGCATCTTAACGGAAAACCGTGTTCTTTGGCCAGATAATGCACCCGATCCACCTTTGTTTCCGCTATTTCATAGGAATAAATTCCACAAAGTCCGATTCCCTGTTTGTGAACATCCAACATGATACGGGTTGCATTTTCAGGAGATTTGTTAAACACATGCATAAGAATTTGGACCACAAACTCCATTGTGGTATAATCATCATTGTGCAACAACACCTTGTATAATGGCGGCCTTACAACCTGTTCATGTGTTTTCGATGCTACCTTTTCTTCAAAATCCGTATTGGCAGTACTCATATTACCTCAAAGGTCCTCCTTTTACTCCATCACACAACCCAAGGTTGACTGAGGCTATTTTATACAGTTTATTTTAAAAAATAATAATCACTAATATCCATTGTTGTAAGGGGTGAAATTTTTTAACCAATTGGGTGGTATCAGGCACCACAACATTTTTTGAATTTTTTACCACTACCACAAGGACATGGTGCATTTCGCCCGACTTTTGTTTCTTGTCTTTGAACAGGCTTTTTCTTCTGTTCCTTACCGCTGGAAAACACAAGATTCTGTTCCTTCGGCTGTTGAAGCTCTTTTATTTTATCAGGCTTTTCAACCTGAATCCTGAAAAGAATCGATAATGTCTGCTCCTGAATCCTGGAGATCATTTCCGAAAACATTTCATAGCCTTCTTTTTTATAAACCACCAAAGGGTTTTGCTGGGCGTATCCTCTGAGCCCGATACCATCCTTGAGATGATCCATGGATAAAAGATGATCTTTCCATAGGTTGTCCACAACCTGGAGCATAATCATACGCTCAAGATATCTGAAGTCTTGTTCGCCGATTTCAGCCTCTCTCTGTTCATAAACCCTGAATGCTTCCTCCTCGATAAGTTGTGAAAGTCCATCCGCGTTAAGCCCTTCGAGCGTATCTTCATCCATTGGCGGCAATCGAAACGAAAACTGTTTGAATATTTCCTCGTCAAGGCCTTTCAAATCCCATTCTTCGGCAGGAAGTTTCTCATCGGCGAAAGCATCGGCAATATCCCCGGCTTTACTCCTGATCATATCTTCAATAGAATTTTTCAGGCTTTTTCCGCTCAAAGCTTCACGCCTATGGCGGTAAATGACCATGCGCTGCTGGTTCATGACATCGTCATATTCCAGAAGGTGCTTTCTGATGTCAAAGTTCTGGCCTTCAACCTTGGACTGCGCATTTTCAATAGCCCGGGATATGAGATTATGCTCGATAGGCTCTCCTTCTTCCATCCCGAGTCGGTCCATGATACCGGACATTCTCTCTCCGCCAAAAATCCGCAACAGGTCGTCTTCCAGGGAAAGATAAAACCGGGAAGAACCCGGATCTCCCTGCCTTCCGGAACGTCCTCTCAGCTGATTGTCGATTCTTCGACTCTCATGCCTTTCCGTGCCTAAAATGTGCAGTCCACCCTGATCCGGTACACCCTCGCCCAAAACAATATCGGTTCCTCGCCCTGCCATGTTGGTAGAAATTGTCACCGACCCTTTTTGACCGGCCATGGAAACAATTTCAGCTTCCTTTTCATGGTGTTTGGCGTTTAAAACCTCATGCTTTACACCACGTTTTTTTAACCTTTTGCTGAGATCTTCGGAAACATCAATGGAGATGGTACCCACCAGCACCGGCTGGCCTGTACTGTGAAGTTCTTCAATTTCATCCAGGACAGCCTCGTACTTTTCTTTTTTGGTCTTATAAATGACATCAGAATAATCGGTCCTGACCATGGGTTGATTCGTGGGAACAACCACAACATCCAGGTTGTAAATTTTTTTAAACTCGGCCGCTTCCGTATCTGCTGTTCCGGTCATACCGGCCAGTTTGTCATACATCCTGAAATAATTCTGAAAAGTAATGGAGGCCAAAGTCTGGTTTTCATTTTCTATTTTTACGTTTTCTTTTGCTTCCAGAGCCTGATGAAGCCCTTCACTGTAACGCCGTCCCGGCATCAGACGTCCGGTGAATTCATCAACAATGATCACCTCGCCATCTTTGACAATGTAATCCACATCTCTTTTAAACAAAGTGTGTGCTTTCAACGCCTGATTAACATGATGCAAAAGTTCTATACTGCCCGGATCATAAAGGTTATCAACTCCGAGTGCTTTCTCGGCTTTGTAAACACCTTCCTCGGTGAGCACAGTGGTTCGGGCTTTTTCATCGATTGTGTAGTCCTGTTCCCGGTTAAATCTCGGAATAATCGAGTTGACCTGATAATAAAGACTTGTAGACTTTTCAGCCGGTCCGCTGATAATCAGAGGTGTTCTGGCCTCATCAATTAAAATGCTGTCCACTTCGTCTACGATGGCAAAGTTTACCTCCCCCTGGACAATACTCTTTTGATCAAATTTCATGTTGTCCCGAAGGTAATCAAAACCGAATTCATTGTTGGTGCCGTAGGAAATATCCGATCCATAGGCCTCTTTTCTCTGAGCGTCTGTCATTCCATGAACAATTGTACCCACGGACATTCCCAAAAACTTGAAAATTTGTCCCATCCATTGTGTATCACGTGACGCAAGATAATCGTTTACCGTGATGATATGAACCCCTTTGCCTGTCAGGGCGTTGAGATATGCGGCCAATGTTGCCACAAGTGTCTTTCCCTCACCGGTTTTCATTTCAGCGATCTTACCCTGATGCAGCACAATGCCTCCAATGAGCTGGACATCAAAATGCCTCATTTTCAAAGTCCTCCATGATGCCTCCCGGACCGTGGCAAAAGCCTCAGGAAGAATCTCATCCAGGGATTCACCTTGCTCGATACGCTGCTTGAACCGATTTGTCTGATCTTTGAGACGTTCATCGTCCATTGCCTTTATTTCAGGCTCAAAGCTATTGATCTGTTCCACCGCAGGTTGCAACTTTTTAAGTTCTCTTTCGTTCTTACTCCCAAAAACCTTGGTCAGAAAATTTAGCATAATATATAGCAGATTCCTTTTAGAGTTGATTTTAATTGGTATTTAGAGCTTAATATAATGAACTAAAACCTTTTAAATTTCAAGGCATTTATATTTTTGACGAGGTATATACTTATTATGGGAGCCTTTACAGAATATGGTGAATCGGATGGCTCAAAAGAATCCCTTTCGAAACGATTACTTCAGGGTATTGCGAAAAATACCTTCGATAAGAAACATACCGACATGTCTGAACCCCTTCGGGTGTTACATATCATATCTCAGCAACCTGGTAAGACCGGAAGCGGTATTTATCTTCAGGCCATTGTCACCCAGGCATTTCATTTCGGCATAAAACAGTATGTCATTGCAGCTTTACCGGTTACAGAATCCCCTGCCAGACTTCCACATCTGAATCCGGAAAATATCAGTCCGGTTTTTTTTGAAACCATTGACTTGCCATTTCCGGTGCCCGGCATGAGTGATGTCATGCCCTATGAAAGTACCCGTTTTTCAAGTTTCACCCCGGAAATGCTGGAAATGTATCTGGAAGCTTTTTCATCTGCCATCACCAAAACAGTTAAACAGTTTCAACCTCATGTGATCCATACCCATCATCTTTGGCTGGTAAGCGCACTTACCCGGATTCTCAATCCTGACATTCCGATTGTGACCACTTGCCACGGTACGGAACTCAGGCAGCTTATGCTCGCATCTGAGTTGAAACCTTTTGTCGTTCCAGCCTGTTCAAAGATTGATCGGGTATTGGCCCTTCACGCTTATCAGGTTGAGGAGCTGACTTCGGAATATCACCTTCCCAGCGAGCGAATAGACCTTATCGGTGCCGGATATCGCAGGGATATTTTCTACCATGCACCGCAGACCCGAAACAGGACCCGACCGGCTAAAGAACTCCGGGTGGTCTATGCCGGTAAAATCAGCAGAGCCAAAGGCTTGCCATGGCTTATCAGCGCCATGCAAGATGTGATAATACCGGAAGACCACACAATGTGCCTTTTTTTGGCAGGGTCTTCCGGAAGCCGGGAAGGTGACGATATTCTTTCCAGAATTGACAAAAGCAGCGGTTGTATCGAATATGTCGGTCCTTTAAGCCAGGAGAAACTGGCCGATTTGTTAAAAACCGCGGATATTTTTGTATTGCCTTCATTTTATGAGGGCTTGCCTCTGGTGATATTGGAGGCCATTGCCTGCGGCTGCCGCATTGTGGTCACCGATCTTCCGGGTCTTTCCAGCTGGCTGCCTGCAGAACTAGTAGAAAACAAAGTAGTGAAATGTGTCCCCCTGCCCCGACTGGTCCATGTGGATGAACCTAACCCCGAAGATCTCCCTGCTTTTCAAAAACAGCTTGCAGATGCCATCAGTTTTCAGCTTAAACAATCGACATTACCCGAAATTTGCCGGCCCGAAGATATCCAATCATGCATTAAAGATTTCAGCTGGGAAAGTATTTTTGCTAAAATTGAAACAATTTATAGAAAACTTTGTTCGGGGGAAAAAATTTAACCACCGAGTATCAATCATTTTTACGAAATATTACAACACCGTTTCCAATAACTTCCCAGGAAGCCTGCCATTTTTGTCGAAGCCATTCAAAGGTCTTTTTCGAATAAAAGGCCACATGGGTCTCATCCTTTTTGTAATACCAGTTTTTAAAGGCTGCCTTATTTTCAACAATACCCGTCATCATGCCGAGCAATCCACCCGGTTTCAAACAAGACCACAATCGATCCAGTTCCCATTGCGGATTGAACAGATGTTCAACAACCTCGGTTGCCGTAATAAAATCGTATGTCTGTTCAAAAACTGACTGATCATCTGCATAAAAGCAGTCGTAAATATGCATGGCATGGCCATGTTCCATGAACATGAGATGTAAGGTCGGACCGGGGCCTGAACCAAAATCAAGACCATAACTTCCCGGCAAAAGCCTGTCATTGAGAGGTTTAAATAATCTGTCAAGAAAATTTCTATACCTTTGGTCATCCGGACTGTTTTGGTGCTGGTCGTATCGTTTTAATTCCTCTTCAGCCGAAAGGCGCTGATATGAAGGCACAAAGACGAGATCACAGACCTCGCACCACAGGTATTTTCGTAGTTTATCCTCGAAAAAAAAGGAAACTTCCGGTTTTCCGCATAATATACAAAACATCTATTCAACATTTTAAAATTTGGATGTTCAAAATTAACCAAAGGTGTTCAATTTTTGATCACTTAAAAGTGTCTACAACGCTATAACATGAATAAACAACGCTGAAAAACATTTTTATTCCTTTAAATCTGTTATCTCCTGTTGATATTTCATCACTTATCAAAACCTTTCCTCATGCACTACTCGTCTCATATTAAATACAATTTCAGCATGTTATCACCTTATTTTATTTTTTTTTGGTTGGGCATGCTTTTTGCGATTCAGAGAGATTGCAAAATAATAGTTAAGCAACCGGGTATCCTGACTGATCAGAAATGATTGAATGGTTGCTGAAACCCTTAAATGAGAGGATGGCGAATTATGGATCATGAAGGCTTGTTTGTGTCGGAGAGAATCAAAGAGGTCACAATGATGTGTGGAAGAGAGCAATCAATTTATGATCAAATAAGCAGTTTCGGCATCGCATTGTATGTACTCGGTTTTTTTGACAGTGACGATATCTTGTCTATAGATGATATCGGCCAGGATGAAGCCGCCATGGTTTTGCAAGAACATTTTACTGAGATAAAAAAAGAAGAAATGCCTTTGGATTATCACATCACCAGATCAAAAGAAAAATACCTTATGGTCATAGGTGATCCTTTATTACCAGAGCATTTTGCAGTTCTTACAGACAGCAATACCCAAAAACCTTTTTTCTCGAAATTAAGATATTTTGGTTGTGGTTTTGACAGTCTGGAAGAACTGATGAGTGATTTTATCGGAGAAGATAGTTTAAGCTCCAGGGATATTCATTATTTCAGAAAGAACCAATATATTTCAAAAGTCATATCATTTCCATCCAAAATATATATCGTTAAGGACGATGATGAATATCTGGTTTGTGAACATAACTAAAAAACAAAACTTGAAGGAGACCGGTGAATGTCGATTATTGAGGCAGTGATAGAAAAGGTCAAACGGATTGACCCGGATCAGAGAGAATTTCATCAGGCAGTAACTGAAGTGCTTGAAACCCTTGAACCAACCGCAACCCGCCATCCGGATTTTGTCAAGGCAGGGATTTATGAAAGAATTGTCGAACCTGAGCGAGCAGTCTTATTTCGCGTGCCCTGGGTGGATGACAAAGGAAATGTTCATGTCAACAGAGGTTTCAGGGTACAATTCAACAACGCCATCGGACCGTTTAAAGGGGGAATCCGGTTTCATCCTTCAGTCAATTTAGGAATTATCAAATTCCTGGGATTTGAACAAATTTTTAAAAATTCGCTTACGACGCTGGCCATGGGCGGAGCAAAAGGCGGTTCTGATTTTGATCCCAAAGGAAAATCCGATGGTGAAATCATGAGATTCTGCCAGGCATTCATGAGAGAACTGTTCCGTCATGTGGGTGCCGAAGTCGATGTGCCTGCCGGCGATATCGGTGTTGGTGCCCGCGAGATTGGTTACATGTATGGTTATTACAAAAAAATTAAAAACGAACACACGGGCGTTTTGACCGGAAAAGGCCTTGAATATGGAGGAAGTCTTATAAGACCTGAGGCTACGGGATATGGAACCGTTTATTTTGCAGCCGAAATGCTGGCAACAAGAGGAATCGACTTTAAAGATAAAATCGTTGCGGTAAGCGGGTCGGGCAATGTCGCCCAGTTTGCCATTGAAAAGGTCAATGAGTTGGGTGGAAGAGTCATCACGGTATGCGATTCCAACGCAACCATTGTTGATGAAAAAGGAATCGATTCCGAAAAATGCTGTTACATCAAAGAATTGAAAAATGCTCATCGGGGACGTATCAAGGAATATGCGGATAAATACAATACGGTTTGTTTTGACGGACTGAATGTATGGGATGTTATCAGAGAACAGGGAATTAAAGTGGATATCGCGCTGCCTTCAGCCACCCAGAATGAAATCGATGCGGAAAATGCCGCTGCCCTGGTTAAAAACGGCTGTTATTGTATTGCCGAAGGCGCCAATATGCCATCAACTCCCGAGGCTGTAAGAATATTCCAGGAAAACAATGTGTTATATGGTCCCGGCAAGGCTGCCAATGCCGGCGGAGTGGCCACATCCGGCCTGGAAATGTGCCAAAACAGCATGAAACTGTCGTGGACAAGGGAAGAAGTTGATACCAGGCTTCTCATGATCATGAAAAGTGTTCATAAAACCTGCCTGGATGCAGCCGAGGCCTATGGGAAAAAAGGTGATTATGTTACCGGTGCCAATATCGCCGGTTTTGTAAAAGTGGCCAATGCCATGCTGGCTTACGGGGTTGTTTAGTTAAAAATTTGCAGGTTTTGATGAGAAATAGAATCCCCTCCGCCTTGAAAGAGTGTTTTGAGGCAGAGGGGAGATTTTTTCAAGCCCTTTACATCGACTTAGGGGGTAATTTGGCCGTCATTATCAACATTTCGGGTAATCTTTAAAATGCAAACATCCGCTGTAATACTGAGACAACGTCTGATTGAGCCTTAAAATCTATCGTACCAAGCCTTTTTATCAGCCTTGTTTTATCTATCGTTCGAATCTGATCCAAAACAATGTGACCTTGCTTCTTTTTAAATGTGCAGGATACACGGGTCGGGTAATCTTTACTTGCGGAAGTCATTGGCGCTATGATAACGGTTCGAATATGGAGGTTCATTTCATCAGGAGAAACAACCAAGCATGGTCTGGTTTTTTGAATTTCATATCCGATAGTGGGATCAAGACCCACTAAGTAAACGTCAAAGCGATTTACTACCAATGCCATTCTTCCTCATCCCATGAATGTGAAATGTTCATTTCATCGATAATAGGTTCGTCATCGCCTTTTTCACCCATTATTTTAAAGGCTTGTTCCCATCCCTCCCGAGCATTTTTAGCAGGCCGGATAATAATTTTATTTTTTTCAACCTCTATTTCAACATCATCAACAATTCCCGTTTGTTCTAAGATAGGCTTTGGTATGCGCAATCCCTGAGAATTACCAATTTTAATTACACGCGCCCTCATTGTGTCACCTCCTATAAAGTGTGCACATTGTAATTACATCAATTTGTATTGTCAAGTCAGAATTATCTTTCCCTCCCCAACCCTTTAAAATAAGTAACTGACAGGTGGTGTTGTCGGCCTCCTCAGAATGACATCGGCTGGGGGTTTGTCATTCTGAGGGAGCGACACGAAAGTGGGACAAAGCCCGGAAACACAATAGTTTCCGATGTGCAGCCGGAAACCACGGCGACTGAAGAATCTCCGGTTTCGACCAGGCATGGAAAGGTTCTTCGTCGCCCAATGATTGTGTGCCAGAAAACAATTCTCCGGCGTAGCCTGGGGGCTTAGCATTGGAGTCACGCCGACAGGTAACAAACCATCTGTTGGGTGACCACGTTGGAGCGAAGGGTCAACCCTTTACCGTTGGTATCTCCGACCTTTACAACATTGCCGAAACAGGCATCAGCAGGGCTGATGTTTTCGAGAATATTGGGCAATTGATGAAACCAGTGCCTGTTAAAAATTACCTGCGGATTTTCAGGATATACGGCAAGATAGAAAATATTTGTCTCCACAAGATCCTGAAAAAAGTGTGTCCCGAACGATAAATCCGGTATCAGGCTTCCGTCCTGGTAGCTGATTTCTGCAATAGCGGCAATATTGTTGATTTCAGAAAAAGTGACGGGAACTCCCATTGCCGGTGAATGGGTCCCCCACCTTCCGGGTCCCAACAGTAACGTCGGCAATTTCTCCCGATCCACTATCCTTTTGTTGAGTTTGCCGATCAGGCGAGCTATACTGTATTTTTCAGAAACAGAAAGCCCGGTGTAATTTTCAGGATCGACAAAAATCACACATGAAACCGCCAAGGAAACATTTCCTCCCATAAAGCTTCCTTCAGTCCGGATCATTATTTTTTCAGGATTAACCTGAGTGGGCATTTCCACATTGATACTTTGTCCGATGGTCTGCAAGGGTCTGCACTGAAGCAGGTTGATTCGGATCTCGTCCTTCTGATTAAAATTGACCGTAAATTCTATATCGACAGGATTCATGTACTTATTTTCTATTGTTTTCAGCATTCTTTCCATTACGGAAGTAAAGGATGTCGTGGTTAAAAAAATATCAAAAGTCAGCACCCAAATCTCAGTTGGCGATTTTCCCAACGCTTTCAAACTTTCTTCCGCTTCGATATCCCTGACGCCGATTAGTTCCAGTTTGGTATTTAAATCTTTTTTTGTCAGCTCGGACAACGGCATGCTTTCTATCCGATTTTTTTCCAGATTAAGTATATCAACAAAATGTTGAGAAAACTTTTTGATATCTTTCATTCCCGATAATGGTCTTACCAGGGGTTCATCCATGGCGACAATTCTCGGATAATCATTTTCCACCCGATTGACAGCTCGGGTCCCCAATCCAAAAACAAGTCGCAGCATCCCGGCTTTGGCATCCATGCCTTTTCTCCATACAAATGGATTATGTGAAAGGCCCACACCGGCAAGTTCAGGGAAAAAATAGTTTTTGCGGTATGCACCGGATACCCGCTGAACCAGAAGAGCCATCTGTTCGTCCATTTGATCAAGCCCTCGTTGCAAACGATAAGCAAGTGCATCTTCATTCATAGTGCCGGCAAATATTTTTTTCACTGCGTCTTCGAAATTTTCATATCTTTTTTCCGGAGCCCCCTGATTCACACAAAAAAAACTTTCATATTTTCCTGAAAATGCACTCCCGAAAGCATCTTCCAATAGGCTGCTGGACCGAACAATAATCGGGGATTGGCCAAAGTATTCCAGCATGAGTTGAAACTGTTCCTTGATTTCTTCCGGAAATACTCCTGTCAGCATCCGTTGCTTCAACTCACTTGCCTTTGAAAAATATCCCTCTTTTGTCTTATGCGCCATGAAAAGCTTCCACCAGCCGTTTTGCACAATATAGGAATAAAAAACATCGGATCCGATATAAAATGAATCATGATGCTCCAGAATATCATCCCATCTAAGCGAGTTATCATGAATGAGAATTTTTCTGGATAAAAGCATTCCCAGGGATTTGCCACCGATAAATCCGGTTCCGATCAGTCTTTCCTTGATATGAAGCATGTCTTCCAAGGTGAGATAATTTCTGATCAATGCAAGAATTCTTTTGTTGCGGCTCAGTAACAGACGACTTAACTGTTCCACCATATCGAGTTTTTCATCCTCAGAGGCTTTCGATTCCAGAAGTTTTTTCGCCCGCATAAAAAGGCGGTCCCAGTAATCCAGGTGTCGATGGGCGGTTACGGAATTATTGCGTGACAGGTAGGTGAATAATTTTGTGGCCTCCACACTGTTGATGACAGGCACCAGCTCACCTTTTTCTTTTATATGTGGAAAAAACATGGTGGGTGAATAGCGATGCTCTACCTTTAACGGATGAATGCAGATTTTTCTTTTGTAACTGTACACATCAATGAGCACCTGTGTTGTTTCCCTGATACGGGCAATCGCTTTGAAGGAATGACGGTTTCTCTGGATTGCAAAATAGGCGATGGTATTTAATTCAAAAAGATAAGGACAGGTAATATAAAAAAAATCCCCAATCATCAGATCGGTGGCCCATACATGAAGCAAATCAGACAAGGAATCAAAAACATAAAAAACATCTTTTCCCTCCCTGGTGATGATTCCATGGACTTCCGTGGAAAAAGATTCAAACCCGTTATCCACCTTCAGGTAATAGATCTTCAGGTTATTTCTTTCTTCCAGAAGAGGAATATGACGGGCAAATCTGATATAAACTACCTGTTCATTTTTTGAGATGGCATGATTCACAAAAGGACATATCAATCTTTGGTAATCATCGATATTGTCTACCTGCCACACTACATTATCGCCTTTTCGCAGGTGATCGATAATTTTATCCAGACTTTCCCAGCCGGTGCTCACGTGAGAATAATGTGTCATCGAATCAATTCCTTTTAAAGTCAAATGGATGGATCTAAAATTTGACATCAAAACATTTTTGTCTCTATAATAGAAAAATTTCAGAAGATTCACAAGCGGTTACAACCTTATGCCATTGCATGCAAATCCATCAGCCTCAGGAGCTTAAAATGAAAATTAACCCGTTTCAACGTTCTGTTTTCAAAATCATATCATTTTTATTTTTCTTGTTTTTTTTATCCGGCATTGATGTTTCTTACACACAAGTCACCAATGAGGCCCAGTGGGACATTATTTTAAAGATTGAAAAGCTGGATGAAACTTTAGACATTATCGACGATGTGTCCGGTACCGATAAACAGCAGCCTGAAAAGTCCCCAACCGCTATGCTCAGAGCAATGCTACAGGGAACTGATTGGATTGATCCCCGTCGATCGGTTGTTATCGCCATGCAATTGCATGAAACGCAACCTTTGGCAGTTGTCCTGATTCCGTTTCAAAAACCGAACGAACTATTTAAAAGTATGTTCAACGCATCTTCAGGACCGAATCACTATCTGGTGTCGCTTCCACCCGGCCGGGAAATTAATTTTTCAAAAGCAAATGAAAAGATCTTATCGGCTGAGTCCAATAAGATAGCAAACAAATCAATCGCCTTGAAAATTGGCGTTGATCAGGTTCTTAAAAAAAGTGAGCCACAGATTCGGAGTATGCTGATGGACTTGCAAAATACTCAACCTGCTCCTCAAGAAGGGGAGCAAGGCTTTTCTTCCGGGGATATACAGGAAATGGTCAACAATCTGATGGGGGTGGCAGCACAATTGGAAACATTTTCCTTAGGGCTCAACCTGGCTCCGGAAATCATTACTGCTTCCATGGAAATTCAGGCAATAGAGAATACCCCCGTTGGCAAGCTTTTTTCTCCGAATACTCAAAAAACGATATTGAGCAGGTATACACCGACATATCAGATGAATTATAAAATGGCCCGGTATGATATGACCGGAATGTTAAACCTTGTGGATCAGCTCTTTGGAAAAATATATCAGCAAATGGGGATGGATTTTAAAGAACTTACCAGCATAACGGATCATTTTACGGGTGAAACAGCCGGGGGAATGAATTACGACATCACCGGTGCTAGTTTTGAGGCTATCACCGTCTTAAAAACCAATCAAAATTCCCCGAATTTTTTCGAAACCACCTTCTTTCCATGGTTAAAAAACTACAATAATGCCATCCAAAAAATGCTGGAACAACAATCGGGCGATAATATTGGTCCCATCTATCATCGAACCCAGGATAGTCAGGTCTCCGGACACAGAGTGGTCGGAGTCAATATTCATTTTCCGTTATTACCACCCACCAGGGGACAACTTACAGGGTCAGGGCAAGATATGAATATGATTTCTTATGAGATGAGAATGACTGTAATCGATAACCTTTTTTTGATCGCTCCCGATGATGTCAGGATTGCTGAATTGATAAGAACGGCAAAGAATCTGAAACAGGAACCTCTAAACGGTCCCATGGCGTGGTTTGAAATGGATATGACAAGCTATTTCAAAACATTGAAAAATATAATACCGGAACTCTCCGCTTCCGGCCCACTGCCTGACATGGGAAAAATCTCCTATTCAGCCGACATGAAAAATGGACTGTTTTCAGCCAATTCCGTTTTGAAGGTTCAGGATATCCGAAACATGATTCAATATTTTAAATCAGTCTCAGAGACAAGCTCCGGGGTATCTTTTGAAACAAAATAACCTGATTATATCATGTTTCAAGTTTCATATTCAGCAATGTTTCCTCGGCCCATGCCGCCAGATCCCATGCGCCCCAACGCTCGGAACATATTTTGTCGATACCGTCGTACTCTTCATGACAGGCCACAAGAACTTTTGTCACCTATCTGCGTCAAGATCAAGCTAAAAGAACAAATAGGCACGTATTTGAAGGTATCCAACTATAATTTTCCGGCAATTTCATTCATTCTAACGTCGAATTGCCCATTTAAATAACGAACTTGAATGTGCCCAGCATCCGAATTTAAATGAAAAAACCTCTAAAACGTGGACTAAACGGAGCAAACAGAAACTCTCCGAACTCCGTGATGACTTTAAATTTGTTGAAAACCATGCAACCGCGATGACCCAAAACATGGGAAAACCTATTTGGTGGACATTTGCCGGAAAGCTAACGAATTGACCGCGGTTAAACTATCCCGTGGTTTACTCAGCGTAAACAGTATAGGCTTTTTCGGAATGCTCAATGCCATTTTCTTTTTTGCGGATTATCTGTACGAGACTCAATCCATTTCTCATCAGTATCACAACGACATTTGCAAATGGTGTCGCGAATTATTCGAAATGGCGTATCCGATACAATGTAAAGAGGACTTTGAAGCAATAGTCTTTAAGCGATTTCCGCTGGAATATTAAAAAGCCCGCAGTTTGTAATAATCATCCGGACTACTCTGAGATTCTTCACTGCGCTCAGAATGACAAGTTCTGAGTTCATACCTTCCATTCCTAAAACTGAACACTCCCCCTGTCTGAGATTCTTTGCTTCGCTCAGAAGACAGGCAAAGTGTTTTCACCAGAATTACTATTTCGACAGTCCAAAGTTCTCCGTCATGCCGGACTTGATCCGGTTTCATATTGTTCGTTGACATTCATTTTATTTTAATTCATACTATTCCACATAATAATATATTAGTTAAACTAATCAATAAAAAAAACAAACACCGGAGGAGGTACAAAATGGCCAGTTTAGCCGGAATGGTTTCGCAACATGGTAAAATAGATGACGATTCTGCTCAGATTGTGGGCAAAATGCTCAAGGACATGCGCCACAGGGGCCCGGATAATTCGAGTATTCGTTCAATCCCTGATTATCGCGGCGCAGTGGGGGTAAATGAAATCAACCTGTCTCCGGAAAGAACCATTTGCTCATGCCTGGAGGATGCTCCCTACATATTGTTCGACGGCAAAATTTTTAACGAACGTTCCGACCAAACCCAGAGAGACATTGATCTGTTTATGGATCTTCATCAAAAATATGAACGGGATTGCTTTTCTCACATCGATGGCAGTTTTGTTTGTGCCATTATTGAAAAAGATGACGAAGTGGTTCTGGCAAGAGACGGTGTCGGGGCCAGGCCCCTTTTTTACGGATGGAAAGGCGAAGTCTTTTTTTTCAGCAGTGAAATGAAAGGATTAAAAGATCATGTTCAGTTTGATATCCATGAACTTCCACCCGGACATATGTACAGTTCATATGACGGGTTGAAAAAGTTTCAGACTTTTAAACCGGATGTGCCCGACCCGGGTGATAATGTTCAGGAGGCTGCAAAAATATTAAGAGAACTGCTCATTGATGCGGTAAGAAGGCGGATGGATGATGCCAATGCCATATCGCTCAGTGGCGGTCTTGACAGTTCGATTATTGCCGCCATTGCCAAAGGGTTTAATCCGAACATAAAACTGTTTACCGGCACTGTTCAGCGAGCACAGGGCCCGGACCTGGAAAATGCAAAATTAATGGCAGACTTTCTGGGTCTGGAGCATTATGTTTATGAAATTACCGATGATGACATTAAAGATATTATTCCTCAAGCGATCTGGTATCTGGAAAGTTTTGATGAAGATTGCGTTTCCGGAATTCTTTCCAATTATTATGTATCCAAAAAAGTCAAAGAATACAGCGATGCGGTTCTGGTTGGAGAAGGGGCGGACGAATTGTTCGGAGGATACCGAATGGTTCTGAAAAATCCAAAGGTTAAAAGCCCGGAACAAAGGGAGCGGCTGGCCAAAAAGTTGCTGGATATTGCTTACAACACGGCACTAAGAAGGATGGATCGCAGTTGGATGGCCAACAGCGTGGTTTACAAGACACCATTTCTGGATACCCGTGTGGTTGCTTTTGCCGAAAAAATACCCATGAAATGGAAAATTTACGGCGAAAAACAGGTTGAAAAATTTGTATTAAGAGAGGCTTTCCGGGATATGCTTCCGGAAAAAATCGCCAACCGGGAAAAGTTGCGGTTTGCCATGGGAACCGGCATGGATGATGTAATGGATGATATTGTCGCAGCAAAGATCGACCCCGAGGAAATCACCAGAAGGCCAAAAGCTGCATATGGGCTTCGTTTTGCAACTTTTAAAGAGCTGTATTATTATGACGAATTTTTAAAACTTTTTCCGCCTGCTTATGAAAAACAGACCATACGATGGGATCCTTTCAAGTAATTGGAATTAATTTCAAAAAATCACACCCTTTCCAGGGCCTGGCGCACCTTGCCGGCAATATCTCTTATAGTAAAGGGTTTGTGTACAAAATGCACCCCTGTGTCCAATACTCCATGGTGGGCAATCACGTTGGCCGTATAGCCGGACATGAACAGGATCTTGAGATTCGGGTAAAGCGCCGTCAGTTGTTTGGCCAAGTCCCGCCCGTTCATCTCAGGCATGACCACATCGGTAACGAGCAGATCAATACGGCCTGCATGTGCCCCGGCCAAGCGGATGGCATCACCAGGACTTATTGCCGTCAGAACGGTATAGCCAAGACGATCAAGCATTAGGCTCGTTATTTTCAGAATCGCCGGATCGTCCTCCACCAGCAGGATGGTTTCACTTCCCCGCGCATTGGACGTCTCAGGATCTTTTTTTTTGGGGATTGTTTCCGGAGCAACTTGATACCGGGGAAGATAAATTTTGAAAGTGGTACCCTTTTCAGGTTCACTATAAACATTGATGAATCCTTTGTTTTGTTGGACAATGCCGTAAATCATGGCAAGTCCCAATCCGGTACCCTTGTCCACGTCCTTGGTGGTGAAAAAGGGTTCAAACAGATTGCTCAGTGTCTTCTTGTCCATGCCGCACCCATTATCACTGACTGCCAGAAGCACATAATCACCGGGGACAAATCCATCCTGACCAACGCAATAGCTCTCGTCAAAACAGACATTTTCAGTTTCAATTATGAGATTGCCAACACCCGTAATGGCATCCCTGGCATTGACGCACAGGTTGGCCAGAATCTGATCGATTTGCGACGGGTCCATCCTAACAGGCCACAAATTCATTGCCGGAAGCCAGGTCAGGTTTATATCCTCACCGATAAGGCGCCGAAGCATCTTAAGCATCCCCTCGACCGTTTCATTCAAATCGAGGGCTTTGGGCGAGATAATCTGTTTACGTGCAAAAGCCAGTAACTGCCGGGTAATCTCTGTGGAACGTTTCGCGGCATTGAGGATTTCCTGAAGAAGGTTGTGAAGCGAATCACCCGGTGCCGTCTTGTCCATGACAAGCTCGGTGTTACCAATGATCACACTGAGCATATTATTGAAATCGTGGGCGACACCTCCTGCCAACCGACCCACCGACTCCATCTTCTGGGCCTGATTCAACCGTGCCTGCAACTTCTCATGTTCCTCCTCGGCCCGTTTACGCTCGGATATATCGCGGATCGCCGCGATATGCACCGGACGTCCTTCCCGAAGAAAGGAACGTGCGGTAATCTCAACCGGAAAACACTTTCCGTTCTTGCTGCGGTGCCGGCGCAATGGAACGGTCACCATCTGCTCGGCAACAGGCAGTATTTCCCTGGAAATTTTCCGGGTCTGTTCGGGTTCAGCAGACAGGTCAGTATTTTTCATGGTTAACAATTCTTCACTAGAGTAGCCATAAATCTTGCATGCGGCACTGTTGGCCTGCAAAATATTGCCGGTTTCGTTGTCGATGAGAAAGATGGCATCAGATCCTACTTCAAACAACTGGCGGTAATCCTCTTCACTTTGACGAAGGGCTTCTTCTGCCTGCTTTCGTTCGGTAATGTCGATGGACAGTATAAACTTTACTTTGCGCCTGTCAGGCCATCTTATCAATCGGTTGGTGGTCATGAAATAGCGATCAAAGGCTTTGCTGTAATTTTCCCACTGAATTTTTTCACTTTCCCCCTTTTTAAACAATTCCAAATTATTACAAAAAGCACATGGTGTTTGATAATTGTGAAATACTTCGTAACATTGTTTTCCGGTACCATCTAAGCCATATAAGTCAATGGCATACTTGTTCATAAATAAAATTTCATGTGTCTGTGGATCTATGATATTGACTACAGCGGGAATGCTTTCCAAAATTGCTATTAACTGAGCTCTTGCAAATATCAGCGCGTCGACCGCTTGCTTGTCCTTGGAAATATCGCTAATCACAACACGGCAGACGGTTTTGCCGTTTTCATCCTGCGCAGCAGTCGCTTCCATCCGCGCCCAAAAGGGCGGACTGTCCTTCCTTGCCATCCTCAGCTCACACGTTTGTGGTTCGCCGGTTTCAAAAATCTGTTTGCGGTGCAGGTACCAGAGGTCCTGATCCTCCGTAAGGATAAACCGGGTGATTGGTTGCTTGATCAGCTCAGCCCGCGTCACATTCAGGAGGTTGGCGACGGTGAGGTTGGCTTCCAGGATCAATCCCTTTTCGGAGATGGTGCAATAGCCCACGGGAGCCAAATTGTAGAGATCAAAATAACGTGCCCGGGAAGTGTCCAGCACCTTCTGGGTCCGGCGCAGTTCCTCGTTCTGCATCTCCAGTTCGATCTGGTGAACCTGCAGTTGGTGGTGTATCCGCAGGGTTTCTTCAGGCCCAGACTCACGGGTATTATCCGGGGCTCCTGCTGATTTTTGCCGTGCTATTTCTTCGGCACGGTTTTGGAGTTCAATGGCATCCCTGGATTGTTTATCCCATTCGGTCATCATACGTTCCTTTTGTTGTAAAAGTTGATGATAACGATTCTTAATAACTCAGAAAATGGATACCATTTAATAGGGAACTTGTAAAGTTGGGGTATTGTCAATCTCTTCAGGAGGACAGAGAAGAAGGCAGGCAGAAAAGCAGTGGTTTGAGTGGGCAGAGGATATAAATATTCACAGCCAGTTTTTTCTTTTGAAACAAATCAGCATGAAGACAACCATACAGAGCATAAATGCCAGAACCGCGAAATAACCCCATCTCCATTCCAGTTCCGGCATATAGTGAAAATTCATGCCGTATAATCCTACCACAAAAGTGATGGGTATAAATATGGTGGCAATGATTGTCAGCAGTTTCATCACTTCATTCATTTTAGTGCTCACCACTAATAAATAGTTGTCCATCATGCCCGAAAGAATATCCCTGTAGGATTCTATGGTATCCATGACCTGAATGGTATGATCATAGACATCTCTTAAGTAAATGACCGTGGATTCTTTGACCAGGACAGATCCTGCCTTGGACAGGTTTCCCAGCACCTCGCGCAGCGGCCACACCTGCTTTCTTAAATAAATCATCTCACGTTTCATTTCATGGATCATTCGGGAAATCTCCGGAGAAGGATTTTCCAGAAGTTCTTCATCCAGCCACTCAATTTTATCACCGAAAATACCCAATACGACAAAATAATTGTCCACAATGGCATCGAGCAGAGAATATGCCAGGTAGTCGCATCCTGAATGACGGATTCTTCCCCTGCCCTTCCGTATTCTTTCACGAACTCCGTTGAAAACATCCCCTTCGATTTCCTGAAATGAAATCAAAAAACCCTCTCCCAGGACGATGCTGATCTGTTCAGAATGGAATTCACCTTTGGATTCATCAAAATAGAGCATCCTGGAAACCAGATAAAGGTAATGGTCATAGTCCTCAACCTTTGATCGCTGGCCGGTGTTGACAATGTCCTCCAGGCTGAGGGGATGAATATTGAAATGTTTTCCGATTTTTTCGATAAAATCGACCTGGTGCACACCGGTGATATTGATCCATCTTAACGGAAAGTGTTGTTCACGCGAAAATATATCATCAATGGTATCCAGATTTGTTTCCTGAAAATTGTCATGATCAAAGTCCATTATCGAGACAAGGACTTTTTCTGTTCTTTCCTTTCCGATATGTACCAGGGCTCCGGGAGGGAGCCCTGCTTTCCGGGATACTTTCCTGATAAATCGGGGCATGAAACAATCTCCTGCCGCTTTAAATCAATCCCACACTTTTCAACCAGTCTGCAGCGGCGTTTCTTGGTGATTTACGCTCCACATCCACCTGATAATTCAAATTGGTTATGGCTTCGGTATCCAGTTTTTCACCCAGCTTACGGAAAATATCTTCCAGTTCCGGGTATTTTTCCGCGGTTTCCTTATGCACTACCGGCGCAGGATTATACACAGGAAAAAAATTCTTGTCATCTTCCAGCACCACCAGGTCAAAACCTTTGATCCTGCCATCTGTGGCAAAACCCATGGCCACATTTAACTGTCCATCCCTCAATCCTTGATAGAGCAAACCCGGGGCCATTTTTCTGATTTGCCGATCAGGAAACTCAAATCCATAAGTTGCCTGCAAAGGTTTGTAACCATCCGGACGCGCATAAAATTCTTCATTGGTACCGAAATTGATGGCATCGGGGTTGGCTTTGACATAGGCCGACAGGTCCGACAAAGATTTGATGCCCAGATTTTCAGATTCTTCTTTCCGCATCAACAAACAATAGGTATTGTTAAATGACATATAGGGCAACCAGACCAGACCGTTTTTTTCAAGGTCTTCGGCTTTAACGGTGTCGTAACACTCCTGAGGATCGGTAATGGGTGTTTCATGTTTCAGGATCGTGATCAGGCCGGTACCGGTATATTCCATATATATATCGATCTGACGGTTTTCCAGCGCATTTCGGGCAACCAGGGTTCCTCCCAGTCCGGTGCGATCCCGGCATGAAAATCCATGTTTTTCCAGAAGCTCGATCATGATATATCCCAGGATTCGCTGTTCGGTAAAATTTTTGGCACCCACCACCAGCTTTTTATCCGTTGCCATGACATTTGCCAGTGAAAAAAGCGTTATAAAAAACATACACATAATAACTACCGATATTTTCATTTTTTGTCGCATCATTTTCTCCTTTTAAGTTAATCAGTCATAAACCAGGCCGGGACTCACAATCCATTTTTCAATCTTTCCGAATCCCCAGTTCATAAAAACCGCCAGGCAGGCTGTGGGAATAGCACCGGCCAGCATATACGCAGGATCGACCATGGCAATACCTGTAAAAATCAGGTCACCCAACCCGCCCCCGCCCACCAGAAAACTCATGGCCGCCGTACCTACATTGATTACCGTTGATGTACGAATTCCCGTAAGGATGATATACATGGCATTGGGAAGCTCCACCCTGAATAAAAGTTGACGGGAATTCATACCCATTCCCCGCCCGGCATCCAGGATGACCTGATCAACACCGGCCAGGCCGGCCACGGCATTGCGGATGATCGGCATCAATCCATAGATGACCAGCGCGAAGATAGCGGTTTTAGGACCGATACCAATATAGGTCATAGAAATGGCGATTACCGCCAGTGACGGAACCGTTTGGCAGATACCTAAAAAATTCAACACCCAGTCCCGATAGCGCCTCATGAATCCCCTTGTTAATAAGATGCCCATCGGTACTCCGATGCTGATGGATATGGCACTGGAAATTCCAACCAGTTGGATATGCTCCAAAAGCAGTTTCCAAATTTCTCCGGGATTTTTCTGAACAAAATCAAAAAACCCCATTCTCTGCACAAAGGCGCCTCCGGCAAAAGCCGTGCCTATGGCGATCCACATCCATATCCTGTCACTGCCGGAGCTTGCGGGTTTGACATCAATCACGGTTAAATCCTCCCCCTGGATGTGATTTTACCCCAGACCCCGCCTCGTTCATCATAGGTTTCACCCACCACGGACAGTAACGTGCGGGTGTTTAAAACCCCCAGCAGTTTTCCGTCATCATCAACAACCACCACGATACCGATATCATAAGACAACATCTTACTTAAAGCGTCTTTAAGATTTTGTTCCGGTTTGACGGTTATGGTCATAGGCCTTACCAGATCTTTCACCTTGCCATGGTGACCTTTAAGTTCATAGTGGTTGACGTACCCGTGTAATTTCTCGTTCTGGTCGGCCACCAGTAAAAATGTAAGTTCATTTTCCAGCATGTGTTGTGAAACGACTTCAGCATCATCTTCCATATGACAATGAACCGGATTTTGCATCATGGCATCTTTGACCTTTAGCAGATCAAGGCGCTTCAAAGCGCGGTCGGCTCCTACAAAATCTTTAACAAAACGATTTTTAGGGTTGACCAACAAACCTTCCGGAGTATCATACTGAACCAGACGGCCGGTTTCCAGCAGTGCAATCTTATCCCCCATTTTTATGGCTTCATGAATATCATGGGTCACAAAAATGATGGTTTTTTTGACTTTTTCCTGAATTCTAAGAAATTCATCCTGTAAAACTTCACGGTTAATAGGGTCGATAGCACCAAAAGGTTCATCCATAAGCATCACAGGCGGATCAGTGGCCAAGGCACGCACCACACCGATACGCTGGGCCTGGCCGCCGCTTAATTCGCGGGGATATCGGAAACGGAATATATCCGGCTCCAATCCCACTAGACTCAATAGTTCATCAACTCTGGCTGCGATACGTTGTTTATCCCATTTTAGCAGCCTGGGCACTGTGGCAATATTATCGTAAACGGTCATGTGAGGAAACAACCCGATTTGTTGAATGGCATAACCGATACTCCGGCGCAGCTTAATCACATCCATTTCAGACACGTTTTGGCCTTTTATTGAAATAACTCCTGAAGTAATTGGAATCAGCCTGTTAATCATCCGCATTAAGGTGGTTTTGCCGCAACCCGACGGCCCGATAATAACGCAGATTTCACCTTCCGGAACTTCAAACCTGACATTGTCGATTGCCGGAATATTGGTCCCTGGATATATTTTGGAAACACGTTCAAAGGTGATCATGATAACCTCAATCCTTTGCTGACCAGTCGGTTTTCTATAAGGCCAAAAATATAATCTACTCCGATAGCCATAATCGCCACGCTGATCGCGCCGACTTTGATCATTGCGTCATAGGTCTGGTTGATGCCCATGAAAATATAGTGGCCAAGACCACCCGCACCGATATAAGCCGCAATAGCACCGATTCCGATAGACATGACCACTGCAACACGCACACCGGCAAAAATAATACTCAGGGCCATGGGTAACTGAACTTTCAACAATACTTGTGACCGGGTCATTCCCATACCTACTCCGGCGTCAATGATGTTGGGATTCACATTTTTGATGGCGGCGTAGGTGTTGCGAATGATGGGAAGTTGTGCGTAAAGCACCAGGGCGACGACGGCGGGTACACTGCCGATGCCGTGTCCGAAAATGGACAAAACAGGAATCATGATACCGAATAGTGCGATGGATGGCACCGTCATAATAATGCCGGCGATATAAAGAACAATTTCAGCCGCCTTTTTATTGAAACTGATCCAGATACCGATGGGCACACCAGTGAAAATGGCGATAATAATGGCAATGCCAACGATATATGCATGCTCGCCAAATAAAGTTATCAGTTCACGCCAGTTTTGGGTAATAAAATGCCAGATTTCCATGGCTTTTCCTCCCAATTGCTGAAAATATTATTTTGGGATGACGCCAGGCTTTGGCTAACATTTTGTGAGATTGTCGCCAGAGACCCACTAATTAATGAAATTCAGGAAAAATATAGGAATTTATATTCCTGTCAAGATCAAATCAGATGAGAACTTATTTGTCAACATTTAAAAAAAGTTCCTCCAACGCCTTTGCCAGTTGGGCATCCCGTCCGTAAATATCATTTCTGAACTGCACAACACCGTCTTCATCAATAAACACGGTCCAGTACAGAAGATGAACCGGTACGGGCGCTGGAAGCCTTATGGATCGTTCTTTCATGGTATTCAAGGCATTGCGAAGTTTTTCCCGGTCCCATCGGGGATCATCGTTAAGAAGATACAGCGCCAGTTCCTCGGGGTTTTGTACCCGGATACATCCTGAACTGAATGTCCGGTTGGATCTGTTAAAAAGTTCACGGGATGGCGTATCATGCAGATAGACATTAAAACGATTGGGAAACATGAACTTTATACGACCCAGGGCATTATTGGGACCAGGTTCCTGGCGAAGTCTGTATGAAAAGTTTGACTCCGTCACTTTTCTCCAATCGATATGATACGGATTGAGTTCCTTTGCATCGGATCTCCAACTGGAAAATAAGCGCATCTTTTGCTGAGCAAGATATCCCGGATTTTTTTTTATCAGGGGCAGCTTGTCATTCACGGCAATGCTTTGAGGTACGTGCCAGGATGGATTTAACACAATGTAGGATATTTTATCGCTGAATACAGGGGTTTGTCGATAATCTTTTCCCACAATAATTTTCAGTTCCAGAACGTTATGTTGCCGTTCAATCACTTTCAACTTAAAATCCGCAATATTGACCTGAACATTGCGGATACCCAAATCTTCGGGAAGCCATCGCCATCGCTCGAGGTTTAATCTGATCCGTTCCACGTTTTCTTCCAGGGAGGTATTCAATGCCGCCAATGTTGCCGGCCCCACTATACCATCCATCTCAAGTCCGCGCCTGCTTTGGAAATCAATGACCGCCATTTCCAGGTTTTTATCAAACAAATCGGTTTCACCAGCCAGGAATCCAGCTTGCAATTCGGGATCATCCGCTAATCGTGCACGAAGCATCGCCACCCGCTCATGACGATCACCTAATTGCATCTTAAACCCGTCAGCTACCAAAGGCCATTTGACCCCGTTTTCCATAAGTAAACGATACTGGTTAAACGTTTCGTAAAGACGAATATACCCCTCATGTTTTGGCCAAAGTGACCTCAGGGTTTCATATATAGCTCCGAAATCGAGTGCATATTGTAAAATTGCCGCCATATCGGCGCCTCGTCGATTGGCGATCCATTCAGGATCAAAAGTTTCCGGGTTTACTTGACCGGCAAGAAGATGAGATCCATATGTTAAAAACGCGTCAGTCAAAAGCATATCCAGGTCCGCTAACAGATAAATATCTGAATCAGATTTGATCTGCGCGATCGCTTCCAAATTTCCCAGAATTTTACCGATGGTCCGGATATGATAGATCTCCGGACGAAGCCCGTGTTGATCTGCCGCGCCTAATACCGTCAAAAATGCTTTTACATAATCCCTAGGTTCCCCTTGTATGGTCCATGCAGGTTCAAAGTCGCGTAACTCATAAAATCTCACAAGCGATTCAACTGAATGAATTTTATTTTCCGCAACAAATAACACCCGGTGATCATTGGCCACAGCGACCCGACTTCGCAGCAAATCACCCACCTTCAACAAACCATCCTGATTCGCAAACAAACCTGCCGGCACCAAAATCATGGTGGTTATCAAAAAAATACAACCCACTATTCTTTTCATCAATCCGCCTTACCTGAAGCCATATAAAATGAAAAAATCATCCCAGAATGTGATATCCGCCATCAATATACTGAGTGACCCCGGTGATCAATTTTGCCGCGTCCGTAGCCAACATTGCCGTTGCCATACCCACATCATCAATGGAAAGAAGCTTGTTTACCGGCGCACGTTCAGCCGCTCTGTTCATCAATTCGTCAAATCTGTCAATTCCAGAGGCAGCGCGGGTTCTTACCGGTCCCGGGGAAATGGCGTATACCCGAATGCCTTTTGGTCCAAGTTCATGGGCCATATAACGAACGGATGCCTCAAGCGCCGCTTTCACAGGTCCCATCAAATTATAATGCTCAACCACCTTTTCCGCACCATAAAAACTCATGGTAAATAAAGATCCCCCGTTTTTCATTAGGGGTTCGGCCAACCTTGCCACTCTTATAAAAGAATGGCAAGAAACATCCATTGCCAATGAAAAACCTTCCTGAGAACAATCCACGACTCTGCCATGAAGGTCCTCGCGAGGCGCAAAAGCGATGGAGTGAACTACAAAATCCAGAGTTCCCCATTTTTCGCTAATACTTTCAAAGACAGCTTCCAATTGGCCTTTTTCACGAACATCGCATGGCACAAAAATAGGGGCATCCAAAGATTTTGCCAAAGGTTCAACAAAAGGCTTTGCTTTTATATTAAGATAGGTAATCGCCAGATCGGCTCCCAGGGATCGAAAAGCCTTGGCACAACCATAGGCGATAGAATCCTCGTTAGCAATTCCAAGAATCAATCCCTTTTTTCCGTCAAGATCACAGTTTTTTTTTACAGTCATCCGAAATCTCCTTATGATATATATAATCGCTGTTTTTTTGAAAAGTTAAAGGTTTTTCGAAATATTCAATTTTCATTCAGGCGAATTGTCATTTCAGGTTATTCTCGTATTTTTGCACGCAACGTTCAAGACAGGCATGGCAGTCTTCTTCACTTTCTTTTACTCCTGAAAAATACCTGACAAATCCATCAATCCAGTCCGCCCCGGTTCGGGGACACTTGTAAATATATTCAATAAAAGCAACAAGACGATCCACTGCCTCGCGATCCATGGCGTGTTCCATCCGGCAGGCATTTTGGTCGGCGGCTTCAGGGTCCATCAAAAGAATGCATTGCAGAAAATCCCGAATAACCCGATGGCGGCGGGTGATTTCCCCGGCGATAGCTTTCCCCTGTTCGGTCAGGGTAATAAAACTGTATGGTTCATAATTAATGAGCCCTTTTTCGGCCAGGTTTTTCAAGGCTCCGGTTACTGATCCTTTTAAAATATCAAGTTTTTCCGCAATATCTTTAACTCTGGCCACCTGATTTTTTTCCTGAATAGCCAGGATGGCCTCCAGATAATCCTGCATGCTCTCGGACAAATCCCGGACAGTGATTTGTATCATGTTTTTTTCCCCGATAAAACTTTTTTAATTAAACTGTTTAAGATTTCGATCCTGCGCCTATGGTTTTTTCCAAAATGATGTCAATCAAGTGGCACAATCGCCCCACTTGATTATACCTGTTTTTATTATATTCCAAAACATTAAAAGTTAAAATAAACTTTTTGTTTGTATCCCCATTTTGTTGTTGACATAATTATTAGTTTGGTATACCTAACTTTATCGTACTAATAATTCTTTTACAGAGGAGATGAACATGAACAGGATATGCATGCGACAAATGAGCAAGGGACAGGCCGGCCAGGTCGCCAGGGTAACGGCGTCGGGAGAACTGGGACGACGAATTCGTGATATGGGACTTGTTCCCGGGGCAACCATTCAGATTCAGGGGCATGCCCCATTACGAGATCCCGTGGCCATAAAAATTATGGATTTTACATTGACCCTTCGAAATAACGAAGCTGACTTTATTTTTGTAGAGGTAACTTAGACCCATGGAAACCACCATTGCATTAGCCGGAAACCCTAATTCCGGAAAAACCACTCTTTTTAACCTGCTTACAGGGGCTCACCAACATGTTGGAAATTACCCGGGAGTGACTGTGGAAAAAAAACAGGGAATGTGCGTATTCAAAGACCAGAAATTTCACATTGTGGATCTTCCCGGCACTTATTCCTTATCACCTTATTCACTTGAAGAAACCGTAGCCAGAGATTTTCTTGTCATTGAAAAACCCTCCATGATCATCAACATCATTGATGCCTCCAACCTGGAGCGTAATCTCTTTTTGACGCTTCAATTTCTGGAGATGGGTTTTCCCATGTGCATTGCACTGAATATGATGGATGTGGCCAAGGGGCGAGGAATTCTGGTGGATACGCAAAAGCTTTCTACATTTCTGAATGTACCGGTAATTCCAATGGTGGCGAGATCCGGGGCCGGAAAAGAATTGTTGATGCAATCGGCCGCAAAGCTTTCTGAAAAACTATCGAACACAAAGCCTCTGAAAATTTCTTATGGCGCGGATATCGATCAGGCACTTTCAAAAATGCAGGAAATGATTGAGCGCAATGGTTTTTTGACTGATGATCTTCCATCACGATGGCTTGCCCTTAAATATCTGGAAGGAGACGATCAGGTTAAAAAACTTGGAAGGCGACACAACCCTGATCTTTCAGCCGTGCTTGAAGAGATATCCCATGACCTTTCGAACCATCTTGAAAGGTCTATGGATACAACTGCGGAAGCGATTATCGGAGAATACCGGTACGGGTTTATCCGATCATTGATCGCACAAGGTGTGGTGCAAACCGATTCAGCCCGCAAACCATTTTATTTTTCAGACCGGCTCGACCGGGTGTTGACTCACCGGATATTTGGTCCGGTGTTCCTTGCCGCCGCACTTCTCGGACTTTATCATTTTACTTTTACTTTCAGCCAGGCTCCGGTGGAATGGCTCGAAAAAGCTTTCGAATATATCAGACAAGTGGCCGACGCGGGTCTATCAGAGGGACCTCTCAAATCGTTACTGATTTCCGGTATTATTGACGGAGCAGGCGGGGTATTCAGTTTTGTTCCACTGATTATGCTCATGTTTCTCGGAATCGCCATTTTGGAGGATTCAGGATATCTTGCAAGAGTTGCGTTCATGCTTGACCGGATTTTCAGGTTTTTCGGGCTTCATGGAAATTCAGTAGTGGCATACATTATTTCCGGAGGTATTGCCGGAGGTTGCGCAGTTCCGGGGATTATGGCCACCAGAACTCTTAAATCGCCCAAAGAGCGCCTGGCTACAATGCTGACGCTTCCCTTTATGAATTGCGGAGCCAAACTTCCGGTTTTCGCTGTCCTGATTGCAGCATTTTTTGCCAATTACAAAACAACGGTCATGGTTCTGGTTACTATCGCCGCATGGTTGGTTGCCCTTTTTGCAGCCCGCTTGTTTCGATCCACCATTTTACCCGGTGAAGCTGCCCCTTTTGTCATGGAGCTTCCTCCATACCACCTTCCTACCCCGAAAGGCCTGATCATTCACATGTGGGAAAGAACCTGGCAGTATTTAAAAAAAGCAGGTCCTGTCATATTGGCCATTTCAGTCATTTTATGGGCAATGATGAGCTACCCTCAGCTTCCTGCCGCAACCCAGCAAGCTTTTGAAATGCAAAAACAGCAAACAATATCCGGATTTGCACCGGATATTATCCATGAACTTTCCATGGGTGGTGAAACAGGAAATTTTTCGGCAGCAGCCTTAAATCTTCAGGAACAGCTGAACTTAATCGATTCCCGTGAAGCCGGGGAGGCTCTAAAACATTCTGTGGCTGGTAAAATCGGAACGGCTTTTGAAAAGCTCTCCGTTTATGCTGGATTTGATTGGCGTGTCAACATTGCGCTTGTCGGAGGAGTGGCCGCCAAGGAAGTTATCATTTCAACCATGGGCACCGCATATTCTTTAGGAAATGCCGATATGGAAGAAGACGGTCGTCTTTCCACCAGACTCCGGTCAGCTCAGGGGTTTGATTCCCTGACAGCCATTAGCCTGATTGTCTTTATCATGTTTTATTCGCCCTGTTTTATATCAGTAGTCTGTATTTGTCGTGAGTCCGGCTCATGGAAATGGGGAGCTTTTTCGATGATATTCAACACCGCAGCGGCTTTTATTCTGGCTGTCACTGTGTACCAACTCGGTCTTTTTTTCTGATATTAGTATGCAGATAACTTGCAGGAGCTTGAAATGGAAAATATATTGGTGATAATTATCGTTTTTTTGGCTGTAGCGGGATTTTTACGGAAAATTTTTGTAATTTATCGTGATGGCGATTGTGGGTGCGGATGCAATGGCTGCGATCATGCAGAAGGATGTTCGAGCATTGAAAGGAAACAGTAATTGATCGGACGTTTTTCCAGGCTGGATACCTATAGAGAGCTATTTGGCATCAAGGATATTGCCCGCGTTTGTATCGGCGGATTTCTTGTTCTGGCGGGTTTTTTGCTGGAATATGGAAATGGTGTTTTACCTTTATGGGGTAAGTTTTTTATTCTCACATCCGTTGCAATTAACGGATTTCCGATTATCCGTGGTGCCATTTCCGGATTGATTGAAAAAAAAATCAATGTGGATGAACTGGTGAGCCTGGCGATTCTGGCAAGCCTGGCAATGGGAGAGTTTCTTAGTGCGGCTGTGATTAGTTTTGTAATGGTTCTTGGATCTTTGATTGAAGAAGCCACTGCCGCCACTGCAAGAAGGCAGATTCAATCCCTTGTTGAAATGACTCCCAAAGAGGCAACAGTTATTGACAACGGCAAAAGCATCCGAAAACCAGTGTCGGAGATTTTCCCTGATAATATATTATTGATTCGTCCAGGAGAACTGATTCCTGTAGACGCTGTTATCACAAGTGGGATAGCTTCCGTAGACGAGTCCTCCATTACAGGGGAACCGATCCCGATTGAAAAGACAATCGGCGATGAAGTCTACTCCGGCACATTGAATCAAAACGGTGTCATTCAAATAAAAGCAACACGTGTCGGCAAAGAGTCCACCCTGGGAAAGGTCATCGCACTTATCACCGAAGCCGAAAAACATCATCCCGAATCCATTGCCCTGATCGACCGGTATGCCCAATGGTTTACACCGACAATTCTTTTCTGCTCAGTGATTACATGGTTTTTGACCGGGGAAATCCACAGAGCTATAACCGTATTAATCGTTGGCTGCCCATGCGCGTTGATCCTGGCAGCTCCAACCGCTGTGGTTGCTGCCATTTCAAAGGCCGCTCGCCGCGGTGTTTTGATCAAAGGTGGTCGGTTCATCGAAAATGTTGCTTATGCCGATGTTATTCTTTTTGATAAAACCGGCACCTTAACCATGGGAGAACCGATCGTCGAAGAAATCATCCCGACTAAAGGTGTGGAAAAACATCATGTACTCTGCCAAGCCGCATGCGTAGAACAAAACAGTACGCACCCTCTTGCAAAAGCTGTGATGAAGGCTGCTCAGGATGCCCGCATTTCTGTGGATTCCGCTGAAAATCTTCTGACAGAAATTGGAAAAGGTGTCAAAGGTTGTGTTGATGGATGCCAGATTCATGTGGGAAACTTTCTGATTTCCGATAATTCAAATTCTTTTCCCGAAGATTTAAAAAAAGAACACGAACGAATTCTTAAAAAAGGGGCCACGCCGCTGATTGTATACCAGGACAATGTTGCCATCGGACTTATCGCCGTATCCGATCCTATCAGGCCTGACGCAAAACAAACCATCGAAAACCTCAAAAACGCCGGGGTGTCCAAAATTGGAATCCTCTCCGGAGACCATGAGCAATCGGTAAAAACAATAGCCAACCAAACCGGCGCTACTGATTACGGATTCTCAATGCAGCCAAAGGACAAACTTGATGCTATTCGCAGGATTCAATCGGAAAACAACGGAAAAAAAGTTATATTTATCGGAGATGGCATTAATGATGCCCCAGCTCTGTCAATGGCCGACGTGGGTATCGCCATGGGAGCAAAAGGTACCGAGGTTGCTCTGGAAACTGCAGATATTGCTTTGATGAATGATGATATATCCAAACTTCCGTTTCTGATTCAGTTAGGAAAACGGATGGTTTTCACCATAAAAGTGAATATCGTTCTGGGACTGAGTTTTAACCTTATTGCCGTACTGGCAGGCGGCGGCGGATATTTAAGCCCGATAACAGGAGCGGTGGTTCATAATGTCGGATCTGTCCTGGTGGTCCTTTCCTCGGCCGGCATTGCATTTTCATCAGACAATTAATTTTGCCCCTTGCGAAGACAGCATTTATTGTGTATCTATAACACGTTGCATTGGTGTGTAATCATAATAAGTATTATTTATAACATTCGGGGGAAAACTCCATCATTTGGAAATTTTCCCCTAATTTTATGGAAGATATGTTTAAAAAAGTTCCCATAGCGATCGTTGGAATGGGGGGGGTGTTTCCTGGTGCGTCAAATATAGAAGAGTTCTGGCGTAACATCATTAATTGTAAGCGTATGGTACGCGAAGTACCCAAAGAACGATGGATCGCAGCGACAGATTCCATGTATCATCCAACACCCATGCCGGACAAGGCTTACTCAAATAAAGCTTGTTTTGTGGATCATTTCTCACTCGACCTTAATGGACTTGATCTTGCTCCTGAACTGATCACACAACTTGATCCGCTTTATCATTTTGTCCTTCATGCAGGGCGTGACGCATTTTTCGATTTTAATACAGCCAACCTCGACAAAAACCGAATGGGAGTGATCCTGGCTGCGATTGCACTTCCTACAGACAGTTCATCCAGGCTTACCCGAAACATTTTAGGACCTGCATTTGAATCCCGCCTTTTCAAACAAGCCTTATCAATGTCCGTTTCTTTTGAAGATTGCCTGTCTGCAAGGGTAACCAGTTTTCCGGCATCCTTGCTTGCTAAAGGGCTAGGACTGGGCGGTGGAAGTTATACACTGGATGCGGCCTGTGCGTCATCGCTATACGCAGTCAAACTTGCATGTGACGAACTTCAATCCTTCAGAGCGGATGCCATGCTTGCCGGAGGAGTATCAAGGCCTGAATGCTTGTACACACAGGTTGGATTCAGTCAATTGAAAGCATTATCTCCCTCGGGTCGGTGTGCTCCTTTCGACAAAAATGCCGACGGCCTGGTGGTTGGAGAAGGAGCGGGTATCGTGGTGCTGAAACGACTTGAAGATGCCGTTTCCGACGGAGATACCATATATGCTGTTATCCGGGGCATCGGGCTTTCAAACGATATGAGTTCCAATCTTCTGGCTCCTGACAGTGAAGGGCAGATCAGAGCCATGAAAAAGGCTTACCAATCAGCCGATTGGTTGCCTTCGGAAGTGGATTTCATCGAATGTCACGGCGCAGGAACTCCCGTGGGAGATACCATCGAAATTTCCAGCCTTATGTCAATTTGGGAAAATATGATTGACGCAGCTCCGGGGCAATGCGTCATCGGATCTGTAAAATCCAATATCGGTCATTTGTTAACCGGTGCAGGAGCTGCCGGGCTGATTAAAACAGTTCTGGGATTGCATCATAAAATTTTACCGCCTTCGATAAATTTCAGAGAAGCTTCTGAAAACAGTCCTTTGAAAAACGGCCCTTTCAGGGTCCAAACCCAAGCATCAGCCTGGGAAAAAAGAGTTCCCGAGAAATCTCGGCGGGGGGCTGTAAGCGCATTTGGTTTTGGTGGAATCAATGCGCATTTTCTATTGGAGGAATTCTCAAAAACAATTTCGAAAAATGACACAAAGCATCATGAAAAATTTTCCGGTAGCGAGCTCATCAGCGAAGATTTTAAACAAAAGCTCGTGATAAAGAATTCCGACGTCACTCTTTCCAATGATGAAGTTCCAAAAGTGGCCGTAGTGGGTATGTCTGTCAATTTTGGAAATTGCTCTTGCTTGCGACAATTCCAGGAAATGATTTTCAGGGGAGAAACAGCAATCATCAAACGTCCAATAAATAGATGGCGAGGGGCTGATACAACAGTGGACAATCTGTTGGACGGATTTGGTCCTGATGGAAACTATTTAAAAAATATTGATATTTCAGTAGGTGATTTTCGAATTCCGCCCAATGAAATTCCGGATATCCTGCCCCAACAACTTTTAATGCTTAAAGTGGCTGCGCAAGCTCTTGCAGATGCGGGTTTCCCGTTGCGAAAAATGCGACCCGGTATGGGAACAATCATTGGTATTTCTTTCGATTTTGAAGCCACAAATTTTCATCTCCGATGGAACCTTGAAAACGAGATTGACAAATTTAAAATTAAAGCAAATATCAGTCTTGATAACCAACAAACCGAGGATTGGCTTAAATCTTTAAAAGACAGCATATCCCCTCCCCTGACCGCTACGCGAACATTGGGTGCTCTTGGAGGCATCGTAGCGAGCAGAATCGCTAAGGAATTCGGTTTTGGGGGGCCCAGTTTCGTGGTTTCTCAGGAAGAAGCTTCGGGACTGCGAGCACTGGAAATTGGGGTTCGTTCTTTGCAGCGTTTCGAGACCGATTCAGTTCTGGTGGGGGCTGTCGATTTGGCCGGAGATGTCCGAAATGTTATTTCAAATCACCTGATCAGGCCATGGTCAAAAAGTGGAAAAATTCATTCTTTTGATTGCCGGGCCGATGGATCTTTACCAGGCGATGGGGCCGCTGCATTGGTGTTGAAACGCCTTGATGAAGCGCTGGCCGACGGGAATCGCATTTATGCCGTTATCGATGGGTTCGGTTATTCGGGAAAAAGCAGCTCTGATTCTTCCGATATCAGCACTTATGTTCGCTCCCTGAGTGCCTCATTTTCAGATGCAAAGATCACACCTGATCGTGTCAGCTATTTTGAAACTCTTGGAACTGGAAATCCCTCTGACGATTCAAGAGAGGTTGAGGCTCTTAACTCATTTTTTGATGATCGTTTGCGTCATGATGCCTGTGCCATCGGAGCCGTCACTCCCAATATCGGACATACAGGAGCAGCCTCGGGTCTGGCCTCGGTAGTGAAAACCTGTCTATGTCTTTATCATGAAATCATTCCGCCTTTAAAAAACTTTGAGCAGGCAGAATCTTCTTTTTGGAAAAAAGGATCCTTTCATATGCCCGCCTTCGGACAATACTGGGCTAGAAATCGCAAGGACGGGCCGAGAATTGCCTGCACGGGACTGATAACCTGTGATGAGACATGCATGCATGTGGTTTTAGAAGGTCTGGAAAGTCAGGGTAACCATGATGTTCTCCAGCCGGTTCTCGAACAGATGAAAAGGGAACGAAAACGGCCCATGGGACTGAAAGAGGCCGGCCTTTTTTGTGTGACTGCCGACAATAAAAATATGTTATTAAATCAATTGGTTTCCCTCAAAGAATTTATTTCGAACCATGACTTGGTTAAAGAAGAAATTTTCGAGCGTTATGCTGTCGACTGGTTTCAAACCTATGGTTTGAATCCGAAGCAGCGCCATGCGGTTTCGATTATCGCGCGAAACTCCTCTCAGTTGCTCGAAGGAATCAAAGTTGCCGCCAATGCCGTAAAGAAAAAGGAGAAAAAAGAATTTAACGGTCGAAATCTTGTTGCATACACTCCCGAACCACCAGAGTCGTCGGCTTCCATAGCCTTTGTATTTCCGGGCTCCGGAAATCATTTTTTGGGTATGGGGCGGGAAATCGGCCTTCAGTGGCCTGAGATTTACCGCCAATTGGATTCGGATACTGAAGAATTAAAAACTCAGATGATTCCGCATGTCTATGTTCCCTGGCGTGTATCGTGGGGACCGGATTGGGAGTCCGAGGCCATTGATGATATTGAATCGGATACGCTTCACATGATTTTCGGCCAGGTGCTGCACGGCGGCGTCATGACCAATCTTTTCAGAGCATTCGGAATAGAAGCTGAATCGGTTATCGGATACAGCCTGGGTGAATCGGCCGGACTTTTTGCCTTTGAGGCGTGGCCGGACCGGGGACAAATGCTTCACCGGATGAAAAATACGAACTTATTTTCCAAATTTCTTGCGGGAGAATGCAAATCCGCCCGAAAAGCATGGAATATTTCAAACCATGAGGCGTTCGAGTGGCGAGTTGCCATGGTGAATCGGCCCGCAGACACGGTTAAAAGTATAATAAGGAATATTCCTTATGCCAGGCTTTTAATTGTGAATACGCCATATGAATGTGTGATCGGTGGAAAAGCAGAAGATGTGGACAAGACTATTAAAACACTTGGATGTGAAGCGATTTTCCTGGAAGGTGTTGTTACCGTGCATTGCGATGCTGCTCTTCCTGTTGCCGAAGCCTATAAGGCCCTTCATGTGTTTCCCACCAAGGCCCTGGAAAATATTCGTTTTTACAGCTGCGCTAATGGCAACACTTATTATATTGACTCTGAAAATACCGCCGAGTCAATCCTGAAACAAGCCCTTTCGGGCTTTGATTTTCCCACCACTATTAACCAGGCCTACGAAGATGGTGTTCGGATTTTTATGGAAATGGGGCCTCATGCTTCCTGCACAAGAATGATCCGCACCATCCTCAATGACCGTCCGCATTTATCGATTTCGGCTTCGGTGCGTGGCGAGGATGAATACTTAACAGTTCTCAAGTGTTTAGGGACACTGGTTGCCGAGCGAGTTTTCGTAAACCTGGAAAAGCTCTATGGAACCGATGCCTATCCTTATAAATTGAACCCACAAGAGGCGGTTGTGCATCAAAACATTGTCCTTGTCCCGGTGGGAGGAAAGCCATATAGCCCTTTTATTCCGGATATCCAAAAAGAGAATAAACAACCGCCGGATTTGGGTACTTATGAAATAAATACGCATTATGAAAAAAACAATCTGATTCATGAACCCTTTTCCGACCTGATGCATTCTGTGACAGAAGCATCCGAAACCACGGCAGAGGCTCATCAGAGTTTCCTTAACTTTTCCATAGAATCCAGCCGGGCTTACACGGAGGCTTTTGGGCATCAGTCCAGACTAATGGAAGTTTTGATTCGATTAGGAATGCCGGTCTTTGAACCATTAGATGATATAAAACCGTCACCACCTGAATTTCCCTTCGCATATGACAGAGAAATGTGCATGGAATTTGCCGTCGGATCATTGGCCAATGTTCTGGGACCTGAATTTGCCGAAGTGGACACTTATTCGACAAGAGTACGCCTTCCGGATGAACCTTTGATGCTGGTGGACAGAATTCTCACAGTTGAGGGTGAAAAAGGCTCGCTGACATCAGGAAAAGTCATCACTGAACATGACGTGATTCCAGGAGCGTGGTACCTGGATGGTGGCCGGGCTCCGGTTTGCATTTCTGTGGAAGCCGGGCAGGCCGACCTTTTTCTTTGTTCCTACCTGGGAATCGATCTTAAAGTCAAAGGGAAAAGAACTTATCGGCTGCTGGATGCGGTGGTTAAATTCAGTCGTGGTCTTCCACAACCTGGTGATACCGTAAGATATGAGATTGAAATAGAAAAGTTCGTTCGCCAGGGGGACACCTATCTTTTCTTTTTTCACTTTGATGGTTACATCGGAAAAGAGCACTTAATTACCATGACAGAGGGATGTGCGGGTTTTTTCACCGGAAATGAAATTGAAAACTCAGGCGGCATTATTTTAAAAAAAGAAGAAACAGAGGATTTGCCGGGCAAAGTTTCTCAAAACTACAAACCATACACAAGTTTTCCCCAAGGGACTGAGAGCTATAACGAACATCAGGTCGATGCCTTAAGAAACGGAGATCTTTCCGGATGTTTCGGACCTCAGTTTCACGGAAAAGCGTTAAGCCAATCTCTAAGGCTTCCAGGCGAAAGAATGAAATTGATCCATCGTGTATTAAGCCTTGATCCTGAAGGAGGACGATACAAGCTGGGGGCAATCCGGGCCGAAGCTGATATTTATCCGGATGACTGGTTTCTAACGTGCCATTTCATGGATGATATGGTCATGCCCGGTACCCTAATGTATGAATGTTGTGCCCACACCCTGAGAGTGTTTCTTCAGCGAATGGGGTGGATAACCGACAAGTCAGGAGTCTGCTATGAACCCGTAGTGGGTGTCAAAAGCCGATTGAAATGCCGGGGACCTGTCACCCCGAAAACACACCATGTTATTTATGAAATCTTTTTGAAAGAAATCGGATTTTCTCCGGAACCTTATGCGATTGCCGATGCACTCATGTACGCAGATGGTTGCCCTATTGTATTTTTCAAAAACATGAGCTTGAAAATGACCGGGGCAACAAAAGAAGACATTGATCGGATATGGAATCAAAAAGTTAAAAAATCAACACATGATACTATTGCAGCAAAACAGGTCCTATACGACCGGAACAGTATAATTGCTTTTGCCGTGGGAAAGCCTTCGGAGGCTTTTGGAAAGCCCTATGAAGTTTTTGACAATGACCGAAAAATCGCCAGACTTCCGGGACCTCCTTATTCTTTTATGGATCGAGTGGTACATGTTAAACCCGAACCCTGGGTTTTAAAACCAGACGGATGGATTGAGGCTGAATATGATATGCCGTTGGATGCCTGGTACTATAAAGCCAACCGAACATCATCCCTTCCGTTTTGCGTGCTTCTGGAGATTGCGCTTCAACCCTGCGGATGGCTTGCCGCATACGCAGGTTCGGCTTTGAAAAGCAGCCACGATCTGAAATTCAGAAATCTCGGGGGCCAGGCAACACTGCTGCGAGACGTATTTCCGGAAAACGGCCCCCTTACCATGAAAAGCCGCGTGAGTAAAGTCTCTGAGGCCGGTGATATGATTATTGAATATTTCGATTTTAAAGTCATCCAGAACAACCGCACCATATACGAAGGGGATACCTACTTCGGTTTTTTTACTTCCGATGCCTTAGATCAGCAGGTCGGTATCAGAGAAGCTGAAAAAACAGTTTATGTTCCCTCGGATGACGAATTAAAAAGGGCTGTCAGCGAAAATCTTCCTGTGGATGCTCCTTTTTTCCCGGACGATCCCAGGTCGGATTCGGCAACTTGCCTTTCATTACCTGCCAAGGCTCTTTTGATGATCGACAAAATCGAAATATTTATTCCGGACGGCGGACCTCATGGGTTGGGATTTATTCGCGGGGTCAAACATGTCGATCCTGATGAGTGGTTTTTCAAAGCCCATTTTTATCAGGATCCTGTATGCCCCGGAAGCTTGGGAATCGAATCTTTTTTCCAACTTTTAAAATTCGCGGCCGTTAAACGCTGGAAAAAAATGCGCAATTCCCATATTTTCGAGCTGATGATTGATAAAGCGCACACCTGGAGCTATCGCGGGCAGATTATACCAAAAAACAAAACCATTTGTGTGGAAGCAATCATCACCAACATTCAGGAAAATCCATATCCAATGATGACGGCAAATGGATACTTGAAAGTAGACGGCCTTGTGATCTATAAAATGGATAATTTTGGTATCCGGTTATCGAGCGTGCGGAGAGCTGCATGAACGACTTTTCATTAACATACTCGAAAGTTTTTATTGATGCATTTGGCTATGAGTTGGCGCCGAACGTGGTGACATCCGAGGACCTGGAATTAAAACTGAGCCCATTATACGAATTGCTTCATATTCAGGCCGGGCAATTGGAAGCTATCACCGGAATTCATGAACGAAGATTCTGGGACCGTAATTTCAGGATGTATCAAGGTGCTTCCATGGCCGGCAAAAAGGTTCTGGAAATCGCCAATATTGCTCCTTTGCAAATCGGCATGCTGATTTATGCCGGTGTTTGCCGGGACAACCTTGAGCCGGCTACCGCTTGTGCAGTTGCAAGTGAACTGGGATTGGCGCCCCATACGCAGATTTATGACATTTCCAACGCCTGTTTGGGGGTGTTAAACGCAATCATACAGGTGGCCAACGCCATTGAATTGGGTCAGATTCAAGCCGGTCTGATTGTTTCCTGTGAATCATCAAGACAGATAGTTGAATTAACCATTGAACGGCTTTTGCAAGAACCGAATATGCACCATTTCAAAAAGTCATTAGCGACACTGACCGGCGGCTCCGGAGCTGTTGCCCTGTTGATGACGGATCAAAAACTTTCCCATAAGGGTCATCGTCTGGTAGGGGGAGTAGTCAGAAATGCCACTGAACATCATCGGTTGTGCCGATGGGGACCGGATACGGGAATTCCCGCGAGTTTCCCGGTGGTCATGGAAACAGACTCCGTGGGTGTGCTTAAACATGGCGTCGCACTAGGAATGGAAACTTACAAGGCTTTCAAAAATGCATTACAATTATCCGATAATAAACCCCATAAGGTCATATGCCACCAGGTGGGTTCCGCACACCAGAAAACGATTCTGGATTCACTGGGTATTTCTGCGGAAAAAGATTTCACCACCTATCGTTTTTTGGGCAATATCGGTACTGTCTCGCTTCCGATTACAGCGGCTATAGCATCCGAGCGGGAGTTTCTGGAAAAAGGTGATTTTGTGGGATTTTTTGGTATCGGAAGCGGCCTCAATTGCCTTATGCTCGGCGTGGACTGGTAAAAAAATATGTCATATCATCAATTCTTCAAAACAAAGATCTTCAAAAAGCTCTATCCGTTTTCTTCTCATTTCATGAAGATCCGGGGACTTGATTATCACTATCTGGATGAGGGTTCCGGCGAGGCTTTGGTGATGCTTCATGGAAACCCGACCTGGTCATTTTATTTTCGTTCTCTGGTCAATGGGTTATCATCCGAATTCCGATGTTTGGTACCGGATCATATCGGATGCGGATTGTCTGCAAAACCCAATGAATCCCAATATGATTTCAGGCTGAAAAGCCGGGTGGAAGATTTAGGCATTTTTCTTGAGCAACTTAAAATCAAAAAAGATATAACTCTGATTTTGCACGATTGGGGCGGTATGATCGGTATGGCTTATGCAGTGAGGCATCCTGAACAAATCAAGCGCCTGATAATTTTAAACACGGCCTCCTTTTTTTTACCAAAGAAAAAAAAACTTCCAATTCGGTTGCAAATAGCCCGAAACCTGACCTTCATTGCCAAGCCCGCTATTTTAAATTTCAATCTTTTTGCGATAGCCGCCTTGTATATGGCCACCAATAAAGGAATTGACAAAAAAATAAAAAGGGCATTGATTGCTCCTTACAATAGCCCTAAAAATCGTCTTGCCATTTTAAAATTTGTACAGGATATTCCTCTTATCCCTTCCGATTTCAGCTATTCTGTGGTAAGCAATACGGAAAGAAATTTGTTTCGGTTAAGGGAAAAACCCATGCTGATATGCTGGGGTATGAAAGATTTTGTGTTTGACAAAGATTTTCTCTTGCGGTGGCGGCAGCAATTTCCTGATGCTCAGGTATATCAGTTTTCCCACGCAGGTCATTATATTCTTGAGGATATACCTGAAATCATTTTAAAATATGTCAATCAATTTCTAAGATAAAGCGATCATGGACAAAATAGATCAACAACCAGTCGATACTTATTCAGAAGAAACCGTTGTCAATATTTCGACGCTTCTGAACCAAAAGTCAAAAATTCATCCTTACAAGCGTGCAGTTGTATACCCTGTAACCAGGGATAATAACGGCCACCGTGCATATGCCCATCTGACTTTCCTGCAGTTGGAAAAACAGACGGACATGCTTGCTACCGGAATGACACTGGCAGGCATAAGTCGTGGGGACAAAACTGTCTTGATGGTCAGACCGGGTCCTGACTTTTTTACAATCACTTTTGCGCTGTTTAGAGTTGGAGCGATCCCGGTAATTGTAGATCCGGGAATGGGAATTAACGGCATGCTTCGATGTCTGCAGGAAAGTGAACCTCGAGTGTTTATCGGCATGGCAAAAGCCCATCTGTTGAGGAAAATATTCCCCAAATATTTCAAATCGATTCAAACATATGTAACAGTTGGTAGAAGATGGTTCTGGGGAGGCCACAAATTACACCAGCTGCGTGTTTCTCCCTGGAAACCTTTTCAAACAGCAGACACGTTGCGGGATGATGTTGCGGCAATTCTTTTCACTACCGGAAGCACCGGACCTGCTAAAGGTGTTGTTTACACCCACGGAAATTTTGAAGCACAAATTCGTCATATCCGGAATCATTTTCAAATCATGCCTGAAGAAGTAGATCTTCCGACTTTTCCGCTTTTTGCGCTTTTCGACCCCGCGCTCGGCATGACCGCCGTCATCCCGGACATGGACCCTACCAAACCGGCAATGGTCAATCCTGAAAGTATTATCGAACCGATACTGGACCATGGGGTAACCAACATGTTCGCCTCCCCTGCTCTGTTAAATCGAGTGGGCAGGTATGGAAAATTTCACAATATTAAACTTCCGTCTTTAAAGCGGGTGGTTTCCGCCGGCGCCCCTGTCCACCCGTCAAATATCGAACAGTTTTCAACCATGCTCAATGAAGATACTGAAATTCATACACCCTATGGGGCCACTGAGGCGGTACCGGTGATTTCAATCGGAAGCCACGAAATTCTGTCCGGTACCAGGCAACTTAGCGAACAGGGATACGGCAACTGTATAGGACGTCCTTTGGAAGGAATCGAGGTTCGCCTTATAAAAGTTACTGATGAACCTATTAGTGAATGGAATGATGAGTTGGAAACACCCCAGGGTGATATCGGCGAAATCATTGTTAAAGGAGACCTGGTAACAAGAGAATATTATAATCGCCCTGAGTCGACCGAATTGGCAAAAATTATGGACGGCGATGATTTCTGGCACCGTATGGGAGATTTGGGATGGCTGGATAAGAACGGCCGGGTTTGGTTTTGCGGACGAAAAGACCATAGAGTCATTACGGAAAACGGTACGTTATATTCTATTCCCTGCGAAGCCATTTTTAATAACCATCCGCGAGTGATGCGAAGTGCACTTGTTGGTTTGGGGACTCCACCCAGTCAAAAACCGGTAATAGTCATCGAGCTTGAAGAAAATGATCCGGGAAAAGATAAGGAAACGCTCACTCATGAGCTTTTGACCATGGCCAGAGAAAACCCGCTGGCAGAAATTATCGATACCGTTTTGTTCAAGAAAAAACTCCCTGTGGATATACGCCACAATTCAAAAATTTTTCGGGAAAAAATAGCTGAATGGGCTGAAGGTAAGGTGGAAAAATAATTCAAGGTCGGGGAAATAACCCTTTTGCCTGTCATTCTGAGGGAGCAACTCACATTAGCTTGATGACATCAGATACAGATCAAGGTAAAGTATCAGCCACAGGCACACCGCGAAAAGTTCTGGTCACCGGCGGAGGCGGTTTTTTGGGCCGGGCTGTTGTGGAACGTCTGGTTGAACGAGGCGATCATGTTTTTAGTTTTTGCAGAAACCATTACCCTGAACTTGAAAGTTTAAAAATTAACCAAATTTGTGGAGACATTGCCGATAAATACGCTGTTAAAAATGCAGTAAGGGGTATGGAAATTGTATTTCACGTTGCAGCCAAACCTGGAGTATGGGGAACATTTGAAAAATTTTATCAGCCGAATGTCATTGGCACGCAAAATATCATCGATGCCTGCCTTAAATGCGATGTTTCTTATTTGATTCATACCAGCTCACCCAGTGTGGTTTTTGATGGTTCCGAAATGGAGGGGGTTAATGAATCCGTTCCCTACCCTGATCATTATCCGGCATACTATCCAAAAACCAAGGCAATGGCCGAAAAAGCCGTCAGAAAAGTTTCCTCCAAAATTGGAACCGTATGCCTTCGTCCCCACCTTATCTGGGGACCAAGGGATAATCACCTGGTTCCCAGAATAATTGCCAGGGGTAAAGCCAACCGATTAATTCAGGTGGGAAATGGCAAGAACAAGGTGGATGTCACCTACATTGACAATGCCGCAGATGCCCATGTTCTTGCCGCTCAAGGGTTGTCTGACAATCCGGAACTGTCCGGGCGGATCTATTTTATAAGCCAGGCAGAGCCTGTACCTTTATGGGAAATGATCAATGCAATTTTGAAAGCCGGCGGCTTACCCCCTGTGAAACGTTCAATTTCACCTCGCGCGGCATATTTCTCAGGAGCATGCTTTGAAACCATTTTCAAACTCCTTCATATTCAAAAAGAGCCTCCCATGACACGATTCGTAGCCGATGAACTCGCAAAAGCTCACTGGTTCGATATTAGTGCCGCCAAAAAAGATTTGGGTTACTATCCTCGTGTGTCCACGCAGGAAGGTTTAAAAAGGCTTGAAAATTGGTTGTCAGGACATAAAAAAAGCAGTTGCGGAAATTTACTTTGTTAAATCCGCTAAAAAGTCCTTTATCTTTTTGAACAAGGGTTTACGAATTCGTACTTTCAAGTACAAATCCCCGGGTTTTCCGCCACCTTTGCCTTCTTCACCCATTGCCGACAGGCGAATACGCTGTCCTTCATAAACTCCGGGAGGTATTTTTACCAGCAGTTTCTTAGATTTCCGGTTATGAAAATACGCATATGGCCCTCCCTCCCCGGCCAATTCCGGAGAAATATCGATCGAATCATGAAGATCTGAGCCATCCTGGGGGATTTCCGCTCCAGTCAGCTTTTTAAACATAAAACGTGATAATTTTCCGATAGGCCCCGGGCCTGAAATTTTCTGATCGCTGTTTTTTTTTGATCCAAAGGCTCCCGTAAAAACAAACCCTCTGACATGAACGCCAGGCTGTTTGAATTCAAATTTTTGGTAACCGGAGCCATAAAACTCTTTGAAGATTTCATCGTATCCCCTTAAATTGAATGCTTTTGCTATTTCCTCAAAGACACGAAGTATATCCGAGCCACTAAAAATATCATGTTCTGAATAGGAGTGTCTGAACTGTGAGTAAGCACCTGTTCCGAATCGTTCTTTAAAAGAATCATATTCCTTTCGTTTTGAAGGGTTCGACAATACGGCGTATGCTTCGTTAACGAGTTTCATCTTTTCAATATTTTCGGGATTATCTCTGTTGCGGTCAGGATGATATTTCAGAGCCAATTCACGATAAGCTTCCTTGATTCGTTTAGGAGATGCTTCTTTTGCGATACCCAGTATTTTATAATAATCTGTTTGTTCCATATTTTTTTCTCAATCCTTGTTACATCCACATTAAAAACTACCTTAGAAAATTTCAGCATATAAATTTAGAAATTAAATCTTTATCATGGAGTTGCAACCCTGGATTTGACGTTTATTATGAATACTATCCAAAAGCACCATCATTTTATTTGGTGTAAAAGGTTTCTGACAATATTCATCCATTTCAGGACGAATTATTTTGCGGGCAATAATTGTTTCCGCAAATCCGGAAACGGCCAGCAAGGATATTTCCGGATGGAAATCCTTAACCCACTTCATTAATTGTATGCCATCCATTCGAGGCATAAAGATATCCGTTATAACCACCTGAATCAGATTGCCTTCTTTTAAATTTTGCTCAATTTTTTCCCTGGCTTCTAAGCCATCAGAAGCTGAATACAGAGTAAAACCTTCTCTTTTTAAGTGACGATGAACGGTTTTGATAAACTCAGGTTCGTCATCGACGATGAGAATACTTTTGATATCCGCTGCCACATATCTTTTTTTGGTAATTTTCATATTATTGATTAAAGCAAAATCGACAAGATTTTTAGGTTATTTTTCCCCCACTTTTTTTCTCTTAATCCGAATTAATTTTTTCAAAGTAAAAAATTAAAATGTTTCAAGGCCGGGATCTGTCACCTGAAGGGGGAGGGAGGTGAGGTTGGTGGGAAAATATCTCCCGGCCCTGAAACGAATGGATACAGGACTCTGGAAAGTATTTTCGGGAAAGAAGTTGGTCCCGATATGCTTGGTCCGTATATCCGCTCGCTTTTTTATTAAGCAATAGTTGTGCCATAAATATTAATAAAAATAAGATGTGATTTAAAAAAACTGCTCCCCCCTTTGAAAAAGGAAGCCGGGGGAATTCGACAAACTGATGCCATTTTAAAATCCCGCTAAATCCTCCTTTTCAAAGGGGGACTTGTGGGGAGTTACTTGCAAGAAGCCTTGCCCTGAATACGACTTAAGTGTCGTCGTTTGTTTACACCGGCATGCTCCATATAAAATATCTGTATATTAACCAACGGATTTATTATGCAAAAAAGCACGAACGACATTAACGTCGCCGCCTTATGACCTAAATGTCATCTATAATCTTTTTCCAGTGGGGTTGTTGATTGAGGAGAGCAACTCTTCGCTGCACCTGACGCATTGAAATACCTAAAATACCGGCTGCCTTTCGACGATCACCATTGGTATTTTTCAGCACATAAACCAGCTGTATATCTGCGTCTTCTTTAAGCGTACATAACTGACGGTCAAAGAGATTGCCCGGCATAGATATCCCTCCAAGGGTGTGGGGGAGAATCTGGTCGGTTTCAGTTAATAAAACAGCATTTTCAACAACTTGTGCCAGTTCACGAATATTTCCAGGGTAATCTTTTTGTGTTAAAAATTTCATGGTATCCGGATGAAATCCATTAATGCTTTTCTGATGGCGTTGGCATGCGCTTTTGAGAAAATAATTTGCCAGAAGCAACAGATCACCTTCCCTTTCCCTGAGAGGCGGAAGATGAATATTGGCTGATTTCAGACGGTAAAAAAGGTCTAAGCGAAAAGTTCCTTCCCGGCAACCTTTATTTAAATCCTGGTTGGTGGCAGAGACAATTCTGACGGATACGGAATTTGACCTGGTTTCTCCAATAGGTGTGATGATTTTATCCTCCAAAACTCTTAAAAGCTTAGCCTGAAGGTTAAAAGGGAGTTCACCGATTTCATCTAAAAACAGGGTTCCGCCATGTGCCTGGCGAAAAAAGCCTGGATGATCGGTCTGGGCTCCTGTAAATGAACCTTTGACATGACCGAAAAACTGGCTTTCAAACAAGGATTCGGGAATTGATGACACGTTTACAGGAACAAAAGGACCATCCGGGCAGGGCCCCCCCCGGTGGATGCCCCTTGCCAAAAGCTCCTTACCTGTACCGGACTCTCCTGTAACAATAATCGGATTACCGCTTTTGGCCATAACCTGAGCAAAGGATAACAACTCAATCATCCTGGGAGACTGGGTGATAATTTCAGAAAAAATTTTGGGCACTTCTTTGTTTCTGTGTGCCAGGTTACCAGCGAGTCCTGCTAAAAGGCCCTTGTGTTCATAGGCTCTTTCCACTGAAAGAATAAGTCGATGCGGATCTACGGTTTTAATTAGATAATCATATGCGCCATTTCTAATGGCTGAAACCGCTGTAGCAAGATCATCAACTGCTGTCAGCATAATAAACTCGGTTTCTTGGCTAAAGGGTTTTGTCGAAGTCAAAACTTCCATACCACCGAGTCCGGGCATGAGCAAATCCAGCAATACGATATCATAACCCTTTGCCTTAATAAGCTCTATGGCATCTTTTCCGTTATCACATGTATTTACCTGGTTATATCCATGGTGCCTGAAAACTCTCCTGATAGATGTCAACGCCACCTGTTCATCATCCACAACAAGAATTTTCATAGTCGCTGCCTGTCAGTAGTATAGATAATGTTAAGGAGTTTATTGATATCAAAAGGTTTTTCCAACAGGTGATCCGGTTCGGGAACACCTTCCGGCCGGCTCATGAGAACATCTTTATTGCCCGAATAAAGTATTACCGATATCAGGGGAAACCTGTCCTTTATTTTCGATAAAAGATCCCAACCATTGATACCCGGCATGACAATATCCGATATAACGATATCAACCTCCGGATGTTCTTCCAGATAAGATAAAACGCTTTCCGGATTGCTCGTGCTTTCAAACACCATATCTTTAACTTCCACAAAAAGTGTCCTGATCATATCAAGCATCATGAAATCATCGTCAACACAAAGTATTGCCGGGCGAAGTTCGGTTTTCAGGGCATTTTCCACCGGAAGAAAAATCATGAACCGACTGCCGATTCCTATTTTTGAGTGTACACAGATTTTACCTTTATGTTCCTGAATAAGACCATAGGAAACTGAGAGACCAAGACCGGTTCCTCCTGAATTGCGCCGACTGGTAAAAAATGGCTCGAATATACGATCCAAAACATCCGTTTTCATCCCCATGCCATTGTCCTCCACTTCAATGAGTATACAATCAGGATGTTTCAAATAGCGCGTATTTATTATAATTTTGCCTTTTTCACGATTTGGAATAGCCTGTGCGGCATTTACCAGAATATTTGCTACAACCTGTTCAAGTTTCTGAAAATGGCCATTAACAAGAGGTAATTCATCCAACAGATTGATTTGAATATCCACTGCTGATTTGCGGACCTGCCCTCCAACAATCAGCATCGTTTTTTCCACCACTTCATTAATATTAACGGGTTTAAAAGCTTCGCCTGCATCAGCTCGCGCAAACTCTTTAAGATTGTCTACCACCCTGGTGATCCTGTCTGACCCGATTTTTATTGCCTTAATAATCGCTCCCATATCCTCACACAGCTCGGATAATGTCATATTACTATTACGCCAGTCAGGATGACGGTTGCCGTATTCCTTTAAAATAGGCTCAAAAATATGCCACGTTTCTTCAAGGATTGGAATATTGTAAGTGATAAAACTGTTGGGGTTATTAATTTCATGAGCCACACCGGCTACAACTTGACCTAAAGCAGCCAATTTGTCGGCTTGGATGATTTGTTGTAAGCGATAGTCGGATTCCTGCCTCAATTTTATTTCTTCACTGATATCCTGCCATGCCCCTACAATGTGTTTTATTTTTCCTTTAACGCCCTTAATCGAGCGTCGGGTATCGGAAATCCAGCGGTAAGTATTGTCGGCAATACGTAGTCTGTATTCGGTCTGATATTTTTCATGAAGACAAGACGCCTCAAGCTCAGCCAGAAATTTTTTTCGATCATCCTCGTGGATACATTTGCACCAAAAGACCGGATCCCGGACAAATTGAGAAGGTGAATAACCAGTCATTTCTTCTATGGATCTGCTGACATAGGTTATCTCACATTTTCCATGGGCGTTGCATATATAAGCAACCATAGGAAGCGATTCCAACAACATGGATAGTTGTTGAATTGTAGCGTCAATTTTCGGGCTAGACATCTTTTTGAAGTCACCTCTTCTTAATCCGTTTTCATTTTCAAAAGGCTGGGTTTTCATATGACAAAATTTCAAATCATCTTAAACTACATTATGAAAAACAGGACTGTTTCTCAAGACTTTTATTAAATATTAGACATTCACTGTAGTCTGATAGTTCCGTCCGTTTGAAACAATCTATTTTGTTGACTGTTTCAACACAATGATGTTATGAAAAAAACTTGAAGAATAAACTAGCTCCGGGATATCCGGAAATCGGTTCTGCTCTGTGCTTCAAAATTTTGTAACCACACTGAATAAAAAAGCAACCAAATTCAAAAAACAGGAGGTCGTGAATTGTCTTATTCACTCGGACAAAAACAGCTTGACGGCATTGAGGATATCCTGAAAAAAGAACTCATTGATGTGGGAGTTCAATGCGTATTCCTGATCGACATGGCGGGAAACATCATCGCAGATCTTCATGAGGGGGAAGTAGTTCATGATATTTACTCTTTAGCGGCATTAGCAGCAGGTAATTTTGGTGCTGTCAGCGCCATGGCAAAAATTATCGGTGAAGATGAATTTTCACTTCTTTTTCATAAAGGCAAGAAAGAGAATATCCATTTCAGTAAAGTTTCACAGGAATTTCTTTTGATTACCATCTTCGGCAACCTTATCTCTCTGGGTTTTTTAAGGCTAAAGGTCACCGAAGTAATCGATAAAATTAAACATATACTATAACATTCTCAGCTGATTTAGTCCATTTTCGATTGTACTATTCCTTTGACTGTTTGGTAAAAAGAGGTTACCCCGTTCACCTTTTTTGCGGGAATCTTCACATGGCATTTATCAATCAAAAAAAAAAAGAAGTTCAGGTCAAAATTGTTTATTACGGGCCCGGCAGAGGCGGCAAAACAACTAACCTTGAGTATATCCACAGGAAATTCAGTGAACGCATTAAAGCGGAAATGGTGACTATTAAAACTCAGGGGGATAGAACCCTGTTTTTCGATTTCCTGCCTTTCAACATCGGAAAGATCAAAGGATATGACATCAAAATTCAGCTATACACCGTTCCAGGGCAAGTCAAATACAATGCCACCAGAGCACTGGTATTGCGTGGCGTAGACGGAATCGTTTTTGTCGCCGATGCCATGGTCGTTAGAAAAGATAAAAATATTTCAGCATTGGATAACCTTCAGGAAAATCTGAATATGTTCAATACAGATATCTATAAAATTCCTCTTGTGATGCAATATAACAAAATGGATCTGGCCAAACAGGGGATACCACTTTTATCCTACAATACGCTTGAGGAATCTCTCAATTGCAAATTCAAGGCCCCTGCCTTTAAAGCCAGTGCTTTAAAAGGGATTAACGTGGTTCAAACCATGAAAAAGATCATACATATGACGCTGATTTCCTTGCAAAAGGAATTCAAATAGGGAGGTGCAGGAAAATGGCTCAAAAAAAGGATCTATCGGTTTCCTCCGAAGTGAAGAGTCGCCTTGAAGAATTATTCAAGGAAGATGACGGACCAACTCATGACGATATTTTTGAAGAATCAGAAAATTCGGACGATGTGCTTCGAGCACTTAAAGCCGTTGTTTTATCTATCGACTGGGAAATTAACGATGAAACAATGTCCAGTTTAATGGATCAAATTTCGATCCTTAAAAACGTCTACCAGCAAGACCGTATTCTCCTTTTATTTTTACAACTCCTTGGAAAGCTCGGGGTTTATATCAAAGCCAAAAAAGCCAATGCCCATCCCGATTCTATCAAATTGCTCAACTCCACCATCCAAAGCTTTGAAAAAGCAGCTCTTGACAATAAGTTGAGCGATTCAGATAGAAAACAACTTCTTCAGACCGAAGTCAGCCGATTTATAGTATTAAAAGAGCAAGTTTCCTTGAAAAAAGATACACAGGCACAGGCAGTAAAACCCCTTGAAAAAGTATATCAAAAAGAAATTGAAATCGAAAAGCCCGATATTCCCGTGGAACTTACCATTGCCATTGAAGAAATTAAAGCAATGATCAAAGCTGAATTTAATGACATGAAAGCTGAGTTAAGAATGCTGATGAAAAAACGATCATAGCTTTTTTTAGTTGGTCAAGCTCTGAATGGGTGCTGGAATAAGACCTCCCAGCCGGATAAACCGATTATCCCCCAATCCGTTATTAACCGGCATAATGATGGATTGTCCCAGAAGGCCTCCAAAATAAGCATTATCCCCGGCTTTCTTTCCAGGCACCGGTATTAGCCTAGTGGCGGTGGTTTTCCTGTTAATCACACCAATAGCCATTTCATCAGCAATAATAGCAGCGATAGTTTCAGCCGAGGTATCTCCTGGTATGGCCACCATATCCAGCCCTACGGAACATACACTGGTAATAGCCTCCAGCTTTTCTAACGAAAGGTAACCAGCTGCAGCTGATTCAGAAATGTTTAAATCCTCACTTACGGGAATGAACGCCCCGCTCAATCCTCCAACCTTAGAACTTGCAAAAGCGCCTCCTTTTTTTACAGCATCGTTTATAAGAGCCAGAGCTGCCGTTGTTCCGGGAACTCCAATATTTTTTAATCCCAGGCTTTGAAAAATTTCACCCACGCTATCTCCAACGTTGGGTGTCGGTGCCAGCGAAAGATCCACGACACCGAATTGGATATTTAAACTTTCTGCCACCTCTCTTCCGATAAGCTCTCCAACCTTTGTCACCTTGTATGCGGTTGTTTTGATGATTTCTGAAATCTGCCCAAGGTCCAACCCGGAATCTGCTTCGAGGGCCCGGTCGATTGCTTTTTTCACTACCCCTGGTCCACTGACCCCCACATTGATAACTGCATCCGGCTCTCCAATACCAAGATAAGCCCCTGCCATAAAAGGAATGTCCTGAGGAATGTTGGCGAATACACAAAGCTTGGCGCAGGCGATACCATCCCGGTCGGCAGAAAGACTGGCGGCTTCCTTGATTATTTTTCCCATCAAATAAACTGCATCCATATTGATACCTGCGCGGGTTGAAGCCACGTTCACTGATGCGCAAACCCGGTCCGTTTCCACAAGTGCATGGGGAATTGACTCAATCAGAGACCGATCTCCCCTGGCCATTCCTTTTTCCACAAGCGCTGTAAACCCTCCGATAAAATCCACACCGACATCAGCGGCCGCCCGGTTCATGGTATGAGCTACCTGTACAAGTTCCGATGGGGAAAAAGCCGCTGCGATTATGGCCACAGGACTGATGGCAATCCTTTTGTTGACCACGGGAATGCCGAATTTTTCTCCGATTTCATCACAGGTTTGAACCAGTTTTTTTGCCGTCTGAGTAATTCGTTTATATATGTTATTTTTAAGTGTTTCAGGATTATGGCTGACACAGTCGATAAGGCTGATCCCCAAAGTGACGGTCCGAACATCCAGATGCTCATTTTCAAGCATCTCTAATGTTGATATAATTTCTCTTTCAGTGAGCATGGCACTCCTTAAAAATCATCAGATTCGATTTATGGCCTCGAAAATCTTTCGATGCTGGATACTAATATTCAGTCCCAATTCCGTTGCTTTTTCCCGCAAGTCTTTTTGAAATGCATTCTGGTCAATTCTCCATGGGATATCCACCTCATAGATCATAATATTTTGATTGGGGTCATCTCCTCCTTTGAACACCGCCGACAGATTGGTGACATTTGCGCCAAAACGGGCAATGACGGATGTAATTCCGGCAACAAGTCCTTTACGATCAGGCCCTTTGGTGGTAATGACAAACGGTTCGCTTCCGGGTGCATCATAAGTTGCAACATCCACCCGGATCGGTCTGACAAAAACATAGAGATTTAAAGCCCCCAAAGCCTTTTCCAATTGATTGTTCAACTCTTCGACTGTCAGGCTTTCAGGAATAGATGAAATAAAAACCCCCGCAAACTCCGACTGCAAAATGGTCTGACTTACATTTTCCAGGTTGCAGTCCTGTTCAAACAACACCTGGGTTGTTGCCGCAAGAATTCCTGGTCTGTCATGACCCAGCACCGAAATGATCACCTTTTTCATGAAGACTCCTGATTATTTATTTATACCGAAACTTTTGGCTCTGGTTTGAATTTTTATTGAAGTCTTGAAAGATCTAAAAATTGTAAGTGAATATATACCAAATGAGGATGAAAGATCAAGTCGGTAAAACAGCTTTTGAAAGGAAGTCGCGGGGTATGAGGAAACAGACTCTTCTGAACGTGGTACTTGACAACTATCACACTACATCTAATAATTTCAACTCAGGATCAATACTTAAAAACCATTAAAGGAGAAATATCGATGAAAAACAATAAAAAGATCAAAATCTTGTTTTTATGTACAGGCAATTCCTGCCGAAGCCAAATAGCCGAGGGGTGGACCCGGAAACTTAAAAACGATCAGATGGAAGTTTACTCTGCGGGGGTGGCACCATCAACCATTGATCCAACGGCTGTCAAAGTCATGGCCGAAGCCGGGGTAGATATTTCCGGCCAAAAGTCGAAGGATATTGACGAGTTTTTGGGAATGGAGTTTGATTATGTAGTGACCCTTTGTGATCACGCCAACGAATCCTGTCCGATTTTTCCGGGAAAAACAAAGCGGGTGCACAAAGGCTTTGATGACCCTCCGGTCCTGGCAGCCGGAACTCCTGATGAAGATTCGGCTATGGGCCATTATCGAAGGGTACGGGATGAAATCCGCTCCTTTGTGGAGGGGCTTCCAAATAATCTTGAAAAACACACCGGTTAAACACGAAAAATTTAACGCACGGTTTTGTCCAGTGAATTAAGTTTCAATGTCAGCGGGCGTTTCTCCACGGTGCCTCCGGTCAATACATTGGGGCCGGGGTTCCTATAGCACTCATTTCCAGGAACCGCGGCAAGCCATTTTTCCCTAAGGGCTTTAACAACCCTGAATGCACGAGAATTGACATCCACGATACTTTTTTCCAGTACCAGCTCTAGTTTACCTTTTCGTTCCTCAAGATGCATCATAGGTGCAATTGGAATTCCCAGCGGCTCCCAATGCTCAAAACCCATTTCGAGATTTCGAATGGCCGCCATCTGGCCGGTCACCCCGCTGGCAATAAGGCTGAAAACCGTAAATCCCAGATTATATGTATAGGTACAGTCGAACCAGGTGGGATCGCTTCCCCTTCCGTCATAACCATAAAAATGGGTCTGGGTCTTAAATTTGGGAACGGATTTTTCAAACACGTTTTTCACCGGTTGCGGGATATCCTCACTTTCTTTTAACATTCCTTCATTTTCAAGAACCTGTTTCATGGTTTTTTTCGAGATTATATCTGATTTGATCAAAAGAAAATCCGACTGACCGTAATTTTTGAAAATGATCGGTCCAAATTTACCTGGATCCATCCCCCCCTTATTCATGGTTTTTTCATACCAGTTTTTAGCAATGCCCAGCTTGTATCTGCCTGCATCTTCAAGTATTTTCAGATAGTCCGTCACCAGATCCATGAGCACTTTTTCCGTTTGCACAAGTGAAAACTGAAAATTGCCGTGCGCATCCCGTTCGGTAAGCAACCCATCCTGAAAATACGCCGGGATATCGTTAAAAAGATCGTCATCGCGGGTATTCCAGACCGAAAAATTGGGATGTTCACGCGAAAGCCTCGCCTGTCTTCGCAGAAAATCCAACTTGTCCTCCAGGTTCGGAAAATCCTTGTGAAAAATGTTGTCGTGGGTCTGATTATAATCGGCGATAATCGTGTTCAGCTTTATGATAAACATTTGAATTTCATTGATAAATTCCAGAACTCCCTCGGGAATGACCAGCACTCCGTAATTTTTACCCACTGCCGCGCGCCGAACAATGCCGTCGCAGATGACTCTTGAAAGATTTCGCAGTGTCATGCCATAGGCCGTATAGTCCACAGTGTTTTCCTTCCTGGCCCTTTCAATTCTTTTCTGATCTATATAATCCGCTATGTCCTCACCGATCAGCGTGATATTCGGATGACATTTCAGAGCCACTTCCAGGGCCAGATGGCTGGCCACTCTTCCCATGACTTTACATACATGCCAGTATTTCACATCGGAACTGCAATCGGTGGCGAGATTATTGATGGAATTGGCAAAAGCATGGGCTGCGGAATGAAACCCAAATGACATAGCGCACAATATGTTTCCCAAGCTGTCCCTGACCTGGATATCGCCGTCGATGGTTTTTGGCACACCGATTACCTGAACTTCTTTGCTGAACATTTCCTGCGCTAAAAACGCTGCGTTGGTATTGGAGTCATCTCCTCCCACCACGACCAGAGCATCGAGTTGAAGTGCTTTAAGGGTTTGGGCCGACAGAGCCATTTTTTCGGCGGTATCAATTTTAGTCCTGCCTGTTTTGATCATACCGAATCCACCCAGATTTCTGTAATTATCGACGTGTTCACGAGTCAGTTCCATGGCTTCATTTTCAATAATTCCATCAGGTCCCATCAGAAATCCGAAAATCCTGGATTCAGGGTTGGCACGTTTGGCCGCATCAAAGAGTCCTCCAATTACATTATGCCCGCCGGGTGCCGGACCTCCGGAAAATACGATACCGATATTTCGTTTTTTTTCATATTGTTGTTTTCTATCGGAATCAGGAGAATCCAAACCTTTAATAGTCTGTACTTTGTTGTCAATAATGTCGGGAAGCTGCTTTGCGGATTCCGGATAAATTTTAATTTCAAAGTGATCTGTTTCTTCAAGAACTGTGTAAGGGCTTTCAAAAACGGCACACCGTTTAGGCACAAAAGATCTTCTTTTGATAACCTCATTGCTGGTATTGGAAATGGTTTCTATAACGATAGGAGAGGTAAGAATTTCTTCGTGTTCTAAAATTTCCTGGCCCATTATGTTTATCCTCCATTAAAATCAGGTCTAAGTAGTAATATGGATCCTTGAAGATAGTCGTTATCCGAGCGATGGAAAAGACCTCATTTTCATCACCCGAGCTATTATCCAATCATTGTTTATTCATGTCAATATCATTAGTCTCATAAGTGAAACAAGCTTCATTTTTATGTACTGTGTTAAAGTCCTTGACGTCTTAAAATTATTGTATTAGGACGTTTTTCCGTAGAATAGCTTTATTACGAGATTTAACCACCTGAGCCATGGGTTTGGAAAGATAATTCTGCAAAAAACCATGTTGTAATTCATCATTTTTATGACATGATCTTAAAAATGACCGTAAGTATTTGAAAAATCACAGGTGGAAATTAAATTTTTTTTCAACAATCAACTTTTTTATTGTGAGGAGTGATTTATGCAGAAGCAGTGGGTGTTTTCATTTGACGAAGTAGAAAAGGCCAAACAATATGTAGGGGGTAAATGGGAAAAAGTTCGGGAACTTCTTGGTGGAAAGGGTGCCAACCTTGCCGAAATGACACGTATAGACGTTCCGGTACCCCCGGGATTTACGGTGACCACCGAAGCGTGTAACGAGTATTTGAAGTCCGGCGGAATATTTCCCACCGGTATGTGGGAGGAAGAACTTCTGGCTTTAAAAAAAGTTGAACAAGTTACCGGAAAAAAATTTGGAGATCCTGAAAACCCCCTACTGGTTTCTTGCCGATCAGGCGCAAAGTTTTCAATGCCTGGCATGATGGATACGGTTTTGAACCTCGGATTAAACGAAGATACTATCAAAGGGATGGTCAACCTGACAAATGATGAGCGCTTTGTTTACGATTCCTATCGTCGTTTAGTTCAGATGTTCGGCTCCGTAGTTATGGGAATTGAGGACGACGATTTTGAAGATGTGATTACCGAAACAAGAAAAAGAGCTGGGGTTGAGACTGATGCCGAGCTGAAAGCCGGGGACTGGCAACAGGTGGTAAACAAATTTAAAAGCATCTACCGCCACAAAACCGGACATGATTTTCCTGAGAATCCTTATGACCAATTAAAAATGGCTACTGAGGCGGTTTTTAAGAGCTGGAACGGCAAGCGCGCCATAGATTACAGAAATGCTTCAAACATAGACCACAACATGGGAACAGCAGTCAACATTGTGACCATGGTATTCGGCAATATGGGGAATGACAGTGCCACAGGTGTCGCCATGACCCGTGACGGCTCGACAGGTGAAGATCGTATTGAGGGCGATTACCTGACCAATGCTCAGGGGGAAGATGTCGTCGCAGGTATTCGAATCACCAAAGATATTAATATGTTAAGAGATGAAATGCCCGAAGTTCACAAACAATTTGAAGAAATTTCCAAACGTCTGGAAAAACATTACCGGGAAATGCAGGATATCGAGTTTACCATTGAAAAAGGAAAACTGTGGATGCTTCAAACGAGGGATGGCAAACGCACTGCCAGGGCAGCTGTAAGGATTGCCGTTGAGATGTGTGAAGCAGGCTTTATCAGCAAGGAAGAAGCTTTGATGAGGGTTACACCCGAGCAAGTCGATTTTTTCCTGCACCCCCAATTCGACCGGGAAGCACTTCAGGAAGCCAAAGCCGCAGGCAAGCTCATAGCATCCGGTTTGAATGTTTCCCCCGGTGCAGCATACGGTATAGTTGCACTGGATGCCGACCTGGCGGAAGCCTGGGCTAAAGACGGTAAGGATGTTATTATGGTTAGACCCGAGACCAAACCCGATGATGTCCACGGCATGCTTGCGGCCAATGGGATTCTGACCAGCCGGGGCGGGCGCACGAGCCATGCCGCACTGGTTGCAAGACAGTTCGGAAAACCGGCTGTTGTGGGTGTTTCGGAGCTTACTATCGATATGGGAAAACGCCGAATGCTTGTTAACGATGAAACTATTCATGAAGGTGACTGGATATCCATCTCCGGAAACTCGGGAGACGTTTATCTCGGAAAGTTAAAGACGGTGGTGCCCGAATTCAAGGATTTATGGCTGATGAAACTATTGTCATGGGCCGATGAGTATCGCAAACTAGGGGTTTGGGCCAATGCGGATTATCCCAAGGATGCCAAGCGTGCCCGTGAATATGGTGCGGAAGGAATCGGTCTGTGTCGTACTGAACACATGTTTATGGAAACCGATAGACTTCCGTTTGTCCGTAAAATGATCATGGCGGACCTTCCTGTCGAACGAAGAGAGGCTCTGGATGCGTTGCTTCCGTTTCAAAGGGATGATTTTCTCGGATTATTCAGGGTTATGGATGGACTTCCGGTAATCGTCAGGCTCATTGATCCTCCGCTTCATGAGTTTTTACCCAATCATATTCAACTGATGCGGGAGTTGGCGGATTTTAAGATTCGGCTGATTCATGCACCCAATCTTTTTGAAATCGACGAACTGCTACAGAAAATAAGAGTCAATGAGCGTCTTTTGAAACGCGTGGAGAGTCTTCGGGAAGAAAACCCCATGCTGGGTCTTCGAGGTGTTCGATTAGGTATCCACATTCCCGAACTGACCACCATGCAGGTAAGAGCAATATTTGAAGCCGCGTGCAAAGCCAGCAAAGAAGGCATCAAAGTCCATCCTGAAATCATGATTCCATTAACCAGCCATGTAAACGAACTCAAACGACAAAGACAGGTCCTTGAGGACGAAGCCAAGATCGTCATGGATGAACAAGGAATCGTCATTGATTACAAGTTCGGCACAATGATCGAAATTCCCAGAGCGGCACTCACTGCTGATGCAATAGTCGAATACGCTTCATTCATTTCTTTTGGTACCAATGATCTGACCCAAACCACATTCGGCATTTCCCGTGACGATGCTGAATCCGGATTTCTTATAGAATATATGGAATCGGGTATTTTAACGGAAAATCCCTTTGCCGTCATTGATGAAGACGGTGTCGGACAATTGATGACCCTTGCCGTTGAAAAAGGAAGAGCAAACCGTCCCAATCTTGAAGCCGGTATATGTGGAGAACACGGGGGAAATCCCAAATCTATAGATTTTTGTCATCGTTTGGGGCTGAATTATGTCTCGTGCTCGCCATTTCGGGTTCCTGTAGCACGTTTGGCTGCTGCCCACGCAGCATTAAATCACGCAAAAAAATAATCAAAATAAGGTCATGCAAAAGCCGCGACTTCAAAATCTGGTTTGATCGCGGCTTTTTTTTTACAACCAAACCGGGATTCTATCCTTAAAGTACTATTGATGATATGCGTCTGTTTATGATAAGTTCTCCTGAATTAAAGTTTTTTGTTCAGGGTGGTAAGTTCTGTGCAGTATCTTTTTGATAATCATGAACAAATTTCATAAGGAGGCGTTTGATGAAAAACAGACCTGTTGTAATTGTTACAGGCGCATCCAGAGGAATAGGGGCCTGGATAGCCAGATGGGTGAGCAGTGCAGGAGCCAATGTAGTAATGACCGCTCGTTCCCACAATGACCTTCTATCGCTTGAAAAAGAAATCAGAACTGATGGCAGTTTTTCGATGCCGATAACCTGTGATATTTCCGATCCTAATGCCTGTGTTGATGTTGTTGAAAAAGTGAAGAAGCAGTTCGGAAGAATTGATGCTTTAGTCAACAACGCCGGTATACTGGAACCTATATCAAAAATTGCCGATTGTGATCCTGAGCAGTTCAAACAAAATATATGTGTCAATCTCCTTGGACCTTTTTATATGATTCGACAGACAATTTCGGCCCTTAGAAAATCAAATGGACGTGTGATCAACATCAGCAGCGGTGCCGCGATCAAGCCGATCGCCTCCTGGAGCGCTTATTGTGCGGCAAAGGCAGGCTTGACCCATTTAACTCGCGTGTTGGCCTCGGAAGAACCTTCCATTACAGCAATATCTGTCAGGCCCGGCGTTGTGGACACACAAATGCAAGCGCTTATTCGTGAAAAAGGTCCGACGGCCATGCCTCCGGAACTCTCCAAATATTTTATCAATTTAAAGCAACAGGGAAAACTGGAACCTCCATGGGTTCCGGCACGTTCTATTGCATGGCTGGCCATGAATGCACCACCGGAATTGAGTGGTGAGTTTATAGAATACGATGATCCCAAAATCTTCAAACCAGCGAAGGATTTTTTCGGAGATGCACATTAGAACTGGAGGAACATGAAACATCACATCGTTATTATCGGCGCAGGCCCTCGGGGAACCTATGGTTTCAGGCGACTTTCACTTGCACTCGCGCAAAATCCTCTTGGAGATGAAGTCAATATTCATGTCATTGAAAAGTCCGGGAAATTCGGTGGGGGTGGAATTCATAGCGTTACCCAGCCACATTATTTACTATTGAACACGGTTGCCGGGCAAATCACTGCCTTTGGCGATGATGATTTTGAAGCCCGCGTCTCCGGATCAAGAAAAACCCTTCACGGTTACCTGGTAAAACAGGGTTATGACTTTGATACAAATGACTATCCACCGAGAGCTCTTCACGGCGAGTACCTGGCAGCAGCTTTTGACTGGACCTCTGAGAACCTTCCACCCGGCGTTATTCTTCACCGCCATCATGCCCGGGCAGTTGATATTGTCCCTTCGTCCGAAGGCGTTCAGGTTGTGTCCTTAGATAATGGAATTACCATATCCGCCCATGAAATCATTCTGCTGACCGGCCATTCCCAAAATAAGATCATACCGGGTTCTCTTGAGGATTTTTGCCATGGATTCGCGGATAAACAGCAACAGAAGGGAAAAAACATTTCCTATCTTCATTTGGCATATCCCATATCTGAAAAGCTCCGATACATTGCCCCGGGCGAGTGGGTATATGTCATCGGTATGGGTCTTACGGCCATTGATATTATCAAAGGATTCACGTACGGTCGGGGAGGAACCTTTAAAAACGGTAAATACTTTCCAAGTGGCAAAGAGCCTCGGGTGATTATCGGATCAAGAATCGGATTACCATATTGTGCCCGGGGATTTAATCAGAAAACAAATCAATACCAGGGGCAAATATTTACCGCTGATTACGTAAAAAGAATACAGCAAAAGAAAAATAAGCTCGATTTTGAAAAAGACCTTTTCCCGATGATACTTCAGGAAATGGAGTATGTATTTTACAAAACCTTGGTGGGAGATCCCTTTGCCAACCAATACCTTGACTGCGCAAATGCAGCGCAACGGCAGGCTTTGGTTGAAAAATACGTCGACACTGAAAATCGCTTTTACTGGCAAGATCTGGAAAACCCATTGTGGCGGCTTGAAACAAAAAGGAAACCCGGAATTCCTCTTTTTGAATCCCTGGATCATTATACTGGTTTTGTCATGGATCAAATTCGAAACGATCTTCGGGAAGCAGAAAAAGGAAACATGTCAAGTCCGTTAAAAAACGCGATTGATTCGGTGATGCGCGATCTCCGGGATATACTGAGATCAGCCGTTGACCATGGTGGACTGAATGCAAAATCTCATCGCCACCTTAAAAAAACTTTCGACCGCACCAATAATCGTGTTGCAGTCGGACCTCCTATCCAAAGTGTTCGGGAGTTGCTGATCCTGGCTGAGCAAGGTTTTGTCTCTTTTTCAGGACCTTCACCCCGGATCGATTTTAATGAAAACGACCATGCCTTTGAAATATCGAGCAATGACGTACCAGGACCCAAAAGGCCGGTGCAACATATTATTAACGGCCGTATTCATAATGTGGACAATCCGAATGATACTTCCGAACTGATCCGGAACCTTTTTAAACGTCAAATGATTCGTACCTATGTCAACACAGATGATACAGACACTTTCGATATGGGAGGACTGGATGTGACCCCTGACTTTCACCTGATTGCAAAAGATGGTACCGCTCATAACCATATTTGCGCTCTGGGAATTCCTTTGGAAGGCAAATTGTGGTTTAATGCCGCTGATGCCCGGCCTGATGTCAACTCCAATGCCATCGCCCAACTGGGCAAATGGGCTCATGGAGCAGTTTTAAGGCTGCACCAGAGAAAAACGTTTTAATCGGGTCAAAATAACGACAATGGGAGTCGTGAAGATTTGTTATTAACAACTGATATGGTACAATAATGTATTTTAGTATTGAATTTTTTTCAAAAATCAGTTATGAACATGCAAAGTTGAAAGAAGTTGTCAAGAGGTTATAAAATCGATAACTCTTTATTTTTATAGAACAATGAACACCTCATGTATTGTCCTGAACGGCGATTTTTCTTATCTTTGCACGGTCAGCTGGAAAAGAGCAATTAATCTGGTTCTTGCCGAAAAAGTCAAGGTATTGAAATATTCGAACCATGTGATTAATTGTGTTGAAAAAGCATTTAAAGCGCCTGCCGTTGTTGCGCTGATAAAAATTGTCCGCATGGTTTATCGGCACAAAGTACCCTACAGCAAAAAAAATGTTCTGGCCCGCGATCAGCAGAAATGTGCTTACTGTGGAGCAAAAAGCAAAACCCTCACCATCGACCATGTAATCCCACGCTCAAGGGGTGGCAAGACTGATTTCGACAATTGCGTAGCATGCTGTAAGAAATGTAACGACCTTAAAGCGGCACGAACACCAAGGGAAGCCTCCATGATTTTGCTTAAACGTCCATTTCAGCCGACCATATCCGAGTTTATGCGACTGAAGTTAAAAAGCTCCGGAGTTTACCAATGTCTTGCCGAATTTGGGTTATACTGATTATATTTTTTTCACCAGAGCGTGCTAAATTAAACGTTAAACCTGACATTGATAATATCTCCATCGGAAACCACATAAGTTTTTCCCTCAAGTCTCACGGTACCATGCTTTCTGGCTTCGGTAATAGAACCGGCAGCCATGAAATCATTGTAGGAAACAACCTCAGCCCGGATAAACCCTTTTTTTAAATCCGTGTGTATGACCTCGGCAGCGTCAATGGCCTGTGTGGATTTTTTGATTGTCCAGGCGCGGACTTCATCATCGCCCACGGTAAAAAAAGAAATAAGTCCCATTAATTCATAAGACTTGCTGACGACTCGGTTTTTTGCGGAAGCTGCTATGCCAAACTCCGACAGAAACTCCTCAGCTTCTTCTTTCGACATCTGGGCCAGTTCCTGTTCCAGTTTCGCACGGATAACCATGCTATCTTCTTTGTCCGTGAGGCCTTCAATATCAGGAATTTCCTCCCTGTCGTCCTCATTATTGAAAAGCACCAGCATAGGTTTTGCCGAAAGGAATGCAAAACCCCGGAGTATCGGTGCTGACGCAATATGAGGAAATTTACGAAGCGGGACTCCTTCCTCTAAATACTTGCAGCACTCGTTTACCAATGTAAGTTCCTCCGGATCTGCTTTTTTTCCTTTTTTATTTTCAGCCTGAAGCCTTTCAAGACGTTTTTCCGCGACAACCAGGTCGGCCAGAATAAGTTCCTGATCGAGATTGCTAAAATCCTCATAAGGATTTGGGTCTTTTAAACCATAGACCCCGAAGTTTCTGAGGACATGAATCAGCGAATCACTGTCTCTTACTGCCCTCAGCATGTCTTGTTTTCCCGGCAAAAGATATTCTACCTGTGCGTAAGTTGTCTTTTGGGGTTTAAAGATCCGGCTTAAAATATCCACCCGTTGATCAGGCACACGACTGGTGGAAATTCGGGTTCCTTCCCTTTTGCCGGTATCGCTGATGGTTTGGCTTAATGCTTCAAAAACAGTGGTTTTACCTGAACCTGGAAGACCGATTATACCGAGTTTCATTTCCTGAGTTTCCTTTTATTGTTTTTTGTTTCGGCATACGATTATCTGTTTGAAAGTTTTACGTCAACCCACATTCAATGTGATATGAAAAAAATATTGACACCAAGCGGGTAATACTAAATAATATGTTATTAAAATCAACTATCAGCAAGCATTATTAATAACCAGAACAAAAGACCTGCGCTTTATGGATGTGCGGGTTTTTTTATGGTGGTAGAATTTGAAATCGGCATCAGGCATGATGGGAAAGAAAAACTGGCTGTTGGCCATTCTTAGTGGTGTGCTGTTAACCTGCGCTTTCCCCAAAGTCGGGTTGTGGCAATTGGGATGGTTCGCCCTGGTGCCATTGTTGATAGCGGTGAAAGACCTTACTTTCGGACAGGCATTTCGGATCGGGTTTGCTGCAGGACTGGTCCACTTTCTTACGCTTCTATACTGGCTGTTGTACACCATGCAAACCTACGGGGGGCTTCCTTTTTACCTGGCCATACCGGTTTTGTTTTTGCTGTCGGCTTATATGGCCCTTTATATCGGTTTGTTTGCAGGGCTGACGACCCGTTGGATCAAAAGTCTGCCCTGGAATTGTCTTGCGGCAGTACCTGTAATTTGGGTTTCCCTGGAATACGTTCGCGGGTTTTTGTTCACGGGTTTTCCATGGTCATTTCTAGGATATTCCCAATACAACCAATTGCATATTATTCAGATTTCAGATATATTCGGCGTATATGGAATCAGTTTTCTGATGGCATTATCCAGCGCTGCTTTTTTTCTGGCGATGGAAAACATATTTGCACAAAGGCGATCTGAAAAAAAAAATATTCATATCAGAGTGTTTCAGCCGTTGCTCGTATTTTTTGTACTCCTGGCAGCAACCTGGATTTATGGAAAGTGGCAAATATTATCATTTGATGATAACCACTCAGAACTGGTTGTTCGGCGAATTTCGGTTGTACAGGGAAATATCGACCAGGCAATTAAATGGGATACGGCCTTTCAGGCAGAAACTACTGAAAAATATGTCAATTTGTCTCTTTATGCAAAAACACATGCTCCGGATTTGGTGGTGTGGCCGGAGACGGCAACGCCATTTTACTTTCTTCACAATGCGCCTCTTTCGAAAATGATCATGGATACAGTGGATGTGATGGGAAAGGATTTTTTAATCGGAAGTCCTTCTTACACTTTTGAAGAAACTACTGAAGAAGTCAATTATTATAACAGCGCCTATTTAATAGATGCTGAACCCAAAATTATCGGAAAATATGACAAGGTTCACCTGGTACCTTTTGGCGAATATGTGCCTTTTAAAAAATGGCTTCCATTCCTTGGAAAAATGGTTGCCCATGTAGGAGATTTTAAACCGGGGATAAAAGGAGAAACGCTTTCCTGGAAAGATAATAAATTGGGTGTACAAATTTGTTTTGAGATCATCTTTCCCGGTCTTTCCCGGGCTATGGCACAAAACGGGGCAGATATATTAATCAATATCACCAACGATGCCTGGTTTGGTAAGACATCTGCACCGTACCAGCATTTTTCCATGGCTGTATTCAGGGCTGTTGAAAACCGAAGATCCCTGGTGCGAGCGGCCAATACCGGCATCAGCGGATTTGTCGATCCTGTGGGAAGAGTCATAGAACAGTCTGTACTTTTTAAAGATTCGGTGTTAACCGGAAATATTCCAATTTATAATAAAACTTGTCTTTATACCCGATACGGAGATTTTTTTGCCATCTTATGTACATTACTGACCTCTAATTTGATTCTTATGGGGTTTTTGCACAGGAAGAAAAGATAATCAGGGCCGGGTATCCTTTTTTTCTCACCAATAAAAATAAAGGAGGAAAAAAAATGATAGAAGAATACAAACAAACAATAAAGGGACTGGATCAAAAATTAGAACAATTGAAAGGGTATCTTTGACCTGTCTTCCAAAAAAAAACGCCTGGAAGAAATCGAATCATTCATTTCCCGGGATGGATTCTGGGACAATCCTGAACAGACAAAATCCATATTAAAAGAGCGCTCGTTTATTTCCCATCAGATTGAAAAATTCACGGCCCTGGAAAAAGATTTGGAAGAAAGTCAAATCCTGCTGGAACTGGGTGAGGAAGAATCCGACCAGGGCAGTATCAAGGAAGTCGGAGAACTGATCAAAAGGCTTGACGCAAGACTCAAAAAGTTGTCACTGGAGCTCATGCTGAGCGGCCAGGATGACGCTAATAATGCCATTATCTCCATCAATGCCGGGGCCGGTGGGACTGAGGCTCAGGACTGGGCTGAAATGCTGTTTAGAATGTATTTAAGGTATGTGGAGCAAAAAGGCTTTGAATCCGAGATTATCGACTTCCAGCCCGGAGACGAGGCAGGTATCAAGAGTACAACATTTACCGTAAGCGGAGCATATGCATACGGCTTTTTGAAAACGGAAACCGGAGTGCATCGGCTTGTCAGAATATCGCCATTTAATGCCGGCGGAAAACGCCATACTTCATTTGCATCCGTATTTGTTTATCCTGAACTGGATAGCGAAATAGTCGTTGATGTCGAAGAAAAAGATATTCGGGTAGATGTTTTCAGGGCCAGCGGTGCCGGAGGACAACATGTCAACAAAACCAGCAGTGCCGTAAGACTTACCCATCTTCCCAGCGGTATTGTCGTACAATGCCAGCAGGAAAAATCTCAACATCGAAACAAGGATCTTGCAATGAAAGTTTTGAAAGCACGATTGTATCAGCGGGAAAAACAAAAACAGGATGATAAATTGCAGGAAATCCATGACGGCAAAGATGATATCGCCTGGGGGAGCCAAATTCGTTCTTATATTCTTCATCCATACCAGATGGTCAAGGATCACCGGATCGACCTGGATGTCGGTAATGTTCAGGCTGTGCTTGACGGTCACATAGATCCGTTTATTGAGGGAGTATTGTTATTAGGGAATTCCAGGTAAATTTACCAAAAGTACTTATAATATGCTGAATTGTTTAGAAATCATCGAAAAGTTCTATACCCCGAAAACCTCTCTACATAACATTTTAGTGGAACACGGGTTGCAGGTTGCAGAAAAAGCCTTAGCTGTTGCAGATCGTCTGTCACACCTTAAACCGGACCGGGATTTTATTTATGAATCCGCCATGCTCCATGATATCGGCATGGTCTATACCGATGTGCCCCGACTGGGGAGTTTCGGAAACCATCCATACATTGTTCACGGAATTTTGGGTCGTTCAATGCTGGAAAAAGTTGGTCTTTTGCGCCATGCCATGGTATGTGAAAGACATATTGGCGTGGGGCTTACCAAAGACGATATCATCTGTCAGAAACTTCCCCTTCCCCTTCGGGATATGGTCCCTGTAACCCTTGAAGAAAAAATAGTCTGTTACGCAGATAAGTTTTTTTCAAAGACAAGATCCGACAGTAGAGAAAAAACAACAGAAGAAATTCTGCAAAGCCTTCACCGTTATGGAAAGGATAAAGGGAATAAGTTCTTGTTTTGGATTGATGAGTTTGAATAAATAGTGGAAAAAAGTTGCTGGGGCTTCTAAGGAATTTTCTGTAAATCCGTGCCGGATTTTAAGTGCGAATGAATTCGCACCTACAGAAAAATCGGATTTCACACAAACAGGTTACACTCAAACGTTTAATATTTTTAATTCCTGAAAATTCCCGGCAATTTTTTTTAGTTACAGGAGGTAATCCAACATGAAAATCAAGTCTCTGATGATACCCGATCCCATCGTGATCACCAAAGAAGCCTCCATTGCGCAAGCTATCGAAATTATGAAAATCAATTCAATCAGGCATCTTCCGGTGGTATCCAAAAAAACAAGATGCCTTCAAGGATTTGTGACCATGGCAGATTTACGATTGGGACTGATTCCTTCCATGGTCAGTGATGTTTCTCTTTCAGACGTGATGAACAAAAACCCGATCACCATAGATCCGGATGAAGATATCGAGATTGCCGCCCAGCTTATTTACAAACATAAAATTGGTGGAATTCCCGTTGTAAAAAAAGCCAAATTGGTGGGTATCATTACTGAATCGGATATTTTGCGGGCATTCATTGATATGATGGGCATTTTGTCCGGAAGTTCCAGAATTGATGTGGAAATCGGGGATGATCGTGATGCTTTTAATCAAGCATTGCGCATTATTCAGGAATGTCAGGGAGATGTTATCAATATCGGAATGACCGCGCAGGAATCCTCCAAAAGAGTTTATTATTTCCGTCTCTCATCGTGCAATACTCAAACTATAAAGGGCAGCCTGGAAAAAAGCGGTTTTAAGATAGTGGATATCATGGGTTAGCTTCTCAATAAATGAAAGGGTTTTATTGGGCATGAATAATTTGGTCTATCGTTTCAACAATCCACTGGTTTAGACTCTTTCCTTCCGCTGAAGCTCTTGATGCTATTTCAGCATGCAGTTCAGGGGAAATACGCAGGTTGAATTTGAACAGGAAGCGTTAATGTCCCCGTTTGTCTTTAAAAATGTGGTTGGCAATCACCATTCGTTGAATTTCCGAAGTTCCTTCATAGATGGTAAACACCCGGGCATCCCGATAAAACCGTTCAACAGGATAGTCTGTTACATAACCATATCCGCCATGAAGCTGAAGGGCTTTTGCCGTGACCCGGTTGACCATCTCGGATGCGAAAAGCTTAGCCATGGATGCCTGGGCTGTAAATTTTTCACCGCTGTCCTTAAGAGCGGCGGCTGAAAGCATCAGTTGCCTAGCCGCTTCAAGTTCCGTAGCCATGTCGGCAATGATCCACCTTAACCCTTGAAATTTTGATATCTTCTGCCCAAATTGTTCACGTTTTTTTGTATATTGGACAGCCGCATCCAGTGCTGCCTGTGCAACGCCGACAGACTGGGCAGCTATGCCTATTCGACCCCCATCCAAAGCGGTCATGGCAATTTTAAACCCCTCCCCTTCTTTACCCAGACGGTCCTCAACCGGTACGCGGCAGTTGTCAAAGTTTAAATCACATGTGTCGGAAGCCCGAAGCCCCATTTTATCCTCAACCCTTCCGACACTGAAGCCGGAAGTTTTCTTTGTAACAATAAAGGCGCTGATTCCACGATGGCGGGCAGATTCATCGGTTTTGGCAGTCACAATTACCAGTCCGGCGTTTTGTCCGGTGGTGGTAAATCGCTTGGTTCCGTTTAAAATATAATAGTCTCCATCCCGAACTGCTGTTGTGTTCTGACTCACCGGATCTGATCCTGCCTGGGGTTCCGTGAGGGCGAATGCACCGATCATGTCGGCGGTACAAAGTGGTTTAAAATATTTTGATTTCTGTTTTTCAGTGCCGTAGCGTAAAATGCTTTGACATACAATGGAATTGTGGACTGACATAATCACTGCGGTTGACGCACACGAGTAGGCGATTTCGGATAGTGCAAGTACATAACTGATGGTATCGGCTCCCTCTCCGCCGTATTCGGCGGGAACCATCATACCCATGAGTCCAAGCTCTCCCATCTTTTTTAAATTGTCAGCCGGAAACTCTTTGGTACGGTCTCTTTCGGCGGCAGTGGCGGCAATCACTTTTCGTGAAAACTCCCTTACCATGGCCTGGATCATGACCTGTTCATCAGTCAGCTTAAACAACATTGGAGATTTGTCCTTTCATAAAGACCCTGTTTTTCACAGACAGTAAATGACCACCAGAAGTTCGGTCTTTTCTTCACCGGGATTTTTGACCATGTGCCTAACAGCTGAGTTAAAATGGAGGGATTCGCCTTCAGATAACCGGTTAATATGATCACCAACAGTTATTTCTATATTGCCTTTGAGAACATAGACAAATTCTTCGCCCTCATGACAATATCCCACACCTTGATGGTCCTGATGAGGGTCCACGTCAACTTTGAAAGCCTTTAAATGTTTATTGGCTGCATCCTGAATCAGAGTCGTGTAGGCGTAGTTTTGGGTCCGTTTATCATAAGCCCTGACTCTTTCTTTGAGTTGCTCTTCCTGCTCCCGAAACAAAAATCCTGAGTCAATTTCTAACGCTTTGGCAATCTGAAGCAAAGTTCCCACCGGAGGTATCAACTCTCCGGATTCTATGTTTTTGAGATTTTCAATGGATATGCCGGTATCATTGGCCACACGCTCCATTAAAATGTTTTTTTGTAACCTTGCTGTTTTGATTCGCTGTCCCACCGGGACATTTGCCCCGGTCTTTTTCCTGGGCATACTGACCTCCCTGGTTTCTAATATTCATAAAAACCTTTTCCGGTTTTGCGTCCCAACCATCCTGCCTCGACGTATTTTCTCAAAAGAGGGCAAGGCCAGTATTTTGAATCCTTAAACCCATCATAAAGGGTTTCCATGATGGCCAGACATGTATCCAGCCCGATCAGATCCGCAAGTTCCAGCGGACCCATGGGATGATTCATGCCGAGTTTCATTACCGTATCGATTGCCTCTTTTGTACCAACACCCTGATGAAGGGCAAATACCGCTTCATTAATCATGGGCATTAAAATCCGATTGGAAATAAACCCCGGATAATCATTGGCTTCGGCAGGAATTTTCCCGAATTTACCGGCCAGATTCCAGGTTGCCTGAAAAGTCTCTTCCGAAGTCGCCAGGCTTCGGATGATTTCGACAAGCTTCATCAGCGGGACAGGATTCATAAAGTGCATCCCGATAACCTTGTCGGGCCTTTTGGTTTTAGCCCCTATCCGACCAATGGGAATGGAGGAAGTATTTGTAGCCAAAATAGTGTCGGACGAACAAATATCGTCCAAATCCCGAAAAATCAAAAACTTTATGCTTTCTTCCTCGGTTGCCGCCTCCACCACAAAATCCGCTTTAGCCATATCTTTAAGATACACACTGGTGTTAATCCGTCCAAATGCGGCATCGGCGGCATCTTTCGTGATTTTTTCTTTTTCCACCCCCTTATCGAGCATTTTCCGGATATGATCCAAACCCTGCTGGACAAATTCATTACGTATATCGCTCATAATCACATCCAGACCGCTTAAAGCCGCAACCTGTGCGATACCGTTTCCCATCTGCCCTGCCCCCACAACTCCGAACACTTTAATTTCCATGGTAGCTCCTTAGGGTAATGAAATCCGACTTATCTCTTTACAATCATGGCCACTGCCTCACCACCTCCCAGACACAGGGATGCCAGCCCGATTTTCTTATCCTGCCTGACCATTTCGTAAAGAAGCGTTGTCATAACTCTGGCACCGCTGGCACCAATGGGATGGCCAAGGGCAACACAACCACCGTTGACATTATATTTTGCATTGTCGATACCCAGTGCTTTGGCAACAGCCACCGAGGATCCTGAGAATGCTTCATTAACTTCGATCAGATCAACATCTTCGAGAGATATCCCATCCTTTTTAAGAACTTTGGGAATAGCCTTAATAGGCGTCACCAGAACATATTGGGCTTCATCGGCGGCAGATGCCTGAGACGCAATCGTTGCCATGACCTTACACCCCATACTTTCAGCTTTATCACGGGACATAACCACGACAGCCGCAGCCCCGTCACTGATAAGCGACGCATTTCCCGCAGTGGTGGAGCCATCTTTTTTAAACACCGGTTTCATTTTTGCCAGGATTTCATAAGATGTTTCCCGAGGACATTCATCCTCGCTGAACAGAATTTTTCCAGCTTTCGGTTTTGTTATTTCCACCGGAACAATTTCCTCCCTGAATTTTCCCGAATTAATTGAATCCATGGTTCTTTGGTAGGATTGTTCGGCATACCGGTCCTGATCCTCGCGGGTCACCTCGTACTTTTCAGCGACGATTTCATTGGCCATGCCCATGTGAAAATCGTTGATCACGTCCCAGAGTCCGTCATGAACCATATGATCCTCAACTTTGCCGGGCCCCATTCGATATCCGAACCTGGCATTCTCCATGTAATAAGGGGCGCGGGTCATGCTTTCCATCCCGCCCGCCACGATAATTTCGGCGTCTCCGAGCTTTATGGCTTGTGCGGCCAGCATAATTGCCTTTAAAGAAGAACCGCATACCTTATTGACCGTAAGACATTCCACCTCCCAGGGCATACCTGCCTGATATGAAGCTTGCCTGGCCGGGTTTTGTCCATAACCGCAAGGTAAAACCTGGCCCATGATCACCTCATTGACATCTGTTTTTTGAATGCCCGCCCGTTTCACAGCCTCTTCAATAACTATTGCACCCAGCTTCGTGGCTCCAATACCCGCCAGGGAGCCGTTAAAAGAACCGATGGGTGTTCTGACCGCACTGACAATAACGACTTCTTTCATATTGATCCTCCTATTAATTTTATTCAATATATTTAAATGGTTACATATTTCTTCTGTATTTGCCGCCCACATCATACAAGGCTTGAGTAATTTGACCCAAACTACAACACTTGACAGTTTCCATAAGTTCCGCAAAAATATTACCCCCTGAAAGGGCAACCTTCTGAAGTTTTTTTAAAGCCTCGGGGGCTTTTTCCTTATTTCTTTTCTTAAATTCTGAAAGACTTGTTAATTGCGATTTTTTTTCAGCTTCCGTCGCCCGGGAAAGTTCTAGTTCCTGCATAAAATCATCATCATCGGCATTCGGGTCCCTGAATGTATTGACTCCGATCAGAGGCAGTTTTCCAGTATGTTTGAGCATTTCATAATAAATAGATTCTTCCTGAATTCTGCTCCGCTGGTATCCCGTCTCCATGGCACCAAGCACACCTCCGCGCAGAGTAATTCGATCGAATTCATCCAAAACAGCTTCTTCAACTAGCCTGGTGAGTTCTTCCACGATAAAACTGCCTTGATTGTTATTCTCACATCGGGCAATGCCCCATTCCCGGTTGATAATGAGCTGAATTGCCAACGCCCGGCGGACAGACTCATGGCTCGGGGTTGTGATGGCCTCATCAAAGGCGTTGGTGTGAAGACTGTTGCAGTTGTCATAGATGGCGCACAGAGCCTGCAGCGTGGTGCGAATATCGTTAAATTGAGGGTCCTGGCTATGAAGTGACCTTCCTGAGGTCTGAATATGATATTTGAGCATCTGAGACCTCGGAGAACCTCCATAGCGTTCTTTCATAGCTATGGCCCAGATTCTTCTGGCCACACGTCCCAATGCGGTATATTCCGGATCCATGCCATTGGAAAAGAAAAAGGACAGATTGGGTCCAAAGCTGTCGATTGGCATTTTTCTCGACAAATAATACTCCACGTAAGTAAAACCGTTTGCAAGAGTAAAAGCAAGCTGCGAAAGGGAATTTGCACCGGCTTCGGCAATATGGTAGCCGGAAATGGACACGGAATAAAAATTTCTCACATTGTTTTCAATAAAATATTCCTGAATGTCGCCCATCATCTTCAGAGCAAAATCAATAGAAAAAATACAGGTGTTTTGTCCCTGATCCTCTTTCAGGATGTCTGCCTGTACAGTGCCTCTGACACAGGAAAGCACCCTGGCCTTAATTTCTTCATATTCATCCGTCGTCGGATTTTTTCCATGCTCGGATCTATACCGGTCCACCTGCTGATCGATGGCCACATTTAAAAACATCGCCAGAATAATGGGAGCCGGACCATTGATGGTCATGGAAACGGATGTTTGCGGAGAAGACAGATCAAACCCGCCATAGAGAATCTTGACATCCTCAAAAGTGCAGACACTTACCCCCGATGTCCCAACTTTACCATAGATGTCGGGTCGAATATCAGGGTCCCACCCGTAGAGTGTGACCGAATCAAAAGCCGTGGATAGTCGCTTGGCCTCATAATTAGCGGAAAGTAATTTAAAGCGACGGTTTGTTCTGGCCGGATCACCTTCACCTGCAAACATTCTCGTGGGATCTTCATCAACTCTTCTGAGTGGAAAAACACCTGCCGTATATGGAAATTGTCCCGGAAGATGTTCTTCCCGCAACCATTGATAGGTTCTTCCTTTATCCGTAAAACTCGGCAGGGCGATCTTCGGGATATGTTTCCTCGACAAGGATTCGGTATATAAGGGTACCCTGATTTCTTGATTTCGCACATGGTAAACCAGTTCGTTTTTTTTATACGTCGCTTTTAAAGTTTCCCAGTCTTCGAGAAGTCTTTTGCTTTCAGGCTTAATTTTCTCATCAGCTTTTTTGATTTCATTCTTAAGCCTTTCCAGGAGTTTTTCCGTATCGGCCTCCATGGAGTCTCCGGCCAGGGTTTTGGCTGTTTCTTCCAGGTGCCAGGCTTTTCGTATGGCCTCAGCCTGAGCCGTGGTCTCCTGATGATATTTCCTGAGGGTATCCGATATTTCGGATAAATAGCGGGTTCGTTCCGGAGGAATAATAATGGTTTTGGAGGTTGAAATTTTGCTTTCCGGTCTATTCAGATTGGATTGAACATTTATTCCGGTCTTATGGCGGATCGTATCAAGAATTGCATGGTAAAGTGAAGTTACCCCGTCATCGTTGAACTTTGAAGCAATAGTGCCATAAACAGGCATATCCTCCGGAGATTTGTCAAAAGCCTTTCGGTTTCTTTGAACCTGTTTTCTGACATCCCTTACAGCGTCTTCTCCACCTCGCTTTTCAAATTTGTTGACAGCCACGATATCGGCAAAATCGAGCATGTCGATCTTTTCCAGTTGTGATGGAGCGCCGAATTCGCTGGTCATCACATAAAGGGAAACATCCACCAGATCAATGATCCGGGAGTCTCCCTGCCCAATTCCCGCTGTTTCAACAATAATCAGATTAAAACCCGCAGCTCTAAGCACTGATATGACGTCAGGAAGGGCCTCCGGGATTTCAGTACTTGATTTTCGTGTTGCCAGGGATCGCATATAAATTTGTGGGTTGGAAATTGCGTTCATTCGTATCCGGTCACCCAGCAGCGCGCCACCGGTTTTTCTTCTGGAAGGATCACAACTGACAATTGCGGCATGGGAATCAGGTGTATCGTGCAGGAATCTTAAAATGATTTCGTCGGTCAGTGACGACTTTCCTGCACCTCCGGTTCCGGTAATCCCGAGCACCGGTATATTTTTTCCGTGGGCTTTTTCTTTGATTTGAACTTTGAGTTTTTCAGTAAGCTGTTCCCCATCGCCTTTGGCCTGTTCCATGATGGTTATCAACTTTGCCAAGATGCCCTTGTTGTCAAAATTCAGATCATCAAGATGAAAGTGATCTTCTATCCGGAATGTGGGAAAATCAATCAGGCGAACCATATGATTGACAATCCCCTGCAATCCTAACCGGGCGCCATCCTCCGGGGAATAAATCCTGGCCACCCCATACGATTCCAACTCCCTGACTTCATTCGGTACAATAACACCTCCGCCCCCACCAAATACTTTGATATGCGGTGCATTCCTTTGCTTCAGAAGATCGACCATGTATTTGAAAAACTCTACATGACCTCCCTGGTAACTTGACACGGCCACACCCTGGGCATCCTCTTCAATGGCAGCATCAACAATCTCTTGAACCGAACGGTTATGTCCAAGATGGATCACCTCCACGCCTGTATCCTGAAGAATTCTTCGCATGATGTTAATGGAAGCATCATGGCCATCAAAAAGTGAAGTGGCCGTTACCACTCGAACGGGATTTTCAGGCCGGTATGCGACAACTTCTTTATTCATACCATTTTCCTCCCTGTTATGATAAATGACTACTCTTTTTTCTTACCAAAAGAAAGTCCCAGAATGAAATCGGTCTGAATTCTGATGTAATCTTCAATTCCGAATTTTCTATCCAGATACCAGCGCCTGAAAGTCCACATGTGCCCCAATACAGTGATGTTATGTGCGATCAGTTCAAGAGAATATTCATTTATATTCGACATGGTTTCATTATCGGCAATCCGCCTTAAAACCTCGGTAAATATATTGGTAATTCGAACTTCGTTTTCAAGTACCCGCTTTCTCCATTGCTTGGGTAACGACTTGGTTTCCTGATAAATGAGAAGAAGATGATCCCGCATCTGGTCACAAACCAGAAAATATTCCCGAATCATTTCGGTCAGAGCAGCCTCTCCATCGGAAGCCCTTCGCAGCGCCTCATTGACTCCCCGTTCAACTTCATGATGAATGGCATCGCAAACCAGATAAAGAACGTCTTCTTTGGAGGCCACATATTCATACAGGGATCCGATTGAAAAACCCGCGGCGCCTGCTATCTGCCTTGTAGTCGTTTTATGGAAACCTTTTTCTATAAATAGTTGAACCGCGGCATCCACAATTTGCCTTCGGCGTTTTATCACAAGGTCAGGATTTTTAATTTGAGTGGGGACGTCTTTAGTCCGGTTTAATTGTTTCATGTTCTTTTTCCGTTAATTATTCCCGTTTTGAATAACCGCTAAATCAGGTTTTAATGTTAACGGGCATTTAATAGAGGGTAAAGAAAAATCAGATAGTGAACGAGCGCTCACTCGAAGTTACAAGCTAAGATTTCCGCTTGTCAAGTAATTTCTCATAAACCCATGGTTTTTTCAAACAGAAGGGAATCGTGCAGGATCGCCAAAAAACATTTGACAAACAAGTCCACATGGATACTATGAAAATATTAACATAGGGCATATCTGACATTTCTGTCAGGAAACACCTTTGAATCGTAAAATGAAAATCCCGCTTGGCAATTAAAATATTGATTCCCATAAATGAATCCACAGACCCGGTGGAAAGGAGGAATCTGTGAATTTTGACCTATCCAGAGAACAGGAAATGATTCGTAAGGAGGTTCGTAAATTCGCCCAAAGCGAAATTGCACCCGTGGCGTTGGAGTTGGATGAAAAAGAGGAATTTTCCAGGGACCTGACTTTGAAAATGGGTGAAATCGGCCTGTTCGGTATGTTTGTTCCTGAAAAATACGACGGCCAGGGTCTTGATTATCTTTCCTATATTATTGCAGTGGAGGAAATTGCAAGGGTTGATGGTTCTCAGTCGGCAACGATTGCCGCCGGGAACTCTCTTGGCATCGGACCGATATATTATTACGGCAGTGAAACACAAAAACAGAAGTACCTTCCAAAACTTTGCAGCGGTGAGGGGTTATGGGGCTTTGGCCTGACAGAGCCTACAGCGGGTTCCGATGCAGGCGGCAGCAAAACCACAGCCGTAAAAGATGGCAACCAATGGGTCATCAATGGTTCAAAAATATTTATCACCAACGCTTCGTGTGAGTTATCCATGGGAGTTACAGTCCAGGCAATTACCGGAACACGTCCAAGCGGCAAGCCGGAATACACATGTTTTCTGGTAGAACATGGAACCCGTGGATTTAAAGCCGTAGAAATGCACCGCAAAATGATGTGGCGCTCGTCGAATACTGCTGAGCTTTATTTTGACGATGTTCGGGTTCCTGAAGAAAATATACTTGGTAAAAAAGGCGACGGGTTTCACCAGATGCTTGAAACCTTGGATGGCGGAAGGTTATCTATAGCGGCCATGGGCTTGGGAGGTGCTCAGGGAGCCTACGAGATGGCATTGAAATATGCCAAAAATCGGGTTCAATTCAGCCAGCCCATAAGCAAGTTTCAGGCCATTGCTTTTAAACTGGCTGATTGCGCCATGGAAATCGAATGCGGAAGAAATCTTCTTTACAAGGCCTGCTGGCTTCGGGACAATAACAGGCCGTTTGCTAAGGAGGCTGCCATGGCAAAACTGTATTGCTCCGAACTTATGGGACGTGTGGTCAACCACGCGGTCCAGATTCATGGCGGCTATGGGCTGATGAAAGAATATCATGTGGAAAGGTTTTACCGGGATCAAAAGCTTCTGGATATCGGAGAGGGAACCTCTGAAGTTCAGCGAATTGTCATTTCCCGTTATATCGGATGTTAAAGGAGTCGTAAATGACTGAAACATCATTTTTACAGGTTGAAAGCGATCATGGTGTTGTGGTGCTTAAGCTGAACCGTCCGGAAGTGATGAACGCTTTTAATTTTTCTTTGTTGAGTGCTTTAAAAAACGAAATAGAAAAATTACGATTCGACCAGGATGTGCGAGTCGTGATCATTACCGGCAACGGCGAAAAAGCTTTTTGCGCGGGTGCTGATCTAAAAGAGCGTTCGACCATGGAACCTGTGGAAGTTAAAAAATTCATATTAACCATCCGGAATCTTTTTACGAGCATCGAACAATTAAACAAGCCTGTGATTGCGGCGGTCAACGGAATTGCTTTAGGCGGTGGAACCGAGTTGGCACTAGCCTGTGACATTCGCATTGCATCTGAAAATGCATCCATGGGACTTACTGAAACACGGCTGGGAATCATTCCCGGTGCGGGCGGAACACAGCGGCTTCCAAGGCTTATCGGTGTGGGTAAGGCCAAGGAACTGATCTTTACCGGTCGCCGTATTAGTGCGAAAGAAGCATTTGACATCGGCCTGGTCAACCTGGTTTGCCCATTGGAAACACTGATAGACCAGGGCCGTAAAATGGCTGCCATGATATGTGAAGCCGCTCCTGTTGCCGTCGAACAAGCCAAGTACGCCATTAATTTCGGTATTGAAACCGATATTCAGACAGGTCTCGCAATTGAGTCAAACGCTTATTGGGTAACAGTGCCTACGGAAGATCGAATAGAAGCTCTTAACGCTTTCAGGGAAAAACGCAAACCTGTTTTTAAGGGAAAATAATGTCCGATTCAAAAACACAAAATCATCTTTTCTGGGAAAATGAGGAATTGAAACTCGACGAACGGCTATATTACGCCGTGTGGCCCGGTGGGCAGGAAGCCGTTGACCGATTGGCGAAACAAGGAAAACGTCCGGTTCGGGACTTGATAAGCGAGCTGATCGATTCCGACACTGAATTTTTCGAGTTTAGCCGAATCGCGGGATTCGGCATGAATTATCCTGATGTGACTGACGTGCCCTGCGCCGGCCTTGTGACCGGAATCGGCAAGATACATGGTAACTGGACCATGATCATTGCAAATGACAGCCGTGTTAAAGCAGGCACATATTTTCCGATTACACTCAAAAAACATATGCGTGCCCAGGCTATTGCCGAACAGTGTGGTTTAAATTGTGTTTATATTGCTGATTCCGGAGGGGCTTATTTACCTATGCAGGCCGATGTGTTTCCTGATGACCAGCATTTTGGATCCATGTTTTACAATATGGCCAGGATGTCATCCATGGGGCTTAAACAGATCACGCTGAGTACGGGGGGAAATACAGCCGGCGGCGCATACATTGTTTTCATGGCATGCCAGGCGGTAATGATTGATAAACTGGCTTATTCTTTTCTGGGTGGACCGCCTTTGGTCAAAATGGCCACCGGAGAAAAAATTTCAGCCGAAGAATTAGGCGGTGCTAAAGTTCATACACAATTGTCCGGGGGAGCGGACCATTTCTGTACCACCCAGGAGGAGGGAATTCAAATCGTTCGGGACATTCTCTCTTTGGAGCCACCTCAGAAGCTTTTTCTTCACCGATATGCTGAAACACCATCCAAGGTTCCCCCTGAAGTCATCTATGAAATGCTTCCTGCTGCCATACACCAGGGCATTGATATCCGGTCTTTTCTGGAGGCTATCGCCGATGACGGTTATTTCAGCGAATACAAAAAACATTATGCTCCTGGCCGGGGAGATAACATCGTCACCGGAAAATTGCGATTGAAAGGCATACCCGTGGGTGTTGTTGCATCCAATGCCGTAGGTATTATTTTTATAGAAGCGGCCCGAAAAGCCACTGAATGGATTATTCGATGTTCACAGGAAAAAATTCCTTTGCTTTTTGTTCAAAGTTCTCCCGGATACATGGTGGGCTCTGAAGCTGAACAAATGGGCATCGGAAAATACGGTGCAGACATGGTCCGAGCCGTATCCTGCGCTCAGGTTCCGCGTATCCAACTGGTCATTGGCCCTGATAATGGCGCTGCCAACTACGGAATGTGTGGAAGAGCTTACCGTCCGCACTTTTTATTTTCAACCATGAGAGCACGTACATCCGTGATGAGTGGAAGAAGTGCGGCAGGAGTCTTGCTGTCTATCGAGGAAAGAAAACGTGAAGCAAAGGGAAAACCTATGACCGAAATAGAGAAAGAAGACTTTCGTCAAAAAATGATCGACAAATATGATGGCGAAGCTCACCCATTTTACTGCGGTGCAAGACTTTTAAGTGACCGGGTACTGAAATTTTCGGAAATCAGGGACTGGCTTGCCATGTCTTTTGAAGTCAGCCTTCTGAAGTCTGTGGGAGAACCGTCTTTTGGAAACCTCAGATTTTAAAACGATCCAAGAAAGGGGGTTAACAATGACCGAATATGATTACTGGAAAATATTTCCAAAAATGCCGCGAAAGGTAACGATTGGAGATATTACCGTTCGTGATGGCTTTCAGCATGAAGAAAAATTCATCTCCACCCCTGCAAAAATATTTTACCTGGAGGAATTGATATTTGCCGGATGCCGGGATATCGAGGTAACCAATCTGGGCAACCCATATTTAATGCCTCAGTTCAGAGATGCCGAAGAACTTTTGACACATATGAGAAGTGACCTTTTTAAAAAGCGTTGTGCGAAAAACGATGTCAACTATGACGACATCACCCTCACGGCGATTACAATCAGGGAGGCAGCGGTGGATCGGGCCATTGAATTGAGAAACAAGGGGATCGGCCCGGATCGCCTTCTGATGATGGTTTCTACCGAAGAAGAACACCATTTTGCCAACTCAGGCACCACCCTTCCGGCCTATTGGAAAGAAGCCGAACGGTGCATCCAAAAATGCAATGATGCAGGAATGATCATGTGCGGCACCGTGAGCACCATCTGGGGAAGCCCCATCGGCGGGGCCACGGATTTAAAAGATGCTGTGGAATTTACCAAGCGATGGCTGGAAATCGGCGCTCACGATATTGAACATGCAGACCATGACGGCAGCGCATCTTCGCCTGATGTATATCGTTATTTTTCCATGATTCTTGATGAGATCCCCAATACGGATCTTCACCTGGCTCACTTTCACGAAACCAAACGGGTGGCCTCGGCATCGATTCTGGCTACATTGCAGGCAGGTATCACACGCTACGAAGCCACTTTAGGAGGCCTGGGAGGTCAACCCGCCAATTTTCTGGATGATTGCCCTGTCAAAGGAACCGGCGAATATTATTATGAAGATCCCCGATACGTGGGCCTAGTTACCCTGGAAGATACCCTCGTTCAAATCGATGAAATGGATATTGAACACGGCTACGATGTGGATCGTATTCTATGGATTGGTAAGAAATTGGAAAAAACCATTGGGAGAAAACTTCGTTCGGAAGCCGTTATCAACGGACGAACGCTAAAAGAAGGACATCCCAGGTTCGCGCGCCCCGGACTCAAAAAGCTAAAAGAAAAATTCGGGGAAAAACCAGGGCAAAAATTGCCTGCCGATTGGGCTGACCATGCAAATTTATCTGAGAAGTATACTGCTTCGTAATCCGGTTGATCTATGAATTGACCACGACAGGAGCTTATAATGCAGAAAGACAATAATACGCCTCATATTAACGTGGATTTTTTCGAAGATCTTACGGGCAACATTTTAAAGGCGTCGGGAAAAGGTGTTGAGGCCATCGGTGAAAGGGTCAAACGATTGCGCGAGGAAAAAGGTTTGACTTTGGATGAACTTTCAAACCTGACAGGCTTCGAAGTTGAATTTTTAAAACGCATTGAAAACAACGAAGTCAAACCTCAACTTGGAACCATCATGAGGTTGTCAAAGGCCTTGGACAGTGCTTTTGGCCGATTGGTTTCCGGCGTTGGCAATAAACTTTATTCCATCACCCGAAAAGATGAACAAAAGATCATATCCAGATCCACTTCAAAAAAAGGTCAACAAAAGGTATATACCTATAAAAGCCTGGCTCCTGAAGTTAAGGGACGTCATATGGAAGCTCTGATTGTTCAACTAGAAACTCTCAGTGAACCGGAACCATCTTGCCATGATGGGGAAGAGTTTATTTACGTTCTTGATGGAACCGTTTCTCTTCGGATCGGAGAAGATACCTTTGATCTTGAGCCAGGAGACAGCGCCTATTATCTTTCCACAACACCTCATATTATCATGGCCCAAAAAGGCACCGCTACAATTATAGCTGTGCTTTATCAAGAATAAAGTGACTCAACAAAGGTTTTTGATAATCGCAAAAAAAGCCCTTCATTTAAAGCAAGGAAGGGTTTTTTTATATCTTTTTTTTTATGCACTTTTCTAAGACATTTGCAGAAATTTATGATAAATTTCAACCGTTAATCATATAGAAATTCTACTAATCCGATTTATAAGGAGGATAAGAATATGAAAAAAATCGAAGCGGTTATAAAGCCCTTTAAACTCGATGAGGTAAAGGAGGCCTTAAATGAAATCGGCATCAAGGGAATGACCATTACCGAGGTGAAAGGTTATGGGAGGCAGAAAGGTCACAAGGAAATTTACCGGGGTGCTGAATATGTTGTGGATTTTATACCCAAAATCAAAATAGAGATCATTGTTGCGGCAGATCAGGCAAATCAAGTTGTGGAAACTATACGTAAATCCGCCAATACCGGCAAACTGGGTGACGGAAAAATTTTTATTACTCCCATTGAGGGCGCTATTCGGGTAAGAACCGGAGAAACGGGAAAGGATGCCATCTGATCTTTACCTATGAACAATCATTTCTGTGAAAGGATAAAAAAATTATGTTACCATTCAAAAAAATTATGAGCCCAACAGATTTCAGCGAACCTTCCAATCTTGCATTGGAAGCTGCCATTGAGCTGGCGGGACATTTTTCCTCCGAACTATTACTAGTCCATGTAGTGGCACCACTTTCAATAACGCCTACAATGACAGGCCATTCCGCTATCAGCTTTTCCGATATCTTGGATGAGATGCGAACTTCCACGGATAACTTACTGAACCATATGATTGAAAACAAAATACCAGGTCGGATAAAAGCACGACCTAGAATGCTTGAGGGGGTTCCGGCAGAAGAAATATCCCGCTGTGTCAAAGAAGAAAATGTGGACCTGATTGTCATTTCAAGCCATGGCAAGTCAGGGTGGAAACGGCTTATGTTCGGTTCTGTCACAGACAAGGTGATGCGAATTGCCGGGTGTCCGGTCCTCATTGTAAGCCCCCATAAGGAAAAGGATGATAAGCCGGATTGATTGTTCCGATTTCAAGGACACAGGATGCCGGACAACGGTTTATTGCTTTTTTACAGTCACTGAATAAAGGAAAGGATTTAATTCATGTTACCCATAAAAAAAATCATCAGCCCCACCGATTTCAGTGAGTTATCAGACGTGGGTCTAAAAGCTGCTATTGAGCTGGCAGAGCATTTCTCCGCGGAACTTTTGGTTGTCTATGTTGTGGCACCGCTTTCTGCCGCGGCCACATCAGCGGCTCCTGCAGCTCATTATCTCCCTGAGGTCATGGAAAGTATTCGAAATAACGCAGAGACCTCCTTGAAGGAAATGATGGAGAAAAAGGTACCTGACACCCTGAGATCTAAATCGATATTGCTTGAGGGATCACCACCGGATGAAATCGCGGAATACGCCAAAGAAATTGAGGCCGACCTTATTGTCATTGCCACACACGGTCAGTCCGGATGGAAACGGTTTATGTTCGGATCGGTCACGGAGAAAGTGATGCGACTTTCAAAATCTCCGGTGCTGATCATAGGGTCCCCGGAAAATAGTTAGACTTTCCCGAAAATTATTAATGCATGGAAACCAGTCAAAACTTGATGAATAAAAAAGAGGACGGTACGGTTCCAGGTAGTGTTTATCTTTGCCAGATCAGTGAATCCGTTTCTTGCGGAGCTTGTTGCGGACTTTATAATCTGGCGAATTTTTCTCAGGAGGCTCTGGCCAAAATCCTTGAGAAACGAACGTTTGAGTTTGCCAGGGTTTCCAGAGAAGTTTCCGAAATCATCCGTTTCGGAGAAATGGAATGCCGGCGGACCCACCATAATCAACCATTTCCGGAATTTCATCATTGCCCTTATGTGGGATTGATCGGCCACGAACTCTCCAGAGTCGGCTGCCTGCTTCATCCCATGGCTGAGAACAATAGGGGTATTGATTTTCGAGGGTTAAGCTATTACGGTGGTATGGCCTGCCGGATCTATTTTTGCCCTGTCAACAGGCATCTGCCTGAACGAATCAAAATCATTGTCCGTGCATGCTTTGATGACTGGTACGCCTACGGATTGATTATCACAGAGTACGAGTTAATCGCTGCAATTTTTAAGGAAATTGAAATACGTCTAAAAAGCCATGTTTATTTGCATATGCTCTCTTCTGAAGCATTATCGAAAATTTATCGGCTTTTAACCCTTAAGCTAGACTGGCGATTTCGAAGTTCTCAGTGGCCGATTGCCAATTATTTTTTTGAAGATCGTCAATACTGCCCTCCGGTTTTAAACTATCAGAAATTCCAGGTTAAACCTTCACGCTATCATGCTATTTTACAAGAGTTAGGTTCACAATTTCATGATTCTCAAGCCTTGCGTCAGGCAGAGAGCGTATTAGCTGACCATTTTGGTGCTGTTATTGAAAAAATGATGGTAAGAACATAACTAGTACCTTTTAATATTATTACCAGTCTGCTGATCGAGCCCAAATTTTGTTGGAGGTAATATGTTTTTCATATTCGGCTTCTGGTATGCCTATTGACGAAACAGCCTTTCCTCTTACGGAAATGCCCTCGGAATGACGGTTTTATGATCCTTTAATTTTTCCAGACAACAGCGACCACAACCATCACAGAGCAACTCCCATTCCTGCCGGGTCATTTCAAAAACAGATTTTTTTTCCAAAAAGGTATATGTAAATGATCCATAAATAACCGGTGAAATCATCCTTTACAAAAAGAAAATCATAATAAAAAAACGAGAGATACTTTGTCGGCCAATTTTTCCGTGCCGGCTGACCAGTTTCAGTTTTCGCCTTCTCAGATTGACAGCGGGGAAATCCCACGAGCGTAACCTGTTTGTGTGAAATCCGATCTTTCTGTAGGTGCGAATTCATTCGCACTTAAAATCCGGCACGGATTTACAGAAAATTCCTTAGAGGCCCCCAGCAACTTTTTTCCTAAGGGAACGGGCATAGACTGTATAATAGACAACGGGGTTCACATTGTGCGAATGAATTCGCACCTACAATTGAGCACAAGTCTTTTCACACAAAAAGGTTACACTCAAATCCCACTACCAGACTAATGGAATACTTACACATAATTCTGTGGAAAAGTCAAAACTTGTCCTAAGAACCCTAAAAGCTGTTGTCCATGTGCAAACCTGATGATATAAGACAAAGTTTTATAGGGAATATGATGAAAAAATCAGATCAAAAGATATTTTGCACACTTTTTTTTGCACTATTTGCCACCATCACCGGTGTTGGAATTGTCGTGCCGCTTCTTCCGGTGTATGCTCATGATTTGGGAGCCAGCGGATTGTATATTGGACTTATATTCAGCGCCTTTTCTCTTTCCAGAACCTGTTTTTTACCCTTTTTCGGAAAAGCCTCGGACCAAAAGGGACGAAAACCATTTATTCTCGCAGGTCTTTTGGCCTACGCATTTATTTCCCTCGCATTTATTTTATCCAATAACATCGAAACCCTTATCGCCATTCGTTTTGTGCAAGGAATTGCATCTGCGATGATCATGCCTGTAACCCAGGCCTATGTAGGAGACATAACTCCGGCCGGAAGTGAAGGATTTTCCATGGGAATTTTCAACATTTCGGTGTTTTTCGGACTTAGCATCGGACCCTTGGCCGGAGGCTTTATCAATGAACATTACAGCTTAAATGCCGCCTTTGGTTGCATGGGTCTTTTTGCTTTTATCGCATTTGCGTTTGCACTCATTTTTCTTCCACCCACAAGACATGAACGTGCAAGAAGCCGGAACAGAATTCCCGCCACCTGGAATATTCTTTTAAAAGATAGAAATGTTTCCGGACTGATATTTTTCCGATTTGCTTACACTGCATGTATCGGAATCATCTGGAGCTTTTTACCGGTCTTTGCCGAATCTGAGTTCTCACTTACCAGTTCTTCGATTGGAATTCTGGTAATGCTCGGTGTTTTTATCAGTGGTTTGCTTCAAACTCCCATGGGTTATCTTGCGGACCGATTCAGCCGAAAAACAATGGGGGTTTTTGGCGGTCTTCTTACCTGCTATGCCATACTTTCATTGGGATGGGCCGATGGATTTTATGATATGTTTCTGGCCAATGTGCTTTTCGGGATAGGAGGAGGAGTATCCATGCCGGCAGTTACGGCTCTTGCGATTGCCGAAGGAAATAAAGCTGATTCCATGGGCTCTGTCATGGGGCTTTTCACCATGGGCCATAGTCTTGGAATGTTAGCGGGATCTATGGCTGCCGGATTAATGATGGATCTTTTCAATTTACGGCAAGCTTTTTATCTGGGAAGCGCAACCATGCTGCTGGGCGTAATCGTTTTTATTGTGCAGCTACGTTCCGTTACTGTGGAACAGAAAGAAAGTATTCCTGAAACGGAAAAGTTTTAATCAATACAAACTCTGCGAACCTCGCTCATATCGGTAAAACCTTGTAAAACTTTTAAGATGCCATCTTGTTTAAGGGTATACATGCCTTCTTCAGCCGCCTTTTTGAAAAGTTCATCGGTTGGAGATTGTTTTTTGATCATTTTCTTAATCGTGGGTGTACCTTCCATCATCTCATGAATCCCCATTCGTCCGCTGTATCCGCTTTGATTGCATTTTTCACAACCTTTGGGTTTGAAAAGATTCAAATCAGGGCTATATTGGATATCGCTTTTGTTTAAAGAATCCCTGCCGAATTGCTCTGTGATTTCATCAAATTCCTCTTCGGAAGGATGATATTGTTCCCGGCAATCCTTACATAGTTTTCTGACAAGTCTCTGGGCCAAAACTCCCCGAAAAGCATCGGAAAAGTTCAGGGCATTCAGACCCATATCCAAAAGGCGTGTGATTGTTTCAGGCGCACTGTTGGTATGAAGGGTGGAAAAAACAAGATGTCCTGTCAGGGATGCTTCTATTCCGGTGGATGCCGTCTCATGGTCCCGCATTTCACCGATCATGATCACATCCGGGTCGGCCCGAAGAAATGCTCGCATGACCCTGGCAAAATCGAGTCCGATTTTAGGCTTGACTTCCACCTGGCGAAGTCCGGCCTGGGTGATTTCCACAGGATCTTCAGCAGTCCATATTTTTATGCTGGGTTTATTGATATGCCCTAAAGCGGCGTGAAGTGTGGTTGTTTTTCCCGAGCCGGTGGGTCCTACTACAAGAATTAAACCATAAGGCTGACTAATAATTTTTTTTAAGATACCCAGATTTCTGTCGGTCATTCCCATCTCTTCCAGGGGCATAGCCCCTGCTTTGGCAAGAATTCGAAGTACCACGTCTTCGAAACTGCCTGTAGTAGGAATAGTGGCAACACGAAGTTCAAATTCAGGTACTCCTTTTCGACGAAACTTGATTTTACCGTCCTGAGGAAGACGCCTTTCGGCAATATCCAGATTCGACATAATCTTGATTCTCGAAAGAATCGCCCTGGCCATTGTGTTAGGTACACTGATATACTCCTGGCATACACCATCACGGCGAAATCGAATTAAAGTTTTTTTGGTCACAGTCGATGGCTCAACATGAATATCGGAGATATTGTCCCTGTAAGCGGTTATAATCACCTGATCAACAAGCCGAACTATTTGGCTGGATGACTCATCAACAAGATTTTCCTGGGTCGAAACTCTTTCCTCTTCTTCAAATTCGATATCCGGGATTAAATCAAACGTATCATCGAAAACCATTGAAGCGGCAGAATCTTCACGTTTTTTGTTTTCAAAAAAATGATTGATGTAAGCTTCGATATCTTCTTTTGTACCAATCGAAAAAGTGAGCTTTTTAGCTTTTACCAAAGCACGGATTCTATCCGTCTTAATAAGATTTTTAGGATCATCAACCAGAATTTCGACAGAATTTTTATCCCATTTCAAAGGAATCCATAATTCATTCAGAAGAAAAGACTGTTTGAGATTGCCAATCAATTCATAGGGAACCGGAAAGTCGGAATCAAAACTTTTAAATTTGCAATTGGAATATTCCGAGAGGGATTTTCCCACTTGTTCTTTCTTAATTCTAAACTTCTCAATCAAAACGTGTTCGACACTTTTTTTCTGCTTTTTGGATTGTGCTAAGGCACTTTGTAACTGTTCAAGGTCAACCAATTTTTCTTTGATTAAATAATCGTATTTAGAACCTGTAACAGGGCCCGAAACAGCCGCTGTTTTATTTGTTTTTTCAACAAGCAGATAATTGCTTTTATCTTTTTCCGTTTTTGTATCGACAATTTCGCCTGATAAGCCACTGGGAGCTGTGCGTCGCTCTTGTAGAAGCCTTCCATCCTCGTTTACCCTATGCCCGGAAAGCTTCAATAAATCGTGGGCAAGTTCCCTATATCCGCGCTTTTCCATCTCAAGACCGAGCATATTGTTAATCTGATCTTTTTCCCGTCCCTTTATGCCATAGGTTTCCATTATTTCCTTAATTTTTTGGATCACCTCCGGATGCGTCTGGATTTTAAGCAAGCACTCCAGTATTTCAATCAGAATTTTAATTTTTGGATACTCAAAAGAAAAAAGCTTTTGATATTCATTAAGAGCTTCTTCGTATAAGCCCAGTTCTCTGAGAGCGTAACCACTGTTTAAAATTTGTGAAACGCTTTCCCGGCCTTTGCCGGCAAGGGTTTTTCTAATGAGATTTAGTTCTTTGTCCGTAAGGTCCGTAACCTCCTTATGATTCATGTCTCCTATCTCTTTTTGGATCGAGTCAATTTTTTCCTTGATATGCTTTTTTTTGTTTTCAACGAGATCCGGAACATCTTTAATGATTTCATTGTATGCATCGATTGCTTCGGCAAGTAATCCCATAGAATAGAAGGTTTCTGCGGCATGCATTTTGGCATCAATATTGATTTTATCCTTTTCTGAGCTGATATCCATAAATTCACCTGGGTTTCTAAAGCGTTTGAAGTACTTTTTAAGTTCTGATTCTATGCTGGATTGCTAACAATGTTTAAAAGACCATCGGTTTATCTTTTCACGTTGACCTCTATTTGAACTCATTTTTCAGGCTATTCATTGTCAAGACTACAATTGTTTTTAAAGTCGCGACAACATTTCGGCCCAACATAGCACTGGCAGAATAAAATGGTACCTTTAATTTTGAGTTTAAATCACGTTCCATATCCTCGATATCCAGCAATGTTATGCCCTTTTCCGACAAATCCCTCTTATTGTATTGCATCACAAGAGGTATTTTCCTGATATCTGTTTTGTACAGGAGCAGGTTTTCCTCAAGGTTTTTCATGGAAAGTAAATTCCGTTCCTTTCGGATCACCATTGAATCTGCTACAAAAACAATACCATCTACACCATTTAATACCAGTCGCCGTGAAGCGTTATAGCGCACCTGACCAGGTACAGTGTATAGTTGTATTCTGATTTCATAGCCTCTGACTTTACCGATTCCGATAGGCAAAAAATCAAAAAAAAGTGTGCGATCTCCCTGGGTTTTTATGCTAATGAGTTCAGATTGCATCCGGTGTCGGAATTTATTATATATATACTCAAGATTGGTGGTTTTTCCGCCTCTGCCTGGCCCATAATAAACTATTTTGACCTGGATAAGCTTTTTTTTTATATTTATGGCTGCCAAGTTAACCTCCCTGGAAAAACACGGCAAAAAACCAATCCTGAATGATTGTCATTTTCATCGTTTCTATAAAAAATAACTCCTAAGAAATTAACAGATATTTTTTAAACAATTCAAGTTGTTTTTCACTTAACCTGCCGCGGCCGGCTTTGGCCCCATATAATTTTCAATCATTTAAAGCAATTTGAGTTCAATAAAAATCTAAATACTAAGTTATTAAAATATCTTTGAAATCTTAAAATGTCAATATTTGTCAATATCAAAGTATTCTTTTCGTGCCCCGAAAAATTATTATTGACTTATTTTATCGGTTCTGTGCAAATAGTCAGTTTTAAAATCAGGAAATCAATGAAATTCGCAAATTATTTATAAAAGAATTGGAGGATAAATTATGAAAGAAAACAGAGTGCTAAACTTTAACCCAGGTCCTGCTGCCATTCCTTTGGAAGTTCTGGAAGAGATTCAGGGGGAGTTTTTAAATTTCAAAGGTTCCGGAATGTCCATCACAGAGATCAGCCATCGTTCCAAACCTTTCGATGATGTCATCAATGATGCTATTGAACGCACAAAACGCCTCTTAAAACTGGATGACCGGTTTAAAGTTCTGTTTATACAGGGCGGAGCAAGCATGCAGTTTTGCATGATACCCATGAACTTATTGGACGACGGCAAATCTGCTGACTATGTCAATACAGGAACATGGGCTACCAAAGCCATTAAAGAAGCTCAGCTGTTGAAAAAAAATATTAAAGTCGTTGCCTCATCTGAAGATAAAAATTTTTCTTATATTCCTGAGAATATTAAGTTCAGCCCTGATGCGGTTTACGCACATATCACATCAAACAACACCATAAAAGGAAC
>JAABTQ010000078.1 GCA_011389745.1 Desulfobacteraceae bacterium | reverse complement strand
GCTGTTCGCAACCATTTTCTGAATGAAGTTGAAGCCGGCTGTAAAAAACCATTCAACTGCCCATACCATTGCATCAAAACCTGTGACCCTTCCAAAAGCCCTTACTGTATTGCTTTAGCTCTGGCAGGCGCCCGAAAGGGAAAATTCAGGAATGGTTTCGCATTTGCCGGCTCCAATGCGTACCGGGTCGACAGGATTGTCTCAGTCAAAGAACTTATGGATTCTCTTCACGATGAATTTCGGCAATCCTCTATAGATCTGAATAATCTAGTTTCAGTATCTGAAAAATATACGATTGGTTCAGGTAAAAAGTTTTCAGCAACCTGTTAAACGCGATAGTGTGTTTCTTAGGGCTTTCGCCGTCCAAAAAAAATTGCCCGAACTCCAATGTGCGAAGTAATTCGCGCCCACAGTTATTGCCCTATCCTATGTGAATTTGTCCGGTGTGAATTTGTCCGGACTGCAATCCGTGTCAGATGCAGAAATTCGGCAGGCTGCCTATTCCTCTTTTGTTGAACCAGGACCTGCAAGCGGCTTAAACATCTTTTTTGTTGCACCACAAATCGGGCAACACCATTGTTCACCTAACTCATTAAAATAAGTCCCTTTTTTAATCTTTCCTCTCCGATCTCCCCTGTCCGGATCATAAATACAACCGCAATTGACTGTCTGGCACTGGTACATTTCTTCCGGTTTCGCCATCTCCATCCTCCCATGTTTAAATCATTTCAATTCCATCAGCTTTTCAGCAATCCTTGAAAAAGCATCGCTCACCGGAGAATCCTTGTACTGGTCTAAAAAGGATGCACCGGAATCTCCACATGAAACTACTCTCGGGTCAAAAGGTATTTTACCTAAAAACGTTATGGAAAGTGCTTGTGCGGTTTTTTCTCCGCCACCGCATCCGAACAATTCCAGCATTTCACCGCAGTGGGGACATGCCAGACCGCTCATGTTTTCTAAAAGGCCGAAAATATCCATCTTAACCGTCTTGCAAAAATTAATCGATTTTCTGACATCAGCAAGAGAGACTTCCTGAGGCGTAGTTACAATAATCGCTTTGGCATCGGTAATGGTTTGAGCTACCGTCAATGGTTCATCACCGGTGCCCGGTGGTGAATCGATCACCAGAAAATCGAGGTCACCCCACTCCACATCTCCGATAAACTGGCGGATGGCTGAATATTTAATCGGCCCCCTCCAAATGATGGCTTCATCTTTACTCACGCTCAGAGCTTCAATGGAAACAACATGCAAATGATCTGAATACCTCATAGGTTCCAGCTTGTTATTGGCGTTGACATCCAGCAAACCATCCAGCCCGAGCATTCTCGGGACATCAGGCCCGTGGAGATCAACATCCATGATTCCCACATTGGCCCCTTTTTTGGCAAGAGCAATGGCCAAATTTACAGCCGTACTGGTTTTTCCAACTCCTCCCTTTCCACTCATCACAAGAAGTTTATGTTTGATTTTTTGAAGCGAGCCCGTTACAGCCGCATCCTGATCTTCCTTGCTTCGGCCTTTATTCACGGAGCAGCCGGACTGCTGATTTTGGTTTGCCATTTTCTTCATGTCTCCTAATTTTATTTTATGCCCAATGCCCATCCACGTTCGGAGCCTTGGTTTCTTTCAGTTTTCCTTCCTCGAAATCAATGATGATATCCTCAACACGACCTTTGGCACCGGAAAACGTTTTGATTCCTGCTTTTTCAAGGACATAAATGCCTTGGGACCGCAATAACCAGTAATAAGAACTTCAGCGCCATTGTCAACAATGGTTTTTCCGGCCTGAATACCGGCTCCTTGTGTAAGATTTACGTTCTCGAAGCGCTTCAGCTTCAGGCACCGGAACGCGATAAAATTTGTCATCATCGCACTCAGGACATTTTTCAGGCCTGCCCGTTCCCCTTGGTTCCTCCCATTCGTAACCACACCCGGTGCATTTAAAAATGCGCGGCCCCTCAATAATCCGATAATTTCCACCCTCAACATTTATCGCCTTACCATTAATCAGAGCATCTGCAACTTTTTGCCTGGCTTGTTGCACGATACGGCCAAAAGTTGCCCGGGAAACACCCATCTGACGACCGGCATCTTCATGGGCCATACCCAGCAGATCCGCCAACCTGACAGCCTCTCTTTCATCCACCGTAAGCCGGATCTCCTCAAGTTCGAACATGGGGATTCCCCTGGGCTTAAAATAGCTGACTTCCGGATTAAACGCCACATAACGATCCTTTCGGGGTCTGACCATCCACAACTCCTTTTATGAGCATATGCACATAATTTGAATAATTAAATCCAAAAATAGTGTTTGTCAAGATAACATCAACATTTTGTCAACATAATCAATTTAAATATTACATTGGAAAGAATCAGGCAACCTCTCTCCTCTAATAAAAACAATACGATTTTTTTTAAAATTCTCCGGCAAAGAGGCGGGATTTCCTTTAACTGCTATAAATGAAGCCTCCTTGGACAGTGAAATACTTCCTACGCCTTCAATTCCAAGAAGAGCAGCGCCATTACCTGAAGCACAGCCGATCGCTTCTTCAAGACAAAAACCCGCCCTGATAAAAAGTTTCAGTTCTTCCAAAACCGATCGCCCATGGTGCACCCCCATGCTTCCTGAATCAGTGCCAACGGCCATTGTAACTCCAAGCCTTTTTCCGAGAACCATTTGCTGTACCTGATGATCAAGATATTTTTGAGCTGCAATGGCTTCAGGGCTTTCAACCCCCAGTGTTTCCGCATATCCTTTCATGGTACAGGCTGTGGGAACCCAAAAAGTTCCCCGATCGGCCATGCGTTTGAGATTGTCTTCCCCCAGAAAAAACCCATGCTCAATGGAGCGGCAACCTGCCTCAACGGCAATTCTTACAGGTTCATCACCATTGGCATGAACCATCACAGTCAAGTCATGATCGGCGGCAACCTTTATGGCTTCTTTCATTTCTTTCAAATTAAACTGAGGAGATGTTTGTTTGCCGAAATTCAACAGGCTATTGATACCCGAATTAACAATTTTGATATGGTCCGGTTTTTGGGGATAGAGCAATTCCAAATCCCTTTGGATAGCCATGGCAAGAGTTTCTCCATTTTGCGGTGACCGACCTATCAGTTTTCCGTAACGTCCCTGCCTTTTCCATGCTTTTCCGGCTACTTTCAGATAAATCGGCATCTTTTGCGGTTCAAGACATTGCTCCTTGTAACGCATGGCATGTCCCAGACGGTCCGCACCGTCTCTGACAGCAACAGTTCCAAAGGCCAGATAACGATGAATATGCTCGGAAATAACCGGTCTGATTTCTTCAAATCCGGCTTCAAGCTGATTTTGCCTTACCATTAGATCTTTAGTTCCGGACATGAACAAATGAACATGAGAATCCACAAGAGCAGGCAAAAGCGTGTATGCGGAAAAATCGATCAGTTCAACTTCTGATAGTTGTCGCAGCGATTCCAAACCTGTTTCAACCTGATTAATCTCGACAAATGCACCATCATGGATTTTAATCTTAACATTTTTACGGGCCGGTTTTCCGGTCCCGTCAATGAGCCATCCGGCTAAAATACATACCGGTCGAACCTTATTTTCCTTATCGTATTTCATATTCACTCTGAAACTTATTGTCCATCAATTCAATTCCTTTAATTGTCGGATGAATCCTGATTCGGATTGGTCAGATCGACCTCACAAGACAGAAGATGAAAAAAAGTTTGCACAAACTTTCCTGAAACAACATCCACCAGCGGAAAAAAGATTTTTTTTCGTTCTAAAAATGACCCACATAAGGCAAGAAACGGACCATTGGAGAGTTCTTCGACTTTTTCCTGACACGAATATAAAAAGGCTTTATTTTGTTGGTCTTTTTTCAAATCGAAAA
>JAABTQ010000077.1 GCA_011389745.1 Desulfobacteraceae bacterium | reverse complement strand
GGATGCCTTTTCCCCTTCTGGCCAGACCGAAATAGGCCGCGCCCCTGGCAACAGCAAGATCAAAGTCGGAACCCTCAATTTCCCTTGGGGCGGAAAGGTTATCCGAAGCTATCCAGGAATTTAAAACTTCCATCACCCGTTTTCGCACCAGATCCGATTTCATGATGCCCCCGTTGAACAAAATAGCGGTGGGTGCAAAAAGACCAGGTTCACCCTCGGATGCTTCATCCAAAAATTTGGCAAGGTGGTGGGTTACCGCCGGGTCGGATTCATACACCAGGCCCATTTCCCGGATTCCGGTTTTTTGAGGAGCAACAGGTCTGGTGTCTTTTACACATGGAGGGAAAAAACCGTCCAGGATGACTTGCTCCACGGTTTGCCGGGAAAGCTTGGTTTTTATGGTTCCGCCGATAAGGCTGGTTCCGCGGCCAAGAATGGTCACCGGATAGTCCGCTCTGTCGGGCTGAGAAAGAAGTTGTTCCTTGGCTGTACGGCAACTGTGCCACAAACCTCGCATCTGCCATGAATCGAGTCGTGTCCCTTTTTCAGACATTTCCCTGGCCACTGCATAAGCCAGGGCCAGATCCATATTGTCCCCGCCCACCAGAAGATGATTCCCCACAGCCGTACGTTCAAGTTCCAGCTCTCCATTGTTTTCCGTAACACTAATCAGGCTGAAATCGGTCGTACCACCACCGATGTCGCACACCAGTATAAGGTCATCTTTTCCGACAAGTTTTCGCCAATGATCTTCTTCATGCTCTATCCAGGCATAAAATGCAGCCTGAGGTTCTTCCAGGAGAGTAATATTTTTAAGCCCGGCCATTTCGGCGGCCTTGACGGTGAGATCCCGGGCCACAGCATCAAATGAGGCCGGAACAGTAAGCAGGATATCCTGGTTTTCCATCCGAAGACTATCATCCATGCCATCTTCAGTGGCAGCTATTTCATAATTCCAGGCATCACGAATATGGGATAAAATTGCCGAGGAGGCTTCCACAGGGGATTTTTTGGACGACTTATCAGGGCATTCCCATGGCAGAATCGGACGGTTTCGGTCTACCATGGTATTGCAAAGCCATGATTTGGAAGATGAAATAAGCCGTTGCGGAAGTTCCGCACCCCTGTCACGCGCAAATTCCCCCACAGCATGGTCTTGATTTTCGTTCCACGGGAGCTTGAGTCCATCCTCGGCAACATCGTGTTTTCCGGGAATAAACACAAAAGAAGGCAAAACATCCCTTTTTTCAACAGTCCCCGAGGACACCAACTGGGGTATTTCAAGCAATTTGATTTCCGGCTTTTCACCGGGCTGACCATTTGCCATGGTATAGGCTACAACACTATTGGTTGTTCCCAAATCAATTCCAACGATATAAACATTTTCGCTCATAATATTTAAATTTAAAATCAATAAAAGGTTTTTAACATAATGAAATTATAAAATTTCAACTTCTGCCGGTGCTATTATTTTTGAATCCTGACCGGATGACAATGTGGGAAGTTCCAGTTTCTGAGTTTGCCAGCCCTTATGCCGCAATACCCCCTTGAATGGAGGGTCACCAATAACATTGCCGGTCAGCTTGATAGCATTGGGGTCAAAATTCGGCTCCACGGTGATTTCTTCACCTTCATTCCTTTCAACCACCGGTCGGGGGGACAGGTTTTTATCAATCACCTTTTTACAATTTTGATGAATGCTTCGAACTGCGGCCCCAATTTGGTCGTCTTCATAAAGATCGAGGTTTTCCGAAAAAAAATCCAACAGCCTTCCTTCCCGCTGCAAAAGCGAAAGCAGGTATAGAAATAAACGCTGGTTTTGTTCCCTCTTTTCTTTTTCAATTTTTTTGGAATCAGCCGGAACATCCGCGGATCGTTTTTTCTTTTCAATGGGAATGGATTTCTGTGCTTTTTTAAATAAACCCCCATTGACTATTCTCAGGAAAAACCAAAAAATGATGGTAAATATAAAAAAGAAACCTCCGGATATGGGTAAAAAATAAATTTCAGCAAGTTGTTTGTAATATGTGATTTCTTTTAAAATTTCAGTGAGCTCGGGTGGCTGATCCGGTATCTGACCAAGAACGGAAATCATCTGGGAACCCATTTGAAAGCAGACCCATAAAAACCCGTTGACAACTATGAACAAAAGAACCATAAACACCAGAACAACAAAAAAAGATCGCCGTGAATAAGCCTTTAGAAGGTTCATGCAATTTCTCCTGAAGATATTTAGATCTTGAAACAACACCTGATTTTTTAAAACTAACACGTCAAATGTAAGTTGGAAAGATTAATTATATAAGCCCTGACTGTCAAGAACCAATTGAAACTTGTGGTAATTCTCAATTTTGAATTCAGATTGCCTTATCAAATATGACATGTTATGATAATTCAAATCGGTTAATGCATGGTTTTATGGAATCAATATTCAAGTGCTAAAGAAAACTAAAATGACCAACTACACACACTGTTTTGATTTTGATGTCGGCTACCTGGTGAAAAGCCCCTGTAAAAATTGTGAATCAAGACCAGATTTTCCCAGTTGCTCGGAGCACTGTGAAATCATAGACAAAATCCATGGGATACTTTGTGGCACTGTTTCCAGTACCAGAGGTTTTTCATCTCTGGAATCTTTTGCCCTATCAATGGAAAGCTGGGGACGCAAATAAATTATAATTATGGACGATATTAAAAATAAATTAGCACATCAGGCTCAAAATCAGAACCTATTGAAAAATCATCTGGCCGGTCTTTTAAAAGACAGGGATCGCTTTTCAAAGTATTCTTTGAAGATACCCGGATTCTTATATGACTTTTCACGTCAACGCCTTACCGACGATACCCTCCCGATTTTGTTCGAACTTGCCGGCAAAAGCAATGTGCTGGATCGTTTTAAATCGATGACCCAGGGAGAAAAAATTAACAATACGGAAAACAGGGCTGCACTTCATACGGCCATGAGAGATTTTTCCGGTCAATCCATTTTCTCTGATGGAAAAGATGTAATGCCTCAAATACGGGAAGTGCGAGACAACATCAAAATCTTTTCCGAAAAAATGCGATCAGGAAAGCTCCTGGGAACGACAGGAAAACCATTGGATCAGGTGGTGATTGTCGGTATCGGCGGCTCGTATCTTGGAACCGAATGCGTGGCCAATGCCCTTTCATCCTATGCAAAACATAAAAACAGTCTCCATTGTTTATCCAATGTGGATCCGGCTGATTTTGCAAGAGTGGTTGACAAAATCGATCCTGAAAAAACATTGTGGATAATAGTTTCCAAGAGTTATACCACGAGAGAAACCCTTGCCAATGAAAATCTGATCCGATGGTTCTTAAAGAAAAAAGCTCTTGACCCTGCCTCTCACATGGCAACAGTAACGAGCATGGGAAGCCCGGGAGATAATCCCGATAATCCTGTAACGGCCAGCTTTCATATGTTTGATTTTATCGGCGGAAGATACAGTGTCAGCTCTGCCGTAGGCGGTGTTCCCCTGAGTATTTATCTGGGATACGATATTTTTGAACGGTTTTTAAAAGGGGCTAATGAAATGGATCAACATGCGGCCAATACCCCTGTTTCCGAAAATATTCCGCTGATGGCTGCGCTTATGAGCATATGGAACAAGGATTTTTTAGGCTATCCGGTTTTAGGAATTATTCCCTATGCCACACCACTGGGACGACTTCCCGCCCATATTCAGCAACTGCACATGGAAAGCACCGGAAAAAGCGTAAACTTTCAAGGTGAATCCCTGGAAAAACCCGCCGGTATGATCATTATCGGAGAGCCCGGCACCAATGCACAGCATTCTTTTTTTCAGATGGCCCATCAGGGTCCTGCTTTTCCCATGGAATTCATCGGGGTTATCCGAAATCCCTATCCGGAAATAAACGAGACTTACAAAGGTGTAACCAATCACCAGGAACTCTGGGCAAACCTCATATCCCAGCCCAAAGCCCTTGCCGAAGGTCAAAGCCATTCGGATAAATCCAGATTTTTTTCGGGCAACCGGCCATCCTCCACCATTATCCTGGATGACCTGTCTCCGGAAAGTGTCGGCAGGCTGATCGCCTTTTACGAGGCAAAAACCGTGTTTGAAGCCTTCTTATGGAATGTCAATCCCTTTGACCAGTTCGGAGTTCAACTCGGCAAAACCATCGCCGGAACTATTCGCGAGCAAATGGTCGCCTGCAATACTC
>JAABTQ010000076.1 GCA_011389745.1 Desulfobacteraceae bacterium | reverse complement strand
TAAAAAGCTAAACGAGACAAATACCCGGTATCCGGGTACGGATATGCGAATTGTCTATGAGCTAGTAAAATAATATGTCTGTTTTTGGGCAACAGGTGTCGATTCTAAATTACCAGAGATCAAGAGTTCCGATTCGCCTTCGAAACAGTGGCGGTTTCAACCGCCTTGAGTTGAAACAGATTCGGCGTAATTGAAGAACAGCAAAAATCCTTTATGAAGGCATGGAATGAATATTTTGGCAGTTGAAATTGAAATCCCATATGCCGTGGATATTCAGACGACTGATGATACACTGACTGTCGACCTGGGTGACGCCCGCACAATTTCGGTCCCGTTGGGTTGGTATCCACGCCTTGAGTATGCGACCTCTGAAGAACGGTCGAACTGGCGCCTTATTGGCAAAGGCCAAGGAATCCACTGGGATGACATTGATGAAGACAAAAGCGTTGAGGAACTTCTTTCCGGAAAACATTCTGGAGAGAGTCAGGCTTCTTTCAAAACGTGGATTCTTGGCCGACAAGCCACCCAACCAGCGGGTCAACCAGACGCCGAGTAGCTTGGCAATTTATTACAGCAACCGGGCGGCGCTGGTTACCCTTTCTGTTCGGTAAAAACAGAGTAACGGACAAATATTTTGACAAAAAAATGTTACATTTTGGCCGGTCCTAATGGAGCAGGAAAAACGACTTTTGCTAACGAGTTCCTTCCTATTGAGGCCGAATGCCTTAATTTTATAAATGCAGACCTTATTGCTCAAGGTCTCTCGCCTTTTCAACCATCAAAAATGGCGATAGAGGCTGGTCGACTAATGATTCAACATACCAACAATTGTGTTAGAAAAAGCGAATCATTTGCTATTGAGACAACGCTTAGCGGTAAAGGATACTACAAGAAAATAACGGAATGGAAGAAACAAGGATATGAAATCATAATTTATTTCTTAAAACTTCCATCGGTCGAGATCGCCATAGAACGGGTGAAGTTGAGAGTTGCCAAAGGAGGACACAACGTTCCAGAGCAAGACATTCGACGACGTTTTGATAAAGGTTGGGACAATTTCAAAATGGTTTACAAACCCCTGGCTGATTCGTGGACCATTTTTGATACGTCAGGTGATACGCCGGTTATTATCGATGAGTCGGAGTAACTTTATGACAAAACACAATAAATATACAGTAATGGGTTTCAAAGCCTTGCAGAGGGCAGCTGCAAAAGTTGCAGAGGATGCGAGAAACAATGACTACAAAATCCCAGTGTGGAGAAATGGCCGCATCGTATACATAATTCCGGGAGAGGCCACCGAACCTGTCGCTGCAGGAGACAGTCAGGGCCCTCGCCATTTTGACAGGACGAAGTAGCTTGAAATTAAACGTATTTTCCAAAGTTAGTAGAGTTGCCCTGGCTGCTGCCGAGCTTGCCGTTCGGCGATCAATTTAAATGGGCGCAGATATTCTCATCTCCCGAAATAAGCAGCCTTGATAAACCGGCAAGTAATAATATGAACGAAAGATAAAGACATGGAAAAGACAGTTCATTGCAAATGCGGATCAGGTTGCAGCAACAGGCGCTGTGTGTGTCTTCGTAATAATGAACCCTGTGACGAATCTTGCGGGTGCTCCGATTGTGAAAATCCGCTTAATGGAGTGGATGTCGAAGCGCTTTCGGTTTGTACGATCCAAAACATAGAGGAATATAAGGATCTTTCCGATGATGAATTGGAAGAGAAGTATGAGCTGCCCTGCGGTTGCGAAAAAGTGCCGTTAAAGAATCTGCTTGGCGAATACAGCTGTTCAAAATGTGGGGAGATTTACTGGTACTCGTTTTGTTGGGACGAAGTCGTTCAGGAGGGCAGCACCTGGCATTGCCGACAATGTGGTACCTGCCGGGATTGGCGAGAGTGGCATTGTAAAACCTGTAATCGGTGCACCTATGGTGTGAGCCTTGCTTGTGAAGGCTGTGGAAGTTATAAGCGAGGGTTTTAATAGAAAAAATCATTTTTTTAGAGACAAAAGCACTATATTTGTGTATGGTATGGTTCAAAAACTCCAAAAGATAGAAAAACCCCTGCATTAACTTCAAAACAGCATGGTGAAACCGATGACAAAAAAGACAATACCGCAAAAGGGTTAAGGAAGCCTGAAGCAAGTCCGTCGGAAGCGATTGAACAGGTCCATTTACAAATATCTAAAAAAGTCGCAGATATAACCAGTTGGATATTGACATGCACAAAGGGCAGCTTTTTCGAATTTGAACAGCGTTTGCTTCCTCAGGCGTATGAATTGGGCCGGCTGTTTATTACATTATTTTTATGGATGCGCCAAGAGCATTGGCAAGCAAACCATGCGGTTGTTGAAAAGGGTTCAAAGTGCCAGGGATTAAAGGATCGTCTTTTTGGCACGGTATTTGGGAAAGTACGCTATTGGCGCACTTATATATACCGGGGAAAACCAGAATTTGAGTTGGAATATTTTTTCTTGCAAGTGGAAAACAAAAACGGCACCCATACTTTGGGATTTATCCCATTGAGATTACTCATTGAGACAAAGAACATGAGGGTGTTATGTCGCAATTAATGCTGCCCATGATTCCACATGGGACAACCGTTATCAGTGACCTGGTCAGCGTGGTAAGAGATGATGACCGTTGGGTATATTTTGTGGGCCTGTATCCGATCTATTTTCACAGTCCGGATGACCATAAAATGTTTAAACTGGTCATATCTCAGCTGATCGAATCGGGCGCTTGCCGCCATAGCGATATCATAAAAACATTTGGTGTTTCCAAAAGCAGTGTTAACCGGGCATTAAAAAAATACCGTCAAGGCGGTATCGAAGCCTTTTTTAAAAAAAGAACCGGCGGTCGTTGCGGGACCGTGCTCACCCCTGAAAAGCTTGAGCAGGCGCAGAAACTTTTGGATGCGGGTTTAACACGCCAAAACGTTTCCGAACAGCTTGAAATCGGCAAAGATACAATGCGAAAAGCCATCAGTGATGGTCGTTTGATCCTTGCTCAAAATGAAGTTTTCAATGCCGGCCAAGCCAGTGCCAAATAGTTGCGCAGTGCCTCGGATGCCCTGGCGGCCGATGGTTTGGGCACAGCCTGCACCCGTGTAATGGACAGGGTTTTTGCATCGTTGGGAGAAAAAGATGGTGCGGATACGCGATCTGAACCATGCGTGGATGTTCCCAACGCAGGTGTGCTTTGTGCTTTGCCCGCCCTTTGGCGAACGGACTGTTAGATGGTGTAGGAAAATTTCTGGGAAAAATCAAGGGCTACTATACCATTTTGCAAATATTGTTGCTGATTGCATTTATGAGTCTTTGCCGGATTAAAACCGTTGAAAAATTGCGGGGGCGGCCACCCGGAGAGTTTGGCAAGCTTTTAGGACTTGACCGTATACCCGAAGTGAAATGTCTTCGGGAAAAAATGGATGGTATAAGTGCTGATAAAGCGGCTGAAAAATGGGCTGCGCATTTGAGCAAAAAATGGATGGAAACAAATCCCGAGACAGTGGGAACGTATTACATCGATGGCCATGTAAGGGTCTATAACGGAAAGCTGACCAAACTGCCTCGCAGGTTTGTTTCCCGCCAACGGCTGTGCTTGAGAGCGACTACGGATTATTGGGTAAACGATGCGATCGGCCGCCCCTTTTTTGTGGTTGAAAAGCCGGTTGATCCCGGCCTGCTCAAAACCCTGGAAATGGATATAGTGCCAAGACTGCTTGAGGATGATGTCAATCAGCCTTCTGATAGTCAGTTGAACGATAATCCATATTTATCCCGGTTTTTCATGGTTTTCGACCGTGAAGGTTACAGTCCCGGATTTTTGCGCACCATGTGGGAAAAGCATCGAATATCTTGTATTACCTATCATAAATATCCGGGTGATCTTTGGCCTCAGCATTGGTTTGAGTCGCATGAGGTGGTGATGCCGTCAGGAGAAATGGTTGTTATGCGACTGGCTGAAATGGGCTCTTTGGTTGGTTGTGGCACAAACGCCTTTTGGGTGCGTGAAATTCGGAAATTAACAGAATCGGGCCATCAAACCAGCATTATCAGCACTGGATATGAACTTTGCCATAGGCGACTTGCTGCGTGCATGTTTACCCGTTGGTGTCAGGAAAACTTTTTCCGGTACATGAAGCAACACTTTGATTTTGATATGCTTTGCGAATATGGGGTGGAAAAGCTTTCCGGCACCGAGCGTGTTGTCAACCCGGCCTGGCGGCAATTGAATAAATCACGCAACCAGCTGCAAAAAAAGATTCGATATAGACAAGCCCGTTTTGCCAAACTGACTCTTCATCCGGAAAGTGAAGATGACATAAAAAAATATGTTAAATGGGTCAGGAAAAAATCAGCGCAACTTGAAGAGATCCAACAGTACGAAAGAGAATATGAAAATATAAAAATAGAGCTTAAAAAGATCCGTAAACATGTCACAATGAATGAGTTGGATGAAAAGGACAGGTTTTACAAGCTGAGTTCCGGAAGAAAACGAC
>JAABTQ010000075.1 GCA_011389745.1 Desulfobacteraceae bacterium | reverse complement strand
CAAATTTTTCCAAAATATTGACACTATACCCTGGAATTATGATTTTCAATATAAAATCGATTCGGCATTATTTTTAAAACCGCAAGGAAACGTGCATTACACCAGGGTCATCCGGAACAAAGCGTTTTTTGAAGCCAAAAGAATCCGCTAATTTAAGCATGGATCGGTTGTCACTTAAAACCTCTCCATAAATATATTTGATTCCGCGACTTTTTGAATAATCAATAATTCGTCTGAGCAGCATGGGGCCTAATCCCTGACCTGTCATATCCCGACGGATCACTATAGCAAATTCGGCCCTTTCAATATTTGGATCCGCAGTGATGCGAACGACACCCAAAATTTCAGGACCACCTGATTTTCTTGTCAACACAAAGGCCATCTCACGATCATAATCGATTTGCGTTAGCCTGGCTGAAAGATCCGGTGACAAACTTTTAATGGGATGAAGAAACCGAAATCGAATATCTTCAGGGGATAACTTGGTATATAACTCTTGAAATGCGGGTCCGTCTTCCGGGCGGATAGGCCGAAGAAGCAACATAGTACTGTCCGGCAGGGTAATGTTTTCTTCAAGCTCTTTGGGATAGGGTCGAATGGCCAGTCGCTTATCTGCCGAAATATCGGACTCCCCAGCTTTGATTCGTGCATCCAGGGCGAGTACGCCATGTTCATCCGCTATGATCGGATTAATATCCAATTCCACCATTTGTGACATATCACATACCAGTTGAGACACTTTCACCAATGTAAGTGCAATTGCCTCCATGTCCGCACCGGGCATTCCCTGGTAGGCTTCCAACACACGACAGATTGCCGTTTGTGATATAACTTCCTTTGCAAGATGCAAATTCAGAGGCGGTATGCCCATGGAGGAGTCTTTTATTCTCTCAGCATATGAACCACCATGTCCAAAAATAATCACCGGACCGAACTGACGGTCAAGCACCATTCCCATAATTAATTCCCGTGCATTTTTCCGGTAAACCATCGGTTGGACTGTAAACCCGGAAATATGGGCGCCGGATTGGGTTTCATGAATCCTTTCAAGCATAGTAATTGCCGTCTCCTCCACCATTGACGGGGTTTTCAAATCCAGGACAACACCGGAAAACCGGGTTTTATGATGGATATCCGAAGATAGAATTTTTAAAACCACCGGGCACCCGATTTTTTCCGCCAGCTGCCTTGCCTCTCCAGGTGTTTTGGCCACCAAGGTTTCAACTACGGGGATACCGTAAGCAGCAAGCACATCTTTGGACTCGACTTCGTTTAACCAGGTCTGACCTTCTTTAACGGCCCTTTCGATAATGCTTCTCGCCTTGTCCGTATCCGGAGTAAAATCTTCGGCAATATTTGCCGGAATTTGCATCAACATCTCCTGGCTCTTTTTGTAACGAATAAGCTGCATGAACCCCCGAACCGCCTCAGTAGGTGTGTCGTAGGTGGGAATTTTATTTTCGGTAAAAGCTTTTCGGGCCTGTTGGGCTACACTGTCTCCAAGCCATGATGTCAGCACTTGCCGGCTTCTTGATCCGTAAATATTTTTTTTGGCCGAATTGATCACTTCCTGAGCCGATTCCGTACTGGATGCAATGGCTGAAGGGCAGTTTAAAACCAGTATGGCGTTGATGTCTTTGTCTTCGAGCAGTATTTCCAATGCCTTTGCGTAACGTTTACCATCAGCGTCTCCTCCGATATCCACAGGGTTGCTGTGAGACCATGGATGAGGAAGCATCCGGTCGAGCTTTGCCAAAGAATCCTCTGAAAGTATCCCTAAACGTCCTTTTTTTTCGATCAGGGTGTCCGTAGCCATGACACCAATGGCACCACCGTTGGTAAGAATCGCCAACCGATCTCCTCTTGCGGCGGAAGCCATAGAGAGGGTCGGAACAGCATCAAAAAGAGCCGTGATATCATTTACCCTGAGAATACCTGCACGACGAAAAACAGCGTCATAAACAGCATCCGAACCTGCCATGGCCCCTGTATGGGACTCCGCCGCCTTTGCACCCTCGGGATAACGACCGGATTTGACCACAATAACGGGTTTCATTCTTGCCGCAGCCCTTGCCGCGGACATGAACTTGCGGGCATTGGTCACTTGCTCGACGTACATAAGGATTGCGCGATTGTATCCATCCAGGGAAAGATAATCGAGCATGTCCCCAAAATCCACATCAAGCATGTCCCCTAAAGATACCATGTGTGAAAAGCCGATGTTTCGATAATTCGCCCAGTCGAGCACCGAGGAAAGAAGGGTCCCGGACTGAGCTACAAAAGCCACTTTTCCGATTTTAGGATGAGCATGTGCATAACTGGCATTTACACCTTCGGAAGGAACGATCACTCCCAAAGAGCCGGTACCGACAATTCGAAGCAGATAAGGGTTTGCAGCTTTCAGTGTTTGCTCCCGATATTGCCGCCCTTCATGATCACCACCTTCTCCAAAACCGTAGGAAATTAAAACGGCAGCTTTTGTTCCTTTTTCACCGAGTTGTTTAATCAAATCGGGGACCTCTTTTCGGGGCCTTGCAATTATCGCCAAATCAGGTGCCTGGGGCATTTGCTCCGGGCGTTTAAAAGCAGAAATCCCTGCAATTGTTTTCTTTTCAGGGTGAACCGAAAAAATTTTTCCCTCAAAACCTCCTTCGGAAAGGTTTTTCAAAATGACTTCCCCATAGGTAGAATACTCTTGATCAGCCCAAATGAGGGCAATCGATTTGGGCCTGAACATATACTCCAAATTACGGATAGTCATGGTATTCCTCCAAAATACAACTCGTTTTAATGACAGTTAAAAAACCATATTCGCTCTGCCGCGCACCGGCCACAGAAAAAATTCGGGATTGGCCTTAAAACCAACTCCCAGAGCACCGTCTTGCATGTAAAGAGCCCAGGCATAGCGGGTTTCATAAATACTCGTTGTGCCCGACCAATAAAAATCCTGAATGTTGTCAAATGGATGATCTTTTTGCAATGCCGGAGAATGCATTTCCAGATCGATCAGACTTTCCAGTTCCAGAATATGAGGAATCCTCCAATCGTCGAATCCAAAAACCTTTTTAATATTCATCTGTTCAACCATGTGTCCGGCATCTTTCCAGGTGATAAACACCTGACTGAAGGAGGCGTTTTTTGCCCAGGTGAGTCCACTGAGGTGATCAGTGACCGTATCCCCATTGACATCAAAGCGGGGGTTTGGCCATGCGATTCCGGCTTGAACAGCAGCATATTGCAAGGGGTTCTCATTAAATGAAATGACGTTGCCCTGATCGTCAAAGCATTTGTGTTGGCCTGTGGAAAAAACATTCACCAGTTGCCGGCCGACCGATCTGACAGGCCAGACCATGTATGAAGCTTGTTTTATTCCCCGATAAACCTTGGCTCCTCCAAAATGTATATACCAGGCCTGCTGGGGAAGCCTTGCGCATGTGCCGGCGCTCCAGTAGTATCCGTGAAAGACATTCTCAAAGGGGTGATGGACCGGCAGAGCCGGATTTATCCGGTCGTGTGAAATCAGACTTAATAGTTCTCTCCGGTTCGGAAGCCTCCAGTTTCCATGATTCTCGTAGAGATCGAGATTCATATTTTGCACAAAATCAAAGGCTTCTACCCAGGTCACCGGAAATTCGGTCAGTGACGCATCCAGGCTCCACATCAACCCGGTACGACGATCCAGAACCGTTTTATTTTCCACATAAAATCTTTTATTCAATGATATTTCCAAGAGCTTAATAAAAAGTTTTTCTGTTGATAAGATATTCTGCAGGTGTAAACCTGTCACCAAAAAGGTCGTTAAAAACCCTGAGAGTTTCGACAATTGATTTCAAGCCGACATTATCAGCCCATTTGCAAAGACCTCCCCTGAAAGGGGGAAATCCGGCACCAAAAACCATGCCGGTGTCCACATCCTGAGGTGTGCTGATGATTTGTTCTTCAAGACACCGGGCGGCTTCATTGACCATGAGATACATCATGCGTTGAATGACCTGTTCTTCGTTTTCCTGTCCGGTGCCAGGTAAAAGTTTTAAAATTGAAGGATTAACCGCTTTTCGCCGGCTGTTGCGATAAACATAAAAGCCTTTTTTCCCCTTTTTCCCCAAAAAGTTGTTTTGCCGGACATGTGTCAGAAGCGTAGATGGTATCAATCGATCTTGAAATGCCTCCTCCAAAATCCTGGAAACTTCTTCTGCGATATCTATACCGACTTCATCGATCAGCCTGAACGGTCCCATAGGCATACCGAACTTTTTCACGATCACATCTATCCACTGAAAATCGTATCCTTCCTGTGCAAGAAGACAAGCTTCGTTGAGATAGGGTCCCAAAAGCCGGTTAACCAAAAAACCGGGGCTATCCCGGACCACAATAGGGGTTTTATTTAGTTTTTTGGCCAGATGAAAAATTACTGCCACGGTCTTGTCGTTAGTAGCGGTACCCCGAATGATCTCCACAAGCGGCATCTTATGTACAGGATTAAAAAAGTGCATGCCGCAAACCCTTTCAGGATTTTTGGCTGCCATCTGAAGCTCGCTAATGGACAGGGCAGAGGTGTTGGAGGCAAAAACTGCATTTTTCGGAATGTAAGCCTCGATATATTGCAACACCTGTATTTTTATGGACATT
>JAABTQ010000074.1 GCA_011389745.1 Desulfobacteraceae bacterium | reverse complement strand
TTTAAGATTTAGCCGATCTTTTGGTCTTTGTCAAGAAAAATATATTATCAAACTACTTTTAATAGATGAAATCTTTTTTTTCCAGCCCTCAGTAAAATCTCTTTGTTTTGAAAATCTTTTTCTTCAATCAATTGATCATACTTTTCAATTCTATTTCCATTTGCATAAGCGCCTCCCTGTTCGATAAGCCTCCTTGCGGCACCTCCCGAAGGAGCAAGTTCGACCATATAAAACAGTTTGAACGCTGGGATCCCCTCTTTTAAATTGTGTGCATTTATTTGAGAAGTTGGTACCGATGATTGTTCTACTGATAAAGGTTTTCGAGGTATCGTGCTGGAAGGTAACAAATCATCAGGAATTATTCGTTCCCCAAACATGATAGCCGCCGCTTCATTTGCTTTTATTGATTCTATCTTTCCGTGTGCCAGCAATGTTGCTTCGAATGCCAATACACTCTTGGCCATATTTAACTCCATCCCCGACAAATCTTTAATATCCCTTATTTCTTTCATTGGCAAAAATGTAAACAGGGCCAAAAAGCGAAAAACATCCTGGTCATCCGTATTTATCCAGTATTGGTAATAATCATATGGAGAGGTTCGCGAAGCATCCAACCAAACAGCACCACCGGCCGTTTTTCCCATTTTAGCGCCACTGCTTGTGGTTATTAGAGGAAATGTGATACCAAATACATTATCCTTTTTGATTTTTCTGACAAGATCAATACCCGCTACAATATTTCCCCACTGATCATTCCCACCCATTTGCAGCTTACAATCATATTGATCATTTAAAATTAAAAAATCATACGCCTGAAGAATCATATAATTAAATTCTATAAAACTAAGCCCCTCTTCCGATTCCAATCTTGATCGATAACTTTCGGCCTTGATCATTCGATTGACACTAAAACATTTACCAATATCTCTTAAAAAGGGAATATATTTAAGCTCCATAAGCCAATCAATATTATTTAACAACAGCGCTTTATCATTTGTAAAATCAATAAAATGAGATAACTGACCCTTAATGCCTGTGACATTTTTTTCAACAATTTCCGGAGTCAGCAATTGCCTCATCTCTGTTTTACCACTCGGATCTCCAACCAACCCGGTGCCACCGCCGACTAGTGCAATAGGTCGATGTCCGTGTTTCTGCATGTGGGATAAAGCCATAATTGGGAGTAAATGTCCCACATGAAGACTATCAGCTGTCGGGTCGAAGCCTATATAGCAGGTTATGTTAGAGGATTCCAGGTAATCGCTGAGTTCCTGGTCATGGGTGGTCTTTTCAATAAAACCTCTTTGTCTTAACGTATCCAGTACATTCATTCTCAATTTTTCCTTACTATTTATTTGCATATTCAACAGCCCTTGTTTCCCTAATGACTGTCACCTTGATTTGACCTGGAAAGGTTAATGATTCCTCAATTTTTTTGACAATATCCTTGCTGAGCAAAACCGATTCCTCATCTGAAATGATGTTGCTTTCGACGATTACACGCACTTCTCTACCCGCCTGTATAGCATATGAGTTAGCAACACCTTTAAATGATGTTGCTATTTTCTCTAAATCATCAAGGCGTTTTATATAATTTTCCAAAAGTTCTTTTCTGGCACCGGGCCTGGCACCTGAAAGGCTATCGGCTGCCTGAACCAATATTGCATAAACAGAATTGGGAGGAACGTCCTCATGATGGGCAGCGATCGCGTGAACAACCTTATGAGATTCATTATATTTTTTTGCAAGTTTCGATCCGATTAATGCGTGTGGTCCTTCGACCTCATGATCAACTGCTTTACCAATGTCATGCAAAAGCCCCATCCTTTTTGCCAATTTTTGATTCAAACCTAATTCAGCAGCCATTATTCCCGTGAGAAAACCTACCTCAATAGAATGCTGCAAAACACTTTGGGCATAGCTTGTTCGATATTTCAATCTTCCTATAAGATTAATCAGTTCCGGATGAATCCCATGAACACCAAGGTCAAAAGCAGCCTGTTCTCCAGCTTCTTTTATCGCCTGATCAACTTCTTGCCCGACCTTCTTAACAACATCTTCAATTCTAGCAGGATGGATTCTCCCATCAGAAATAAGCATCATAAGAGACATACGAGCGATTTCTCTTCTGACCGGATTGAATCCCGACAAAATGACCGCTTCCGGAGTGTCATCAATAATCAGATCGATCCCAGTAGCAGCTTCTAGAGCACGAATATTTCTTCCTTCCCTACCAATGATCCGTCCTTTCATCTCATCGCTGGGCAATTGAACAACAGAAACTGTTCGCTCTGCAACATAGTCGCCTGCATATCTTTGTATAGCAGTAGCAATAATTTTTTTTGCTTTTTTATCAGCCGTTTCCCTTGTTTCATTCTCAATTTTTTTAATCAGCTTTGCACCCTCATAGCGTGCTTCATTTTCCATTGCCCTAATTAATAGCTCTTTAGCTTGTTCTGCTGTAAGACCAGATATAATTTCAAGTTGTTTTTTCTGTTCTTGGAGAATTAACTCATACTTTTTTTCGTCACTCGCTATATCTTCTTCTCTGTTAATTAGTTCTTTTTCTTTTTGTAATATCTCTTTTTCTCTTTTTTCATATTGATCAAGTTTGCGATCTATATTTTCTTCTTTCTGAATCAGCCTTATTTCCTTATTTTTTAGCTCTACCAGGGCTTCTTTTTTCTCAGCTTCAAAATCACTTTTCATTTTGAAAAGCTTGTCTTTAGCCTCAAGCTTTGCTTCCTTTAGAAGAGTATCGGATCTCCTTTTTGCATCTTCAATAATTCTTGAAGCCTGATCTTTACTTTCTTTGATTTTTTGGGCAAGGAAATGCCCCTTCGCCCAATAGGCGATAAAAAAACCGGCGCCAAAGCTAAGAAATACTAACAAAATATTGTACTCGCCCATTTTTATCTCCAAATTATTTTTATTAAATTTTCTCTTTAATCATTTGTTTATCAGGTGGGAGTATAAATAGTTAACCGCTTTCGAAAAACTTAATACAGTATTTTTTTGTTATTTATTTAAAAAAAATATAATTTCCAGCGTCATGCTGCACAATCCCAAATAAAGATAAAGGAGACATCATTTAAACAAATAATATCTTATCGGAATTGTTTTTAGGATATTTTTTAGAAACTAATAAGGTGAAATTAAGGAGTGATACATGCAAGGGAAATTCGATCAGAAATGATCGCTCATTGATGACCCCCGCCACTGTGCCGTGTTGTCAGGTCTTTGAACCTTAAGGTTCAAGTGGGTGCTATTTAGTTTCTTCAGGCTTTTCTGTACTAGCAGAACATGCTCACCAAAACTAGGGAAAGCTCCCTTTTATGTCTGTGTTGGGTCAAAGAGCATCTTACAATCACGAGCACGGCAGGGGCCTCATGCTAACAAATCATTAATTTAACTCATTAAATTTTAGTGAAAAAGTTAATCCTGAACTAATAAGTTATTTATCAGGATTGTTAGGCCTTTTAATTTAAAACCACATAGCTTGAAGATTATTTAAAATATTATGGCTGTATATTCTTCTCAGCTTGCAAGCCTTGATCAAGGATTTCTATCAAATCTTTTGACCGTTTTTCAATAATAAGCCTCAGATCAGAATTTAAATTCATCAGCTCAATATTTTTTTTGGCAAGGTTCAGTGCTGAGACAATCAGAATAGCAATTTTATTTTCTTCTGATGAAGCGTCAATATACTGGCCCTGAACTGCGTAGACTTCTTTTGTAAGCAAGCCCACAACCTCATTGGCTTTTTTGATTTCTAAGTTAGTTTTAAACTTATGTTGTTTACCAAATAGTTCTATATTTAAATAATTTTCCAATGTATCTATAAACACCTTCCCTGCCACTGTTTATACCTCTTTGTTGTTAGGGCTGGTAGGGCCGCCTTCTATGTCTTGTAGTTTGGATAACAAGCTGTCAATTTTAGACCTAACAAATAACCTTTCCTCAATCAATTTGTTTTCTGCATCAATCTTCTCTTGTAGTTCTTCTTCCAATTGGGCAATATAATCTTTTAGTTCTTGTAGTTCGTTTTCTTGTGATTTGCGAACATCAATGATCTTTTGGATTTTATCTTCTATTTCATCAAAATTTTTTGTTATTTGGTTATTGTCCAATTTTCACCTCATTTTATTTTGATTATAATCTTGCAATTAATTTAAAGTCAAGGTCTTTTATGCCTGCGGTTACTGACAATTTTTTCTGCCCTTTCAAGATCTTCATATGAATTGATTCCCATAAACTCATAAGGATCATTGCCTAAAGTAATCGCCCGAATTTTTTTCTGTTCGTCATATCCTATTTGAATGATATCGGTAAAATAATACTCTCCCTGAACATTGGCAGGTTTAATTTTGTTTACCGCATCAAATAAAAATTTTTTATGAATACAATATATACCCGTATTGATCGTGTTAATTTTCTTTTCATTATCATCTGCATCGGTCTCCTCAATTATTCTTTTTACAAGATTTTCATCATCGACAACGATTCTACCATATCCCTTAGGTTCAGTAACTTTAGTAGATAGTATTGTCATATCACTACCGGTTTTTAAATGATCAGCTATTAACATTTTTAAAGTTTCGCTATGAACCAGAGGAACATCGCCACAGAGAATTACTATGTTTTCCGTATATTGATCAATGTAAGGTATTGCAGTTAAAACCGCGTGTCCCGTCCCAAGTTGCTTATCCTGCTTTGCAAAGTAAACCTCATGTTTTGAAGATATGATGTTTT
>JAABTQ010000073.1 GCA_011389745.1 Desulfobacteraceae bacterium | reverse complement strand
AAAGACCTTCAGACGGTTTGTCGCTAAATTTCGACTGCAGCATAAGATTCTTAAGCTCCACAAGATTGAAGTGACCTCGGGCGATCATCGGCACTTGCGCAATACGTATTTTCTTGAAAAAAGCATCACGACGTTCCGAGGACAGGAATCGGCCGGGTTGTTTGTCATAGATATCGAAACCAAGAAACCAGTCCGGCAGTCGGTCATAAAAGACCGAGTGCCGGGCGTAACACCATTCCCCAAAAAGTATGAAATGGTCGGAGAGATGCTCAAACAGCACATCGGTCTGTGTTGCCAACCAGTTGCCGAGCTTTTTCCATTGGCCTGATCCAGGTAGATGCAGATATGAGCCTCTGTTCTGTGCCCGAATATTCCCCTCTGAATCAAATGAGATCCCCAAATTCGCGCCATCCACTTTTTCTTCAATAACCAGTTCGTGCAGCAGAAATGCATGACGTTCCGATACCGACAGCACTTTATCGCCTCGGATGTCAACGCCAGCTAGCGTTGCCAGATGTGGCGTGGTAGGAAATTTGAAAAAACCGTTTTTCACGCCCCCATCTTCTCCGCATGCTTGGTCTTGACATATTCCGGGCAGAGGAAATGAACGGTAATACCAACGTCCTTTAAAGCATCCTTCCAGCCCCACCACTTGCTGTCTGTCGCTTGCAGGATCGGTGGTTTTGCAGGATGAGTGTTTGCGGCGGCAACAAACTTGCGATCCGATTTGTCGAAGTCACTTAATCTGTCGTGGACGGGAAATTCGTCGTATGATTCGCCATTTTTTGTAATGGCTACCCTGTCGGAATCGGGGAAACTCCAACGGTTGTTGTAAACCCATTTCATAAAATGGTCGCCTACGCCTGGCTGCCCCCTCATGGAAAGCTGCTGTCGATATTCATTGAATATTTCGTCACCGGCGTCAATTACAAGACCGCCCTTTTTGATAATGTGTTCAATTGCTTCAATACAAGCCAGTACACAAGCATCAGGAACACCAGCGACAGGATCAGGCTGCGTGGCAAGATTGGCCGTCTTAGGAACATTCGTATCCACCAGACATTTCATTGGTAAACTCATTCGGATTCCCCCGTTTTTTCCGGACTCTTCTGCATCCGCTTTTTCACCGCTGCTTTGGCTTGTTCGGTGATGTCACTCATCTCATCACCGAAGAAATTTTCAGGCCAGTTCTGGATGTTGCCGAAGATGTCAATTTGCAACGGTTCGAGCATTGCGGGAGTCTTGGCAATATTAGCGAAGTATGCTGATACTCTCTCATTTGGTACTGCATCCTCGGCAATTCGTCGCTGCAAGCGCCGCAGAAAATGTTCAGAGTGGGTTTCAATTACCAACTGGGTATTCCTGTCAGCTCCTTTTTCCCTGGAGTTAATGACATCGATCATTACGTCAGCCAATGCTGACTGAGCGCTGGGATGAAGATGAATCTCCGGCTGTTCCATCAGGATGATCGAGCCCGCAGGCGCATAGAAGCATTGCACCAGGACCGGGAGAACCTGCGAAATGCCGAAGCCGACATCGGGGAGATCCACCCAATCTTTTGAGCCTTTGGTCCGGATCTTGACTTCGTATTCCTGACGCTTATCCGAAATGGGGTTGACTTTAAACTCTTCTATCAATCCCATTTCCTTAAGTTTGAGAGCAATTATTTCCTCTAAAGGTTTTACACGGCGTTTGTAACCAAGACTGATTTTGCGGTTGCGGCCCGCCAGTATGGCTGCCACAGTATTTTCTCCTGCGTAACCGACACTTTCAGGTTCTATACCCGTCCAGGAATACAATCGTTCTGTTTTGGTGCGAAGTGGGCCAAGGTAAAAAATCGACCGAAAAAGTTTTTCATTCAGAAGGTTAAGGGTTTGGACAAAATCTGCATTTTGATGATATGCGACCACTTCATCAGGGAAACCATAAAATCGAACTGGGGCACCAGGATACCAAACGCGGCCCTGCTTCCTTTTTAAGGAATAGTCAGTGGCTTCGACCTTATAATCAGACTTGGTCTCTGGTTTTCTTTCCATTCCGATCAAGAGTTGAATTTCGTCATTGTCAATCAACTCATATTCAAGTCGATCAACAACCAGGGTATGCTGATCTATGTCGCCCAATCCAACCTTTGCCCCAAAAGCCAGGGTGTCACCAGAAAAAATCTGTCCCGAAACAGGATCTTTGAACTTCAAAATATCCTGAAGCGCCCATTGGTATTCAAATGCAATCTTGTTTTTTGGATCACGGTGGAAAACCATTTCCTGGTAAGAACCAAGCTGCACAGCTGAATTTTTACCGCCTGGGTAGAATACGGCCTTCCGGTCGGGAGATTCCACCGTTTGTTTCAGCATCATCAAGAACTGGCCAATGCTGGATTTGCCGGAGCTGTTGGCACCGAAGAACAAGGAAATGGGAGCCATGCGAATGGTGCCGGTATCTTTCCAACCTTTGAAGTTTTGTATTCGTAATTTTTTCAACATGTTTTCACCTTGTTTTTGGGTAAACCAATCTGGCTGTTTCAAGAAAACTTTGTTCCGAAGTATCACCGGAAACTGCCAAATCGTATTCCCTCAGCAGCTCTTTCAGTTTATACAGTTCCTTCACCATGATTTTTAAATACCCGATGGTTTCGGGTTTATGTTGAAATCCATAAGGAGAATCATAAGGTTTCGAGCTATCATACTTGATATCATTGAATTCGATATCCTGCTCAAGCTGTTCCGCTATGTATTCCAAATAATTTTCTTCATTATCAAAATGTCCGCCACTCACCTTATACACCTCCCATTCTTGTGACTTCCTGATCGTACCCCATGACCCAGGCCTGCTTCAATGACCTTGCAGGCGCTACTGTGAACGGTGCTGTATTGCCAAAAGGATGCTTCCACAATAGGTTCTCACGGACAAGCTCTCAACAATCGGGGATTGGTTGTCAGTACCTGAATGCCCCCTTGTTGAAAGTCTGAGTCGTTGGTCATCAGTTTCAGGTTTCGTTTCTTGCAGAGATCAACGAGAAGAGCATCGTTAAAGTCAACCTGCCCAGATACAAAATCCGTCAATGCCTGATTGAGATCCAACTCATCAGGAGAAAGGGAATGGATTTGGGAGAATTTTAGAATTCGCATTGCAAATATTTTAGCGGAAGATGCCACTGCGTGAAAATCCGGGGATTGCCTAAAACACTTAAATGTCCGATATTGCGCTTTAAAGTTCCCTTCCCACTCGATTCGGCAATATCGATTCAGATATTCGCTTAACACTATGGGATCAAGCACAGGCTGTGCCTGTGCGCTGATAAGTTTTGAAAAGGCAGTCGAATATTGTTGGGCAAAGAGCTGATGTGGGTTTGCCGGAGCTGGAAACAAGTAGAGCCAGATGTTGGTGTCAACCAGAATTTGCTCTCCGGATGCAAATGTGTAGGAAGCCAGGTTATGGGCCTTATTGTTCATCTTCATCCTCCTCGCCATGCCATGCCGCATCATAACCCTTTGGGTTTGCATAATATTTCTTCGCATTATCCACAACACGTTTCAAAAGCTCCATGTCGTCTCCTGAAAGGCCATTAACCTGAACCAAAGAACGGACTTCTTCCTCCCTGAATGACCCGTAAAGTTGACCGATGGCAACGTTTAGAAACAAAGAGATCAACATAGTTACGCGGTCAAAGGAAATGGTCAGCGGCTTGCCACTTTTCAGTAGGGACTCCACCTTCTCAAAAACCTTCTGGCCATCTTCAGCGGATATACAGAGAGGACTTCCGATTAGATCTGCCACCTTGATTGTTATCCGATCGTCCATGACGAACTCCTTTACTTAAAAAATGTCGTCACTGCTCAACTCCGACTTCAGGCAGTAACTGCTTGTATCTTGAGTGTTTATCTCAATATTGACACTTGTTCCCCGAAAATCATAATCCATTTTTTGGACAGAGGCTCCCCTTGAAGAAAACTCGTAGTATCCGTATCGGGAAACAATTTGTAGCTTTCCTTTATTAATTCGAATAAAGTCTTTGATCAACTTAAGCCCTAATCCCCCGGGGTGGTTCCCTGTTTTGGTGGTATTCCCTTCGGTAAGCGCCCAGTTGATGGCCGCGCAAGAACTCATTTTCCTTTTTCGGGTGTATCTCCGGACATTTTCCCGTATACCGATTCCTGCGTCGGCAATCGTAAAATCAAGACGATGCTTTTGAGGGAAAAATTGACCACATGCAAAAATACCTGATTTTGAATCCGAATGAATTGATGCATTTAGGAATATCTCAACAAGACTCTGTCGAAAGCGTTTGGTCAATGCGTCTGTCATCCTGGGAATCCCCCGCCCGTTCATATAAGATTCAAGATAGTCATAAAACTGCTCTCCGGCATGCAATTTGAAAATTTTAAAAGGCAGCGTTGTCTGATTGTTATCCGGAAGGGATGTCATATTGAAAACAGTTAAAAAATTGTTCTTTTTAAGTATCCTCTCAATTCCAGACGACACATTATAAACCGACACATCATTCAACTCATTACGCAACCTTGCTATGACCACATACAAGGGAGCTGCCATATTAGCCTCAAAAAAACTGCATCTGGAAAAATCCCACCTAACAGAACCCAGGTTCATATTTTGGGTTTCCTTCCCAATTCGTGCAATGCTGTTGAAACCGTCCATGTTACTTCGAATGGTACCTACATCAAGCTTCATATTTGTTGCCCCTTGCTATCTCCCATTCGAGTTACTGCCTGGTCGTACCACATGAGCAGCTTGGGATCTTCTTCCAGTATTTTGTTGGGGATTTTGTCGGCCACGGCAACGATTACGGCATAGTCGCGCACCTGCCAGGCTTTTTTGAATCCGGCGCGGACAGCTTCCAGGCGGAAGACCTTGAGCTTCTTCTTGGCCTTCTTGTATTCCTCGAACTCCTTGAGCAGCGCCTTCTCGCGCAGCTTCTCCAAGTCGCCTGCCTTGTTGGGATCGGGCACGTACCAGCGGTCCC
>JAABTQ010000072.1 GCA_011389745.1 Desulfobacteraceae bacterium | reverse complement strand
ACATATTTATATATTGATTCTACACATAATCGTCAAGATAATCTTTTTCAATTTCCTTTAAAAGTAACTTTAGCGCTGCTGTTGCAAAAGCCTCTTTATTTTGAAGTCGGTCCAATGCCGGAAAATAAAACCGTCGCCCCATGGCCATTGTGACTGATGCCAGCCCGATACAAACTGTCCCGACAGGTTTTTCCGTTGTTCCGCCCGCCGGCCCTGCTATGCCTGAAGTCGAAAGGCCATAGGTTGATTGACCTATTCTCATGGCGCCTATTGCCATTTCTTTTGCAGTCTCCTCATGCACGGCACCATATTTTTCTATGGTTTCCGGTAACACCCCCAGAAGCTTTATTTTAGACTCATTGGAATACGTCACTCCGGAAAAAAGAAAATAATCCGAACTTCCCGCCACGTTTGTCAAGCGATGCGCCACAAGTCCGCCCGTGCAACTTTCCGCCATGGCAATCGTGGCATTCTTTTCCATTAAATGCCTGCCGACCGCAAATTCGATGGTTTGGTCTTGGGTTAAAAATTGATCGGTTTTTTTGAAAAAATACTGGAGTTTTTTTAAAATAATTTTTGCCATATAATTCATTGGTTTTTCCTTCTCATTTCAACAAAAAAGCTTGACAAAAAATTTATCTGTCGCTAAGGGTTTAACACTATAACGGAAAATAAAATGAAAGCAAGAAATCTTATGGATTTAATAAATAAAGCGTATGAGCGGTGTTGGTGGTGGCAGGCTCAAGCATTTGGGGTTGCCGACGGAATCCGATCAAACTGACTCAAACCAATTAACATCAAAAAGACCGTGGGCATCAAAAATCCACGGTCTTTTTTATTACAAAAGGCTGTGGGTTTTGATACCCACAGCCTCTTGTATTTTTAACAGGAAAGGGTATTGGGTATGCGAATTCGGCAGTTTCCATCGAAAGAGCAATTTGTAAAATTGGCCGCGGATAACAATGTGGTCCCAGTCTGCATTGAGATCCTTGCAGATACTGAAACTCCGGTAAGCCTTTTAAAAAAGGTGCGTAATCATCAGAAACAGGTATTTCTCCTGGAAAGTGTGGAGGGAGGTGAACGATGGGGACGTTACAGTTTTCTGGGTACTTCTGCCCGCACCCATATCCGTGTTTATGACGATGTGGTGAAAATTACTGAAAATGGCCAGGAAAACACCATAGATCATGAAGGCAAACCTTTTGATGTGATCAGAAAACTAATGAACCAATACCATGCGGCCCAGCTCCCTGGTTTGCCTCGTTTCTGGGGGGGGCTGGTGGGATATCTGACCTATGAAACCGTCTCTTTTTTTGAACGTATTCCTCATCAGTGGCCAGAAGAAAAACCCCTGGCAAACTTTATCATTCCTGATGAGCTGGTCATTTTCGACAACATTCGCCATACATTGACGGCCATTGTGGTCACTTTTCCCGAAAATCGGCAAAGCGCAGAATTTGAATATGATAACGCCATAAAAAGAATCGAAAACCTGTTAAAAGTGATGGGCAAACCGGTTTTTGACAAGCCACCTGAAAAAAAGCCTTCATTTTTTGAATTAAAAACCTCTGTGACTGCGGAAAAATTCAAGGACATGGTTCGGGATGTCAAAAAGTACATTGTTGCGGGAGACATCATTCAAGCGGTTATATCCCAGCCTTTTATATGTGATAAGGCTCCGGATTTATGGGATCTTTATCGGGCTCAACGATTTGTCAATCCTTCACCTTACCTTTATTTTATGCAAATGGACGACATTGCGCTGGTAGGGTCATCCCCGGAAACCATGGTACGCCTTGAAAACCGGGTTGCCACACTTCGCCCGATCGCCGGTACAAGGCCCAGGGGAAAAACCGAACAGGAAGATCGAGCTATGGCCGATGAATTGCTCAAGGATGAAAAAGAGCGGGCCGAGCACCTGATGCTTGTGGATCTTGGAAGAAATGATCTGGGTCGCGTTGCTGAAATCGGTTCGGTTCAGGTGACTGATCTGATGATTGTTGAGCGCTATTCCCATGTGATGCATCTGGTCTCCAATATTTGTTGCGATCTGAGATCCGATTGTGATGCATTCGATCTTCTGGCAGCTACTTTTCCGGCGGGAACACTTTCAGGAGCACCCAAGATCCGAGCCATGGAGATTATTTATGAAATGGAAAAAGATTGTCGGGGACCCTACGGGGGTGCTGTGGGATATATTTCTTTTAACGGTAATATGGATATGGCCATCACCATACGAACCGCTTGCATTGAAAACAGCCGACTGACTGTTCGGGCAGGCGCCGGTATTGTCGCTGATTCGGACCCTGAGCACGAACGTGTGGAAACGGTCAATAAAGCCAGGGCCATTCAACAGGCACTGGAACTGATTCAACAAAGTCATGCTTTTGGAGGAGACAGCTAAAATGATTTTACTCATTGATAATTATGACTCATTTACCTACAATCTTTTCCAATACCTGTGCCAAATCGGTGCCGACATTAAAGTGGTGAGAAACGACGCAATCGATCTTGCTGAACTAAACACCTGGAATATTCACGGAATCGTTATTTCTCCGGGACCGGGTGTTCCTCAAACGGCCGGAATCTCTGTTTCCATCATCAAGCATTATTCCGGGAAATTGCCTATACTGGGAGTTTGTCTGGGACATCAGTCCATCGGATATGCTTTTGGCGGAAAAGTGGTACCGGCAAAACGCCTCATGCATGGTAAAACCTCGACAATTACCGCAGATGGCAAAAGCATATTTGAAGGGATCAACAAACCTTTTCAAGCCATGCGATATCACTCCCTGGTTGTGTCCAGAGAGAAACTTCCCGATTGCCTTGAAATTACGGCCGAATCAGAGGATGGCGAGATTATGGGTCTTCGGCATCGGAGCCATTTAACCGAGGGAATCCAATTTCATCCCGAATCTATCATGACTCCTGTGGGAAAACGGCTTTTAAGAAACTATATAAAACAACTAAAAAATAGTGACGGGGGAATTTAAATCATGTTTCGAGATATTCTTAATAAAATTGTCCGCAAAAACGATCTGAACGAAGAAGAAATGTCTGAAATGATCACTGAGATTTTTTCGGGAACCATAACAGACGCCCAGATTGGAGCCATTATGGCGGCTTTGGCCACAAAAGGAGAAACTTTTGAAGAACTTGCCGGAGCGGCCAAAGCCATGCGCAGAAAAGCAGTCCGGATTCATTCTTCATCCTCTGTAATCGTGGATACTTGCGGAACCGGAGGGGATTATGCCAACACCTTTAATATTTCCACCACGACCGCCTTTGTTGTGGCAGGGGCTGGGGTTACAGTCGCCAAACACGGAAACAGGTCTATTTCCAGTCAATCCGGAAGCGCTGATCTTCTGGAGGCCCTTGGAATGAAACTGGATATCGCACCGGAGCTTGTAGAAGAGGCCATTGAAGAAATCGGTATCGGATTTCTTTTTGCTCCGCTCTTTCATGGAGCAATGAAACACGTGGCCAAAGCCCGTAAAGAAGTTGGGATCCGAAGCATATTCAACATGCTGGGTCCGCTGACCAATCCGGCAGGCGCCAACTGCCAGCTGCTTGGTGTCTATGCACCGGAGTTGACCGAAATGTTTGCCCAGGCGCTTCGAATCCTGAAGTCCCAGCGGGCCTTTGTTGTGCATGGACATGAAGGGCTTGATGAAATATCGGTTTGCGGTCCTACAAGGGTTTCAGAGCTTAAGGATGGACTTATTCAGACTTATGATATTTATCCTGAAACCTATTTTGGTGATCCGGCATCTCCCGAGGACATCAAAGGCGGCACCGCTGCCGAAAATGCCAAAATTACGTTAAGCATTTTCGAAGGTGAAAAAGGCCCATGTCGAAACATTGTACTGATCAATGCAGCCGCTGCATTTTTGGCCGCCGGACATGCCGGGGATCTTTCCGAGGGCATTGCCATCGCCCAAAAAAGTATTGATACCGGTGCCGCAAATGAAAAACTAAATGCCCTGATCCGTTTCACACAGCAACACAGTTAAATAAAAGTAGAAATGGAAATAATCTCATGGGAAATGATTTCCTGTCAAAAATTATCGAGTGTAAAAAAGAAGAAATTAGGAACGCCAAAACCATAATTCCAGAAAGTGAGCTTCGTTGCCAGGCATTCACTGTTCGTCATCAACGATCTTTTTCAAAAAGACTTAAACAAGGTGGTGTCAATATTATCGCAGAAATTAAGCGGGCGTCTCCATCAAAGGGTGCAATCAAAATCGATCTTGACCCGGTCCATCTGGCAAAGGCATATGAAAAAGGCGGAGCGGCTGCCCTGTCCGTTTTAACGGAAAAAGATTTTTTCAAAGGATCTTTTGAAGATTTCAAACTTGCACGGTCCGCCACTTCTTTGCCCGTGCTTCGAAAAGACTTTATTATCTCCGAGTATCAGTTGTATGAATCCGCGGTATTGGGAGCCGATGCGGTTTTGCTGATTGTCCGGTGTCTTTCCGAAAACCGGTTGAATGAACTGATCGCAATGAGCAGTGAACTGAAAATGGATACCCTTGTGGAAATCCACACTGAAAAAGATATAGAAATTGCAACCAGGGCGGGGGCTGAACTTATCGGTATTAACAACCGGAACCTGCAAACATTCGAAACAGACATTGGGATCGCCATGCATCTGATGTCGCTGCTTAAGGACTATCAGATACCAGTGGCGGCAAGCGGAATTCAAAACCGGAAAGACATTGAAAAAAATCTTGAATTCGGCTTAAATAATTTTCTGATTGGAGAAAGCCTTGTCAAAGCTACCGATCCGATTGAATTTTTATTAAAGCTGAAGGGAAAGAGCCGTAAGTAGTGAGCAGTGATCAGTCAGCAGTAAGCAGTGAAATTTTCAGGCAAATCTGCTGTTATTTAGCATTCTGAGGAAGCGGCATGAAGCATGAAAATTGTCATTCTGAGGGAGCGAAAGCGACCGAAGAATCTAAGGATTAACGTTGGCAGGGAAAAATTGTTCAGCGTTCATGAATACAAAAGATTTAAAGCTCAGGGTCAA
>JAABTQ010000071.1 GCA_011389745.1 Desulfobacteraceae bacterium | reverse complement strand
TCCAGACTTTTCCCAGGGTAAGCGGCTCATTGTTATCCCTGGGCACGTCAACACTGACATATCCGGCCTGCGGTTGAATCATGGGAGCTGCGGAAAGCCCTATCTCCACCTGGATATTTTCCGCCTGATTTTTTAATTTCTTAGCGGTGGAACCCTTATCAAGGATCGGTTTGACCTTATAGCGAATAAATCGTGGACCAATGATGTATCCCATGGGTTCAACCGGCAGCCTGAGCGATTCAAAGGCACTGCAGAGGTTTCGCAATCCTTCGTTTGCTCCTTTGAAATTTTCCGTTGACGGTTCCTGATAAGGTATGCGCCCGATATTTTCCCGAGAGTTCCGATTTGTGGGTATATCATCGCGCCGTTTTCCCCAATCGGAGTCACAATTTTGATCAAAGGGACATTGATGGCAAATATCTGAAGAAAAAGGAGGTGGAAGGATTTTCCTGCCTTTTTGGGGTACCGCTGTAATGATTGAAGCCACCCGTCTTAGCAAACCCGGAAGGTAAGCATCAACCCCGGCCAAAACATTTGCACCATAAAATACTTCAGGATCTTCTTCTTCCAGGTAAATCACATAGGCTGCAGGAGAAATGCCTGTTTTTTGTTTAAAAATCCAGGCATACAGCGCTACCTGCAAAAAATCCTCATCAGGGGAACCGGCCTTTCGCCCCTTAAACTCAACCAGAATAGCTTCCCCCTTGTCAGGGTTCAACATGAGAGCATCATATCTTCCGGTTACCCGAAGCACAGTTTTTTCATCGAGCTTGCATTTGACTCCAATTATCGTTTCCGGGTCATGGACAAGTTTTTTCAGGAGTGATTTCCAGTTCTCTTTTTCTTTGGATGGATCAAACCGGTTAAAAAAATCGGCAAGGAAACGATTCCACACTTCAAGGCCCCGGCCCAAACTGATGATTCTGACGGCTTGAATACGCTTTGCATGTTTGTTGATGGTCGGGATAAAAAAATACTTTTCCAAAAATGCCAACAGATGTTTTTGCCTGTCTTCACCCGTCGTTTTATTGAGGGTAGCGACAAGTTCCTGATATATTTTTGTATTGCTGCCGCCGGATGCCACTGTTTTGTAGAATGGTGCTGCGATGCGGTCATGAAAAAAGGCTCCGGGCATCTCCCCCGTTCCCGACAGCCCAACTTTCCAGGCATTTTTACTCCCACCGAGCCGGTAAGCCAGCAAACGCGAGCAACGATGGCAAAGGTGTATATCGGACACACTAGCGCTGAGCATACAACCAATCCTTTTTGAGTAGCACGATCACATCGTCTTTGGAGGGTATGATTTCAAACCGGTTCCCATAGCAGGACAAAACCGATAAAACCTGGTTTTTATTAACTTGAAAACCATTTGTATTCAGGTTCTCTATCAGTTTTTCTCCAGTCAGCATCATCATTCCCCCTGATGCCTTGAGCAGTTCAATACTTCTCCCGACAATTTCCCGATCCTTTGCACTTAAACCAGCGTGATCTGCTGTCAATTTTTTATCGAGCAACATGTCATCAAAGCTTCTAAAAGCTTGATGGTCTTCCTGATGAAGTATTTCACAAACCACGCCTATGAACTCATCCCATTTGGCCGGCCTGGCAGAAGAAAATGGATCGGTAATGGTGATATCCCCTTCTTTGATGGAATAGCTGAGCAACGCCAACGCATACCAAGCTGCGGCCTGCCGCTTTCCAAAAAAAATAAGTTTTCCACCTGCTGATTCGAATTGCCTCCGGATTTTATTTGTTTCGGGCCACTTGGATTTGTCGGGAAACGGACATCGGGCATCACGAATATAAAAAACCTTTCCAGCTGGAAATTTATTAAAAATGTCGAGTCCTCGTTTTAAAGAAGCGCTTACCGAGCTGTGGTGATTTTCCATATCGATAATAAAAACAGCTTCTTTGGAGCGGTTGTCCGGATAGACAATACGGCACATGAAATCCACGTATTTATCTTTTTGGAAAAGTGATTTTATGTCTTTGACCCGGTAGGAAGCAGAAGGGGGTAAGTTTTCAAAATAGAGTAACAAGGCGCGGCGAAGACGATTTCGATCCGGCTCCAGTCGGTTGATATCGGCAATTGCATTTTCGAATTGCCGCGAATATTCCGCTTTGATTTGATCAGATACAGAAACCGTTTCAGGAGTAATCCCCAAAATGTTGTTGAGTATCTCATTGGCCAGGGTAATAAACTTTCTCGGACTTTGAACACCACCGGCCTTGAAGGTCTCAAGCAGTTTTGACTCTTCAAATGGAAAAAATTCGTCACTGCCGAACAGTGTTTTTAACCGGGAACTAACCAGTTCCAAAGCTTGCTCCGGAATGCAGCCTTGCAGGTAAAACCGGTTGGTTTCAAGCCGTGTTACCACATGCTGGTTCAATTGGGTTTTAAAACGATCCTCCCAGGCTATTTCTCTGAAACAAGCCACCGGAAGCATGGCTTTTACCGAATCAACAAGAAATTCCACCATTTTTCCCAGGGCATGGACCTGACGAGAATCTTCCAGGTTTTCCAGCCGATCAAAGCAAATTACCGCGGATTCCCCATTATGGGCCATGATGTCACCAAAAGCCTCGATCAGATCCCTGGCATGTTGTTCCGAAGCCTGCAAGGAATGTTTTAAGGGGAATGATATGCCAAGCAACTTTTGATCGTCGGCATCAATTAGAGTTCCCTTCAGCCACCTCATTGCCGCTTGACAGGTATGCCGATGCCGACATTTCAGGAGCACGGAAATAAAGTTTTCGGGTAATCGGGGCATTGAATCGCTTAACATCGCGGGAGCAAGGGCTTCAACCTGAACCAGCATCCCGGACTGGCGAAGTTTAGGTTCCGTAAATAATACCAGGGGATCTTTTTTCAGCCTTTCACGAATTTTTTCTCTCGCTGGGAGAAGGGAATCACCAAGAATGACATCCAAACAATGCGCAAAAATTTTTGCCGACAGTTTTTCCATAAATGTGATTCGGCTTCGGGCATGGATAGGCCGGCACAGATTGGCCGTAATTTCTCTGAGCAGGTATCGGTAGGGTTGTTCGGGATCTTCGATGGGCTGAATATAAGCAAAAGCATAGGCATTATTTTCAAGACGGCAAAACTCCAGGACTCGTCCCAGCAAATGGGTTTTACCCTCCCCTACCTCACCGGTCACAAGACCAGCAGCACTCAGGCCAGGATTCAAGGCTTTTTGACGAATCAGACGACAAAGTCCATCATAGGATCTTTTGTTGATGGATTCCACATGAGGATAGCTTTTTGCACCGGGGTCTCCAACACTCGATGAAATAAAAGGATTGATTTTTTCAAGCTTATTCAGACGACGCTTTTTTTCGTCCTCTTGCATCATTTTCCCCGCCAACTGACCGAAATATGTAAAACGCCTCTTTCATCCATGAATGAGTCCCTGACCTGGTCTTCCGTCATTATTGAGGGATCTCCGCCATGAAGCTGAATCCGGTATTCCGACCTGAGTTTTCGGATCAGAGTATCAAACCGTTCCCTGGACCAGTTTAAATTCCGTCTGACCATGTAAAGATAGACCATCCGGCGCCCTTTTCCGCTGTTACTCAGCGCTGCATGGAAAAGCTCGGGATCATTAATCGTTTCGATATCCGGATTTACGGATACTTCTTCAATAAGATTTACAGGTTCGGAAGGTTGGCTTGAAACCTGCCCTGCAAGAGATAAAATCGGATTATCACCTTTGAACGTACATTTTACGTTTCCGGATAACAGCAAATCGTTTAATACCTGCGTAAAGTCGTCCTTTAAAAGTGGCGCAACATTTTTTCTAAGTACCTTGAATGTCGGAAAAGATTTACCTTGCTCAAGCTTTCTTAAAATCATGCTGTCTTTGGAATCAAGGCTTAAGTAAATTAAGTTGCCTTTTGAATAAACCAGTACCTTTTTATCCAGGTGAGAGTTAAGCCGTTTTAATGCTTCCTTTGCAGTAAAATCTTTAGCCTTGATATTTTTTTCAAAACCAAGCGTTATTTTTAATTCCACAGGAAATCCGGTAATCAGCGACTTGATATTCAGGTAGCCGTTTTTTTCTTTTTGCAGGGCTTTGACAACAGCTTGATTGATTATTTGTCCACTTGATTTGTCCATTCAAATCCCTCTTTGACTAATCACTTTTTTTGTGACCTTCATCTTTTTGTGGTTCAATTCCTTTTTAGATTTTAACATTTATCGTCATCCGGGGCTTTTAAACAAGTATGATAAAGTTTACGGGCCATTTGAGATGTTAGAACAACACCGGCACGAAATAATAAGCCGGAAAGGATAAATGGTTTAAACAGAGATACTATCGAAGGCTCATATTTTTCAAAAAGGCGGTAGGCACTTTTGTGAAACTCAATAACTGATTTTAAAACTTCTTTTTTACTGCTCACACCTGTAAAGTGACGCACAGACACTTTGGGGTAATAAATCACTTTCCATCCGGTTTTCCACATACGCCTGCACCAGTCGGCATCCTCCCAGTAAAGAAAAAATCGATTGTCCATACCACCGACATCTTCAATGGCCTTTCGCTTAACGACCATGCAGGCTCCTGAAACCCAATCCACCTCCATGGGAGTTGATCCGTCGGATTCGAGGCTTGGAAGGTTTTTCTGGGTCATGGGATTTTTGGGAAAAAACCTGCTCAGAAAAGAGGAACGCCCAAAAAATGCTGTGAGAATCGTTGGAAATGATCTTGCGGAATTCTGTAGTTTTCCATCTTCTTCCAGGACTTTTGGTCCCATGATTCCTGTATGTGCGTGATGTTTCATAAAATCGAGGCTTTCTTTGAAAAAACCATCCAAAACTATTGTATCGGGATTTAAGAGCATGACATAAGGATTGTTGCCTTGAACCAATGCCTGATTGACCGCAGCTGCAAAACCGATATTTTGGGTATTTTGGGTAAGTTTTATGTTGGGAAATTCTATTAAAACCCTCTCCACACCGTCGGTGGATGCGTTATCCTGTACAAAAATACCAGCAGGGCATCCTTTCAGTGATTCATCGACAGACCGCAGGCAATTAATAAGGTAATTCGTGCTGTTATAGTTGATGATAATGATATCAATCATTAAAAATCCTTATCGTTAAACAATCCATTCGACATCATTAAATTTCTGATTATGTCCCTTACCATGCTTTCTTAGAATCTTTT
>JAABTQ010000070.1 GCA_011389745.1 Desulfobacteraceae bacterium | reverse complement strand
AACCGGCCAGAATAGTATCAAAACCCCTCCTATCCAGGATTTTTTTAGTGGTCGCCCGAAACTGGGCTTCATCATCCACGATCAACAGCTTTATTTTAAATGTCATTTTATCTCCCTCCTGATTAGACAGGGCAGAGCAAAACTCTTAGCCCCATCACCATATTTGACAGATAGTTTCAATCATTATAACAATGCACCATGGATGAGATTTAAAAACTCGGAAGTCCCGGAAATCCGACCCATCTCCAATAAGTCGATGCCATCAGCATCAAACCGGCCATATTCGTAAACCATAAAAATACACCAACCCGCAGAAAATCTTTGGGCTCAAGATAGCCGCTGGCATACACAATGGCATTGGGTGGTGTGCCGATAACCAGACAATAGGCAAAAGAAGATGCAATGGAAGTACTCATGGCCACAAAGGGAATCATGGATGTGCCGGGGTGAACAATGCCCGCCATGGCCAGGGTGACAGGTCCAACCGCCGCGCATGCGGGGCCGTCGGCCATCAGTTGGGTCATCAAGCCTACAATGACATTGCCGGACAACAATAGCCCTATTCCTTCACCCAGCCCCAATGGGATGGTAAGCTTAAGCATGGTTTGAGCAATCCAGTAGGCGCCGCCGGTTTGCACCAGCACACGGCCGAAAATAATGGCACCGGCATACAGCCACACCACACCCCAGTCGACCTTGGTCTGGTAGTCCCGCCAGTTGACCACCCCGGCAAGAATATAGGCAATACCGCCCATGACTGCCAGCACACCGATACCGAAACGAATGCCGGTCCATTGCAAAATCAGGTTGTTTTCGGTGATCCAGGTAAAGAGCATGACAAGAAAGATCACCAGGGATATGATTTGCGGACGGGTCCAACCACCGCCACCCACCTTGTTGACTTCTGATTTTACCAGAGCCATGGCATTTGCCAGACTTCGTTGTTCCGGTTTGAAACGCCAGTTTATTACGAGCCATGTGATGGGCATGAGGTAAAACAAAAATGGAGTGCAATAAGTCATCCACTGAACAAATGTGATGGAAAAACCGAACATATCTTCGGTATAGCCCATCATGATCAGGTTACGTGCCGCGCCGGACGGGGCAAGCGATCCTCCCAGGTTGGCCGCCATGGCGATGGTCAACATCAGCATTTTGGCCAGTTCGGGATCTTCATTTCCCGAAGCACTGGCGGTGGCGGTATATAACAAAATTCCAATGGGTAAAAACATGGCCGCCAAAGCATGGTCCGACATGAACATGGTTAGAGGTGCGATAATAACGATGATAATAAGGCTAACCCATTTAACATCGGGATTTTTCATCTTGCCGAACATCATCATGGCAATTCGCTTGTCCACCCCGGTTTTGACAAAGGCGGTGGCAAACATGAGACTTCCCATGATAAACCAGGTGGCATCCGACCAATATAATGAGGCTACGTTGTTGCGGTCCACAATACCGGTCATCAGGGCAATCACACCTATGCAGAAAGCCACCATGGGTAAGGGAATGGCCTCGGTCATAAAACAGAATACAACAAAAAGCACAATTCCCACTGCTGCCTGAACATGAAAACCGGCTTTTTCAGCCCTGACTTTCTCCTGATCAGTCAACTGGTCATAAGTCAGTCTCTCGGTAATAAGCGCATGGCCGTCTTTCATGAGGTTAAAAAAATCATCAGGCGGGATTTGCCTGGTAAAATCACGAACCTGCTCCAGGTGTTCGGGGGTGCTGGGAACGCTGTTTTGTTCATTCCATCGCTGGTTACGCTCTAAAAAGCTGTCCTGAACAAATGATGTGCTTTGAACACTTTTTTCCATCATGCGTATCATCTGAACCTGCCATTGTTCCAGTTCAGAAACCGGCTGCTGGAAAAGTTCTCCAGCAAAATATTCACGAACATATTTCGGTCCCATGGAATATTCCACACCCACATCCAACATGCTGCGAGGAGTAGGTATAATGATTAGGATAAGCAAGAGTGCCAGCGGGATTGAAAAAACTTTCCAATTGATAAATTTATCATAACCTGATGGTTTTGCTTTTAAAACTTTTTCACTCATTATCATCTCCTTTTCTAAATCGAAGGTATTAACAAACCATTTTCAACTTTAAATTTAACTCAAGTCAGCTCTAACCCATAAATTTCAAAGAATATTTCAGCCCTCCTTTAAATTAGTTACTGCTTGAACGAAAAGTCCATAATTCCCTCTCCCATCGGGGAGGGTCAGGGTGGGGGTTAATATATCAGTAACTTAATCTTTCCCTCCCCCAACCCCTCCCAAAGGGAGGAGTTTTCGTTCAATCACTAGTTATTGAAAATTTCACGCATTTCGAGTTCTCCTTTGATATTTTTTAAATCTGATTTTAATCAGATGAGTTGGCGGTATCAGTTTCCTTGAAAATTTATCCGGATGATTTTTTGCAGATATCGCTGTGTGCCGTAAGGATTTTTTCTTCAAGGCGCCGTCGCTTTTCAAAAGCTTCTTTGGCTTTTTGAACCAACTCGTCGATATCCATTGGTTTGCTTAAAAAATCCGTTGCTCCGGATTTTAAACCTTCCACCGCGGATTCAACGGTTCCGTGTCCTGTCAGCATAACCACTTCCACAAGAGGAAAACTGCGTTTGATTTCTTTCAATACGGCGATTCCATCCATGCCGGGCATCTTAACATCCAGAATAACCACATGAATATTGTGCCGTTTCAAATTCTCCAGAGCCTCCGCCCCGCTAAGGGCGGTAAATACCGTAAACCCCTTTCTGGCCAATAACTTTGCTGTTGTGCTTAAAAACCGCTCCTCATCATCAACCAGCATCAATTTCATTTCTTCCATGCTAAAAACTCCTTAATTTTTTTTGACTGAGTTAAAATGACTCGGTCGGTCAGGTAAACTTGTTAAGGCAACCGGTATGCCAAAATGCATTTTGGCTGAACTTTTATTATTATAAAAAACAGTATGTTATAAATGGCGTTCAACCGAAATAAGTACAGAAAGGATTCATGATGTCACAATGCTTTACAATATGTAAAAGTTCTATCTTTTGTTAATGGAAGCAGGTAGCCGAATGGTGAAAGTAGTCCCTAAACCTTTTTCACTGGCAACATCAAGAGAACCCCCCATGGCATCAATAATTCCATAACAAACCGAGAGTCCGAGTCCTGTTCCTTTCCCCACCGGCTTGGTGGTATAAAAAGGTGAAAAAATTTTTTTCTGATCTTCGGTGTTGATACCGCATCCGTTGTCCTTGACTGATACACGAACCATATTATTCCCATCAGGCCCGGAGCTAATCATTAACTCACCGCCCTGGACACCATGTCTTTCATTGATGGCATCCAGGGCATTATTGAAAAGATTGATCAATACCTGCTGAAGCTGTCCGGCATCACCGTGCACCAGAGGTGTATTATCGGAAATTTCAAGGCGTACACCGACACCATTTACGCCGGCTTTGTTGGAAACCATATGGGTTACATCGGGGATAAACTCTGTAAGATCGATATCCTGGGGAGTTATTTCGGATTTTCTTCCAAATTTTAAGATCTGATGAGTAATGGCGGAACATCGGTTGACCTGAAGCTCGATTTGGTCAACGGAATCCTCAACTTCCGCCATCTCTTCAGGTGCATTGATCAGTCCTTTTTCAACCAGTTCGGACAAGATCATTTTAATCAGTGCCTGCTCACTTTTAATAATTTGAAGAGGATTGTTGATTTCATGGGCAAACCCCGCGGCCATTTCCCCAAGTTCGGCCAGGCGCCCGGCCCTGATCAATTGTTCTTTTAACCGGTCTTTTTCCATATCTGTTTTGATCATCCTTTCGATAATTCGGTTGGTCAGAAAAAAAGCCAATGCGAGAATCGCACCGCCGCCGACAACACTGATCAACAGGATCAGGTAGCTTGCATGCCTCAGATCACTGAATGCATCCCCGGATTCCTGGCGAACCACTAAAAGCCATTCCTTGTCCTTTAACCAGGTGGTGGCCACAAAATACTCAAAATTTTGAAAGTCTCTGGATACAAAGGTTTTAATTTCAGAATCATCCTTAATATACTTTGCAAAATCAGGATCATGATCAAGAATATTTCCTCCTGACCGACGTTCGGTTTGAAATATCCCTTCCCGGTTCAGCAAATAAGCCTCACCTGTTTTTCCGATTCGAACCTTTTTGACCATGTCACTGAACATATAGGTGTCGATGGTGGCACGGATCACCCATGTTTTCGGTCCCTCCTGTTTTGCCATGGCAATAACAAAGTGCGGAACCCGGCGAAATCCCAGAAAAATATCGCTGGTGTAATAACCCTTTTTCATTACCTCGGAAAACCAATCTTCATCCTTATAAATTCGACCGGTGAGTTTATAGGGGCCCTGGTAGGCCACATGCACCCCATCTTGATTAAAAACCCCCAAATCCACAAAAGTGTTAGACTTTATCTGGAGACGTTCAAAGACTTTCAAAAGGTTTTCTTGCTGCGACAAATATTCAAAGTCATAAGAGTGCAGAATAAATTCCAGGTCGGCTTTTCTTTCCTGCAAGAAAAAATCGATCATGTGCCGGTGATCGTCAACAATGCGTCTTGTGGCTGAAACGGTTCTATTTTCAAGAGCGGATGTAAAATAATAATAGCCGATAAGGACCGTTAATAAGAAAGGAACGAGCGGAACGAGGATCATGCAAACCAAAATCATATCCTGAAGTTTTTCGTGTCGTTGTTCTTTTTCCATTTTATTGTTCACCTCGTTTTCAAATGGTGGTTTACATAAGAGGGGTTGATTCCAAAAAAACATATGCGGATGTTTAATGAGCAACCTTTATGCCAGAAGCCATTATGAAAATATGGCAATTATAATCTGCTGAATTAACTATAAATAATAAACAGCCTTCCAGTTTGGATATATTATAGGTGTCTGTGTTTTTATCAGATTGTAAAAAGGCTGGAGATTCTTCGGTCGCCGTGGTATTGGGAAACATCTTCGAATCAAATTCCTGACAGGTTTTGGCACGCTACGTAATGCTCCCTCAGAATGACATTTTTTATTATTATCTCGTTTCAATGCTTTGCGTGGAAACGAGATTAGGTTTAATAAAAAAGGCGGCCGAAATACGGCCGCCCAGTAAATATAAGCAAGTTGAGTGCCTATCGACGGATTATCACTCTCTTATAATCCGTTCGATTTCAAAGAAAAGATCCTGTTCCCGGATAACACCGGCCACTTTACCGTTTTTCAAAACCACCAGCCTTCGCTCCTTATTGGAGACCATGGCATAGGATGCCTCCATGAGGTTGGCATCATAATCGATGCTCAACGGAGCCGGAGCCATGATATCTCTCAGCTTTTTGACGGCCAGTTTTTTGACGGACCTTTTGAATTCACCTTTCCAGAACATGGTTGAATATTGCATGGAGTCGGCCATGCTG
>JAABTQ010000069.1 GCA_011389745.1 Desulfobacteraceae bacterium | reverse complement strand
TGTTGAAGAAATTAACCAAAAGGCACAAGCAAACATGATGGAAATTCGTGAAAAAATTTCCAAGGAAGCAACTGGAGTTCAAGCTTCATTACAAAAAGAAATTGATTTGTTTGCTCAGGCAATTGGTGAAAAAATTTTGGGGAGGGCTATTTCATGAAATTTCCTGGTATCCGATGTAAGTGCCATTTTACTATTAAAAATTTCGGTAAAAGTCGGTATGTGAATGTTCTTGTAATGACCGCGCTTATGTTTTTAATCTTCGGAGTCGCCTATGCTTTTGCAGCAGGCGGTGGGGAAGGCGATGGGCATCAAAAGTGGGTGGCTACGGATAGTTACAGGATCATGAATTTTACAGTTCTGGTTGTGGGGCTATTTCTTTTGCTGCGAAAGCCTGTTGCCAATGCGCTTAATTCAAGGATAAAGGGCATAAAGGAGCAACTGGAAGACCTGGAAGTTAAAAAAGCCGCAGCTGAGAGCGAGCTGGCTAAGTACGTTGAAAAACTTGCCAAGCTCGAAAGTGAAGCCGATAACATCATTGACGATTACATTCGGCAGGGAAATGACGCAAAAGCCAGAATATTGAAAGAAGCGGAAACTGCTGCTGAAAAACTTGAAGAGCAAGCGAAAAAAAATATTGAGCATGAATTTGAACAAGCCAGAATTCGTTTAAAGGAGGACGTGCTCGAAAAGGCAATGGCCAGGGCTGAAGAAATCATCAAAACCAAGATTTCTACGGATGATCAGGAAAGACTCGTAGACGAATATCTAAACAAGGTGGTGGCATAGTGAAGAATTTAGCGATTGCAAGGCGTTATGCCAAAGCACTTCTACTTATTGGAAAAGAAGACGGTCAAACGGAATTGTACCGTGAAGAACTCGGAAAATTCGCCGGCCTGATTAAAAGTAATGATGCACTGGAAAGAGCCATCAATAACCCTTTATATGATGTGGAATCCCGAAAAAAGGTTCTTCAGATTATGTCGGAAGCACTCGAATATTCCAGGGTTATGAACTCCTTTCTGAATTTGTTATTTAGCAAGGGGCGAATTAAATTTATTGTCAGCATTAATGAATTTTTTCAAAAATTGGCCGATGAACTCAAAGGAGTTGTCAGAGCCAAATTGGTTTCGGCTGAGGCGCTTTCGCCGGAAGCTACGGAAAAGATCCGTGAGGCTCTATCAAAAAGAACCAATAAGGAAGTAATTTTAGAGGTAGAGCAAGATCAAAATCTTATTGGGGGTATCGTAACCAAAATTGGGGACCTTGTTTTGGACGGGAGTATCAAAACACAATTACTCAATATGAGAGAATCTTTAAAAAGGGGTGAGAGTGTATAATGGAACTAAGAGCAGAAGAAATTAGTCAGATAATTAAAGATCAAATCGCAGATTTTGACAAGAAAGTCGAATTAAGCGAAACCGGTATCGTACTTTCGGTTGGTGATGGTATCTCCAGAGTATATGGACTGGAAAAGGTAATGGCAATGGAACTTGTGGAATTTCCGGGTAATATACTCGGCCTTGTTCTTAACCTGGAAGAAGACAACGTAGGTGTTGCCATTATGGGTGAAGACTACCACATTAAAGAGGGAGATATCGTAAAGCGTACCGGCAGAATTGCCCAGGTACCGGTTGGCGATGCTGTGCTCGGACGTGTTGTTTCTGCAGTGGGGGAACCTTTGGATGGTAAAGGTCCCATTGATTCCAAAGAAACACGGCGTGTAGAGATGGTTGCCCCGGGTGTTATCGCCCGTAAAAGCGTTCATGAGTCTATGCTTACCGGGTTAAAGGCCATTGATGCAATGACTCCTGTCGGAAGAGGACAGCGAGAGTTAATCATCGGAGACCGCCAGATTGGAAAAACGGCTATTGCGGTCGACTCTATCATTAGCCAAAAAGGACAGGATGTATATTGTATTTATGTAGCCTCCGGCCTTAAAAAATCGACCGTTGCTCAGGTTGTTGCTGTTTTGGAAAAGCATGGTGCCATGGAGTATACGACCGTGGTCGCGGCCTGTGCCAGTGATCCGGCAACACTTCAATACGTTGCTCCCTTTGCCGGATGTGCAATGGGTGAATACTACAGAGACAACGGGAAGCATGCTTTGATCATTTACGACGACCTTTCAAAGCAGGCTGCAGCTTATCGTCAAATTTCACTGCTTTTAAGACGTCCGCCTGGACGTGAAGCCTATCCCGGTGATATCTTTTATAATCATTCCAGGTTGCTGGAACGTGCAGCAAAATTGAATGATGAATTAGGTGCAGGTTCACTCACCGCTTTGCCTATTATCGAAACCCAGGCCGGAGACGTATCAGCATATATTCCGACCAACGTTATTTCAATTACTGACGGACAAATTTATCTCGAACCAGGTTTGTTTTTTGCCGGTGTCAGACCTGCTATCAACGTTGGACTTTCCGTTTCAAGAGTCGGTGGCGCTGCTCAGGCCAAGGCTATGAAGCAAGTTGCAGGAACCCTAAGGCTGGATCTTGCACAATATCGTGAACTTGAAGCTTTTGCTGCATTTGGAAGTGATTTGGATAAATCAACCCAACGTCAGCTCACCCGTGGAGCTCGCCTTGTAGAAATCCTTAAACAACCACAGTATAAACCACTTCCTTTGGAAAAACAGGTCGTCATACTTTTTGCAGGTACAAAAGGATTTTTGGATCAGTATCCTGTTGAAGTACTTGGAAAGTATGAAGCCGGCTTATATCAATTCTTGGATGATCGGTTTCCTAATGTCATGAAAAATATAGCCGAAAAAAGAGAGATTACCGAAGAATTGGATAAGCAGATCAGGGACGCCTTAAATGCTTATGATGAGGAATTTAAGGATACCATAAAATAAATAGCTGAGAGTCATTTAATCCTTGTGATATAAATGATTTAAGCTACAAGCGATAAGGGCTTAGGTTGTATGGCACAATTAAAAGACGTCCAATTAAAGATATCCGCAGTAAAGAAGACAAAGCAGATTACAAAAGCCATGAATATGGTTGCTGCTTCAAAATTAAGAGGCGCCCAAACCAACATGGAGGGTTTTCGCCCTTATGCCGCAAAATTTGCAGAGGTTCTCGGAAGTCTTGCGGAAAAAGCTGGAGATGAGGCAAGCCCCTTACTGACACCACGTGAAGAGATAAAAACTGTCAACATAGTCTTATGTACATCAGATAGAGGTCTGTGTGGTGGTTTTAATACAAACCTTATCAATAAAGCAAAAAACTTTGCAAAAGAACAAGAAGCAAAAGGGGTGGAAATAACCTTTACCAATTTTGGTAAAAAAGGGCGCGACTGGGCAAGAAAACAGGGCTACAAAATTGAAAGCGAACACTTGGGAATAGTGGGATCCAGATTCGGATTCAATATTGCTTCTATTTCCGGAGGAGCCTTAATCGAAGGATTTCTGAATGAAAGTTATGACGAAGTCTATGTCATTTTTTCAGAATTCATCAGTGTCGCTAGACAATACCCTGTATTAAAGAAAATTCTTCCGATACCTCCGATTGAAAAAGAGGAGACTGAAGATGAGAAAATAGAGTACGTTGCTGAGCATATCTCTGAACCATCTCCAGAAGAGGTTTTGGGCCAGATGCTTCCCAGAAATATCTATGTTCAGCTCTACAGCGCTTTGCTGGAAACATCCACCAGTGAACATGCTGCTCGAATGTCTGCTATGGATAACGCTACCAAGGCATGTAATGATATGCTGGTAAACTTGACGCTTCTTTACAACAAAGCTCGGCAGGCAGCAATTACAGCAGACTTGATGGATATCGTCGGCGGTGCTGAAGCCCTGAAAGGGTAGTCCAAAAAAAAACAATCGCATATGCATTTATTATTATAGGAGGTCCATAAATGGGAGCAAATTTAGGAACAATAAAACAGGTTATGGGACCTGTTGTAGACGTGGAATTCGAACCGGGAAAGCTTCCGGAAATTCATACCGCGTTGCTGATTTCAAACCCAGCCATTAGTGATGAAGCTGATAATCTCGTGGTTGAGGTTGCCCAGCATCTGGGAGACAACATAGTAAGAACCATCGCCATGGATGTTACCGATGGTTTGACAAGAGGAATGGGTGTAACAGACACTGGTGCACCTATTATGATGCCGGTCGGCAAGGCCGCATTGGGCAGAGTATTAAACGTAGTAGGTCGACCTGTGGATGGTCTTGGACCTGTTAGCCAGGAAATAACTATGCCTATTCACCGCGCAGCACCTAAATTTACGGAACAGGATGTTACCGTTCGAGTTTTAGAAACAGGTGTAAAGGTAATTGATTTGCTTGTTCCATTTCCACGCGGCGGAAAAATGGGAATGTTTGGAGGTGCCGGAGTCGGCAAAACAGTAATTATGATGGAAATGGTTCATAACATCGCCATGCAACATGGTGGTATATCAGTATTTGCCGGTGTGGGTGAACGTACCCGTGAAGGAAACGACCTGTACCACGAAATGAAAGATTCCGGTGTTTTACCTAAAGCAGCTCTTGTCTATGGACAGATGACTGAACCTCCCGGAGCCAGGATGCGCGTAGCCATCTCTGCATTGACTGAAGCAGAATATTTTAGAGATGTTGAAGGGCAGGACGTTCTGATTTTTATTGACAATATATTCCGATTTACACAAGCAGGCTCAGAAGTATCCGCTTTGCTGGGACGTATGCCATCTGCTGTCGGTTATCAGCCTACCTTGGCTGTCGACCTTGGAGAATTGCAGGAACGTATTACATCAACAGATAAAGGTTCAATTACAGCCGTTCAATGTGTATATGTACCTGCAGACGATTTGACCGACCCGGCTCCTGCTACAACATTTGCTCACTTGGATGGTACTGTTGTTTTATCTCGCCAGATTGCAGAACTTGGGATTTATCCCGCTGTTGATCCATTAGATTCAACATCAAGAATTCTTGATGCCAACTTTATTGGAGAGGAACATTACAATACATCACGAACGGTTCAAAGAATTCTGCAAAAATACAAGGAACTGCAGGATATCATTGCAATTTTGGGTATTGAAGAGTTGTCTGATGAAGATAAAATGACTGTAGGAAGGGCACGAAGAATTCAAAGATTTCTATCGCAACCTTTCCATGTTGCAGAAACCTTTACCGGAATGGCTGGTAAGTACGTTAAGATAGAAGATACCATTCGTGGATTTAATGAAATTGTCGAAGGTAAACATGATGATCTTCCGGAACAGGCATTTTACATGGTCGGTGGAATAGAAGAAGCTGTGGAAAAAGCCCAAAAAATGTCACAAGAATAATAAATGAGGCTTCAATATGGCTGGAAATTTTACATTAGAAGTTGTTACACCGGAAAAAGTAGTTACCCGTGAGGAAGTCCAAATTGTAATGGCTCCAGGGACTCTTGGGGAATTTGGGGTTCTTATCGGACATACACCTTTTTTAACCACCTTAAAGCTTGGGACCATCAGGTACACAGATTCGAAAGGTGAGGAAAAAACCATTTTTATCAGCGGAGGGTTTGCAGAGGCTCTTCCTGACAAGGTAACCATTTTAGCAAATTCCGCAGAAAGAAGGCGAGATATTGATTTGGAGCGTGCAAGAACCGCACTGGAAAGAGCTCAAAAAAGACTAGGCAGTGAATCTGCTCAAGATATAGATTTCACAAGAGCCAGAGCCGCCATGGAAAGAGCGCTGTACAGGTTAAGATTAGCAGAAAGCAGACGCAAGCAATAAGAATCAAAGATGTATCTATAATATATTGAAGTTATAGGTATTTTTGTAAAATAAAAACCTGAAAATGAAAAGGACAAGCTACGTAATGGTTTGTCCTTTTTTTATGAACATTACAATATAGGTTATTCAGGAGAATTCAAAATGGTAAGTCCTTTTGATAATCTAGCATTTATTGTGCTTGCTGCAGGACTAGGAACAAGAATGAAATCAAACAAAGCAAAAGTCCTTCATGAACTCAATGGCAAGCCTATGATTCTTTATATTTTAGAAACTGTAAAAAATATTGTTGAAAAAAATATTATTGTCGTTGTAGGATA
>JAABTQ010000007.1 GCA_011389745.1 Desulfobacteraceae bacterium | reverse complement strand
GATGATGATGTCTTCGTCTGTATCGATGAAAAGGAATTAACCTTGAAAGAATTTGGGAAGCTGCTTTCAACATACTCTGGTTGGGGGATGCGGATTACGTTTGTGCCTGAAGATGAACTTGAAAATGAACCTAAAATAGAGATTCGGGAACCCAAAAAGTGATTTCCGTTCTAACCTTTTTCGTCAGTGGATTAGGTTCCTTTGCCTCTGAGAAAGATGTTCAACAATTTATCCGAAACCAGAAAATTCATGAATCGGAAATCTCAAGGATACCGTTTCAATTCGAAACTTGAATTACCTGCACATTTAGTATATAATTATGGGAAAAAATTAAAAACACTTTTTAAATGGAAAACTTTATGGCAACTCCCAATTCCTTAAAATGTACAGGTAGTGGTCCGGTTTCAAAAGCACTATCTGATATAGTTCAAAAGGCATATGAATTTGGAGCAACTGGAGTTGCGAATATTCCTGCGAAGAAAATTGTGGTTGATTATAATCTCGCTGCAAGATGTAAAGAACCAAGATGCGAAAACTATGGTTTGTCAAAAAGTTGTCCCCCATACGTTTCAGGGCCTACTGCATTCAAAAATCTTCTTCAAACATTTCAACAGGCAATATTTTTTAAAATAGATGTTCCTTCAGAGATTCTTTATTCTGGGGAGGGACGTGAGATATTCGAGCTGCTTCACCATGTAGCATCCGGTATCGAGAAGGAAGCTATTAAAATGGGATATACCAATGCGCAAGGCTATGCTGGAGGTTCATGTAAAAAAATCTTTTGCCATGACCATCCTGAATGTCTTGCGATTTCCAAAAAAGAGAAATGTAGAAATCCTCAATATGCCAGGCCTTCTATGTCAGGATTTGGGATAAATGTGTCAAAACTCTTTGAAGCAACCGGTTGGAACATGAGCGCTGTCAGCTACGACAAGGATGCAGCAGCAACCAAAATGACATACGTTTGCGGCTTGGTATTAATTTATTAATGGAAGAATAAGGTTGATCAACAAGAAGGATGAACACGAAACACATGAATTCGAAGATCGTTATCAGGAGTGAAAAGGATACCGATATCACTGCGATAACTGAGGTGACTGTCGCTGCATTTAAAACCCTGGAGATCAAATCACACCGAGCAGTTTATTATCGAGGCACTACGTGCTTCCAGGGCGCTCACGTTATCGCTCGTGGCAGAGGTGGATGGCCGTGTAATAGGGCATATCGCTTTTTCGCCAGTGACCATTTCGGACCGTACCCTGAACTGGTATGGACTTGGACCTGTTTCGGTGTTGCCGAGGTACCAGCGGCAGGGCATTGGTAAAGCCATGATTCAGGAAGGGCTGTCGCGGTTGAAAGATATGAATGCTCAGGGATGTTGTCTCGTGGGACATCCGGATTACTACAGAAAATTCGGGTTCAAAAACATTTCCGGACTTCAACATGAGGGAGTGCCACAGGAGGTATTTTTTGCTCTGTCTTTCGATGGGCATACTCCGTACGGCTCCGTTTTTTTCCACGAAGGATTCAAAGCGAATGGCCAACATAAAAGTGAAAGCGACCATTTATAAAGCGCGCATAAACCTTTGCCTTTCAACAATGATTATCCAAATCCAGATGAAGACTTGACATTTCTACAAAAGAAAATTCTGTCAATTTTGCAACTGCCGGAAAAAATTTATGACCTTTCCTTCAAAACTGGAAAAAAGAATTCGGCATAATAAAATGAGCGAAACCCAAGATATACAATAGAATAAAAACTATCCTGTGATCGTGATACAAGTATTTTTTAATAATCTTTACTTCGGAAGTTCGAGAGTTCCTGTCGCTACATTGCAAGATTGAGTAGTGCCCTCTTTAATTGGCGGTACATTCGTGATCAATTTGTTTGTGCCTCCGCCGGATATCCCTTTCCACTTTCCTGTTCCTTCAATAAATTTCCAACTTCCTTCTCCCCCGGTTCTCGTTCCTTCACCAACTACAAGATCTCCCTCTGGAGATCTATATATTCCATAATAAGTGCTTGAGTTCTTACCTGCTTCGACCTTTGCGGTACCAATTATGTTCAAGGACCATCCGTCAAAAGCCTTGGATTCACCGTTGGCCAATGACATACCTTTTACATCAAAATTATAAATTACTAAATTTTCACTTTTGTGAAGCAACGTTACCTCTCCTGACCAGCAATTAGTTATGTCATAAGTTTTTTCGGCATGAGCATATGGAGTAATTGCAACAAAAACTAAAAGGATAAAAGAGATGATGCGTGTCATTCTTGCCTCCTTTCCTGCCATTATCGCAGGTGATTTTGTTTATATCTGATCACAGGATATCTTGAAAGATGGGAATCGGGAAATTAAACTGACTATAAAAATGGAGTATGTTCATTGTCAACAAGTATTTTGTGATGAAAAGAAGGTTTGTAATTTTCCTCCTACCGCTGAGTTTAAAAAATATGGTTAGGTCCATGTTGCTGTTATGTCATGAGGAAAAGATCGAATATTTTGCGCGGGAAGTGACGGAAAAAATGGAGAAACATATTTTTCGATTGCCTGGAAATTCAGAATGGATAGATTTTGGTGGTGGGATTAAAAAAATTGCATGTGAATAGTATTTTGGGTACTATGGTAAAAAATTGAATGATTGCATCATATTTTAAATGAACAACTGTATTCTTTTACATCTACCTGTAATCCTTTTCATTTAGATACAAGAGGAGCAAACAATTATGAAGCAATGTCAAAGATGGAGGGTATGGTTACTGACGGCTTTCATTTTTCCGATCTTTTATTTGCTTCCGGGTTGGAATTTGGATTATGACGTACATGCAACTGATCCAAAAATGTCCGCTCAACTGATTGAGCCCTGCGAGCTTATAACCAGGACGGAAGCCGAAAAGATCATGGGTGAAGAAATGAAAGACGGCAAGTATAGTGAAAATAAAGTGGTAGGCCAGAAAATATGTTTCTATGAGGCGGCAGACGAGAACTCCTTTGCCTTTCTGCAGATCAGTTTGACCCAGAACTCATTTATTTCCCCAAACGTCCTGGCTTCCGGCCAAAACGCCCAAACCATATTCAATTCGATCGAGGAAGCTTTCCCGGACCGGCTAAATATCAAGGGGATGGGAGATGATGCGTTTATTGCTACTCCCGGAATCCATATTTTAAAGGGTGACTATTACTTGACAATTGGTGTGGGAAATATAAACCGCAACAAAGATAAACTTACAGACGCCGGCGCCAAGGCAATGACCAAGCTTGAAGCGGTTTTGTAAATACAAATGCTCGATAACGGTTTTTCAAAGAGTTCCCATTTACTTTCAAAACATTGATAAAAAGTTTGGTTTCCGAATAACAAATTCAACAAATACACAATTATTGAATCTGGGCGAACCCGGACAACATACAACTGGCTGCAATATTTTGTTCCTGAGAAGCTGGAAAGGGAATTCATGGAAACAGGCTTTTTCATTGAAGAGCTTTATTCAGACGTTGCTGGAACCCCTTATAATGGAACTTCGAACATTACATCTCAGTTGGAGCAAGCCGTAAAAGATTCCGGAATAAAAACCGGTTCCCTTCATGCCACCTGCATCGGCTCTACAGGATCTTTAACCTCTATCGAATTTGAGCCGGGAGTGGTTGCGGACCTGGCCAAATCTATAAATGAACTTGCCCCACCGGGAAGAGATTACGAGCATGAACGGGCCTGGGCTGACCGAAACGGCCACAGCCATGTCCAGGCAGCAATGTTGGGTCCATCAGTTGTTGTTCCGGTTCGTATAGGAAGATGTTGTCTTGGCACCTGGCAGCAGGTCGTGTTTTTACCAAACCACAAGGCTACCGCCGACTTAAGATCACTATAGCCTCCAGTAGATAAATCCACGTTCCAACGCTTCAGCAGGATTGAAAATTCCCTTCACATCCAGGATCACCGGAAGACCATTTTGGCAAATTCCGGCAATTCCTGATATCCCAAGTTCCACATAATACCGGTGGCTTACGGTTACAATGACTGCATCCATTTTAGAAAGTGCTTCCTTACCGACAAGTTCAACATTGTAGTATTTTTCAGCCTCCTCGGGATCGGCAATCGGGTCGTGAACCAGCACGTCTATTCCATATTCTTTAAGTTCGGCAATAATATCCACCACCCGGGTATTTCTTAAATCCGGGACATTCTCCTTGAAGGTGATTCCCAGAATAGCTACACGCGCACCCAAAACCTTCTTTCCGGAACTGATCAGCATCTTTACTGCACGCTCGGCAATGTATTTTCCCATGCCGTCATTGATTCTTCGGCCCGCCAGAATCATTTCCGGATGATACCCAAGAGATTCCGACCGATAAGTCAGATAGTAGGGATCTACTCCGATACAATGTCCTCCCACAAGACCCGGTCGAAACGGTAAAAAGTTCCATTTGGTGCCGGCCGCTTCGAGGACTTCAATGGTGTCAATGTCCATTTTATCGAAAATCATGGCCAGTTCATTCATCAATGCAATATTTAAATCCCGCTGAGTATTTTCAATAACCTTGGCGGCCTCAGCCACTTTTATGCTGGTGGCCTTGTGAATTCCTGCATGGACAATTTTTCCGTAAACAAGGGATAGTAATTCGAGGGTTTCGTGGTCAGAGCCGGATACGATTTTGGTAATGGTATCTATTGAATGGACTTTGTCTCCGGGATTGATTCGTTCAGGAGAATAGCCTATGGTAAAATCTTTTCCCAACAACAGACCCGATTCTTTTTCCATGATGGGGACACAAACTTGTTCGGTAGCACCGGGATAAACCGTAGATTCAAAGACCACACAGGACTTTTCCGGCATATATTTCCCCACGATGGTCGAGGCTCCCTCCAGCGGCCTTAAGTCAGGTATACGGGATTGGTGAATGGGTGTGGGAACGGCAACGATAATAAGACGGCAATCGGAAAGGTTTTCCGGTTTATCCGTAAATCGCACCCGGGATTCTGTTAATTCCTGTTGTGAAATTTCCATTGTCCGGTCATGACCGGCAATTAGTTCATTAATTCTCTGACTTTTCAAATCATATCCCACAACATTAAAGTGTCTGGAAAGGTGAACCGCCAAAGGCAACCCCACATATCCCAGTCCCACGACCCCGATCGTATCCTTCCGGTTAATCAGTGATTCAAACGATACCATGTTTTTTATTTTCTCCGCCTTATGTTTATAAGGATTTATAAATGTATGAAGCCAGCACTTTATCCAATGTTCTGAAATGGTCCCAATAAAAATGATCCGAACCCTCAATGATCTCAAAAGCGGCGGAAGGATTCCATAAAGGAAGACACCTTTCAATCTGATCGGCGGGTGCGATTTCATCCTGGCTTCCGGTAATGACCAGCCCCAGGTTGGCAATAGGTCTGATGGGTTTAAAATTCATAAAAGCCACCGGAGGAGACACCATCACCATCTTTTCAAATTCCACGTCATCGCAATTGACCAATGCATTAACCCAAGCGCCGAAAGAATATCCTGCCAGACTCAGGTTCTGAACCTTTTTGGCTTTTAGAAATTGGGCTGCAGCACAAACATCTTTGGCTTCGCCGGCACCATCCGAGTAACTCCCCTGGCTTGCGCCCACTCCACGAAAGTTAAACCTTAAGGTTGAAAAACCTTTGCTCCTGAAAGTCGCGATGATCAATTCCACTACCGAATTTGACATATCACCACCGTAAAGTGGATGAGGATGGGTAACAATAACGCCTTTTTCCATGGACTGATGGTCAAAAAAGCCTTCCAATTGTAGCTTACCAGAATAAAAAGCGATCCTTTCCTCCATTTTTTCTCCATTTCAAGCAATCAATCACATTGATTCAAAACTTTGATGATATGTTCTCCGAACTCTTTTTTTTGCCAGTTTTTCAATTCATCGATCTGTTCAAGTTCGTTGAGATTTTTCGGTTTTTTTACGGCAAGGGCTGTCATGATGTTTTTAGGCGTAATAATGGACGAGTCAATGTTGAGTTTTTTGGCATACGAATCTCTCCAGCTTTTCAAAGCCTTCACTCTTTTGGGAACATTCGGATCGAGTATGGGCGGCTTTTTGTGGGGGTAAGACGGAAGTTTATCAAAGGGCATTGACAATGCGTCCCGAATAATCAACACCAAAGCGGCCCCAAACATGTTGACCTGTTTTGGGCTTAATGCTTTTGTTTGTTTCAGCGCTTGCATAGTGCATGGTTCCGAACCGGCCAATTTTATTGCAGAAATATTCGAAAAAACCTTAAAAAGGGGTCTGTCCTTTTCTTCGGCAAGTTTGACCCGAAACTGCAAAATAGCTTCTAACACTCCAAGGCGCCTGTGACTGAGCTGACCAGCCCCTTTAAACCTCAAAAATAGCGGTTCCCCATTTCCTTGCATGGCTCTCACCCGGCTTAAAAGCTCGCATTCCTCGCAAACCCAATCCAGACGTCCTTTATCATCGAGTTCCTTCATTAAAATTTCCCTCAGAGCAAGCAGATAAAAAGTATCCCGCGCAGCATATTCGACCATTTTTTCAGGAAGCGGTCTTTCAGACCAGTCTTTTTTCTGGTATTTTTTATTCAATCGAACATTGAACCTTTTATGAACAACAGCTTCAAGTCCTGTTGCCTTATCTCCCACAAAACGGCTGGCCAACTGAGTATCAAACATGTTTTGAATAACAATTTGAAAATCACGGTAAAGGGACCGAACGTCATAATCAGCACCGTGAAAAATTTTTTGTATTTTGGGGTTGTTAAATAAAGGCCTCATGGAAGATAAATCTTTTATTTTCAGCGGATCAATGACAAAATTGTGATGCTTGGTAGCCATTTGAACCAGGCATACTTTTTCCTTGTAGTGGAACATAGAATCAGCCTCCAGGTCCACCGCAACAGCATCATATTTTTCAAGCACTTCGATGATATCGGCAAGCTCATCCGGTGTTTCAATCAATTTATAATTAAGTACCCGCATCGTCTCCTTAACTCAATATCCAGCCTGCTCATTTATCGGAATTCAAACTTTGTTTCTTAAATAACAGAAAATCTGTCGGGTAACAACGTTAAAGTCCATGAGATACATTTCAATTTTTCCTTTACATCCCGGTGAACTTACGATATCTTTCCAATTTAATTTGCTGTCGTAATTAGTTACTTGTAAGCGCTCCACCCGGCTGCGCCGGTCCCAAACCGACAAGTAACAGGTTTTTAGGGATGAATATTTTTACGTCATACCGGCGAAGGCCGGTATCCAGGATTTTCAAACAATTCTGGACTCCGGCCTTCGCCGGAGTGACGGAACAAGTTACTAAGAAGAAGAACCCGATAATTTTGTTGTATAGAGCTTGATTGATGGTAAACATAACATTCCCGGATAAAACCAAAAAGAGTTTTGAAAACAATCCCACAGGATTTGATGTCGCTAAAAGTATTTCCGAAGGATTTGCACGCAACTGCGTGGCAATGGAAATCGATGCCAAACCTGCCGACCTGAGCAGTAAAATTCAACATGATGCCAATGTCCGTTTTATCACAACCAACGATTCGGAAGCCTTGCATATTCTTCACCATACTGCCGCGCACGTTATGGCTCAGGCAATTCTTCGCCTTTATAAAGATGCCAAATTAACTATCGGGCCGGCAATTGAAAACGGTTTTTATTATGATATCGATATGGAAAGCATATCTGAGGAAGACTTTTCCAAAATCGAAGTGGAAATGAAAAAAATCGTCAAGGCCAGGTATCCCATTAAACGTCGGGTGGTGTCAAAATCCGAAGCTCAGGTTTTATACAAAGATGAACCTTACAAACTGGAGATGATATCCGAACTCAACGGACAAGAGATTTCATTCTATGACCAGGGCGAATTTACGGACTTGTGCCGGGGACCCCATCTGCCTGACACCGGTTTTGTCAAAGCCTTCAAGTTGACAAAAGTCTCGGGGGCATACTGGCGGGCCGATCAAAATCGACAACAACTTCAGCGTCTTTACGGAACAGCTTTTTTTTCCAAAAAAGAACTTGATAAATATTTGAATTTTTTAGAGGAAGCCCGTAAACGCGATCATCGAAAGCTGGGCTCTGCTTTGGATCTGTTCAGTTTCCACGATGAAGCTCCAGGCATGCCTTTTTTTCATGCCAGAGGCATGGAGTTGTGGAACGAACTTTTGACTTATTGGAGAGAAGAACATTGTGCCGCCGGATATGTGGAGACAAAAACACCCATCATGCTCCACAAAAGCCTTTGGGAACGCAGTGGTCACTGGGAAAACTACCGTGAAAACATGTACACCACTGTTGTGGATGATACCGAATATGCCATTAAGCCGATGAATTGCCCTGGTGGTATGCTTTTGTATGGTATGCGTCCTCATTCTTATAAAGAGCTTCCCATTCGGGCCGCGGAAATCGGAATGGTTCACCGGCATGAGTTAAGCGGAGTACTTTCAGGTTTGTTTCGCGTACGGGCATTTCATCAGGATGATGCCCATATTTTTATGAGGCCCGATCAAATCCAACAGGAAATTTTAGGCATTCTTCAATTGGTTGAACGAATATACAGCACGTTTGGCCTCACCTTTCACCTTGAGCTTTCCACACGTCCTGATAAATCCATCGGATCCGATCAACAGTGGGAAATGGCCACAAAAGGTCTCAGGTCCGCCCTGGATGAATATGGAAACGATTACAAGATCAATGAGGGGGATGGTGCCTTTTACGGACCGAAAATCGACGTGCACATCAAGGATGCTATTGGACGAACCTGGCAGTGCGGAACCATTCAGCTGGATATGTCGCTTCCGGAACGCTTTAATTTGCATTACATCGGTCAGGATAACGAAAGACACAGACCCATCATGATACACCGGGTCATATTTGGATCTATCGAGAGGTTTTTCGGAATTCTTGTTGAACATTTTGCAGGCAAGTTTCCGCTCTGGCTGGCACCGGTTCATGCTATACTGCTTCCCATTAATGATGAGCTGGCAAACTATGCATCAGAACTGAAGGTTATGATGCAAAAGCAGGGATTGCGCATTGAGCTCGATGACCGAAGTGAAAGCTTAAAGAAAAAAATCCGTGACGCGCAACTCAACCAGATTCCTCTGATGTTAACCATCGGGGAAAAGGAGAGAGAAAATGGGACATTGGCCATCAGAACCTTAGATGGCACCGTTAAATATGGCATTTCTCATGAAGAATTTTTTAACCGGGTGCATATTCACGTTCGCCTGAGAAAACCGCATTTGGATATTTTTTCGGATTAAGCAATGGATGACATATTAGAAAAAAATGCGGGTATTTCCACCCACAAAATTAAATGGTGTGATCTTCGTTGCGAACACGCCGAATTTGCAAAAATTGACGCACTTGATGGAAGCTGTCGAACATTTCAATCCCTCTGGTGCAAAAAACTGGAAAAACATGTAACCAAAAATTCACCTTGTGAGGCCATATTTGGAAGCCGGCGGCCCACCACAGGGTTTTGAAAGAAGTTATCTTATGTTTTTTTAACCCATCCAAGGAGTGTATAAATAATCATGGCGGAAAAAAACATCATTACTATTAATGGAAACGAGTTTGCCTTTGACCCTGGCGAGACTGTTCTTGAAGTGGCCCAAAGAAACTCTGTGGACATTCCCACCCTATGTCATTTGAAAGGCGCTACACCAACGGGTGCGTGCCGTGTTTGTGTTGTTGAAGTGGAAGGTGCCCGAAGCCTCATGGCCTCATGCGCCACCCCCGCATCCAACAAAATGGTTGTGAGAACCGAAAGCAAGCCTGTGGTCGAAGCCCGTCGTCTGATCATCCAGTTGCTTCTGTCCTCCGGAAATCATAACTGTGCGGTACGGGGCTCTGATGACAAGGACTGGACCCGGTTTCAGCTCAATGTGCAAAAAGATGACGGCAGCGCAGAACTTTGTCCTGTCTGGGGTGACTGCCGCCTTCAGGATCTGGCCTACCGCTATCAGGTCTCAGGAGACATGTTTCCAGCTACCGGAACCCGGTATCCCATGGAAACGGTTAACCCTTTTATCGTAAGGGATTTTTCCCGTTGTATCCAATGTGGGCGATGCGTGCAGGCCTGCAATGACATTCAGGTCAACAATGCCATTAATTTCGGTTATCGGGGTGCCGAGGCAAAGATTATCGCATCCGGTGACCGTCCTCTGAAAGATTCTGATTGCGTGTTTTGCGGAGAATGCGTTCAGGTTTGCCCTGTTGGCGCTCTGGTGGAAAAGGATGTACGTTACCGGGTTCGTCCCTGGGAAACCGAAAAAATTCGTACCACTTGCAGCTACTGCGGAGTAGGATGCCAACTGGAACTTCATGTCAAAAACAACCAGGTTGTTAAAGTTAACGGAGCAGATGTCGCTCCGAACCATGGCAGTCTATGCGTGAAAGGGCGATTCGGTTTCAATTTTATCAATTCCCCTGAACGTCTGACCAAACCGTTAATCAAAGAAAACGGCAAATTCAAGGAAGCTTCCTGGGAGGAAGCCCTCGATTTAGTGGCTAAAAAGCTTTCTGAAATTAAGGCAAATCATGGAGGAGACAGTATCGGAGTTCTCACCTCCGCCCGTATGACCAACGAAGATAATTATATTGCCCACAAATTTACACGTGCCGTGTTAAAAACCAACAATATCGATCATTGCGCCCGTCTCTGACATAGCTCCACTGTGGCCGGTCTGGCCGCCGCATTTGGAAGTGGTGCTATGACAAACACCATCGATTGTATCGAAAAAGCCGACGTGATCCTTGTTACCGGATCCAACACAACAGAAAACCATCCGGTACTCTCAAGCTTCGTAAAACGTGCCGTTAAATTCAAAGATACTAAACTGATCGTGGTTGATCCAAGGCGCATTAAGCTTGTGGAACATGCCCACAAATACTTAAGACAAAATCTGGGTACGGATGTTGCCTGGATCAACGGCATGATTTACGTAATTATCAACGAAGGTCTCTATGACAAAAAATTCGTAGAGGAGCGTACGGAAAACTTTGAAGAGCTGAAAAAAGTTGTTGAGAAATACAAACCGGATTATGTTGAACAAATTACCGGAATTCCCGCTCGTGATCTAACCGAAGCCGCTCGCATGTTTGCCAATGCGGAAAGAGGAAGTATCCTTTACTGCATGGGAATCACCCAGCACACCACCGGCACCGACAACGTCAAATCATTAGCCAACCTGGCCATGGTCTGCGGTCATATGGGTATCGAGGGCGGAGGAGTCAATCCGCTCCGCGGCCAAAACAACGTGCAGGGCGCCTGCGATATGGGTGGACTTCCCAATGTATTTACAGCCTATCAGGCCGTCACGGATGAAGCTGCCCGGAAAAAACTTGAAGCCGCCTGGGGCGTTGAAAATCTGTCTGCCAAACCAGGACTTGTTGTCACCGATATGATTCCCAAAGCTCATGCCGGTGAAATCAAAGCCATGTATATCATCGGTGAAAATCCTTTGGTATCTGATGCTGATCTTAGCCATGTGGAAGACAGCTTAAAGCATCTGGATTTTCTGGTGGTTCAGGATATTTTTCTCACTGAAACCGCTCAATATGCGGATGTGGTTTTTCCGTCAACCTGCTTTGCTGAAAAAGACGGTACTTTTTCCAACACCGAGCGCCGGGTCCAACGTGTCCGTAAAGCCGTGGAATCTCCCGGAGAGACTAAAGATGACTGGTGGATCACTTGTGAAATCGGCACTCGTATGGGTTTTGAAATGAAATACCAAAACAGCGAGGAAATTTTCGAGGAAATCAGAACGGTGACCCCGTCATATGCCGGTATTACATATGAGCGAATTAATGAAGAAGGTATACATTGGCCCTGCCCGAATATCGAACATCCTGGCACCCCGATTCTTCATATTGGAAAATTTACCCGCGGAAAAGGAATGCTTCATGCGATTGAATACATTCCACCGGCTGAACAGACAGATAAAGAATATCCATTATATCTGACCACCGGACGCAACCTATATCAATATCATACAGGCACCATGACCATGAAGACTGAGGGCTTGAATGAACGTGCGCCTGGAACCTACGTGGAAATATCGCCTCCGGATGCTGTCAAGCTTGATCTGATTGACGGTCAGAAGGTTAAGGTGGCCTCCAGGAGAGGTGAAATTGAAGCCGATGTCAAAGTTTCCGATAAAGCTGTGACTGGAACTGTCTTTTTACCGTTCCATTTCGCCGATGCTGCTGCAAACCGTCTGACCAATTCTGCACTAGACCCTGTTTCCAAAATTCCGGAATTCAAAGTCTGTGCTGTAAAAGTTTCCAAAACCTGATCCAACAAAATTGGGGAAGAATCCTTTCTGAATAAGGGTTCTTCCTTCCCTATTTCTGAACTTCCCTTTTATTGTTCTATTCAAAATGTGACACATTCCTGCCCACAAGTAGAAAATGCAGTGTGTCGGCCTCCTCAGAATGACAATCTATAATAACATAGCCCACACTCAAGTTTACGACCAGGTACTATAATTTGTTTGACATGACAAAATTGTCATACTACAAATTTGTATAACCTAAGTTGAGCGATTTCCTTTTATGAACCTTCTAACGTCATGCCGGCGTAGGCCGGTATCCGGATTGTCGGGTTCACCCACTGGATTCCGGCCTTCGCCGGCATGACGGTTATATGTCATCGGATCACTCAACTTAGGTATAAATCTGTTCTGGTTTTCCTGGTCATATCTCGCGCCGATGCTGTGCGTGGGAACAAGGGAAGTGGAATGGCGTCCTCTTCAGAGTGACAGTTATGATATCCGCTCTGCACCTCAATTCGACGTGTATAGTCAAATTTCGATCTCAGTCCGGGCATGCGCCGAAATTAAACAAACAGAGCAGTATGTATAAAAGCTGAAAAATAGCCCATAATTTTCAACATTTTTGTGAGCATTATTTTTTTTTATTTACATTTTTGTCATTTCTAAATCTGATTATTCAGGCATATCCGCATATCATAATGGTCTTAACTATTTGTAATGATTTTGTTTTTATCTATCACAAACCATGTGGCACAACTATTGCTGAAGGATAGGAGAAGTCATGAACGTATTTGATCATTACAACACCAAAGAGGTTAATAAGATCGTGCTTCGGGACAGGGAACAACAACTTACCAATGCATCCATGAGACTTCGGAAAAGACGTCGGCAACTTGAGGATGATTTCCTTTCGGGAAAGGAAATGGATTTTCTGTTGCTGCACACGCGCATCCTGGATGACTACTTTTGTGAAACTTTTGAGCATAGCATTGTCGGTCCCAGGATCGGAATCAACAAAAATCCCTATGCTATCATTGCCCTTGGTGGATACGGGCGGGAAGAACAGTGCATTCATTCCGACGTTGACCTTCTGTTGCTTTTTAAAGATCATGTCCCGAATACCGCTGAAGATTTGGTTCGGGAAGTTGTTTACCCATTGTGGGACCATGGATTAGAGATTGGTCACAGCACGCGGTCATTGCGCGAATGTATACGAATGGCCGGTAAAGACTATGAGATTTTGACTCCACTTTTGGATGCCAGGTTCATTTGCGGCATTTCCCCTTTATATACTGAACTTATAAAGCAGGTTCGTGAAAAGCTTCTTAATAAAAATACTGAGAAAATTATTTCCTGGCTGATAGAAAAAAATCGTGACCGCCATGAGCGTTTCGGAGACTCTTCTTTTTTGCTGGAGCCCAACCTCAAGGAGGGCCGTGGAGGTTTGAGAGACTACCACACATTATTGTGGATTGCAAAGATAAGCGGACAGATTAAGCAGAAAAGAGACCTTGAATTTTCAGGCTTTCTATCCCACCACGAGTATGAGTCTCTCACAGAAGCTTTAGCATTCATATGGTCAGTGAGAAATCGTCTCCATCACATGACCGGAAGAAAATGTGATCAATTGCACTTTGAATATCAGATCCGAATGGCCGGAGCCATGAAATATGAAGAAAAAAACGGGCTCCAACCTGTAAACCGGTTTCTGGGTTGTCTCCATGAGCAAATGGAATTTCTGAAACAACAGCATTTGACATTTATCTATGAAATGGAGATCAAAACAAAAAAATTCAGCAAGAAAAATTTTATGAAAGATATGGGTGTCGATGGCCTCATAATCAAAAAGGGGATTCTTTTTTTCAAAGCGCCAGAGGCCATTCTCAATTGTCCCGAGCTTTTAATTAAGATTTTCGAGGAAAGTGTCCTTGGAAAAGTCCCACTGGGTAATGAGGCCAGACGTTTGATCAAAGATTTTGCCCACCTTGTTGATGAAAATTTTATCAGATCGGAATCAGCCGTCAGATCATTTGAACGAATTCTGGAGGAACCTTCGCCCAGATTCAAACTTTTGGAAGATATGCTTCACACTGGTTTTTTACCTCGATTTATTCCGGAATTTCAGAGCGTTTTAAATCGAATCCAATATGACGAGTACCATCTTTATCCAGTGGATAAACACATGCTTCGGACAGTTCAAACCGTCAAAAAATTCGGAACGCAAGAGGATCCGACTAATCATCCCTTATGTGGAAAGATTTACAACGAATTAAAAGACCGTAAAATTGTTCTTTGGGCGGCACTTCTGCACGATATTGGAAAAGGGGTGCCGGAACACGGGCACTCAGAGCGTGGAGAACTTATCGCACGTAATATCATGGAAACCAAAGGATATCCTCAAAAAATTGTTGACACGGTGGGATATCTTGTCAAGGAACATCTTCTTTTGGCCAAAACAGCCACGCGCAGGGATATCAACGATGAGGAAACATCGATTAATTGCGCACGCAGAGTTCGTGATCCTGAAAGGCTCAGAATGCTTTATTTGCTCACAGTTGCTGATTCTATCTCAACCGGTCCGAAGGCCTGGAACGAGTGGACCGCTACCCTTATCCGGAGCCTATTTTTAAAGGTTTTGAACATTTTGAAAAAAGGAGAATTGGCATCTTCGGAAGCTTTGGAAATCGTTGAAAAAAAACGATCCATGGTTATTTCATTAGCCAAATCAACACAAGAGCTTTCAGAGCTTGAAAAGTTGTTCAACTTCATGTCACCAAGATATCTTCTGTGGGCACCCTCAGAAGAGATGTACAACCATATAAAACTGTTTAATAAACGCGGGGACAAGCCGTTTGTCTGGGATATTGTCCAGGCACATGATACCGATACCCGTACTGTTACCATTTGTGCTCAGGATGCCCCGGGGCTTATTTCCAAAATCGCCGGGGTTTTTACCCTTAACGGGATTAATATTCTCGACGTACAGGTTTTCACCTGGCGAAACAATATCGCTCTGGACATTTTTAAAGTCCAACCTCCTCCCGATCAGGTGTTCGAAGATGAAAGATGGGCCCGGGCAGCCGGACACCTTACCGATGCTCTTACCGGAAAAATAAACCTGAAAGAAGCTTTGAAAGAAAAGCTTTCATCTCATCGTGGTTCAGGATTATTGAAAACCGGGAGAAACTCGCGGGTTGAAGTGGATAATGAAAGTTCCAGTTTTTTTACCATCATTGAAGTCTTTACCGATGACTTTCCAGGGCTTTTGCACTGTATTACCGACGCGTTGTTTTCGTGCAAACTGGACATCTGGGTAGCTAAAATCGCAACCAAGGTCGACCAGGTTGTGGATGTATTCTATGTTAGAGACTTTGATGGTCAGAAGGTGGATACGCTTGAGCAGGAAGCCATGATCAAAGAAACGATTCTGTCGACTCTTGCAAATAACGGGAATAATGAGCGTTTGCGTGAATAATGAAAAACTGAATTTAATTTTGATGAAACTTATTAAGGAGTAGTGATAAAATGAAAATAAAAAGCTTGCTTATAACCTTATGGCTTCTTTTGATACCTTTTTCGAACGCTTTTGCCGAAGACGTCCTTAACACAGGGGATACGGCATGGATTATCGTAGCAACAGCACTTGTCATGGTCATGACACCTGCAGGGCTGGCCCTTTTTTACGGTGGTATGTCCCGTTCTAAAAACCTTTTAAACACATTCGCCATGACCATTGTGGCCTACTGTATAGGGTCGGTAATCTGGGTTCTCTGGGGATACACGATTGCTTTCGGCCCTGACAAAGGCGGTTTTGTCGGAGGTCTGGACCATATTTTTATGATCGGCATTGGTGTCGATAGTCTATCGGGAACAATTCCAACCTTTGTATTTGCCCTGTTTCAGATGACCTTTGCCTGCATTACGGTGGCGTTGGTTTTAGGATCCGTGGTTGACCGTATGAAATTTTCCTCATGGGTTGTTTTTACAATTCTTTGGCTGACATTTATTTATGCGCCTATTGCCCATTGGGTTTGGGGAGGCGGATGGATGGGCGAAATGGGAGCATTGGATTTTGCCGGAGGAACTGTTGTACACATTAATGCCGGTGTAGCGGGGCTGGTATTGTGCCTGGTTTTGGGAAAGCGTTTGGGTTACGGCAAAGAATCCATGTTTCCATCCAGTGTCACCCTCACGGCACTCGGGGCCGCCCTGCTCTGGTTCGGTTGGTTCGGATTCAATGCGGGAAGTCAGCTTGCCGCTGATGGAGTCGCCGGATCAGCATTCCTGGTAACAAACACATCCGCAGCCATTGGGGGACTCTCATGGATGTTTACGGAATGGATAGTCACAAAAAAGCCGACTTTATTAGGTCTGGCCTCCGGGATTGTTGCCGGGCTGGTTTCCATCACACCCGCGGCTGGTTTTGTCAACATGCCTGCAGCTTTGATTATAGGTCTTGTGGCGGGAATGTTCGGTTACTACAGCGTGGCAGTGCTCAAGCATAAACTTGGATATGATGACTCTCTGGATGCATTTGGCGTACACGGCATGTGCGGAATCTGGGGGGCTTTGGCAACAGGTCTTTTTGCAAATCCCGCCATTACCGAGAGTGCTTCAGGCCTTTTTTACGGCAACCCCAAACAACTCTGGATCCAGTTCGTATCGATCATTGCAACGGCAGTATTTACCGCTATCGGTACGTTGATCGTCATATATGTCACCAAGGCAATCACAGGTGGTCTTCGGGTCGATAAAGATAGCGAAATTCAGGGTCTTGACAATTCCATTCACGGTGAAAGGGCTTTTGAGCTGGATTAATACTGAATTAATAATAGATATAATATAAGGAGATACTCACATGAAAAAAGTAGAAGCCATCATCAAGCCCTTTAAGCTCGACGATGTTAAGGAAGCCTTAAATGAAATCGGCATCCAGGGGATGACCATCACAGAAGTGAAAGGATATGGGAGGCAAAAAGGTCACAAGGAAATCTATCGTGGAGCTGAATATGTCGTTGATTTTATACCAAAAATTAAGATAGAAGTTGTTATTGAAAGCGAGTGGGTCGACAAAGTCACCGATAAAATTCGTGAGGCCGCTCAAACCGGTAAGCTTGGCGACGGTAAAATCTTTGTCATCAATATCGAGGAAGCTATCCGTGTCAGGACAGGTGAAAAAGGTAAGGATGCCATTTAAAAAGATTAACAAATATATTTTTTTTAAACATAAATATGTAATGAATGATAATCAGAATTAACAATAAATATTTTTAACTCCAAGGAGGAATTTAAGATGACACCTGAAAAAGTATTGGAAATGGCAAAGGAAAAGGGCGCAAAGGTAGTTGATATTCGGTTCATGGACTTTCCCGGAATCTGGCAGCACTTTTCCGTACCTCTGGGTGAACTCAGCGTGGACAGCTTTGAGGAAGGTTTCGGCTTTGACGGTTCCAGTATCCGGGGCTGGCAACCTATCAATGCAAGTGATATGCTGGTTGTTCCGGATCCCGCCACTGCCAAAATGGATCCCTTTTTTGCAGAGCCCACTTTGGTGCTCATTGGAAATATCGTCGATCCGCTTACCCTTGAACCTTACTCCCGTGATCCGCGATACATCGCCAAAAAAGCCGAGGCTTATCTGAAAAGCACCGGTATCGGCGACATCGCCTATATAGGGCCGGAAGCTGAATTTTTTATTTTCGATGATGTTCGTTTTGATTCGAGCAATAACAGTGCTTTCTACTTTTTAGATTCCAATGAAGGCACCTGGAATACCGGCCGTGAGGAATTTCCGAACCTGGCTTACAAACCCCGTCATAAGGAAGGTTATTTCCCTGTTCCGCCCATGGACAAATTTCAGGATTTAAGAAGTGAGATGCTCCTGATTCTCCAGTCCCTGGGCATCGATGTCGAATGCCAGCACCATGAGGTGGCCACTGCGGGCCAGGCTGAAATCGACATGAGGTTCAAACCGCTTCTTCAGATGGGCGACCAATTGGTATGGTTCAAATACGTATTGAAAAACGCGGCTTATCGTGCAGGCCATACAGTTACCTTCATGCCGAAGCCATTGTTTGCAGACAATGGCACCGGGATGCATACACACATCAGTATCTGGAAAGGAGAGCAACCACTTTTTGCCGGTGATAAATATGCAGGGCTTTCCCAGGAAGCGCTTTACGCGATCGGCGGTATTTTGAAACACTGCAAAGCCTTGTGCGCATTCACCAACCCGACCACCAACTCATACAAACGACTGGTGCCGGGTTTTGAAGCCCCGGTGAACCTGGCCTACTCCAGCCGAAACAGAAGTGCCGCAGTTCGTATTCCCATGTACAGCTCATCGCCAAAGGCCAAACGTATCGAGTTTCGGACTCCGGACCCCAGCTGTAACGGTTACCTGGCTTTCTCAGCCGTATTGATGGCTGTTCTCGACGGCATCGAAAACAAGATCGAACCGGGTGACCCTCTGGATAAAAATATCTATGACCTGCCTCCTGAGGAACTGGCCGAAATCGAGTCCGCACCGGGGTCTTTGGAAGAAGCCCTGGCCGCACTGAAAGCCGACAGTGAATTTTTACTCAAAGGCGATGTCTTCACCCAGGATGTTATCGATATGTGGATCAGTTTTAAAACCGAAAAAGAGATCAATGCGGTCAAACTTCGGCCCCATCCTCATGAGTTCTTCCTCTACTATGACATATAACCCTTAAAACCGGCAGCCTGGTTTCACTATCCAATGGTACCAACCGGGCTGCCGCCCCTCCGGCCAACCTTCCCACCGCTTCCATCTTCTGAGCCTGGGCCAACTGAGCCTGGAGTTTTTTTTCTGCGCTCAACCAGCCCAATCCTGCGAAAAACCTCGCATCCGGCAGCACGGAAATTATTGATTTCATGCGTATTGCAAAGTCAATATTATAATTTCAGATATTGATATATCCAATAGAAACGCATATTTTTTACCGACAAGGTTTTGCTGTTAATATTTCATACCTTGTAGTACATGATACGTTTATTTTGGAAAGATTGAATAAGCAAATTATGCCCGATTCCTGGTTATGATGCTGGGTATCGGATAAAGTCCGGCATGACGGAACTTTTTGAACCTGTTAATAAAATATGAAAAACAACTGTATCCGAATCAAAGGTGCCAGGCAAAATAACCTGAAAAACCTTAATCTCGATATCCCTTTAAATCACCTGACCGTCGTGACCGGTGTAAGCGGATCAGGCAAATCCTCGCTGGCATTTGATACCTTGTATGCCGAAGGTCAGCGCAGGTATGTGGAAACCTTTTCACCATATGCCCGTCAGTTCATGGATCGCATGGACCGCCCCAGGGTGGAAAGTATTGAGGGAATCCCTCCGGCAATTGCCATTGATCGCAAAGATCCGGTCCGCACTTCCCGTTCCACGGTGGGTACCATGACCGAACTCACCGATTATGTTAAGCTCCTTTTTGCCCGTCTGGCCCGTCTCCACTGCCGGAACTGCGGTGATCCCGTGATTCCTGAAACCCCGGATTTGATTTGGGAGAAAATTCAAAAATTTCCTGAAAATACAAAGGTAATTATTACATTTCCCTGTGACTTTAGAAGCCCTCCGCCTTCGGTTATCATAAATGAGCTTTTAAGGACAGGCTTCGACCGCGTCTTATTTGATAACCAAATCGAGGAATTATCCCTTTCATTGATCGAAAAATCAGGAAAAACCATTCACGTGGTGGTGGATCGGATCATTTTCAATAGAAAAGACCGGAAAAGAATCATCGACTCCCTCGAACTGGCTTTCCGGTTTGGGGGCGGACGACTGGATATTTGGCGAATGGATGATGTTCACATGGCTTTCAGCGAAGCCCTGGAATGTCCCCGCTGCCACATCGCTTATGCAGGGCCTACTCCAAATCTTTTTTCATTCAATAGCCCCGCAGGCGCGTGTGAATTGTGCAGAGGATTCGGCAGAACCATTGATATCGATATGGACCTGATTATCCCGGATCACACCCTGACTTTGGAAGAAGGTGCTATCAAACCCTGGGGCACCTGGGAGGAAAAAAAACCGGAATATGAAGATCTTATGGACCATTGCCGGAAAAACCTTATACCCACCGATGTTGAATTCAAACAGGTTATTGCGGAGCAGCAAGAATCAATTATCGAAGGCACCCCGGACTATTATGGAGTTCGCGGATTTTTTCGGTGGCTTGAAACCAAAACGTATAAAATGCCCGTCAGAGTCTATCTGTCAAGGTACCGAAGCTATGACATTTGTCAGGAATGTCAGGGAACACGTTTTAAGAAAGAAACTTTGCTCTACAGGTTAAAAGGAAAAACCATTGCTGAAATTTATGCACAAAGTGTCAATCGGGCATTTTCTTTTTTCGAGCACATTTCCATACCTAAAGAGGATAAGCCAGGCCAGATGGTTCTCGATGCAGTAAAAAGCCGTCTGAAATATTTAATGGATGTGGGGCTTGAGTACCTGACCCTGGACCGTCAGTCGCGAACCCTTTCCGGAGGAGAGGTACAAAGAGTCTCACTGGCTGCCGCGCTCGGCTCTTCATTGGTCAATACGCTCTACATATTGGATGAACCCAGTATTGGTCTTCATCCCAGCGATACCCACCGGCTGATCAGTATCCTGCACAACCTCAGGGACTTATCCAATACGCTTGTGGTGGTGGAACATGATCCGGATATTATCAGCCAAAGTGATTATCTTCTGGACCTGGGACCTGGAGCCGGTGAAAACGGAGGTGAGGTGATGTATTTCGGACCCACTTCCCATGTGGACAGCTCCCTTACCGGACAGTATCTCAAGGGTGAAAAAGTTTTACCCATACCGGAATACAGAAAAATCCCCCAGAAAAACAAGTGGCTGTCGATCAGAGGGGCATCTGAAAACAACCTTAAAAATATCGACATATCTATTCCTTCAGGACTATTCGTTTGCCTGACAGGTGTATCCGGTTCCGGAAAATCGACCCTGGCCGAAGAAATCCTTTACAAGGCAATCAAATATCATAAACGGGATCCTCAGGGAAAGCCCGGTAAGCATAAAGCTATCGATGGCTTGAATGACATTTCCGACGCAATTCTTGTTGACCAGCGCCCGATCGGAAGAACCCCCCGGGCCAATGTGCTGACGTACACCAAAGCGCTGGATACTATCAGAAAACTCTTTTCAAAAACCCGAACGGCAAAACAAAAAAAATTCGACGCCGGCTTTTTTTCGTTCAACGTGGCTAAGGGACGATGTGAAACCTGTAAAGGGGATGGTTTCGAAAAAATCGAAATGCAGTTTTTGTCCGACGTTTATATCACATGCCCTGATTGCGCCGGAAAACGGTTCAAACCCGAAGTACTGGAGGTATATTATAACGGCAAAAACATCCACCACATTCTGAACATGACCGTGGATGAAGCCTTGATTTTTTTCGATAACAACTCTTTGATTCATGCTGCACTAATACCGCTGACCTGGGTTGGGTTGGGATATATCCGTCTGGGTCAACCCATCAGCACATTTTCCGGAGGTGAAGCCCAGAGACTGAAACTTTCACGCTATCTGAAAATGGGCCGGCGAAAAAAGCTGCTGTTCATTTTTGATGAACCCACCACGGGGCTTCATTTTGACGATATCGGAAAACTTCTTGAAGCTTTTAGGAAACTGGTTTCAGAAGGACATACATTGTTTGTGATCGAGCACAACATGGATGTCGTTAAAACCGCCGACTGGGTCATTGATATAGGCCCCAAAGGCGGTGATGAAGGCGGTTATGTCGTCGCTTCGGGAACCCCCGAAGAAATTGCAGCCAACCCGGATTCCATTACGGGCAAATACCTGACAAAGGTGTTGAACCGGAGGTCTCGTCTTGAACAACCATCCAGGCCGGCACTAATCGCCGAATCCAAATCTTTTTTTACCGGGTCCATCCTGGTACAAGGTGCTCGTGAACACAACCTTAAAAATATCAGTGTGTCTTTGCCACGGAATCAACTGGTGGTGCTCACGGGCGTATCCGGATCAGGAAAATCCACACTGGCATTCGACATTGTCTTTGCCGAGGGTCAGCGCAGGTATCTGGAAAGTCTGGCACCTTATGTCCGCCAATATATGAAAATATTGGAACGGCCGGATGTAGATCTTGTTTTCGGTATCTCCCCCACCGTGGCGATCGAGCAGCGAATCAGCCATACCAGCCGGCGTTCCACAGTGGCAACGCTGACTGAAATCTACCATTTTCTCCGGCTGCTTTACAGCAAACTGGGAGAGCAATATTGCACCGGCTGTGAAAAGCCGCTTTCGGCACAGAATCCGGAAGATATCGCCACAAGCATTCTCTCCCGTTATCGTGACCGGACAGCCACGATATTATCTCCCAAGGTCTCAGGTCGAAAGGGTTTTCACAAAGATCTGCTTGATCGTCTCACCGGCTGGGGATTCACAAGGGCACGCATCGACGGGCAATGGGTAAGCCTGAAAAAAGGCATGGCCCTGAGCAGGTACCATGAACACACCATCGAATTGGTTATCGGTGAAATTCAAAATGGAATTCCTGTTTTTGCAAACACAAAGCAAAACCAAACCGAAAACAATTTTCAACATCTGATCGAAACCGCTTTAGCCCAGGGTGACGATGGTTTTCTGTTAATCGATAAAGAAAAAAATCAAGAGTTTTTCAGCACCAGGGGAATCTGCCCTGACTGCGGTATTGGAGTGAACGCATTGGATCCAAGGTTTTTTTCTTTTAACAGTGCCCAAGGTGCATGTCCGGAATGCAAGGGTCTGGGGGTAATTGGAGTGGGCGATGAGGAGGAAAACTCTGTTTTCAGCGGAAACGGTTTCGAAGGTCAGGCATGCCCCGTATGTCACGGAAGCCGCTTGAAGCCGGAAGCCTTGTCTGTAAAAATCAGCGGTTTTTCTATCTGGGATCTGATGAAGGTTTCATCAGAAAAGGCTTTGGAGTTGATCCGGGGATTTTCCTTCCCGTCCCGGCAGGCACCGGTTGCGGAACCAGTCATGTCTGAGCTTTTTTCAAGAATTTCACTTCTTAACCAATTGGGGTTATCCTATCTGGCTTTAGGCCGAAGCGGAAACACATTGTCCGGGGGGGAAGCTCAGCGGGTGCGGCTGGCTGCTCAGCTGGGTTCGAACCTCACCGGTGTTTGCTATGTCCTGGATGAACCTACTATCGGGTTGCATCCAAAGGATAACCATATTCTGATAGATGCCCTCAAAATTCTCCGGGACCGTGGAAACACAGTCCTTGTCGTTGAGCATGATGAGGATACGATCCGTGCCGCTGATACGATCATCGACCTGGGACCCGGAGCCGGTGAACACGGAGGCATGGTGGTGGCTTCCGGGAAACTCAGCCATTTGATAAATACTCCCGAATCCATTACCGGTGCAATGTTCATTGGTCGTGACAGAAAAATCTCATCACGGTGTCGGCCATACAAAACTGTTCCGTCCATCACCGTAAAAGGCGCATCATCCAATAACCTGAAACAGATTGATGTCCGATTTCCCCTGGGGATATTAATTTGTGTTACAGGGGTATCCGGTTCGGGAAAATCCACTTTGGTGAAAGAAACACTATATAATGGGCTTAGAAACCAGCTTCTGAAAAAAACTGAATACGAGGGCTACAATGACGGCATTGAAGGATGGAAAAATATCACCCGTGTTCTGGAAGTGGACCATTCACCCATTGGACGTACACCCCGGTCGATACCGGCTTCCTACATAGGATTTTTAACCCAGATTCGCACGCTTTTCTCAGGTACCCCGGAAGCCCGCAGCCGGGGATACCTGCCCGGGCGATTTTCCTTTAATGTCAAAGGTGGGCGTTGTGAAACCTGTAAGGGCCATGGAAGCATCAAAACCACCATGAGTTTTCTTCCGGATGTCTATGTCCGTTGCGAAGCCTGCGAAGGTCGCCGGTTTAATGAGGAAACACTGAATGTTTTTTATAAGGCCAAAACCATCGCCGATGTCCTGGATTTGACTTTTGAAGAGGCTGCGGAATATTTCGAATCGATCCCGATTATTCGAAAAGCGGTAAAATTTGTATGCGATATCGGCCTGGGATATCTGAAACTGGGACAATCCAGCCCTACCCTGTCCGGCGGCGAAGCACAGCGGATCAAGCTGGCCTCCGAACTGGGATACCCCGGAAAAGGCCCGACATTTTTTATTCTGGATGAACCCACCACCGGACTTCATCTGTTTGATGTCAAAAAACTTCTGAATGTGTTTCAGGCCCTTGTTGATGCCGGAAACACCGTGGCAGTCATTGAACATAATTTGGAGGTCGTCAAAGAGGCTGACTATATTATCGATCTGGGGCCCGAAGGGGGTGACGGCGGGGGCCATCTGGTGGCAGCGGGATCTCCCGTTGAACTGATTAAAAATGCAGCAAACTCACACACTGCCCGATTTTTAAAACAATATGTTTTGCTTTAATGAAATTTTAAGAGAACAACCTGCTATCAGCCCTGCTATGGCCTTAAGATTGTCTCGTCTTTTTAGTAATTCACCCGAATTCTGGCTGAATGTGCAGCATTCATGGGACCTTTGGGATTCGGAGCAGCGTTACCATAAAGAATTGTCTCACAAATCCAACCATTGAATGATTTAATAGCTGGTTGCAGCCCCTGAGTCCAATAGCACAACGTTATAGATCAGTAGCCAAGGCCACTTCAAAGAGTAGCCATAACAGTTGACCTTGTAACCTTGCACTACTTTTCAACCGGCCCATTTTGGCCCTGGTCAGGTGCACCTCCTTGTTCGGTGGCATTCTCCTTCAGGGCCATTGCCTTATCGCTGATTTCTTCGATAGATAAATCTTCATCCAACCCTTGCCTCCATTTTGTATAGTCAAAAGGCTCTCTTTGGATAAGGGCAATAAATCGTTCAGCTTCAATGTCACCAAGGTGTTCTGTCAATATTTGAACGCCTTTTATTCTAATTTCCGTATCAGTAATCATGACAATACCTCCTTTATGAAGGCAATTGGATCAGTAACATGGATGTCACGTATCTGGTTGTTCCGTTTTAACACCGTATCATCAGTTGTTAGAAAATAATCACATCTTGCTTGAATGGCACACGCAATATGCAAAGAATCAATTTTTTGAAGACCCATCTGATTGAGGAAATTGGCTATCTTGAGTAATTCTGCGCTTTGGTCAATATGTTGAAAGGCGTATTTTTTCCAACCGTTGATCCTAATTTTTCGTTCTTGAAAGGGGTTTTTGCCGTTTTCATAATCCATGATATAAGACCATGCTAATTGAAAGCTGCCGGCCCGAATTTCTTCTTGGATTTTCAATTTCGCTTCGGATTCCAGTCTTATTCTGAGTTGTGACTGGTCATCAAAGGGTCGATTGAAGCAACAATTATCCAAATATAGTTTCATATTTTCTATCCAATTTGCGATAACTCCTTAGTCGCCGAACAAATAGCGTTTTATCCTGCATCCCGACGCTGGATTCAGTCAGTGCATCCTTCTTCAGCACCGGTTTTCATCTCCAGATTTACGATAATGGGATACTGGATAAAATGTAAACAATGTTGTTGGACTAAACCCGGTTTGGAAACTTTGTATTAACCTTAAAAAAATATGGGGATTATATAGATTACCGTTTGATTTGACAATGAGTAAAAACCGGTCGGAGGGGACAATTAATCTAATTTTATGCTTTTTAGGGCCAGGAGACGATGGTTGGCGATTGCTATCCGGTGGGTATAGCGACCGAGATATTCCAATATCTGTTCCGGACCGGCAAACGGGCGTTTGCCATAGGCAATCCAGTCTTTTTTTCTGACTATTGCAATCAGTTGATAAAACGCATCTCTGGATTTAAAATTAGGCGGTTTGCCCGGGAAACTGCAGATCACCATGATTCATACTCATGGTACTGAACAAAGGCGGAAAAGGCGTTCAGAGTCCCGGAGATATGCTATGGAACTGACCCCGAGGCAAAAAAGCGTTCTGAGGTTGGAACGACTCTGCCCTGCGTACAAAAATTCAGGGCGAACGTTTTCACGTTCGCCCCAAAATCGTTGCACCTAAATAAGCCGTCTATTTATCTGCTTTCGGATGGCATCCGGTGCAGGTGGTTGGTGCGGCTTTGGTTTCGTGTTCCTTGTTGAAAGCTCTGTGGCAATCCCTGCAATTCATGTGGATTGCCTCGGCATGATATTGAAGCTCTTCTTGCTTGGTCAACTTGGGTGCATCCTTTCCCTTGGGTTTCTCGCCGGGAATATTGTGACAATCAATACATTTCTGAACATCATCTCCTTCCTTGAGATCCGCCAAAGGCTGTCCCTTATCATCGTGGTGGCATTCACCGCATGTGATTTTGTAGTCTTCGATGTGTTTTTTATGGGTAAACTCAGAAATACTTTTGGTATGCTTTTCATAACCCTCGCTTTGCATTTTGATCACATCGTCAACTGTCGTGCCTGCAATGATACCTCCGGCAACAAAAAATACAGAAATAGCGACAACTACCCCTGCCAACAATAATGACTTTTTATTCATCGGTTTTTTCACCCCCTTTCATCAACCATTTCTAAATAAATAAACCCTGATACCCTTGATTTTTGAGGCATATCTTTATCAAGGATTGTCAGATCTGTCAACGGCAAAGCGTTTTTTCTGAAATCCGACAATCCTGTATGATTTGTATCGTATCATATTTTTGTTTTTCCAAATCAATTTTGATAAAACCGTCATAAGTTCTAAAACGGAATCTCTTGTGCCAAGCCGGCACCTGTTATCGGATCCGACCTGCAAAGGAAAAAATGGAAACTCCGTGTCTGCGGAAACAAAAGATTCTCAGTCGGCCGGAAATTCAGTGCCGACTGACACACGATATTGTTGGCCTTCTCAGAATGGCAGTAACGGGGTTCACTCGTTCCCACACAAAGCATGGGGAGGAGAAATAAGTACCAATGGGAATTCATTCGCACAAAAATCAGTAGACATAAGCATTCCCAGGTTTTTTCCGATTTATCCGCCTGCATGTTGCCTGGACAAATCCGCACCTACAAGTCTTCGGTTTCAAGATGGTTTGACAGATGGAAACCGGGCCGTATCTGTGTGCGGGATAAACTTTGCCGCAGAGAAACGATTCATAAAATCCTGATTCACATTAAGTTCCATATACGTGATGCGATCACGGATTTTATCAATATCATCAAGACATGACGGACAGGTCAGGACCAGGGCGGCTCCCCCCAGGGAACTGTTACCGAGAGGTTTGTAGGATTCAAGGGGAAGATCCGGAAGCATGCCGATGGAAATCGCTGACCGGGGGTCGATAAAAGAGCCGAAAGTGCCGGCCACATAAAATGCCGACAGTTCGGGAAAGCTGATACCCACTGTCCCAAGGATGGTTTCAAGAATAGTGAACATCGCTGCCTTGGATCTGATGAGACTGTCCAAATCCACCTGACTGATGGTCAGATCTTTACCGGTTGCCGATTTTTGCGCCGGAACCACCATAAGATGAAAAATTCCATCTTTCTCTTTTAACCGACCCTGGCAATTTGAGGGAACAAACTTTCCGCGAATATCGATCATTCCGGCCAAAAACATTTGAGCTGACAAATCGATCAGGCCTGACCCGCATATACCCACCGGAGTTTTGTTTTCAATGGTGTGAATGCTGAATTCTTTTGTATCCGGGTCAATGGAAACTTTATCGATCACACCCGGACCGGCCATCATCCCCATGCGTGTAACACCACCCTCAAGTGCGGGACCGGCAGCACCTGCACAGGCAATTAACCAGTTTTCGTTGCCCAGTACAACTTCCGCATTGGTTCCCACATCAACAAGAATAGAGGTTTCCTGCTTTTTATTGATTCCCGAAAAAAGAATTCCAGCAATCAAATCTCCTCCGAAATAACTTCCGATATTAGGAAAAATCATAACCCGCGCAAGGGGATTCACTGCGATTCCTATCTCTTCAGCTTTAACAAGTCCGGGTCGGTTTGTCGCAGGGATATAAGGTTCCCGGATAATCCAGTGAGGATCAATTTTCAAAAAAAGATGGGTCATGGCCGTGTTGCCTGCAACAGTCACCAGGTAAATATTTTCCGGCCGTATGCCGCATTTTTCACATAAATTGCGGACTTCACGGTTCAAGTCCTCAATGATCAATTTGTTGAGTTTTTTCAAACCTTCTGATGAACCTGCAAAATGAATACGAACCAGAATATCCGGCCCGATAGTCCCTTGAGGATTATCAAAAGCTGATTCCCCCAGTGTCAAACCGCCGGCGAGATCTAATAGCCTGATCACCACACGCGATGTGCCTAAATCTACAGCAAGGCCTGCAGCAGGGTTATCCGTTTGGGAATCCAAAACACCTGTCAGGATATAGCGTTCCCGATCCCTGAAAATCACACACCGCACTTTATAATTGGATTTTCTTAAAAAAGCAGGAAGCATTCTGATCACCCGGAGATCTATCTGGACAAAATCAGTCCTAAGCTCTCGCTTCAATGCCCCTGAAAGACGATCAGCATCAGCAGTATTATCCTTTAATGACGGTGGAGTCAGGGATACTGTTTTAACCCATCTTTCAGGAAATTTTATGCTATCGGAATTTTCAGTCAATGGCCGGTTCCAACTGCGATAAATTTTTAACTTCGGTTATCAAAATATCCATGATTTCTCCGGCCCTGCCCAAAAGGATATGATCGCTGATATGTCCGGTCAACGGAGTTGTCTCGGTATTGATTTCGATGATTTTTGCACCTGATTTTTTTGCCAGTACCGGCATATAAGCTGCAGGTTCGACATTCGCCGATGTTCCCACCACCAGCATAATATCGCAATTGGATGCTACGTGCCGGGAACGCCACATGGCTTCCGGGGGAATCATTTCCCCAAAAAACACGCATTCCGGCCTGAAAATTCCACCGCAATCACATGTCGGCGGAATCTGATCCAGCATAAGAGATTGCGTATCCGTTCGATGGTCACAGTTCATACAACGATGCCATGCAAAATTACCGTGAAATTCGATGACATCCGTGTTGCCGGCCTTTTGGTGAAGCCCATCTACATTTTGTGTAATGATGGTTTTTAAAATTCCAATCTTTTCCAGTTTGGCCAGCCCTTTATGGGCATTGTTAGGTTCAGCCCTATCAACCACTTTTTTAAGCTCGCTGAGAAGAACCCGCCATACCTTTGCCGGATCCTTTTCAAAAGCTTGTATTGAAGCATATTCCATGGGATCGAATCGTTCCCATACTCCTCCTTTTCCTCTGAAAGGCGGAATACCGCTTTCAACAGATATCCCAGCCCCTGTTAAAGCAACCACATCTCTGGAGGAGGTAAGATATCCGGCTACCTTTTTAATTAAATCCATCATAATCCTGAAGTCTATAATTCAAAGGTCGTTCCTTCTCCCACCATCACACAATCAAGAGAAGAATCCCGATCAACAACAGTTTGTTTACAATGTGCCAATATACCATCCGCCTGAAGATCAGTCCTTTCCTGATTCAGGTGAAAAAGTCCGAACTTTTTCACATTTGATTTGAAAGCCAGTTCAAGCGCATCAGTATAGACCGAATGGCCCCATTCAACATTGGTTTTATATTCTTCCGTAGTGTATTCAGCATCATGAATCAATAACTCCGCGCCGAGACAATGCTCCAGGTATCCCTGAAAGCTAAGCCCGCCAGGATGAATATAGCCCAGCTCGTTGTCGGTTAAAAAAATGAATGTTTTTCCGTCCTCTATAAATTTATAACCGCTTCCATTGTTGGGATGACTCAGCGGAATGGGTAATATGACAACGGAGCCGATTTGGAAACGCGTCGGGCAACTTTCTTCATAAATGATTTCGGCTTTGAGATCGGAATATCTCACTGGGAAATTGGGGGGGTCCATGACTTTAGACAGCATACTTTCTACAAAACTGCTGGGTAATGGGCAACGATGCATTCGGATTCTGGTGTTCCGGCGATAAAGCGGCTTAAAAAATGGAAAGCCCATAAGGTGGTCCCAGTGGGCGTGGGTAAAAAGGAAGTTAAAATCGTGTCTTTGTTCTTTGATCAGTTCGTTTCCAAGCCGCCTGATCCCGGTCCCGGCATCAACGATAATCAGGTCTCCGCTTCGGGTTCGTATCTCCAGACAAGTGGTGTCACCACCATATTTGACATACTCTTTTCCACTAACCGGAATCGAACCTCTTGATCCCCAGCATTTAATGATCATCATAGACCTTTCGATCCAAAAAATAGGGTACCTTCATGATATTTTTCCCCAAAACGTGTGCCAGATACCGTCTCGCTCCCACTTTTTTAAGATTTTCACCCCTGGCCTTTGCAGCCGATCAGCAACATTTTTAGCCTGACTTCTCAAAAGACCCGACAGAATAAACCATTTTTTATTAAAAAAACTTTTCGACTCCAATAATCTTTGCATGACATCAAAATGAATATTGGCCATTAACAGATCTGCAGGTAAATCCACAAAATCTTCCGCTCTAGCCTGAGCAACGAGAATATTATCTGTCAGGCCGTTTAATTTTATATTACTGCTTGCTGTTTGAGAAGCCAACAGGTTTAAATCCAGAGCAAAACACTTTCGACAACCTAATTTGCCGGCAACCAAAGCCAAAAGACCTGTGCCACATCCCAAATCGATTGCAAATTCAATGGAATCAATCGAGTTTAGCAACTCCAGGGCTTCTATGCAATCCCGGGTGGTCGGGTGCAACCCATTTCCAAAAACAACACCCGGATCCAATAGAATTTTATTGTTATCCGATTTAATAACGCCTGTTTTCTTATCTTCCCATGGCGGAATAATCCAAAAACGTCCGATCTGCACCGAAGAAAACTTTCCACCCTGCCATTCTTCGTAGGACATATGGTACTGATCAAGCAATTTAAGGCCGCCATGATTTTCAATGAATTTCAGAACAAATTCATCAGACTGTTCCGAAAAAAACAGAAACGAAAATCCGTCTTCCTCCCAGTTTCCAATAAAATGAGGGTTAAAAAACCGTGTGGCTGTGGGCACACGCCCGTCCAGATAGTAAATGTACAATTCACCATAGGATTGATGTGTTGTACCACAGGCGGAATGTTCTGAATTTTTAAGGCTACTCATTTTTGGGTAACTGTTCCAAATGCCAATTCATGGGATCTAAAAGCTCATAACCAGATTCCTGAAGCTTCTTTTTAACCCGTACCAAATTGTGGGTCAACAAATATGGAAATATGGCCCGTTTGCCTTCTTCCCAGTGCCTTGCAACCAGAATGCTCCCCATGGAAATATTTTCCGCAGTGATAATGTCCACAATTTTTTTCATCTGGCCGACCTTGTGCTCAGCCACAATACACAACAAAGCTCCGGGCTCTCCAATTCCCATCACACTGATAAAAGCACGCAACAAATCCCTGATGGATATAATTCCCTTGAGCACCCTTTTGTCATCTACGACCGGTAAAGCTCCAAAATGGTGCCTCTGAAATAACAGGAGCACATCCTGTAAGGTGTATAGAGGAGAAACCGTAACAAGGTCTGTTGTCATAATGTCTTTGACTTTAAGTTCGGATAATTTGTCGCGTTCTTCCTTGCTGTCAAAATCTTCGGAAGCTACCGACGGCATTGCGCTTCGGATATCACGATCGGTCACCATTCCCAAAAGAATATTGGCATCATCAACAACAGGAATATGACGTACCTTGTTATCCTTCATGATTTTTCCGACCTCAAGAATGTCGGTTTCCCCGGTGGCGGTAATCAGCTTCTTGGTCATGGATTGGCTGACAAACATATGATTTTCCCCCTTCGTTATAAACACTGACATTAATAAAGTTTAATGGTGATTGTCCATTATTTTTCACCAAGAAGAACTTTGATATGATTTCGAGCCAACTCCGGCAAACGCTCAATGCAGTATCCCCCCTCAAGTATGCTGATCAGACGCCCTTTGCAATATTTTTCACCCATGTCCATTATTATTTCCATTATCCAGGTATACCAGTCCGTAGAAAGTCGAATGCCTGACATGTCATCGTCTTCATGCCCGTCAAAGCCGGTCGAAATAAGAATCATTTCAGGTTTGAATTTTTCAAAAGCCGGGATAAGATCCTTTTGAATCAGTTGTTTGTATTCGCGATCTCCATGTCCCGGCAAAGCAAGAGAGTTCTTTGTGAACCCAGTGCCTTCACCGACTCCCTGATCAAATTCACGGCCGGTGCCTGGAAAAGCAAATGAAGGATGCTCATGGATGGAATAGTAGAAAACCGTTGGATCACTTTCAAAGCTATGCTGGGTTGCGTTTCCATGGTGAACATCAAAATCGATTATTCCCACGCGTTTTATTCCGAATTCAATCTGAAGGTATTTTGCACAAATGGCAACGTTGTTAAAATAGCAAAACCCCATGGCCTCGGCATGTTCGGCATGATGACCCGGCGGACGGACCGCACAGAACACATTATCCAGTTCCCCTTCCATGACACGCCTGGCAGCGTCCAGGATACCCCCGACAGCGAGAAACGCTATTTCGAACGTTTCCGTACACATCTGGTTATCCGTGGAGTCGAGACAACTGTTTCCGCAAAGGCAGACCTCTTCGAATCGACGCACATAATCTCTGGAATGAATGGTGTTGATCCATTTTAAATCCGCAGATTTTGCTTTCAAAAGTTTTACCTTTTCAAGAAGTCCGCCATCCTTAATTCCCTGGTAAATAGCAGGAAGTCTCTCAGAGGTTTCTGGATGGTAACTGCCTGTGTCGTGATACAAATATCTCTCATCGTATAAAAACCCTGTTTTTTTCATGTTTTGAGCAACCTATCATGGAAAAAGTATTATGAGTTATTTGACAATTTTGTCAAATATCTCAAAAGCAGCTTTGACGGCCCGGCTGTCCTCCGGGATTTCAACGGTGGGTTTACCATTCAGATCATACTCATAAACCTGATCATCCTCCGGAATTGTGCCGATAAGCTCCAAACCTTCATCTTCAAGCATCTTTAGAACAGCATCAGGAGCGCCTCCATTTTTAGCCTGGTTGATGACCAGATAGCTTTTTTCCACACCGATATTTAAACCTTTGGCAAGTTGATTGATTCGAATGGCTGCCTGAATGGCTCTTCGCGAAGTATCCGCCACAATAAGCAAGACATTGACATCTTTTGTGGTCAGCCGGCTGATATGTTCCATTCCGGCCTCATTATCCATGACAATGTAAGGATAATTATCGGTCAGTTTTTCCAAAAATCCGCATAAAAGCGTGTTTGCAGCACAATAACACCCCTGCCCTTCAGGCTGGCCCATGACGATAAGATCATATCCTTTGGCTTCCGCAACCGCCTGCTGTAGCTTCATGTCCATAAAGATATCCTTGGTCATACCTCCGGGTACCTGACCTTTTTTCATTTCCTCCCTGGCATTACCCAAGGTTTCACAAACTTCCATTCCCAACACCTCGTTTAAATTAGCGTTGGAATCAGCATCGACTGCCAGAATCGGGGTTTTTCCCTTTTTCTGCAGATATTTTATTAACAAGCCTGCAAGGGTAGTCTTTCCCGTACCGCCCTTGCCGGCTAATGCAATTGAAAATGCCATAATTTTGAACTCCCTGTTTTCGATTTAATTTTTCTATCTCAAATTGTTTTGCCGATTGCAAAACCCTGGAACCTGAAACCTTTGTTCTTTCAAGATATTTAAGACAGTTAAGGGTGACAGTCAAGAAACTTTTAAGATCCAAACCATATTCAACGTTTCCCATAGATAATATTTAATCTGAGATAGAAAAAGTTTCTTCAAAACACCCACAGTTCTCTTGCAAGGTCCCAAAAGATTATGCTACCTTTTTTAATTAATAAGCCAAAAAAATTTTAATGGACAGGGGGTATAAAAATGGATTTTGAACTGAGTAAATCTCAAAAAGAAATTCAAAAGGCAGCCAGGGAATTTGCAAAAGGCGAATTCGACAAGGATCTTGCAATAGAGCTGGAAAAAAAGCATGAGTTCCCAACAAAAATTTGGAAAAAAGCTGCAGAACTCGGTTTTATCGGCATTCATTTTCCGGAGAAATATGAAGGTCAGGGGCTGGGGCTTGTTGAAAATATTCTGGTCGCCGAAGAGTTTTGCCGCAAGGATTCTGGAATAGGCGCCGCAGTTGTTCTCGCGGGTTTTGCTGCGGAAAATCTTCTTCACTTTGGCAGTGAAGAAATGAAAGAAAAATTTTTGCCGAAGATTGCTCTTGGAGAAATGCTCTGCGGCGGTTGTTTTACAGAACCCGATCATGGATCGGATATTACACGAATGGATACTACGGCAGATAAAGACGGTGACGAATGGGTGATCAATGGAGTTAAAACCTTTATCACCAATGGCTGCCTGGCAAGTTTTTTTACGGTACTTTGTCAGACAGATCAGACTGTCATACCAAGTCACCGGGGCCAAAGCATGTTTCTGGTGGAAACTGACCGTCCCGGTGTCAATGCGACTGAAATCGGCGATAAGATGGGAATCCGCATGATGTCTACTGCCGAAGTGACCTTTAAAGATGTTCGGGTACCCATGGACAATCTGATCGGAAAAGAGGGAAAAGGATTTTATCAGGTTCTTGAATTTTTTGATGAGAGCCGGGTTCTTGTGGCGGCACAAGCATTGGGAACAGCCCAGGGAGCATTTGACAGGGCAATAGATTATATCAGACAACGAGAACAGTTCGGCAAAAAAATCGGCCAGTTCCAGGTTTCTCAGCATAAAATTGCGGATATGGCCACAAAGATTGAACTGGCAAAACTTATCACATATAAGGCCGCCTGGAATTTCGATCAGGGAAAAATTGACCCCAAACTGACCTCCATGGCCAAGATGTATGCGGCCCGAACAGCGGTGGAAGTGGCTGACGAAGCTATCCAGCTTTTGGGTGGATACGGATATATGCTCGAATATGAAGTTGAACGTTTTTACCGGGATGCCAAGATAACAGAAATTTATGAAGGCACAAAAGAAATCCAGAAAAATACCATTGCAAACGCTTTTTTAGGTAAATTGAAATAATCCATTGGCAGGCATTGTTTGCTTTCAATTGACAAATCTTATATGGATGAATAAGTTACCTTCAATATGGATTTGCTTGTTTTATCTCAATTTGTTTTATAAGGAGGAATCATGGTAGAAGTTACAGAATCGGCGTCAAATCAAATCGCCGAGTATTTCAGAGGCAAGGAGCCGTCACCTATTCGAATTTTTCTTAACGAGGGCGGATGAGGCGGCCCCAGTCTTGCACTGGCTCTGGATGAGCCAAAAGAAGAAGATACCATTTACGATATTTCAGGTTTTCAATATGTCGTGAATAATGAATTTCTCGAAAAAGTTAAACCTATTAAAGTAGATTTTTCCCCTATCGGATTTCGTATCGATTGCGGATACGATTTCGGTTCAAGTTGTGGATCATGCTCCTGCTGACAACAGTTCTTTCTTAATTAGATTCCCGGGCAACTTACTTATCCGTAGGTTGCCTTTTTTATTATTAATCAAGCCGGTTTTTCATTAAATTCCACTAAATTAAGGAGTCGGAAGGATGAAGGTATTTATCACAGGAGGAACGGGTTTTGTAGGGTCTCACCTTTCCAACCATCTTCTGCAAAAAGGTCACCATGTTTCATCCATAGGCATGTCCCCGGTTCAAAAACGTATTGATCATCAGAATTTTACTTATATTTCCTCAGATACCACAAAACCCGGGCAATGGCAGGAATATGTTCAAGACTGCGATGTCGCTTTTAACCTGGCAGGAAAATCCATATTCACTCGATGGACTGCAAAGGCCAAGCAACAAATCTATGACAGCCGAATTCTTACTACCCGGAATTTGGTGGAAGCGCTTTCCGCTAACACCATACTCATCAGCACTTCAGCAGTGGGTTACTACGGGGACAGGGGGGATGATATACTCACCGAAGATACATCTCCGGGCAATGATTTCCTTTCGAAAGTCGGTATAGACTGGGAAAATGAAGCCATGGCAGCCGGTAAAAAAGGAACCCGGGTTGCTGTCACCCGCTTTGGTATCGTGCTGGGCAAAAACGGCGGAGCAATGGAAAAAATGATACCCGCTTATAAATCTTTTCTCGGAGGTAGCCTTGGAGATGGAAAACAATGGTTTCCCTGGATTCATATTGATGATATTGTTCATGCATCCATCTTCATTATGGAACATCCTGAAGTTGAAGGCGCCTTTAATTTCACGGCACCCGAGCCGATCAGAAATATCGAATTTGCAAAATCATTGGGAAAGGTAGTGAATCGTCCTGCAATCATGCCGGCACCGGCATTTCTGATTCGGCTTTTTGCCGGAGAATTCGGCGAAACCCTTCTAAATTCCTGCAGAGCCATACCCAAAAGGCTGCTTAAGGCCGGATATGATTTCAGGTACCCGGAGTTAATTGACACACTGAAAGATATTGTAAATCAAAGTTAATGGATACAACCATCCCATACGCATTCGTTTTATGAGGAAAAACCATGACAAGTTTTTTTATTCTGATTTGTTTGCTGACAGGACTCATTGTTATAGGTACTTTATTCTATTTGCAAAAGGGACAATCCAGACCGGAGGAAAAACCGGATACCGGCTATATCTGTAATATATGTGATGATAAAGACTGTTTTTGCCATAAGCGGGATCCCAAATTTAAAGGTTAGTATCAATGAGTTTTCAATTTGAAATTTTGATATGCAAAGGAGCAAATCAATGACGGAATTAATGTCAATTATTAAAGAACGACGAAGCGTACGCAACTATGAAAACAGAACGATTTCAGATGAAATTCTTAACAAGGTACTCGAGTCGGTCCAATGGGCTCCTTCCTGGGCCAATACCCAATGTTGGGATGTGGTGGTCGTAACGGATCAGTCCATAAAAGAAAAACTTCAGGAAACCATATCGCCCAAAAATCCTGCAACCAAAGCGATCACCTCGGCCCCGGTAGTACTGGCAATATGCGGAAAACTCAAGACTACAGGTTTTTACAAAGACCAGGTTGTCACCAAATTCGGGGACTGGTTCATGTTCGACCTGGGACTTGCTACCCAGAACCTTTGCCTGACCGCCCATCATATAGGACTCGGTACAGTCATTGTAGGACTGTTTGATCATGATAAAGCAAAAGCAATTTTAAACATTCCTGACGGATTTGAATTAGTGGTTCTTATCCCCATGGGATATCCGGCAAAAGTATCCAATCCGCCTAAAAGAAAAGAAATTTCAGAGTTTGTTCATAATAATACTTTTTAAACGTTAAAAAAATGACCATTTTTGAATATCACGATGCCACCAAACACCATTACCACAGATCTGCCAGGTCATTAGGATATATGGACTGGACCAATCAGCCTGAACCTTTCAGGCATTATGAAGGCCGATCACCGATCTCCCTGCCTTTACTAGAAGATGACCCTGATGGAGGCTACCCGGATCTGTATTTACGAAATAAAAATCCTGAAAAGCCATTTGGACTGAAAAATGTGGCGGGTTTTCTTGAACTTTCCTTAGGGCTTTCCGCCTGGAAAGGAGTGCCCGGCAGTCGGTGGTCTCTTCGGATCAATCCCTCAAGCGGTAACCTTCATCCTAGCGAAGCTCATCTGATTCTTCCATCCATTAAAGGTTTGGATTCAGGCGTATATCATTACAATTCATTTTTGCATACCATCGAACCTCGCGCTATTTTATCTCCGGACCTCTGGGACAAAATAATGCGTCATTTTCATACACCAGGTTTTTTGATAGGCATAAGTTCAATATTTTGGCGGGAATCGTGGAAATATGGTGAAAGGGCTTTCCGCTATTGCAACCATGATGCGGGACATGCTCTGGCCTGTCTGAGTTTCTCGGCCAATCTTTTCGGATGGAAAGTGATTTATTTAAACGCATTATCCGATGATGATATCAGGACAGTGCTCGGATTTGATAAGGCGCAATGGCCCCATATGGAAGAAGAACACCCTGATTTTTTATGTTATGTGTTTCAATTCTCACAAATGCCGGCATCGCGAAATCTCTCAGAAGCAATTTTAAAAGATTTTGCCGAACTTGATTTTTTCGGAACGCCTAATACTCTGAGCCCGGACCATTTCAACTGGGAAATGATTGATCTTGCAGGCAGGAGAACAAAAAAACCGAAAACCGAATCCTTTGAACTTTCTTTAAAAAATACCCCACCTTTTTTCACGGAGACCATTCCCGATTTGACAGCATCACGAATTATCCGTCAGCGAAGAAGCGCCACAGGATTCGACCCAAACGGGTTTATTACCCAGGAGCAATTTATTGCCATGCTGGATAAAACACTTCCCCGAATGAATATAGCTCCATTTGATGTTGAACTATCACCCGCCTGCGTGCATTTGTTGCTCTTTGTCCACAATGTTGAAGGACTTAAAAAGGGACTCTATTTTTTCTTCAGAAACGAGGAAGATCAAGACATAATTCGCTCTCTGACCCAGGTTGATTTTTTATGGCAAACCGTTCGCGAAGGATTCCCGTTGTATTTTTTACAAGCCGGCAATTTTCGAAAGGTAGCCGCCAGGGTAAGCTGTTATCAGGAGATTGCCGGTGACAGCATTTTTTCCTTGGGTATGATTGCAAAATTTCGAGATCCAATTGAAAGTCATCCATATAATTATCGCAATCTTTTTTGGGAAACCGGTATGATCGGACAGGTCCTTTACCTGGAGGCTGAGAGCCACGGGCTTCGAGGTACAGGTATCGGATGTTTTTTTGATGATGCGGTCCACGACATTTTGGGATTATCGGACAACCGGTTTCAGAGCCTCTACCATTTTACAGTGGGAAAACATATAGAAGACCGACGCATAAAAACGTTGCCTCCTTATTATCATATTGAACGAAAAAGGCAAAACTGATACATTTCAAAAATGATATATTTTGATTTGGAATTGTTTCTAATTGAATTTATTTTTTTGGAGATAAAAAATGGCACCCAACCATTTAATAAGCGAAAAAAGCCCGTATCTTATCCAGCATGCTCAAAATCCTGTGGATTGGTATCCTTGGTGCGAAGAGGCTTTTGAAAAAGCCGACACAGATAATAAACCCATTTTTCTTTCCGTTGGATATGCCGCCTGCCACTGGTGCCATGTGATGGAGAAAGAATCATTTGAAGATGAAGAAGCAGCCGGCTATTTAAACGATACTTTTATTTGCATCAAGGTGGACAGGGAAGAGCGTCCTGATATTGATTCGGTGTATATGGCAGCCTGCCAGATGCTCACCGGACGGGGAGGATGGCCGCTTACAGTCCTGTTGACCCCTGATAAGAAGCCATTTTTTGCAGCCACTTATATTCCAAAAAATTCAAGATTCGGAAGACCCGGGCTTATCGACATTTGCAAACAGATCAAGTCCCTCTGGGAAAAAGACCGGGACAAAATCAGTGATTCCGCAGCACAAATTTCCAGTCATCTTGGCAAAGCATTCGATTTTCAGTGGACCGGGGAAATAATAGATGAATCCATATTGAAAACAGCTTATGAAGAACTTGAAAGCAGTTTTGATGAAGAACACGGTGGTTTCGGCTCGGCCCCCAAATTTCCGACACCCCATCGGATGCTTTTTCTTCTTAGATACTATCATCGAACCGGTGAGGAAAAAGCCATGATTATGGTCCGAAAAACATTGAAAACCATGCGTCTGGGTGGTATCTGGGACCATGTAGGATTCGGCTTTCACCGTTATTCCACAGATAAGGTGTGGCTTCTTCCCCATTTTGAAAAAATGCTCTACGATCAGGCACTATTGGCCATAGCTTATCTGGAGGCCTATCAGATCACCCAGGATTCCTTCTATGCCAAAACCGCCGATGATATTTTTACATACGTTCTGCGGGATATGACCTCTGATACAGGCGGTTTTTTTACTGCCGAGGATGCCGACAGCGAGGGTGAAGAAGGGAAATTTTATGTGTGGAGCACCCATGAATTCAATGCCATTTTGGGAGCTGAACGCGGAAAGTTGTGGCAACGATTCATGAATCTGAATTCACAGGGTAATTTTTCAGATGAAGCCACAGGCAAAAAAACCCGCAGCAATATTTTGCATCTTACACGTTCCTTTTCCGAATGGGCTGAAAAGCTTGAAATGGAAGAAACAGATCTTGCTGACCGGTGGGAAAAAACAAGAGAAACACTTTTTCATATCAGAAAAAAAAGAACGCCCCCTTTAAAAGATGACAAAATTCTGACCGACTGGAACGGTCTGATGATTGCAGCCCTTGCCATGGGCTCAAGAATTCTCGGAAATTATTCCTATATAGAAGCAGCAAAAAGATCAGCCGCGTTTATCCAACGGCGGTTAACAGATGAAACCGGAGCATTGCTTCATCGTTTCCGCGACGAAGAATCCGGTATTCAGGCCAATGCCAATGATTATGCCTTTTATATCCTGGGTCTTATAGAACTGTTCCGCGCCACTTTTGAGCCGGAATATATCCAACGTGCAATTGATTTACAGGAGCAGATGTTGGGAAACTTCTGGGATCATGAAAACAGCGGATTTTATCTGACATCAAAAACAGCGGAACAACTTCCTGCCAGGCCAAAGGAACTCTACGACGGAGCTATTCCCTCTGCAAACTCTATTGCTTTTTCAAACCTTCTGCTTCTGTCAAGACTAACAGGCAATACCCGATGGGAAAAATATGCCGAAGAAATGGTCAGCGCTTTTGCCGGTTCTATCAACCAACAGCTTTCTGCTTTTTCTTACTTTCTTTGCGGCCTGGAATTTGTTGTGGGTAAAAAACACGAAGTCGTTATTGCCGGAGAAACAACATCCCCGGATACTGAAAAGATGCTCTCGGTTCTGGACAATAAATATGCACCCAATATGGTCGTTTTTTTGAAAAATTCCCAAAATGAAAAACAATTAATTGAAATTGCCCCTTTTACCGCACCGATAAAACCGGTTGCCGACAAAACAACAGCCTATGTGTGCACTGACTTTGCCTGTGGCTCGCCCACTACGGATCCGAAAGAATTGGCTTCCATGATTGAAAAAACCAAAGATTAGCTGATCACGGAGGACTTAATGAACATTCATGGCCGTTTCATAAACCGCAGGGATGCTTTACTACTTATTGTTGATATTCAAAAAGTAATGTTTGATCTTTGTGTGGAAAAAGCCAGGGTGATAAAAAAAATCCAAGCCCTTATCGATCTTGCAAATGCCTTGGAAATTCCTATCTTTTTCACGGAACACAATGCTGAAAAACTTGGAAAATTCGATCGATCACTGATTCAAAAATCCCCGGAAAGCCCAGTACTGAACAAAACGGAATTCAGTTGCCTCGGCAACGAAGCTGTCCGAAAAGCTATCACAGAAACAGGGAAAAAAACAATTATCCTGTCAGGTATCGAATCCCATGTTTGCATTTTTCAAACCGGAGCACAGGCCATTCAGGAGGGATACGATGTTCATGTGGTTACCGATGCCATATCGGCAAGAACGGACCTCAATAAAGCTATCGGAATAAATCGGCTCAAAAAAGCCGGAGCAGTGATCACCAGTGCTGAAATGCTTATTTTTGAATTGCTGTTAAAGGCCGGAACCACTGATTTTAAAAGAATGCTGCCGATTATTAAAACTCTTTAGTAGTTTAAGATCATCCAATTGAACCACTTCACGATTGTTCCAGGCCTCCTCGAACTCTATTGCTGGAATCGACATCATAACTTAACAGTCTTAAGTTTTCATAACTGCCTGGAATCAATCATTATCGATCTTTTTGTATCGTCATTCCGGCGGAGGCCGGAATCCAGGTGGATTCAAGAAGCTGGTTTTTCTGGATGCCGGATCAAGTCCGGCATGACGGAGAACTTTGGATTGTCGACATCACACTATCGACTCTCAAAGGGGGCCTTCTCATTTGATATGCGAATTTTATGCTTTTCGAAATTTTCAACAGTTCTCTGAAGTCCGGACTCGTCAGCATTTAGTCCTCGAATTAAAAAATAGTCATTAAGCATTTCCGTCACTGCTTCAAAAATGGCAAGATCTCCCTGGGATTGCCAAAAGCGGATCGAACAAACGCTTATCATCTGTTATGCGTTGATAATTTTCTTCAATCTGTTTCATTTGTTATCCTATGGCCGAATAAAGAGTTAATCAGGAAAATCGCTCAAGCTTTAATATCTTGAACTTTTTGGGTCAGTGCAGGTACAAATTCAATAATATCAGCGACGACACCCACATCAGCCACCTGGAAAATAGGGGCCTTCGGGTTTTTGTTAACAGCTATTATAAAAGGTGCTCCCTTAATGCCTCCAAGGTGCTGAAATGAACCACTGATACCCAGTGCAATATATACCTTGGGTTTTACTATTTTACCGGATGTTCCCACCTGGCGTGATTTATCCAGCCACTTGGCATCCACAATGGGTCTGGAACATGAAACATCCCCACCGATGGTTTCAGCCAGTTCATGAATGATATCCAGGTTGTCCTGATCTTCAATACCCCTTCCAACGGAAACCAGGATATCGGATTTGGTGATATCCACATCGCCGACTTCGGCTTCTATGACTTCGAGGTAACGGCGTTTTTGGCCGGGAATACCGCCTTCAATGGCTTCGGATGTTTTATCGGTAACCTGTCCTTTGCCAGTTTTGGATCCTTCAGGCTTGAATGCTCCGGCGCGAACGGAAATGACTGCTCCATGGGATATATCACAAACCACATGGGTGCTCACCTGACCGTTGAATTCTTCCCGAACCAGCTTGATTTTCTGATCCATAATTTCTTCAAAATCGATAGCATCCGAGACAAAAGCAGATTCCAGCTTAATGGAAAGACCCGGGGCAAGGTCCATCCCAAAATGTTCATGAGGCACCAGAACAATACTTCCTTTGGGGATAATTCTTGCGAGCATGGGGCGAACGGTTTCCGCTATGACATATGACAGGCTGTCGTGACTGATTTTCCACACATCGTTGAATGAGGGTAAAATCTGCGTGATCACTTTTTCAAGCGCGTCACCTGACCCTGCTACCAGTGCCGTAACAGAAACATTGGGATCAATTTTTTTGGCCGCGGATAGCAGTTCCAGAGCTGTATCATCAGCAACCCCTTTTTTATGAAGAATATAGGCAAATATTTTTACGGACATTATTTGATCCCTCCTTTGGATTTGAGGATTTCAACGAGTTTATCCAGGATTTCATCGGTGCTTCCTTCAAGCATCTCCGCACCCTCTCCCGGGTCAGGCACGAAATAATCCAGACAATTGACTTTGGCTCCGGCCTTGCCGATTCTATCCGGAGAAAGACCTAATTCGCCCATGCCGTGTACTGGAATATCCACTGACGCAACTTTTCGGATACCCCGAATGCCGACATAGCGGGGTTCGTTAATACCTGTCTGAATTGACAGCACACAAGGCAAATCCATCTCATTCATTTCCTGGTTGCCGCCGGCAATTTCCCGTCCCACGGAAATCTTTTTATCATCACTAATTTCGATTTTATTGACCAGTGATGCAAACGGCCAATCAAGCATTGCGGCCAGCATTCCCCCCACCTGTCCTGCGCCGTCATCAGCCTGGGCACCTGTCAATATGAGATCATATTTGCCCTTTTCAATTTCAGCTTTCAAAATCGTTGCAACACCTTTACCATCGGAGCCTTCAAAAACATCGTCAGATAACAGGATACCCTGATCTGCTCCCATGGCCATCTCCCGCCGGACCACTTCTTCGGCATTTTCATCACCAACAGAAACCACGGTAACGTTTCCGCCAACCTTATCTCTGATCTGAATGGCCTCCTCGACAGCATAATTATCCCATTCGTTTACCGAGTAAACAAGATCATCCCGCTCAATATCCGTGCCATCGCGGTTGACTTCGATCTCATTCTCCGCGGTATCAGGAACCCTTTTAATGCAAACTAAAATTTCCATATGCTCCTCCTGTTTAATTTGGCTTGCGAAAGCCTTGTTTATCAAATTGACAGAATTTATATTTCAAGATGCCTGTCCACCAACTCAACCAAATCAATAACCTCCATCTTTCCCTCCAGGCCGCTGGTCTTGACGGCATCCTCCAGATTGATCATGCAAAAAGGGCATGCGGTGATGATAACATCAGCACCGGCTTCGGCAGCCATTTCCACCCTGACCTGCCCCATACGTTTCTCTTCAATAGGCTCATAAAACAGGTACAACCCGCCACCGCCGCAACAAAAAGAGCGATCCTTACAACGTTTGCCCATCTCAACACGCTTAAGCCCTTCGATGGAATCGATAACCTTTCGGGGAATGTCGTAAAACCCGTTATGGCGACCCAGATAGCATGGATCATGGTATGTAAAAACTCTACCCTCCTCTTTGAATGGTTTTAAACGGATTCGTTTCTCGACAAGGGCGTGCGAAATCACCTGGCTGATATGTTCAACCTCAGGCATTCCGATATAATCTTTTTTTAAAGCATTATAGGCGTGTGGATCAGCTGTAACAAGCTTTTTTGCTCTGGTTGACGATATGGCTTCAATGTTTTTGTCTCTTAACTGCTGAAAAAGCATTTCTTCACCAAACCGGCGCACCTCATGACCCGAATCCATCTCGGCAGGTCCAAGAATACCAAAATCAATTCCGCAAGCCCTTAAAACCCTGGCCGTTGACCGCCCGATATGTTGGATACGGTCATCAAATGAAGTCACACTGTCCACAAAGAAAAGAGTTTCTGCCTTCACCCCATTGCCAAGCACCTTTACTTTGAAGGTATCGGCAAAATTTTTATCCTTTATCCAGTCGGCTCTTTTTCGCTCCATTTTCCCGTAAGGATTGCCTCGTTTTTCCAGGGCCCCCAAGGGCTTTTGAAGAGACTGTGGCACCATTCCCTCTTCAACCATGTATCTGCGAAGATCCACAATTTTATCAATATACTCGATCATCACAGGACATTCTTCCTCGCAGGCCCCGCATGTGGTGCAGGACCAAATTTCATGTTCTTCAAGGATGTTTCCAATCAATGGTTCATTGCTGATTATGAAATCACCCAGTAAAGGATAATGCCTGAATGAATAGTCCCGGGATTTAATGGTGATAAACCTTGGTGAAAGGGGACGTCCTACCGCATTTGCCGGGCAATGATCACTGCACCTGCCGCAGTCGGCACAGGAGTAAAAATCCAGCATATGTTTCCATGTAAAATCCTCAAATTTGTTGACACCGAAATTTTTGAGTTCATCCAGCCGGCTGTCGGGTACACCCCATCGAACCGGTTTGACAGTGCCTTTATCCAATTTCATCATAAAAACGTTGGGAAGAGATGTAATGATATGGAAATGTTTACCCAAGGGTAAAAAACAAAGGAAAAAAAAGAAAATCAATTCATGGGAAAAATAAGCCCCGATATGAATAGACTGAAGGCTTTCAGTTGAAACCCCGCTTAGCAGCAAGGCAGCTACCCAGGGAGTAGTTCCCAAAACCATTGATTCCGAATGTATACCTTGTTGAAGATTTGCTGCAGCCAGACTTCCTTCAAAAAAAGAATCCGAAATTAAGAGGCCCGAAATTAGCGCCAGCACAAAAACAGCTTCCTTGGTATGATCTTTCCCGTACTTTGGCGGTACGGCATAACGTTCCGGTTTAAAAATTCCCCTGCGTATCATGGCCACAATGGTCACAACCAACATAACGGTAACCGTATAATCTTTCAATATGTCATATGCCGCTCCCAGTTCACCTCCGAATCCCGGAAGATGATATCCCTCGGAAATTCCTGAAAGTACCAGCGTAACCGATCTCAGGGAAATAATGAAAAAACCTATGAACAGAGCGATATGGATAATGCCGGCAGTTATATAACGGGGATGTTTATATTGGCCAAAGTAATATTTTAGAACCGCGACCAGTCGCCTGCAGGGGCGATCCAGCCGCTCGTCAGGCAAAGCCCTTACCAGCGGTGCCAGGCGCTTTGCCATGATATAGGCAAACACAGCAACTCCGACGACCGGTATGATCAAAGAAAAAATCACTGTGGGAATACCCAGAAATGCTGCCTTTGCCGGTGAAATCAACGCTGTTTCCATTGTTTCTCCTTAACCTGGTGTATTTTAAAATTGAGATGGAAAACTGGCGAACCTATAATGAATGAATACTCATTCAGTATCAAAGAAAAACTTTCCTTGTCAAGAAAAAAGTGCCAATGAAAAGGATAACACCTTGGAATGCCTTCAGAAACCTATCACCAAACACCCGCCTCACAAAGCCTATTGACTTTCAATTCAATACATCATAAGTAAAAAAAATGGGGCATGCAATTTGCCCTTCCGTTTCAAAAAACAGGCCTGTTCAAGCTGTTCGCCCCGCCAAACCCTGTGAAACCTAAGGAGGTTTTTCGTGTCAAAAGAAATAAGCTATCAGGATAAGCCATGGGTTGCACATTATGAAAAAAACGTACCCGAATTTATCGATTACGAAAAGATTTGCATTCCGGATTTTCTTGAGAGGACCGCAAAAAACTTCCCGGACCGGATGGCCCTATCCTTTCAGGGGTATGAGGTAACTTTCCAGGGGCTAAAAAACATGGTGGACAGATTTGCTGCCTGTCTGGCCGATTTTGGTATTAAAAAGGGTGACCGCGTAGCTATTTTACTTCCAAACCTTATTCCATGTGTTGCCGCCTATTACGCCATTTTAAAAATAGGCGGTATAGTGGTGATGAACAATCCCCTTTATTCAGACCGGGAACTTGAGCACCAGTTTAACGATTCCAATTCCAAAGTACTGATCACGCTCGATCTGCTTGGAAACCGAATGATCGATTTGAGAAAAAAAACGAGCATCAGGGAAATTGTTTACACATCCATCGGCGATTATCTTCCTTTTCCCAAAAGTCTTTTGTTTCCTCTGGTAGGAAAAAGAAAAAAACTGGCTGCATCTGTCAAACTCGCCGATCATGTTTATCGGTGGAAAGATCTGATAAAAAAATATCCGCCTGCCCCGCCTGAGGTGAAGCTGAATTTTGATGATATTGCTCAATATCAGTATACCGGTGGAACCACCGGGGTTTCAAAAGGGGTCATGCTCACCCATGCCAACTTAAGTAAGCAGGTTCAGCAAATCGGTGCATGGCTGCCGACGCTTCGTAAAAATCATGAAATCATGCTGGGAGCGCTGCCGTTTTTTCATGTGTTTGGATTGTCCGTCGTCATGAACTTTGCTATTTATACCTGCTGGGGAAATGTTCTGGTGCCTAAGCCCCAACCGCAACCACTTCTGGAAGCCATAAGCAAGTACAAGCCGACTTTTGCCCCTTTGGTGCCTACCATGTATATCGGAATGCTCAACCATAAAGATATCGAAAAAGCAAATATGACTTGTTTGAAAGGATGTTTTTCGGGCAGTGCGCCCCTTCCGCTGGAAGTCATCCGGGACTTTGAAAGTAAGACGGGCTCGATCATTATCGAAGGCTACGGCTTGACGGAATCATCACCTGTGACACACGTGAATCCTTTTCTGGGACAGCGAAAAGTCGGAAGTATCGGCATTCCCATTTCAGACACTTTATGCAGGGTGGTGAGCCTTGAAGATGGACAAACGGATGTTCCTGTCGGAGAACCCGGTGAGATTGCCTTAAAAGGTCCACAGGTCATGAAAGGTTACTGGAACATGCCCCATGAAACCGATGCCGTATTAAATGATGGCTGGCTGTTGACCGGAGACATCGGAAAAATGGATGAAGAAGGTTATTTTTATATTGTGGACCGAAAAAAGGACTTAATTATTTCGGGCGGTTTAAATGTGTATCCGCGTGATATTGATGAAGTTCTTTTCGCATATCCCAAGATACAGGAAGCATGTGCCATTGGAATTCCGCACCCGACACGGGGTGAGGCCGTCAAGGTTTTTGTCGTCCTTAAAGAGGGTGAAAGCGCCACCAAAGAAGAAATTATCGAATACTGTGTATCCAAACTGGCCAGATTTAAACTTCCCACCGAGGTGGAATTCAGAGATGAGCTTCCCAAGTCCAACGTAGGCAAAGTGCTCAGAAAGGAGCTTCGGGCGGAAGAGATCCAAAAACGCGGGGATAAATAATTCAAATTAAGGTGCAGGCCGGATTTATTGATCGTCATTCTGAGAAGGCGAACACCTTATTTTACTGTTTAGCATATGATCATTAGCCGACGAAGAATTTTTTGAGTGTAACCTGTTTGTGTGAAAAGACTTGTGCTCAATTGTAGGTGCGAATTCATTCGCACAATGTGAACCCCGTTGTCCATTATACAGTCTATGCCCGTTCCCCCAGGAAAAAAGTTGCTGGGGCAATGCCATTGCAATGGTGCCTGTTTAAATTCCAGGCTCAATCGCCGTGGTGCCGGGCAACATTTCGGAACATATTGTCCTTAAAGGCTTTGGCCCGCTATTCCATGCTCCCTCAGAATGACAGACAAAAAGTGAATAAACATCCAATTTATTTTCCGCCAAAAGAATCCTCGGATATTTCAATGGCCGCACCGCAATCATCTAAAATAGCCTCCATTCGTCCTTTGGTAACTGGAAGAACTACTCGGATGAAATATTCGGCGGATTTTAATTGCCCTTCGTAAAATTCCTTGTCTTTTTTCTTTGCACCTTTATCCATTGCCTCTGTCGCAACAACTGCCCGCCACAGGTGCATCCATGCCATAATCACATCACCCACGACGTCCATGAACGGATGTGCAAATGCAAATGCATTGTAAATTTTCCGGCCTCCTGCGAGCTTGAACATATGCATTCCCACATCTCCAAGCATTTCAACCGCATTTTCAAACCGTTTTGTCAAATCAATTAAAGATTCCCGGGTTTTGGCTCCGGCAATGGTATGTTGCATCTCCTCGAGAAATCCCATGACGGTCTTTCCTTCGTTCATAGGAAGTTTTCTTCCCAGCAAATCCATGGCCTGAATACCGTTGGTTCCTTCGTAAATCATGGTAATTCTGCAGTCTCGCAAAAGCTGTTCCACAGGATATTCTTTGATATATCCATATCCTCCATAGACTTGCAAAGCCTGACTGCAGATTTCAAATGCCCGGTCCGTCATATAACCTTTTACGATGGGGGTTAAAAAATCTACAAATCCCTGGTATTTTATTTTATCGTCGTCGGTTTTTGCAATTTTGGCCAGGTCTGCGCAGAGCACCGTGTAGTACAGAAGACTTCTCATGCCCTCCACATAGACTTTCATGGTTAAAAGCTGGCGACGAATGTCCGGATGATTTATGATGGGAACTCTGGGAGCATCCGGATCATTACTCTTGAGAAGATCTTTGCCCTGTATCCGTTCTCGTGCATAATTAAGTGCATACAAATATGCGCAGCTTGCAAAACCGAATCCTTGCAAGCCTACCAGTTGACGCGCTTCATTCATCATGAGAAACATAGCTCTCATGCCCTTGTTTTCCGAACCCAGGAGCATTCCGCGGCAATTACCTTTACTTCCAAGCGATAAGGAAACAGTCGCATTTCCGTGTATACCCATTTTTTCTTCAATGCCGGTGCAGACAATATCGTTTCTTTCCCCCAGGGTGCCGTCATCATTGACCCATATTTTGGGTACCAGAAATAATGAAATTCCCCTGGTTCCCTCCGGAGCTCCCTGAATTCGGGCAAGTACCGGGTGAATGATGTTTTCCGCCAGGTTGTGTTCACCTCCGGAAATAAAAATCTTATTGCCGGTCAATGAGTAGGTTCCGTCGTCATTTTTAACCGCTGTTGTGGTCAACGCCCCTACATCCGAGCCTGCCTCGGGTTCTGTCAACACCATGGTGCCGCACCACCGGCCGGTATATAAGTTTTTGAGAAAAAGTTTTTTCTGTCTTTCAGTGCCAAATTTTTCAACCAACTTTCCGGCACCATGTGTCAATCCCGGATACATCATAAAAGCGCAATTGGCGCCCACAAAATACTCACTCGCCGCCATGGCCACAACTTTCGGCATTCCCTGACCGCCCCATTCAGGGTTTTCGGCCATAGCTACCCATTCTCCTTCCTTATACAACTCGTAAACCCGCTGGAATGATTCAGGAACAATCACATTGCCATTTTCAAAACGACATCCTTCACGGTCTCCCAACTGCTGGGCCGGGAGAAGCTCCTTGATGGCCAAATTTCTAGCCTCGTTGATAATCATGTCGATGGTCTTTTTGTTAAATTCCTTAAAAAGTTCATTTTCACTTAAACCAGCGACATTTAGCTGTTCATGAAGGACAAAATCAACATCTCTTCGGTCTGATATGAATTGAGCCATGATTCATTCTCCTTGCTTTTTGGTTTGCACATCGCCCAAAAAATTATTTGCGGATAATTCGTATATTCCTATCCCACGGATGAGTAAATCCACGAGCGGATCAGCCATGGCAACAAGATCGTACTTTCCACCGGAACGTATCCAGGTGCTGATAACTTCCTCCACAGCGCCCAGGATATATCGTTTGACCAGCCCCAAATACAAATCTTTTCGAAAACATCCCTCTACCTGACCCTGCTCGACAATCTCAGCTACAATGTCCAAATACATCTTGGACATCTGCCTGATCTGGTCCTTTACCAATGGACTGTTGCGCCGGGTTTCAGCCTGATAGACCACGGCCATGTTTTGGTCCTTTTCAAATTCTTTAAGATGCCTTCGGATCAGTTGGGTCAGTTTCTCAACGGCGTTATCACCCTTTTTAACTATTTTTTGAAAACGGTCAAAAACCTGCTTGGTTTTAAATTCAAAAAACTGAACCAAAATATCATCTTTGTTCTTGAAATAAAGATATATAGTACCGTCGGCCACTCCGGCTTCCCTTGCAATCTGAGCGATGGTCGACTCATAAAAACCCTGGTTGGCAAACACCTTGACGGCAGCTTCAAGAATGCGGTGGTATTTATCGTTTGATTTTGTCCGTATTCTAATACCCCACCTCCATTATGCGATCTGAAATCCACATATTATAAATGAATGAATACTCATTCATTAACAAAGAAAACCCGGGCATGTCAAGCAAAATTGCAAAACAACCATCGAGTATTATTTGTTTATTTTAAAAACGGCCGATGCTATATAAATAAAATAAACGGGTATTTGATAAATTTGCACATTGCTTCATCACTTTTAGGAAATAGCGAAAAAATGATTAACCTTGAGGGATACCAAATCCTTTCCTTGTTGCATCGGGGAAACCGTTCAACTATCTATAAAGGAGTCCGAAATACTGGAAAAATACCGGTCATTATCAAAGTCCCTTTTATCCATCCTGGAGATCCCGATGAAATAACCGGCATTCATAAGGAATTTCAGCTGGTACGAAATATTGATCACCCTAACATTGTCAAATATTATGCTATCGAAAAAACTTCAGAAGGTCCCGCATTGATTCTCGAAGACTTCAATGCAATTGGTTTAACCAAAATTATCAGTGATGAGGGTTTTGATGTAAAAACATTTCTTAACATTTCTATTCAAATTGTCAACGGACTCGAAGCCATACACGATCAAAATATTATCCATAAGGACCTGAATCCAGACAACATTCTTATCAATCCTCTAAATTTTATTGTGAAAATCATTGATTTTTCAATTTCATCCGTATTTGCAAAAGATGTCTCCTCGGTTTTGCCGTTGAGCCGTCCCGAAGGCACTTTTGCCTACATTGCGCCGGAACAAACCGGACGAATCAATCGCGGTATTGATCAACGTTCTGATTTATATTCCACAGGGGTTTCATTTTATGAAATGATTACAGGCAAAAAGCCTTTTACCGCAGAGAATCCCCTGGAACTTATACACTGCCATCTGGCCAAAATCCCATCAGCACCCAAAAAAATTCAACCCTCTATTCCCGATTCCATTTCCGATATTATCATGAAACTTCTGTCAAAAAACCCGGAAGATCGATATCAAAGCTGCCGGGGGCTTAAATACGATCTTGAACGATGCCGACAGGAAATGGAAAATCACGATTATATCAGATCGTTTCATTTGGGAGAGAAAGATTATTTTCAGCATATTCGATTTCCGGAACAACTCATTGGACGGGAAAATGAAATTTCTTTTATCCGAAAAGTATTTGAAAGAATTAAAACCAATAAAGCTGAAATGATTTTGATTTCAGGCCCTGCCGGAATAGGCAAGACAGCTTTGGTGAAAGAAGTTGAACGTTTAGTCAGTCAGCAAAACGCTTTTTTCATATCCGGAAAATTTGATCAGCTAAAAACCGATATACCTTATAGCGCTCTTTCAGAAGCATTTGGAAAATGGGTAAGGCATCTTTTAATCTTAGATAACGATGATTCAGCCTGGTGGAAGCAAAGATTGGTTAAAAACTTCGGGCAAAATTTGCACGCTTTAGTGGAAATTATTCCCGATCTGGAAAAGTTTGTCGGCAAACAAAAACCTGTAACCAAACTCGGATTGCTTGAGGAGCAGAACAAATTTAAAATATTGATGCAAAAATTTTTCCGGATCATAAGCATTCCTGAGAGACCCCTGGTGTTTTTTTTGGATGATCTTCAATGGGGGGATAAGCAAACATTGAAAATGCTTGAAATTTGTATGGAAGACCCCTTACTGAAAAACACGCTTATTATCGGCGCTTTCCGTGAAAGCGAGATTGATGCATCCCATCAACTTAATGGAATATTAAAAAAGGCAGGTCAAACATCATCGTCCATTGTTATAATAAAATTAGGTCCACTCGACATTGAGAATTTAAAGAAATTTGTGGTCCGATGCACAAATCAAAACAGTGTAATCGCCAGCCCTCTGGCTGTTTTTTTATTTGAAAGAACCAATGGAAATCCTTTTGAAACAATGGAGTTTTTTAAATGGCTGGAACTTAAAAATTTTCTGAAACTAGAACCTAACACCGGGGTCTGGTTTTGGAACGGGTCAGATACGGATACCTCTAAAATTCCTTTGGGTATCATCGACCTTTTAACCAAACGATTTAAAAATCTTCCGCCGGATATAAAAAAAATTCTATCATGGGCTGCATGTATTGGAAATGAATTTGGTTTTCAATTGCTTCAGGACATTTTGGATGATTCATCCATTGACCTTCGAAAAATCCTGGCAGTATGTGTCAATGAAACATTTATTGCGCCGGTTCAACCCATTACTACCTGCGATACAATGCCCTGCAACAACGTGGAAGAATCTTATCGTTTTGTCCACGATAAGATTCATGTTGCTGCATATGAATTGATAAGTGAACAACAACGGATAGCCATACATTCAAAAATCGGGAAAAGCTTGTTGAAACAAGCCGGAAGTGGAGCGATCAATCAAAACATTTTCAACATTGTCAACCATTTAAGCCTTTCCAAAAGATTAATCAAATCCTCAGATGATCGTATAACATATGCAGAGTTATGCATTGCGGCAAGCTTGAAAGCGAAAAGCTCCGGAGCGTTTCCATCGGCATTTTTCTATATCCGTAGCGCAATCGATATAATGGGTGAATCAGGATGGGAACTAAACCATAAACTGATGTTATCTCTTTATAGCAAAGGGGTTAAAGTTGCATACTTGTGCGGTAATACTGAGACCATGGAGCAATGGGGCACGTTTGTGAATCAAAGATCTGAGAACCTTCTTGATCAAATAGAAGTTTTTGAGGTTTTTATTCAGGCAAAAATCAGCGAACATAAATTGCTTGACGCTGTAAACCTGGCCATTATTATCTTAAAAAAGCTTGATATCACTTTTCCTTCCAAGCCCTCTGCTTTTAAAACCTTTCTGGCTGTCTTGAAAACACTTGGCATGATTCGGGGAAAAAGTCCTGAACGGCTCATGAATTTGCCGGAAATGACTCATCCTGAAAAAATAGCCATATCAGGAATTTTATACCATGCCGGCTCAGCTGCTTATTTTGCTCATCCGGAAATGCTTCCTCTTTTTATTTTGCGCCTGGTTCAAATTTCAGTGCGATATGGAAACTCCGATTTTTCTCCCATAGGTTATGCGGGTTTAGGGATGATTCTCGGAAGCATTTTTGGTCGGCTGAATCTGGGTTTCAGGTATGGACGTCTTGCCATGGACCTGGCTGAATCCTTTAACAATCAGGCTATTAAATCAACCATTTCTTTTCTTTTTAATCATTTTATCCGACACTGGAAAGAATCGATTCATAAGATTGTTCCGGATTTTACAACATCTTACCAATCCGGTTTGGATTCCGGGAATTTTATCTATGCTGCTTACTGTGCTCAAGCGTATTCCGGATATGGCCTAGTAAGCGGTATAGAGCTTGGAAAATTAAAAAATGACATGGCCTTTTATTCAAATGCTATCAATCAAATAAGGCAGGAAACGGCGTTGCATTTAAATGATATTTTTTACCAGACAGCTTTGAAACTTATTGAAAAATCCGACAATCCGATTGAATTGTCCGGGGATGCCTATGATGAACATAAAATGATCCCATTGTACCGCACTGCAGGAGATAAAACAGCCACTTTTTGTCTCTACTTTGAGAAACTTTTCCTATGCTATATTTTCAATGATCTTGAGAATGCCCATACAAATGCCGTACTTGCAAAGGAACATATCGAGGGGGTTCTTGGAACCTTTTACATTCCTCTTTTTTATTTTTATGAAAGCCTTATTCTTACAGGTCTTTATCCAGGCGCCAAAGGATTCCAAAAAAAATGGACAAAAAAAAGAGTACACGGTAACACAAGAAAATTAAAAAACTGGGCTTCCTACGCTCCTGAAAATCACTTGCACAGAGTTCTGCTCATTGAAGCCGAATTAGCAAGGGTTTTGGGAAAGTCAAACAAAGCCATGGAAAAATATGACCAGGCCATTGAAGCGGCCAATAGAAACGGTTTTATTCAGGAAAAGGCTCTTGCACAGGAACTTGCTTTTAAATATTACTTGTCGGCATCAAAAAATACCATTGCAAAAGCATACCTGGAAAATTCCCTGAATAGCTATGAAAGATGGGGAGCCGGATCAAAAGTGCTTGATCTGTTTGAAAAGCACAAACATTTAATCAATATTTTTCATCGGACTTCAGGCAAATATATATCTGATGTAAAGTATGAGCAAAAATGGAAATTGCCGTATCACTATTTTCCGCTGCACAATCCATCTGCAGGACAGCTGGATATCGCTACCGTGATTAAAGCGTCCCAGGCTATTTCCGGCGAGGTTGAACTGGAAAGATTTCTTACCCGCATGATGAATATTATTTTAGAAAATGCGGGAGCGCAACGGGGCTATTTTATTACCATTGAAAACGATAACTTAAAAATCGAGGCTTTTTCGGACATTGAAAATTCATTCGCGGATATATTACATCCGCTTCCGCTTGATGACCATTGTCAGGTTCCCGTATCCATGATTCGATTTGTTGCAAAAAGCGGCGACAGTGTTGTTTTACCTTCCAATAACTACAAAAATCTGTTCGAAAAAGATCAGTATTTAAAGCAAAAGATGCCCGCTTCCATCCTTTGCACTCCTATTCGGTTAAAGGAAAAAGTCATCGGCGTTTTATACCTGGAAAATAGAATCATCAAAGGCGCTTTCACCAAAGACCGAATCGGCATTCTCCGGATTTTGCTTTCTCAAGCAGCGATTTCACTGGAAAATGCGAGGCTCTTTACCAAAATACAGCGCATGAATGTTAATTTGAACCAGGAGGCAAATGAAAGAAAACTTGCCCAGCATGCTTTAAAAGAAAGTAAGGAACGTCTGAAAACTATATTGGACTCTGTTCAGGCGGGTATTATGATCATCAACACTGAAAACCATCAGATTGTGGATGCCAATCCGGCTGCATTAAATCTGATCGGTGCACCAAAATCCGAAGTTATTGGTCGCCCGTGTTACGAGTTTTTATGTGGCGATTTCAAGGGAGAACGCACTGTAATCAATTTTAAACCTTCTGAAAGCAATATAGAAGGTTTTATTGCTACCGCAAAAGGAGACAAGATACCCGTTTTAAAAACGCTTACTTCGATCCATTTAGACAACCGTTTGCATGTGCTGGAGAGCTTCATTGACATAAAAAAATTAAAGGCCGCGGAAAGTGAAAGAACAAACCTGCTCGCTCAGCTTCAGCAATCTCAGAAAATGGAGGCCATCGGAAGGTTAGCAGGTGGAATTGCCCACGACTTCAACAATATTCTGACTTCTATAATAGGGTTCACCGAGCTGTCACTTGATGACATTGAAAAAGAATCCATGGTGTATGAAAATCTCCAGGAAGTCAGCAAAGCCGGATTTCGGGCAAAGGAGCTTGTCAAGCAAATCCTGACATTTGCCCGTCAATCAAAGACTGAAAAAAAGCCGGTTCAGATATCATCCATTGTCAGAGAAACCATTAAGTTTCTGAGATCATCACTTCCGACCATCATAGAAATTCATCAGGAACTAAACAGCGATGAAAGTGTATTGGCGGATCCAACACAGATACATCAAATCCTGATGAATCTGTGCACAAATGCAAACCACGCCATGCAAGGTCAGGGAGGTATTTTGAGTATCCTGCTCAATGAAACTTTCCTTGATGAAAATTTCATGCGTCAACACGCGATGCACAACTCCGGACGTTTTCTCAATTTAACAATCAGTGATACCGGATGTGGTATGAGCCATGAAGTTGTTGAACGTATTTTCGATCCGTATTTTACCACAAAAGAGATTGGGGACGGCACAGGGTTAGGTTTATCGGTTGTCCGGGGAATTGTTAAAAGCTATGGTGGCCTTATCACTGTTAAAAGCCAACCGGGTAAAGGGACCTCTTTTCATGTGTACCTGCCGGTACTGGACAATTATATTGATCAACTTCCCGAAGTTCCCAGCGTCATCCCTTGGGGAAACGAGAGGATACTATTGGTCGATGATGAACCCGCTATTGTTAATATGGGCAAGCAGATAATAGAACGTCTTGGTTATAAAGTCACGACCATGACAAGCAGTATTGAAGCACTACAACTTTTCAAGCACAAACCCTACGCTTTTGACCTGGTCATAACTGATATGACGATGCCGGATATGACAGGAGATAAACTGGCCGTGGAAATGATCAAGGTCCGTTCCGATATCCCGATTATTCTTTGCACAGGCTACAGTGACAATTTATCAGTCGATATGGCTGAAAAAATCGGAATCAAAGCGTTAAAATTTAAACCGCTTGTCAAACAGGATCTGGCCATAAGCATCCGTAAAGCCCTGGGAATAGAATAGAAACTTCCTTGCCGGGTTCAACCTCTAATGGCACTTTCAAATTTATCAATAACAGGTTTGGGAAAAGCCGAAGGAACAGGCTTTCCTCTTTCATCCCGAACCACCCATACGTTTTGCTGCTCGCCAAATGCCAGCTTTGTTCTGCTGCCGTCAGATTCCTGCCGAAAATATTCAAAGTGGAATGTTACACTGTATTTTTTTAATTGTTTCAAAGCCATGGTAACAATAATCGTGTCAAAGGGCATGGCCTCCCGAAGATGCTGAACCTGGGTTTGTAAACACAATAATTCTCCTTTTTCTCCCACACCGCGGAAATATTCGGGAATAATCATGTAAAAATAAATATCTCTCACCTGCGCTTGCCATGCATAATAGTTGGCAAAGTATATATTGCCGACAATGTTTGAGTTATCCAGGGAGGTCTCAATGGACTTTTCAAAAAGCAACGGTTCGACAATCGGTTTTGCCGGAGCCTGGTATTGTTCGTAATCTCCCTCAGAATTCATTAGAAAAGCTAGCGGCTCGGGAATCGGGTCAGGAGTGTTGGGGGCATCATATTTTGGAAGCATGTTTTTTATACAATCCCAATAATAGTCAGGATAAACATCCGGCTCGACAATTCCATGGTCCAGGATTTTCACCCAGGTCAACTGCTGTTCACACAAGGCTAGCCGTTCATATGTCTGACCATGAAGAACTTTTCGGCAATCATAAATTAAATCCATAGTGGAATTTTTTTTACCATAGTTTCTGGTTATCCAGACACGAATTTCCACCTGATCTTGTACTGTGGCCTCTCCCAAAATTTTCAAATTTGTTTTGTTGGTGACAATTCCATATCTTCCTGTCCCAAACAGTTCACCAATTTCTCTTAAAGCTGACCACACTCCTATCTCCCGAACTCCTCCCAGCCAATATACATAATTGGTAAAATATACTTTACGACTTAGCTGTGCATTGGGTTTAAAAGCGACAGGGAACCTGTGAACAAAAACGTCTTGCCCTTGCGGTCCACCTTGTTCAATATTTTCATAGGCTTTAATAGATTCCAAATCTTCGTACCCCAAAGTCATTTTTTCCTGAATTGAATCACCTTCCAATACCTTATCAACAATTAATGAAAACATCCGTTCAGGACCCCATGTCAAATTTATGGGAAATGTCAGAATGAAAATCTGTTCATCCGATATTTTCACCTTAAACAAAACAGCGCCTCTATCCATCTTGGAAATTTCCATCCCTGATGGTATTATGCCTGTAGCCTTTTTTAGAACCTCCTTGGCGCTCCATATGCGGGTACCGGCATAATCGATGGAATCAGATTCATCCAAAAGGGCATCAAGCAGGATTTCGTTTTCTTTTCCAACCAAACTTACCCATTCCTGGCGGTTTCTGGGTGTAATTGGTTCAACATCACACCCTTGAGCTCCGTCTCCTGCAAGGCACAAGCAAAGTCGATCATCATGGGAAATGGAAATATTGATGTTTGAATTCTCAGTACCAGTTAGCACCGGTTTTCCGTTATCGAGCCAATGAATCTTCAAATATTCCTGATTAAAAGATTGACCCAAAGCCATTTCTAACGCCTTATTCATTAATGGAACCTCAAACTCATGTCTTTGCTCCCTTGAAAGTTTGTGAATCCCCGGAAAATAGCCGACCTGGAAAAAAGGAACCGCTAATTCAAAAAGCTCTGTAATGGAATTCACGACCTGTTGCAGCAGCAAATTATCCCGTTTATCCGGGTTAATTAAATCCGCCGGAAAAGGATTGTTTTTCAACCGCTTCAGTATATGCAGAGTATAACCCTCCATGGATTCCCGAATCAATCCTTTGGCATCCACGACTACAACAGAATGCTGAATTTCTTGTTCTTTTCTCCAATCAAGCCGAACAAGGCCGGTAAGTGTTTCTTCCACGACATTGGAAGACGGATAGATATCGAGTTTTTTGATAAAAACAGGAAGGCAGGTCATGGTGGGAATCAGGATTTGAGCTGACTGTAGCAACGAATCCCGGAAAAAAGGATCTCCCAGGATCAGGCGGCTGTGAGAAGGTTCGGCGAATGCAGTTCTTGAGTTTGTTTCCGAATCAAAGATCCGGGTCGTAAATATTGCTTCTTCAGCCTCTTCATTATCTTCCCCATTCTTTGACACAACAGAATAAAGCATTTGAATTCTTTGAAACATCAGCCCCTGAAATAAAAGATTATCACGATACAGATCGAATTCCGGAAGAATACCCAGTGGTTGTTGCGGTTTTAAAATACTTTTTTTCCGGGCACCATCGGGAAGATTCAAAATAAATTCAGCTGAAAAATATGCTTCGTGAAAACCTGTATCTTGTTTAAAAATTCTCGTCAGGATTTTTTCCGGGGATTTGCTGTCCGGCTTTTCCTGCACTTGCGCCTGAATCATAATATCAGCACCGGTTTCAGGGTCCACTGTAATAGGTCGTTTCAGTTGAATATTTTCAATCCGTATTCTTTTAAGTTTTGTTTTTCCTGCAACATGGGCTGATGCCTGAGCCATTGCTTCAAGTCCGAAAACCGTTGGAAAAAGATAGGAACCGTTAAATAAGTGATCCTTGAGATAAGGATCACTTTCCAATGACAGGTGTGCCTGAAAAACGGATTCCACTTCCGGAATCGCATAAAGCAATTTTTCCAGATACCTGACATTTTCAGGTTCAGGCAAAGATGCAGGACAAAATGTATCAATCCCGGCCATTCGTGCGGTAACAATTACCCGGTCGGTTCCCGGATCTTTAAGAAAAAGATTGACAAACCGCTTAACGCCTTCCTCGGTGGAAATAGCATCTATGCCCATCCGTTTAAGATGACCGACACTGCCCATTCGATACCCCATTCCCTCATCACGCCATATACTATAAGCAACAGACATAACTGATGTGTGTGAGTGTTCCGAGCCAAACTTTCTCAGCAAGATATCAAGCACCTCATTTGAAAATCCATACCATGTATTTCCCGGCATTCCTGAATATCCTATTATTGAGGAAACACCGGCAAACATTTTGGGCGGCGATTTTTCAAAAGCACTCATGAGGTTTAAAGCCCCCAGAATTTTTGGCCCTGCCTCTTCAAAAGCCTCTTCAACTGAAACCCTTTTTGTTGGCCGCGGTTTGTTAAGTCCTGCACCATGGATGACTCCCGTCACCGGACCCATATCCTCCGAAATTTTTTCCACCACCTTCAGTACGGACTCTTTATTCCTGACATCACAACTAAAATATCTAGCCAACAGGCCATGATTGGAAAACTTCAAGAGGGTTTCGGAAATTTCTTTGCCTGAAGTTGTTTCAGGATGTTTATCCGGATATGGAGAACTTCCCACCAATGCCATTCTAGCGCCTGTTTCCCGGGCTAAACCCAAGGCTATGGAAGCCGTAATTCCCTTTGCTCCACCGGTTACGAGGATTACATCTCCAGAAGACCAGTTGATGTTCCTATCACAATAATTCGCCGGTTCCATCACCTTTGGCTTTTCTACATATCGTCTGAGCTCATGGTCAAACCCCACCGCAGCAAAAGGATCGGGTGTATGTATCTCAGCAATCGCTTTTTCAGCCAACTGGTCAGGATCAATTCCTCTGGAAAAATCCAGCACCCTGACTCTCAAATCATCTCTTTCCAAATAAATGCTTTTGGCCAGTGCTGAAGCACAACACTGGTTTGGGTGGTAAAATGGAGGCCTGGTTCCAAATGAACTTCCCCCAAATTGGATATAAACGACGGTAGTTCTTCGCCGCGGGGCTTTGGATGCCGGTGGGGGTGAAGCAATACTTGAAAGCTGTTGAATCAATTGGCGCAAGTACCGATCAGGTGATTCCCATGGGCCTGAGGTCATGGGAAGAATGGCGATCAGCAAAGAAAATGCCGGATCATGATTCAGATTATGGATAACTGCTTCCTCAAAAGTCGCCGACCGGACCTGTGCGCCTCGTTTTAAAATGGCCATACGAAGTGATTCGCACAGATCATTACTATCGGAATCGCTTAAAATCAATGCGTTTACATTCTGCCAGTCATCCTCACGCCGCTTTCCCCACCATTCAGGCAACTGAGGAAAAGGCATTTCAAACAACTCCACCTGAAAATCCCGCACCCAGGGTTCAAGGTGATGCATCTGAATTCCGGGTAACTCCGCTGAACCATTCGGCAAACCTGCATGGGATTGCTCTTTTATCATCCGGCTGAGAATCGAGGCGATCTGACGCAGACTCCGCTCTTTTAAAGGCTCAAAATCCAGGGATAAATCCACTTTTAATAATTGTGAGGAACTCTCAATGATTTTTTGAAGCTGGTCCGGACCAATATTCAGATCCTTTGCAACCAGAGCATCAGCATCAAGGGTTTCAAGGGGATAACCTGTCAAGTCGGATGCTTGCGCCATAACGATCTCAAACGCATCCGACATATTGGAACCAGACATAGTGGATTGCGAAGTATCCAAAGTTTGGGAGAACTTATCAATAATGTCTCCCAGTGATGCATTGGCAAAATTTAACGGCTCCAAAGGAAAATCCACAGACAACCCTCTTGAAATTTTGGCAACCAGGTCGCCTGCTTTAATTGAATCTAAATTCAGATCATCCAGCAAACGCATGTCAAGATGCAAACTGTCATTTGAAAATCCGGTGAGTTTTTCCACAGCTGAAAGTACGGTTGACTCAATTGATTCAGGTTGGCTTTCAATGGCCGGGGTATGGGAAATGTTTATTTCAGTTACCGGCTCCGCATTTTTAATGCCTGAAATCAGATAAGAACCTTCTTGTGCAGGATATTGGAGATCAGCTTCGATCACTTTGGCTAAAAAATGCCCCCTGGTTTTTAAATAATCAAAAAGCTTTGATTCCGGGAGGTTGATCAAACCGGGAAGAAGACGTTCCAGAGTTCCCAATGTGGATTGATTCAATGGGATGGAAGATACGTCGACATTATCAAAAGGCCGCTCGCATGGGTTGTCAATGAATCGCTTTTCAGCGGCAGGGGTAAAAGGTCGAATTAAACGCCCGCTGTACAAAGTGTCCCACCTAAGATCGACACCATGAATAAACATAGTGGCGATTGCCCGGTTAAGATCCTCATCTTTAAAAGCTGTCGATTCTACCGGATAGCAAACCGGCCCTGAATCACCGGTTATGCTGTTTGTCAGACCGGTCAACACACGTCCCGGACCTACTTCAAGAAAAAAATCGCAGCAGTTGGATATATTTTGAATCAGAGATATAAAATCGACGGGGAACAACACCTGGCCCGAAAAGTGATCATTTAAAAAAACCCGGTCTTGAATCTCTTTTCCAGTATAGCTTGAGAAGAGTCTCGTGTAGGCCTTAGCCGATTTTTTATTTAAAAATGCTTCATTTTTTATAATTTCAGCCGCATGAGAGGCCAGTTTGGAATGAAATGCATTGGAAACCGGAAGTTCCCGAGACTGGATACCAGCCTTAGCCGCTATTGCGGCAGCTTTTTTGACTGCCCGGGTTTCTCCTGACAAGACAGTCTGCCGGGGTCCATTGATATTTGCAAGAACAAGATATCCATCGGTTTCACGAATAATCTTCTCCCCCTCACTTTTTGAACATCTAAGGCTCACCATAGATCCGGCATCAGTGCCTGAGGTTGCCATGGCCCTGCCCCTTAAAGCTGCCAGATGAAACAATTCCCGTTCATTCATGGCCCCTGCGGCATAAAATGCCGTCAACTCTCCCAAACTGTGGCCCCCCACCACAGCAGGTTTTAACCCCATATTCTCCAGGAACCGAAACCAGATTACCGAAGACAGGCAAATGGCCGGTTGGGCATATTCCGTCATGGAAAGACTTTTCTGCCAGCTATTGATCACTTCCTGATTTAAAGCCCTATCAAAAGACCTGAAAATGATCTTGCCGACAGGGCCTCTCCCGAACTTTTCAGCAATTTTATCGACCTGCCGGGTCAGATCCGTAGCCCATGAAAACCTATCCACAAGAACCCTGACCATATTGAGCTGTTGTGAACCCTGTCCGGGAAAAAGTATTCCAACCCTGGCACGGTCCATATGATTGCCGAGCCAAACTTTTTTTAATCGATCCTGAACAAATTGGTTTTCACCTGGAAAGTTTTCATGGATCATGGATAAAGCTTCTTCAAGACTTGCTTTTAATTCATCCGGATCACCGGCAATGACGGCACATCTCACAGGCGCTTTTTTTTCAGCCTCATGTGACAGCTTGGATGCCAAATCCGTCAATTCTGCGATACTGATCCCCTTGGATATTTCAAGAAGATTTTCAACCTTCAGTTTCATGCTCTTTTCAGAATCGGCTGTGATTAAAAACACCTCGGTATCCTGGTTTGAGACCATAAGTTGTTTTTCAGGTATCGACGGTTTTAATTCCGCAATGGGATCATCCCCGGATTCCAGAGTCACATGACAATTAATTCCCCCGAATCCCATGGCGGAAACTCCTGCTCTTATAGTATCTTTAGAATCAAGAATTCCCCCTAGAATCGAAGGATAGAGTCGCCTGGCTGTGAGATCGAAAACTGGATGAGGGTCTCGACAAGCAGCCGTAGGCGGAATAATACGCTGGTTGACGGCCATGACGGATTTAATAAATCCGCCTATTCCTGATGCCGCCTTACTATGACCGATGATGGATTTCAGTGAGGTCATTGCGCAACAGCGAAGTGAATCTTCAACCTCGATTGCATAATCACCCATGGCCATGGCAATACCTTCCAGTTCGATACGATCTCCTAATGTAGTTCCGGTTCCATGGCCTTCCAGAAATTTCAATGAATCCATATCGTAAGGCGCATGAGCATAAGCTTTTTTCAAAGCCCTTGACTGACCTTGTGCACTGGGCGCAGTAAGCCCCGTACTTTTACCATCTGATGAAATCCCCCATCCGTGAATCACAGCATAAACATAATTTTTATCTCTTCGGGCATCTTCGAGACGTTTTAAAACCACAAAACCACATCCTTCGCCAGGAATAAAACCGCTTCCACGACGATCATAAACAGTCATTTCTTTTGAGGTCAACGCCCTGCTTTTTGAAAAACCGACCAGTTCGAAACTATCCAGACTGATATCCACGCCACCGGCCAGAACAAGGTCCAGATCTCCGTTAGCAAGTTCTGTCGCTGCAGTAGCAACTGCCAACAAAGACGATGAACAGGCTCCATCCACTGTGTATCCGCCGCCAAACACATTTAAATAATTGCAAATCCGTCCAGCAATGGTATTTGAAAGCCCTCCAGCCAGAGTATCCTCATTGACGGAGGGAAATACCGATTTGTAAAATAACTCGAATCTGTCCTCTGTTTCAGCAAACTGATCTGGTGACAGGCCCGCCAATTGAACAGCCGCATTTAATGCCCGACGGACAAACGGCCATCTGAGTCTCATGGCATTGGCGCGAGTCTGTTCACCTGTTAGCGTGTTGCCAACTATGACCCCGGTGTTTTCTCTTGGTATGTTTTCCCTATTAAAACCAGAATTGGCGATTGCATCAAGGGCTACCTCGAAAGCCAACCATTGAGCAATATCTGTCGATTTATAAGTCGAAAGAGTGACCCGCCTGGAGGCCCAATCAAACTCAAAACCATCAATGACGGAGGCTTTTCTGCCATATGTCTTATCAGGCTCTTCCGGATCGGGATGGTAGTATTCCGATAAAGGAAGCCTTTGATCCGGAAGCAGACGAAATTGGCGTCGGCGTGCGAGAATATTTTCCCACAGTTGACGGGGATTGCGTGCATCAGGATACCAGCACGAAAGACCAATAACAGCGATAGGAACAGATGGGGTTTTCATTTTCATAAAAAACTCCAAATTCATTTTGAGATGATTTATATACAATGAGCAAAAAAGAAAGTGATGTCATACTGGCTTTTAAGGTTTTCATATCCTTTAAAAAAAGTATTGTCAAACAGGCTGTTATGATAATAAAAATCATAGACTGATTTTTTATAATGTAATCCGATGTTTATTTCTTGATAAATGTTTAGATGCATGAATAACTGATGAAAAATAAAAATTTATGTGATATAAAAAATATTATATGATTCAAATAGTTGAGCTTCAGATGCAGTTGTGCCCCTTGAATCATATGATTCTTCCTGAGCCGTACTCCCAATGATCGATCGGAATTTGAACATGAGCCTTATCCCAGGTTATCAAATCGAAAACCAGATATATGAAAGTGCCAGTACAATTATTTTCAGTGGTCAGCGGATCAAAGACATGTTTCCGGTGACCATGAAAGTACTAAAAAGTGAATATCCGACTTCTGCCGAAATCCTAAGGTTCGAAAATGAATATAAAATCTTGCGTTTACTTGACTTCGACGGTGTCATTAAGGTAATCAACCTTGAAAAATTCAGCCAAAGACACGCGATTATTTTTGAAAATTTCACCGGAGAACCGATTAGAAATTTTATATCCGACAAAGGTTTTCCTATCGGGGAATTTCTTCATTTGGCTATTCAAATCACTGAAGCCCTCGGTCAAATTCACGATTCAAATATTATTCATAAAGATATCACCCCAACCAATATTCTTTTGGATCCAAAAACCGGCAAAATGAAAATAATCGATTTTGGAAGTTCAACATCTCTTTCCCGTGAAATCCCTTCCGTATTGGCACCAAATATTGTGGAAGGAACCCTAAGTTATATCTCTCCGGAACAGACCGGCAGAATGAACCGGCTGATCGATTATAGAACCGACTTTTATTCATTGGGGGCAACCCTTTACCATCTTATCATGGGAATTCCCCCTTTTGAAACCCAGGACCATTTAGAGCTTATTCATGCTCATATCGCAAAAAATCCGACTCCACCGCATACTATTGACAAAAGTATTCCCCTCTCCATATCAGACATCATCATAAAACTTATATCCAAGAATGCCGAAGACAGGTATCAAACTTGCAGGGGATTGATCGCGGATTTAGAAAACTGCCTTCACCAATGGAAATTGTTTGGAAAAATTGAACCGTTCACTCTGGCACAAAAAGATTTTTCCGGGAAATTACAGCCATTTCAAAAGCTCTATGGCATGGAAGATGACATTGATTTTTTGATTGAGGAATTTGAAGAAGTCTATAAGGGCAAAAACAAATTAATTTTTATTGCCGGATATTCAGGCATCGGCAAGACATCTCTGGTGCGTGAAATTCACCGCCCGATTGCGCTTCGCAAAGGATTTTTCATTTCAGGCAAATTTGATCAGTTTCAAAAGGATATGCCTTATCACGCTCTGGCAGAAGCTTTGAGGGAACTGGTACAATATTTTCTCATGGAATCCGATGAGCAGGTCCAATCCTGGAAAATAAAACTGCTCAAAGCCCTTGGACCCAATGCGCAAATTGTGATCGATTTAATCCCGGAACTGGAATTGATTATCGGTCCGCAACCCCCCATACCAGTATTTGGTCCTGCAGAGACTCAGAATCGTTTTAACCTGGTTTTTCAAAATTTTATCAAAGTCTTTTGTGAACCTGAGCATCCTTTGGTCATTTTTTTAGATGACCTGCAATGGGCCGACTCAGCGTCTTTGAAATTGATTCAACTTTTGGTCACCGACGAAAAAACCAGGCACCTGCTTATCATAGGGGCCTACAGAGACAACGAACTCGGACAAAGCAATCCGCTGTATAGTCTTTTACAAACTCTCAAGGCAGACGGCATTGAGTATAGCCACCGCAAGCTCCGTCCCCTGGAATCCAACCACATTCATCAGTGGATTTCGGAAACACTCTGCGCCCCCCAAGACCAAATTCTTGGTCTTGTGGACCTGGTTTTGCAAAAAACCGGAGGGAACCCTTTTTTTACCGCCATGTTTTTGAATTCTTTATATGCTGAAAAACATTTGTCATTCGATTTAGAAAATCAGGTATGGCAATGGAACCTATCGAATATCCAACAACTTGACATTACTGATAATGTTGCCGATCTGCTAACAAAAAAAATCGGAAGATTTTCAGATGAAACCCTGCAACTATTGAAAATCTCTTCATGCGTAGGAAATCAGTTTTTACTAAATACCATAGCAGCCATATCCAATAAATCCTTGGGGGAGTGCATGAAACTATTGCAGGAACCCGTCACAGAAGGAATTTTGATGTCCGTTGATAAGGGCTTTTTTCCGATAAAACAGGAGGGTAAACAAAGGTCGGAGCATATTTCCAGCAATTTTCGCTTTTCTCATGATAAGATTCGCGATTTCATTTACTCAATGATCGAACCTGAAAATTGTAAGTCCATTCATTTCAAGGTCGGAAAATATCTATTGGAAAACATCCACCCTGACAAGCAGCCTCTTATAATATTTGAGATAGTCAATCAGCTCAATTTCGGGTTTGATTTCGTTTCGTCTCATGCAGAAAAAATCGAATTGGCTCAACTGAATCTGAAAGCAGGCAAAAAAGCAACCGCATCCGCGGCTTATGAAAGCGCACTGAACTATTTTCAGTCAGGAATCAAAATCTTACCTGATAATAAATGGAATAACCATTATGATATAACCCTATCCCTGTTTATTGGAGCAGCGGAAGCCGCTTACCTCTCCGGTCGTTATGACCATATGGAAAATTTTTCCTCTGCTGTTTTAAAAAATGCCGGAAAACTTTTAGATAAGGTCAAGGTTTTTGAGGTAAAAATACAATCCTTGAATGCTCAGTATAAGCTAAAGGAAGCAATTACAACCGCAAAAGATACTCTAGAACTTTTAGGGGTTAAGATTCCTAAAAAAATTAAAAATAGGCATATTGTCATGAAATATTTCATGACCCGATTCATGATTGCCGGCAAAAAGATAGAAAACCTGTCTAATTTTCCTCAAATGAAAGATCCGTCCAGACTAGCTGCCATGCGAATTATGATGAGTGTCATTCCCTCAGCTTATTTCGCGGATCCCTATTTTCTCAGGTTTATCGTTTTAAAGATGGTACAAAACTCTCTTAATTATGGCAATACATCAGAATCTACAATTTCTTATACATTCTATGGGATGATTCTTTGCGGTATTGTGGGAGACATCAATATAGGTCATAGGTTCGGAACTCTTGCGCTGACACTGATGCAAGAGTCCGGAACCGATGCCTATAGAGCTAGAACCACAGTGATGGTCCACGCATTCATTCATCATTGGAAAGCTCATCTTAAGGAAACACTAGTACCTTTTGAGAGTGCCTACCGAAGTGGTCTTGAAACCGGAGATCTGGAATATGCAAGTTTTTCCTTGTTTTTTCTTTCCTTTTATTCTTTTGTTTTGGGGGAAAAACTCCTTCAGGTTGAAGACTTAATGGCGAAAAACAGTGACGCACTCAAACGCCTAAAACATGAAACGTCATATCATATGCATGAGATTTATCGTCAAACCATTGCCAATTTACGGGGAAATTCTCTAAACACATTCAATTTGACAGGCGATATCTACGATGAACAAAAAATGCTTGACATTCATTTGCAAGCTAATGATCGGACGACCCTTGTCAGCCTTTATTACAATAAACTGCTGCTCTGCTTTCTTTTTGGACAATACAATGAGGCCGTAAAAAATGGTGAATTGGCGGAAAAATATCTGGATAGTGCCCCTGGAGTATTTGGTGTTACCCTGATTAACTTTTTCACCTCATTATCCCGGCTTGCGTTATTTGCGACAAGCTCTGCTCCTGAAAAGGCTAAGATCAAGCGTAAAGTAAAAATAAACCAAAAAATGATGAAAAAATGGGCCCACCATGCCCCCATGAACCACCTTCATAAATATCTTCTGGTGGAGGCGGAACGAAACCGCGTTGCGGGTAACGACGATAACGCCATACTTAACTATGATAAAGCCATTGAGCTGGCCGGGCAACAGGGGTATATTCATGAACAAGCCGTTGCAAATGAACTGGCCGCCAAATTTTATCTCTCCCGGAACGAGAGCGAAAAAGCCGTTAACTATTTGCAAAATGCCAGATATGGCTTCTTGGATTGGGGAGCTAATGCCAAAGTCAGGGCAATGGACGAAACCTATGATCAGATCCTGGCTGATTTTCAGATCAAAGTTAAAGATTCAGAGCAATCACCTGAAAAAAATCTCACTACTTCCACTTACAGATCATTTGAAAAACTCGATTTCAAATCGGTGATGAAGGCCTCACAGACGATTTCCAGTGAAATAGTTATAGATAGACTTCTGGATCAGCTCATGAAAATTATTATCGAAAACGCCGGCGCTCAAAAAGGTGTCTTGATTTTAGAAACCGATGGAAAACTGAGTATCGAAGCTGAATTAACCATGGAACAAAAAAATGCCGGAGTTCTTTTGTCCATTCCCCTGGAAAAGAGTACAACGCTTCCTTTATCTGTTGTCAATTATGTAGCCAGAACTCAGAAATTCATAGTGCTCAACAACGCTTACAAAGAAGGTGATTTTAGAAATGATCCTCAAATTCTAGCCGGATGCTCCAAATCTGTTTTTTGTGGTCCGATTTTATATAAATCCCGTTTTCTTGGTGTGCTATACCTTGAAAATAACCTTGTCACCGGTGCTTTTAATTATGAAAGGCTCGAAGTGCTTAAGTTATTAACCTCCCAGATTGCCATCTCTCTGGAAAATGCCAGGCTCTATTCAAATCTGGAAGAATCCGAGCTTCGTTACAGACAGCTGTATGAAAATATTATCGATCTGGTTATTTTAATTGATCCCAAAGATCAGGTCATCATGGCAAATCCACGTTTTTATTCCACCATAGGAATATCTCGTGAAGCTGTTCGTGAAAGAGAAAAAGATTTTAAAAACTGGATATTTCCCAATGACCGTTACATGGTTCAAACAGCATTGTTAGATAAATTGCATGATGGTAATGAAATTAAAGATTTTTATTTTAAACTTCAGAACAAGGCCAACCAAATTTTCGATGTGGAGTGTAATGCCAAATCCATTAAAAAGGACAACGAGTTGGTTGGATACCAAATGGTTATCCGGGATATTACCGAACGAAAACGACTGGAAAAGGAACTGCTCGATTCCATCAAAGATGTGGAAAACGCCAGAACCGGCACAATCCTTGGCCTTGCCAAACTGGCGGAATATCGTGATGAAGCTACCGGTGCGCATTTGGAACGGATTCGGGAATACACCCTTATCCTGACAAAAGAACTATCCCGGAAACCCCACTATCAAAAATATATAACCGACCAATATATCAGCGATATCTATTTTTCTTCCATTCTCCACGATATCGGCAAAGTAGGTATTCCCGATTCCATACTGCTCAAGCCCGGAATGCTTTCCAACGAGGAATTCGAGGTAATTAAACGCCATTCAACCATTGGGGGAGATGTTCTCAAACAGGTTAATGCCAAGATTAACGGACGATCTTTTTTGACCATTGGAATGCATATTGCCTATTTTCATCATGAAAAATGGAACGGTACCGGTTATCCCAAAGGGATAAAAAAAGATGAGATACCGCTCTCAGCCAGAATAGTCGCCCTTGCCGATGTTTACGATGCGCTGACCTCGGTGCGCATTTACAAAGAAGCTTTTTCTCATGAAAAGGCCATGGAAATCATTGTCCGCGATAGTGGAAAACATTTTGACCCGGAAATCGTGGATGCCTTTTTAGCTAATGAAGCAACTTTTGATAAAATTCGAAAAGAAATGCAGGGAGAAAACGGAGCCTTTCTTTTATAGGATTTTCAATACAGTTCCAGAATCAAATAAACAAACAGCTTGCCTGTCAATGTTATAGGCTTGTCCGTAAACCCTGATTATAATCCGGGTTCTCTTCCGGCTTCAAAACATTTTCTTTCCACATAAGTCGAGGTCCTGGGATCAAAAACCGCTTCATTTTCATGAATATATTTAGGACCGCCCTCCCACGCTCCGCAGGCCATGACTACCGAATCACCCAGATTAAAAGGCCTTCCACAACCGGGGCATCCATCCGTCAGTGTATTGATCATTTCCAGATTAACCAGTTTTGTATGAGGGGTAACCATTTTTTTGCCTCCTTTTTTTGGTCTTATTTGTTGTCCAAATTTTAAACTGAATTTTTCAAATCCTGGTATTTTTTAAATCTTATTCACAAAAGCACGAATGTCAATTTTCACCGCCCAATGGAGACAGACAACACCTGCATAAACCTCTGCAAAAAATCAACTTTCCCCCGGCTGGTACAGTTCATAGTTCTCCGGTTTGTCGCAACGCACCACGAGCACGGAACATTTGGCATGGCGAACCACCCGTGCCGTGTTTGTGCCCAGCAGATAGTCCTGCAGCTTCATCCGGTGCGCCGGCATGATGATCAGGTCCGCATCGATTTTCTCGGCCATACGCAGAATGCGTCTGTGGATGGTTCCCTGGGCCACCACATGGTTTATGTCAATGTCCTCGGGAATGTAGGCGCCCACCATTTCATGGAGCATGTGCTCGGCCTCAGCCACGATCTTGTCGCCGGCATCCGGCGGAAAATAGTGGGCAACAATGGGCATGCCCATGTCCGGCACTACGGTGAGCACATACAACGAGGACTGATAGAATCGGCACATTTCCACCGCTCGATACAGGGCCAGACGACGAACACGCTCCTCCTCCTGCAGGTCAATAGGAACCAGAATGCGCTTGTACATTTAAACCTTCCTCCCCGATTTAATGATTCCGTTCAGCGCCTTTCGTTTCCTGACTCGGAATCGCTGCCAGAAAAATATTAAAAAATAGGCGCTTACCCCGATAACCTGGAGGCCATAGGGCCCCAAGGGCACATAGGCCTCAATCATCGATGCTTTAAATGTGGTTACACAAACCCCGAAAAGCAGCAACCGCTCCAGGATATTGCATCGGTCCGCCAAAAAACCCATCAAGGCTGAAGCAAATGCGAACATGGCAATCAACGCGGAAAAAAACAACCAGCCGATTCGTAGTGGATTGGTCATCCAGATGATATCGCCGTTTGCGGTCAGGTCCTTGATCATCAACAATTCGGTATTGAATATAAAAATAAACGGAAGAATAGCTGTACGCAGGTCGTAGGCAAAGCCCTGCAGGCCCGTCTTGATCGGATCAGTGCGGGCGATGGCCGCTCCGGCATAGGCGGCCAGACCCACCGGCGGTGTGTCATCGGCAAGGATGCCGAAATAAAACACGAAAAGATGGGCCGCAAGCAGCGGAAAGACCAGTCCGGCGTCCGCACCCAGCTGAACAATGACCGGGGCGGTCAGGGTGGCCATGATGATGTAGTTGGCCGTGGTGGGCATACCCATGCCAAGGATCAGGCAGGTAATAGCCGTAAATATGAGCATGAGCACAATGTTGCCCATGGAAATGGTGTCGATAAGAGTAATAAAGCGGCCCACCAAACCCGTGATGGTCACCACGCCAACAATGATACCGGCCGTAGCTGTGGCCACGCCCACGGAAATCATGTTCCTTGCGCCCATAATCAAGCCGCTCCAAACATCCTTAACCCCCTCCCATGCGGCCTTGAGCAAAAAACCTTTCAGTTCCACATCCCTGTTTAAGGTGCCGGTTTTACGATGCGCGCCAAAGGAGAGAAAGGCAATGATCGGACGCTGTACGAGCATGATAACGATGATAGCCTCTACGGCCAGCAGGGCTGAAGTCACCGGTGACCGACGCAATATGACCAGATAATAGATAAGCACGGCCAGGGGGATGATGAAATGAAAGCCCCGGAGAAGGGTCTTGCCAAAGGGCGGCAGTTCTTTGCGGGGAATAGCTTTTATTCCCAATTTTAATGCCTCGATATGCACCACGTAAAAAAGCGCCATGTAGGAAATAAGGGCAGGTAATATGGCCGCACGGACCACGTCCAGGTATGGCACGCCGACGATCTCGGCCATGATGAACGCAGCCGCGCCCATAATCGGCGGCATGAGCTGGCCGTTGGTAGAAGCGGCTACTTCCACGGCCGCTGCCTTGTGCGCCGGAAACCCGACCTTTTTCATCAAAGGGATGGTGAAGGTTCCCGTGGTCACGGTATTGGCAATAGACGACCCTGAAACCAAACCGGTCAGCCCCGAAGCCGCAACAGCGGCCTTTGCCGGTCCGCCTCGGAAGGTACCCAGGGCGGAAAAAGCCACATCAATGAAATATTTCCCGCCTCCGGCACGGTCAAGAAGCGCCCCGAAAAGAACGAAAAGGAAAACGAAATCCGTTGACACACCCAAAGGCACGCCGAAAATGCCCGTGGTGGATAAGTACATGTCACTAATTACAAAATCCAGAGGCACCCCGCGGTGTCGGAGTACCTCAGGCAGATAGGGGCCAAAAAATGTGTATACAAGGAACATGACCGCCAGGATGGCCAACGCAGGCCCCAAAGAGCGACGCGCCGCTTCTAATAATAAAACGATTAAGATCAACCCCATCCAAATATCTAAATGGGACGGCAGTCCCTGGCGATTGATCAGTCCGCCGTAGTCCCACCAGATATACAAGGCCGCGGAGGTGGCCATGATCGCGAAGATTATATCGTAAATTGGAATATAGGTGCGGATGGAGCGGCTGGTGAGACTGGGCACAACCCTTTGGGTCACCTTGACCCAAATTGGCGGCCTATACTGCTTGTATGCAGGATAAGCTAAAAATGCCAAACAAATCGCAAATCCCAAATGCCAGGCGCGGGCAATGTGCGAATTAATCGGCATATAGGCAATGTAGAGCTGATAAAGGGACCATCCAAGGCAAAGAAGCGTAATAAGCCAGGCCGCAATGGGGTTTTTGGGTTCTCTGGCACCGGCTTCAACCATGGCCACCATGTCCTCGGCGGATTTCCGAAGCCTTGGATCACGCTTTAATTTCCCCTTTTCAGACGATGTCTGAACCTGCTGGTTGCTCATGTCCCCATCCCCATTTCTTCAATAATTCACATTAAAAATAAGCTGATGAACACGCCACCAAGAAGTAAAAAGGGGCCACAAAGACCCCTTTGTATGCCTAAAATTTTTCTACATCAAGCCTTTTTCCTTGTAGTACTTCTCAGCGCCCGGGTGCAAGGGGGCGGAGAGGCCCTTGAGCATTTCTTCGGGGTTCAGATTGCGAAATGCTGCATGGGAGGCACGTAGCTCATCCAGGTTCTCAAAGGTGGTCTTGACCATGTCATAGACGACCTCTTCAGATACCTCTTCATTGGTCACTACTGTTGCGGTCACAGCATAGGTCTCAATATCCTTGTCAATGCCCCGGTAGGTGTCCGCGGGGATCTTGGTCATGATGTAGTAAGGATGCTCGACCACGAACGCTTTGACGGCATCGGAATTCAAGGGGATTATGTCCAGGTCCACAGACTGAGCCGGCTCTTCAAGGGCCGCAGAGGGATTGCCCACGGTGTAGAAGAAAGCATCTATCTTCTGGTCCACCAGGGCCCGGGAAGCCTCGGCCTGCTGCAAGGCCTCAGCTCTGAAATCCTTCGTGAAATCCAATCCATACATCCGGAGTACATCCTCAGCATTGCCGCGCTGGCCTGAGCCGGGGTTACCGATGTTCACCCTCTTGCCCTTCAGATCCTCAACGCTTTTAATACCTGTATCCTTGCGGGTAACAAGCATCACGGTTTCCGGATGCATACTGAATACGCTGCGTAGCCCCTGAACAGGCTTGCCTTCCCAGTCCGAAGCGCCGTTGAAGCCCTGCCAGTTGCGGTCGGACTGGGCCACAGCAAAGTCGAACGCCACCCGATCCAGGGCATTGATGTTGAACACCGATCCGCCCGTGGGGCGACCAATGTAGTTGTACTTATCTCCCATGTGCTTGTTCATGATGTTGCTGATCTGCAGGGCTACCTGGTAATACACTCCGGTAATGGCTGCCCCGCCGAAAAGGATGTCCTGCTTGGCCATGGCCTGGGGTGCGGAAAACGCCAGACCAAGAGCGATAACCAAAGATAAAAACCACTTGCCACCAAACATAATCCACCTCCATAAGATTGTCAGTTTCAAGAAAATAACTTTACTCCCTGGACAATTTGTCATACTGTCTATGACGGATTTTCAAGATTCAAGATAAGATAAGAACTTGCTTTTTGTCAATGAAAACATAAAATTATAATCCTCATAAAACCGTTTGGAATCCATCACAATTACAACAGGATAAACCACCGTCACATTTAATCATCTTGTTGTAAAGCCCTTTTATTAACACGGAAAAATCTGACAACGACAGTTTTCACAAAAGGGAGGAAGATACCAGCCATTTTCCATTAATACGTTGGCTTTGTGCTCCATGGAAAAATCTTCAACATCCATTAATACCGGAAAATAAGTCACAGTTAAAAGTTTTCCTGACATATTTTCTTCAACAGCTTTCAACATGGCTTCATTGACCGAAAGGCGAGTTCCATCCAAATGCATACAAACATCACGAGTATCGGGATCCATTACGCCCCGGATCATGAAATGACTGATTTTTTCTTGAGCAAACAATTTAAGGGAAATATAGTGCCAAAACCGCGTGGCTTCAATTGGATCGAATTTGGCAAAACGGTGAGCATATTTAGGATAGATTTTCAGCCGTGATTGGGCATCCAAAAGTTTTAAAATATTGGTGTCAACCCGTTCCTTTTCAAGTATTTTGTCCATGTAATAGTCTAAAACTTTGATCGAAGATTCAACCGCGGGGTGCAGAAAGGTTCCAGGGTATTCCAACCTGAAGTGTTCAAGGCTTTTGGATTTTTCATCCATCTTTTGTTTAAATGCCGTCCGGCATTTCACTGATAGCAAATCCTGTTCAAGCCCCTTGACTATCGCCTGAACACCCCAGATACCGGCAAAATATTTTTTTATAATCTTAAGACAAATTTCAGCTTTTATCAGCTCTCCCCCATCCAGATATTCCCTGATAATCAATACGACTCGTTTGAAGGAAATCCTTCTGGATTCAGCCAGTTTTCCCAGGACAAAAACCATTTGCCGATGGTCCAATCCGTACTTTTCCATGACGTTCTGATCAGATAACTGACTATCGTTTAAATCCTCTATAAATTTTTGAACCGGAATTTTAAATTTTTTATTCAATTGAGTTTCAAACCTTTTGTTTTTTAGCATTTTTACACAGATAATGAGGATAATTTTATATCCCAGGAAGTGAAAAATGTAAACTTGGTATTATTCGGCCGGACAGTTCCTGAAGATCTTCAACCAATCCAGGCACAAAAAGCTCAAGGCATTAAAAATTATTTTAAAAAAATACTCCGCTCATTTCACTTGAATACGTATAACAGGTCTGTTAGAAAATATTTTTTAATTCCATCTTAAACAATAAAAGATGAAACCATGGCCCCATTTATTCAAAAAAGAAAGAAGACACGCCAAATTCAAGTGGGTACTGTAGCTGTCGGCGGGGACGCGCCAATATCGGTTCAGTCCATGACCAACACCCATACCCATGACATTTCAGCAACGGTATCCCAAATAAATCGTTTGCAATCAGCCGGCTGCGAAATTGTCCGGGTGGCGGTTCCCGATAAGAAAGCCGCCATGGCCATTTCTGAAATTAAAAAAGAAATATCGATTCCACTTATAGCTGATATTCACTTTGATTATCGGTTGGCCATGGATTCCTTAAAGGCCGGTGCAGATGCTCTTCGCATAAACCCGGGAAATATCGGAAGCATTCAAAATGTCAGAGCGGTGGTTGACTGTGCTAAAGACAGGAATGTGTCAATTCGCATTGGGGTCAATTCAGGATCCTTGGAAAAAGAGCTTTTAAAAAAGTTTGGAAAAGTAACTGCTGAAGCCATGGTCGAAAGTGCTCTAAGACACATCGACCTTATAACCTCCTTTGGATTTGATCGGATTAAACTTTCAATTAAAGCGTCCGATGTAGCTCGAACTGTAGATGCCTACCGACTCCTTTCATCATCAACGGATTTTCCTTTGCATGTGGGTGTTACCGAAGCAGGTTCTTTATATTCGGGAATTGTCAAATCATCTTTGGGCATTGGAACGCTTTTGGCCGATGGTATCGGAGATACTATCCGGGTATCTCTCACACGCGATCCTGTTGAAGAAGTTCGGGTGGCCTATGAAATACTAAAAGCTTTGGGGATTCGCCGGCGCGGCCCTGAAATCATTTCATGTCCCACATGTGGAAGGTGCAATATCGATCTGTTTGGTATTGTCGAAAAGGTTGAAGATTCATTGATGACCTGTTTATTACCTGCCAAAATTGCCATCATGGGATGCGTCGTCAATGGTCCCGGAGAGGCACGTGAGGCTGATGTTGGAATTGCCGGAGGAGACGGAGTCGGAATTTTATTTAAACACGGAAAGATTGTAAAAAAATTTCCTCAGGAACAACTTGTTGATGTATTATTAAAAGAGGTTGCAGCACTTGAAAAGGAAAGGAGACAGGATTAACACATGGCCAAAGTGGTAAAAACAGCAATTTCACCCACAAGGGAACAAGATTACCCGGAATGGTACCAGCAAGTTATCAAAGCATCGGATTTAGCGGAACGATCCGTGGTCAGAGGATGTATGGTCATCAAGCCGTGGGGATATGCACTCTGGGAAAATATCGTAAACTCCCTTGACGGCATGTTCAAGGAGACAGGAGTTAAGAATGCCTATTTCCCACTGTTTATACCCCTTTCTTTTCTTGAAAAAGAAGCTGAACATGTCGAGGGTTTTGCCAAAGAATGCGCCGTTGTCACTCATCACCGTCTGGAAAAAGGACCTGAAGGGGGATTAGTACCAGCGGGCCCCCTTACTGAACCTCTGATCGTGCGACCCACTTCCGAAACCATTATCGGAGACTCCTTTGCCAGATGGGTTAACAGCTATCGGGATCTGCCGCTTCTGATCAATCAGTGGGCAAATGTAGTCCGATGGGAAATGCGCACGCGGATGTTTCTGAGAACCAGCGAGTTCTTATGGCAGGAGGGACATACGGCCCATGCCACCGCACAAGAAGCCATGGAACGTACTCAATTGATGCTTGATATTTATGCAAAGCTTGCGGAAGACTATCTGGCAATGCCGGTTGTTCGAGGAAGAAAAACCCCTCTGGAAAGGTTTCCCGGAGCTGTGGACACTCTTTGTATCGAGGCTCTGATGCAGGACAGAAAGGCTCTTCAGGCCGGAACCTCTCATTTTCTTGGCCAGAATTTTTCAAAAGCATCCGGAATCCGTTTTCAAAATGCAGAAGAAAAAGAAGAGTTTGCATGGACAACTTCCTGGGGCGCATCGACACGACTGATCGGAGGAGTCATCATGACCCATGGCGATGACGACGGTATAATCATGCCGCCCCGGGTGGCATCTGCCCATGTTGTTTTATTGCCGATTTTCAAAAATCCCGAAGAACGGACCAAAGTGATGGAATTTACTGCAAACCTCTCCAAAGAATTAACCGATCAATTTTATGATCATAAAAAAATTCGCGTTGAAATTGATGATCGCGACATCGGGGGTGCCAGAGGATGGGAATGGATCAAAAAAGGGGTTCCGGTTCGCGTTGAGATCGGCCCCAGGGATATTGCCGGCAACTCGGTTTTTGTCGGAAGGCGGGACCTCGGTATTCGTGAAAAGAAGTCTATGCCACGGGATCGGTTTGTGGCCGAAATCACACTGATGCTCGATGAAATTCAGAAAAATCTTTTCTCACGGGCACGCATTTATTTGAAAGAAAATACCCACACCATTGATGATTCAAAAACTTTTTATGATTATTTTACGCCAAAAAGCAAAGAACCGTCTGAAATTCATGGCGGCTTTTCATATTCACACTGGTGCGGTTCCGGAGATTGTGAAACAAAAATCAAAAATGACCTCAGTGTAACCATACGGTGTATTCCTTTAACAGATGAAAACGGGGATAACGGCAGCTGCATCTGCTGCGGGAATAAAAGCACCCAACGAGTTGTTTTTGCCAAGGCGTATTAATTTAGATGATTCGAATTACTGAAATTATTGATAAAATTATTGAGTACAATCCCGAAGCAGAGCTGGATCTTATAGACAGGGCGTATATTTATTCAGCACGGGTCCACGATGGCCAAGTCCGGCTGTCAGGTGAGCCTTATCTTTCCCATCCTCTGGAGGTGGCCGGAATATTGGCCGACATGAAACTTGACCCTGTCAGTGTTGCGGCAGCACTTCTTCACGATGTGATTGAAGACACCCATGCCACACGGGAAGATATCGAATCCATGTTCGGCAAAGATGTGGCACATATCGTCGATGGTGTCACCAAACTGAGCAAGATAGCGTTTAAAAGCTCACAGGAGCGACAAGCGGAAAATTTTCGTAAAATGATCCTGGCCATGGCAAATGATATTCGTGTTATTTTTATCAAGCTGGCGGATCGTCTTCATAATATACGCACACTTCAGTTTCACAAATCAGAAGATCGAAAGCGAAAAATCGCGCAGGAAACCATGGACATCTACGCTCCTCTTGCTGCTCGCCTTGGAATTTATTGGATCAAAAAGGAACTCGAAGACACTGCATTCAGGTATATCCTTCCTGACGAATATGAAAAGCTCAAGGGATTGGTTAATAAGGACAGGAAAGAAAGGGAGATTTTTGTAGAGACCATTAAGCATAAAATTACAGAAAAAATGGAGGAGGTTGGTTTAACGTGCGAGGTTCAGGGTCGATATAAGCAGTTTTGGAGTATTTACAGTAAGATGGAAAGCCAGAACCTGACTTTTGAAGATGTCCACGATCTTGTGGCATTTCGCATTATCTTAGTTACGGTACCTCAATGTTATGAAGCCTTGGGCCATATTCACTCCATCTGGAAACCTATCGCAAAAAAGTTCAAGGACTACATTGGATTTCCTAAACCCAACATGTACCAGTCTCTTCATACCACTGTCAGCAACTCCCATGGAGACCGGATTGAAATTCAGATCAGAACCTGGGAAATGGATAAGGTGGCTAATTCCGGCATTGCAGCTCACTGGGGCTACAAAGAGGGGCGAGTGGTCGACGACAGTGTAAGCAAGACCTATTCATGGCTCCAAAATCTGGTGGAAAATCAGGAAACCATTAAGGATCCGGATGAATTTCTTGAAAGTGTCCGAATCGATCTTTTTCCCGATGAGGTTTATGTTTTTACACCTAACGGGGAAATCCATTCCCTTCCCAGAGGTGCCACACCTATTGATTTTGCATATTTGATTCATACGGAAGTGGGCAACCAGTGTACCGGTGCAAAGGTCAACAACCGAATGGTTTCGCTAAACACGGAGCTTAAGACCGGCGACCGAGTGGAAATTATCACCACAAAAAATCATAATCCAAGTAAGGACTGGCTTAATTTTGTCAAAACCGTCAAGGCACGTTCACGAATCCGTCAATGGATAAAACAGCAGGAAAAAGAACGTTCAGTCACTCTAGGCCGGGAAATGCTGGATAAAATCTTTCGGAAACACCGATTGAATTTCAATTCTATTTCCAAAACCGATGATATGCAAAAAACGGCTGAAAACTTCGGGTTCAAAACAGAGGATGAATTGATTGCCAGCGTAGGTTATGGAAAGATTACCCCTCTCCAGGTGGTCAAAAGGTTTATTCCCAAACCTGAAGAAGAAGATGAATCCATTATCGGCAAACTAACCGGGAAAGTGCAGCCGAAAAAAAACAGAGGGGGTATTTTGGTCAAGGGTATTGACGATATCCTTGTCCGGTTTGCCAAATGCTGTCAGCCGGTCCCCGGAGATGCCATCACGGGATATATTACCCGGGGCCACGGCGTGACGATCCATCGTAAAAACTGTGTAAACGCTCTAAAAACGAGTCCTGAACGTCAGATTGATGTGACCTGGAATGAGGAAGCGACCAACTCATATCCGGTGACCATTCGCGTTCGTTCCCTTGACCGTGTAGGCCTTTTGGCCGACATTGCCGGTAGCATCAGTAAAAACAAAGCCAACATCATCAGTGTCAATACGACCTTTTGGACCAAAGAAAAAGTTGAAAATGTTTTTGAGTTGGCCGTTGAAAACACCGCCCATCTTGAAACCGTTCTCATCTCAATCAAAAAAGTACCAATGGTTCATGAAGTCAAAAGAATAGATCGTTGATAACGCCATATGAATTTTTAGGGCGCCTTAACCACAAACCCCGCCTTGATGCAGGATGTACAAACCATCATTTTTTTTCTTCGACCTCCGAAAAGAGTTTTTACTCTCTGAAGGTTGGGATTAAATCGGCGTTTGGTAACATTATGGGCATGGCTGATGTTACTTCCTACCATAGGCTTCTTTCCACATATTTCACACATTTTTGCCATTTTCTAAGCTCTCCTGATACGTTCTCTATTGATAAGTCAGTTTAATTCAAAAAATACAAACTGATCTTTATAGATAAAAGAAAAATTTATGTAAAGATTTTAATTATTTATTTTTCAACCGGATTTCCAACATATGAAAGACAAAGCCCCCTTGTTAAATAAGGGGGCTTTATAAAAAGCCGGCAATACTATTTATTACTTGGCATAGCTACCTCACATCGTGCCAGGTAATCCAAAGCCTCTTTATGAATTCCCACATCCGGGTATTCATTTATAATGGTTTTAAACCTGTTCATAGCTGCTATATAATTTTTTTTCTTAAAATAAAATTTACCGACATACAACTCATGCCCTGCAAGACTTTTCAGGCACGTGTGAATATGTTCACCTGCTCGTTTGGAATATTGATGATCTGGAAACTGTCTCTGGAGCCGCTCAAAAACCATCAAAGCATTTCTTGCCGCACTCTGGTCACGATCAATAGTGGTTATCTGCTCATAATAGCAGAGCCCGATTTGATAAACCACATATGGTATTGCCTCATTCATAGGATGAAGGCTTTCGAACTCCTGATAGGCAACGACAGCTTCATCATATTGTTTGAGCTGATAATGTGAATCAGCGATTTTTAATTCGGCTAAAATTGCATATCTGTCAAAAGGGTACCAGTCTCTTAATTTTTCAAAATTTTCAATGGCCCTTTTGTAATTGCCTTGCCGGTATTCTTCCATCCCGTCTGCAGCTAGTTCAGGGGCTGATTTGACATCCTTTTCCTGAAACCACGAACACCCTGTGAAAAGTACCAGTGATATTAAGCATAAAATAAAAAAAAACCTGTATCGCATAACACAATTTACCTTAAATACGGCTTTAAACTTTCACGGTAAAAAACAAATCGGCATGGCCCACTCCCTGCCTTCGCAATATTGGCTGGATAATATCCGTATGGTTGAAACAAAGCGACTTTACACCTACAAAACACCTTTAATTGTGTCAACAAGCTTGGATTTTGCTACCATTCCGGTAATCTGGTTTTCTACTTTACCATTGTTAAAAAAAATAAGCGTGGGAATAGCCTTAATTCCATACTGACCAGGTGTAACAGGATTGTCATCGACATTGCATTTTGTAAACTTTATTTGATCGCCGTACTCTTTGACCAACTCCTCAATAATCGGCGCGATTGCCCTGCATGGACCGCACCATGGTGCCCAGAAATCCACCAAAACGGGTTTATCTGATTTCAAAACCTCACTATCAAAGCTGCTGTCACTGACTTCCAAAATACCTTCGGCCATGACCTGATTCCTTTCTTTAATATTGTTAATAAATTTATTGTTCGTAATTTAAGATTTTTACGGTTAAAGTAGCTTTATAAATTCATTTGCTTGTCGAACAGATTAAACGGTCGAATTATAGTATCCCCCTTTGGTCTTGTCAACCAATTGAAACGGTTATAATTTTCCCATTAAAAAAATATTAGTAAAACCAACTCCTGAAATACTTGAGTTTCAGGATAGAATTAACTTGTTGCCTGGTGCCGGAAAATTTGAACCTTTAAACATCCCATAGACTCAATATACAAAACTACGGCACGTCATTAGGAGATTGATTTGATGAAAAAGATAAAACAGGGGACTGTTGTCGCGCTTGTTGCCAATGCACGGGGAGAAATTTTTGAACTGGACGGATACACTGCGGTAGGTATGGCCGGAGTTTTCCAAACTCCGATTTCACCAGGTCAAACAATTCAGGTACCCTACGGCAGTGAGCTTATGATGCTTCCTGAAAGACGTCCCCGGGTTTACAATATCTCAAGAGGCAAAATAGAAACCCTTTATGAAAACCCATACACCCCTGGCCAACCGGTGTTTCCCGTTGCTGTTTTCAATTCCCCCGGTTATGTGATTACCCAAACGAGCGCGTATGAGGAAAATGAACACGCCGGTCCGCTTCCCCTTTTTTCGTATGGTGCCGCTGGATGGTATCAAAATGGCATGGTCACAACCGCTATCTGTATTGATAACGAAAAACGCCAGGACCTGAGGTTAATGAAATTAGAAAAAATTCAGGAGGGTGTCGAAAAAATGCGAATAAAAATGCCTCACAATCGCCTTCGTGCTCATCTGGAAAATTGTGCACTGGTTTATGGATGCCCTGCCGGTAAAAATTTTTTCCTGGGACGATTCGAAGCACCACTTCCCACATCAAAACAATGCAATTCCAGTTGCCTGGGATGTATTTCCCTTCAGACAGACAGTCAAATCCCCTGCAGCCAGAGCAGAATTACATTCACTCCCACCGCTGATGAAATTGCCGAAGTTGCCCTGGCTCATATCCACCGGGTAAAACAAGCCGTTGTCAGCTTTGGCCAGGGGTGTGAAGGAGATCCGCTCTTTGCCGCCCATACAATTTTACCAGCCATTCGTAAAATCCGTGCCCAAACCATAGAAGGAACCATCAACATGAATACCAATGCCAGCAAGCCTGAAATCATTGAAGAACTTTTCATCTCCGGTCTCGACAGTATCCGTGTCAGCATAAACAGCACAAGAAAAGCGTGCTATGATACTTATTTTCGACCCAGAGGTTATCAATTTTCTCATGTTACTGAAAGTATCCTTCTGGCTGGGAAATTAAAAAAACATGTGGCCGTCAACTATTTGAATTGCCCTGGATTTACTGATTCACCGGAAGAAACAACAGCTTTAATGGACTTTCTCAGAAAGCATCCGGTCAATATGATCCAGTGGCGAAATCTGAATTTCGATCCGTTGAGGTATTTTCAAACCATGTCAAAGGCTGCTCCGCACACCCCTCCAATCGGCATGAAAAACCTTATAAAAAAGGTACGCAAAACCTTTCCGGAAATTAAATTCGGATATTTCAATCCACCAAAGGAAAAATTTCAACACCTTAAAGCCTGACCAATTCATAGTCTGTACTTCCAAGCCCCAGCTCATTAGCATAATCGAGTTGTATTTTCCAATCTATTTCCGGATAAACGCCTTTAAACTTATCTTCTCCGGGACCGGTGTTGATAGTCAGACACGTTCCGGGAAGAGCAGGTTCGAGGTTGACCAGGTCCACGGAGGCCTGGTCGATGGCAATAGGATCAGTGGAGGCAAGAACACCGATATTTCTGACAATGGGAGCATCATTTACAGGCATGCAGTCACACGCAGGAGACACATCTGTAATAAAATTGATAAAAAATGCCTTCTCTACCTTGTTTTTCAATACCCCCATGGTGTATTCCACCATATTTTCCAAAAATACCGGAATGGCTTGGTTCCACTGGATTTCAATTGCCCCATTTTCACATATCAAAATACATTCACCACACCCTATACATTTCTTGGAATCAATGACCGCCTTTTTTTCGATAACCTGAAGGGCTTTCTGAGAACAGCGCAACACACAATCTCCGCATCCTTCGCATTTTTCCTCAACAACTTGCGGATTAACGGTAGAGTGCTGAGCAAGCTTTCCCTTCCGGGAGGCGCAACCCATACCGAGATTCTTGATGGTTCCACCGAATCCGGAAAGTTCATGCCCTTTGAAATGAGCAACGGAGATCAGTGTGTCAGCCTGAACAATCTCGCTTCCAATGTAGACTTTTTTAAATCGTTTCTGATTTATGGTTACAGCGGTTTCAGTTCGGCCCATAAGACCGTCGGCAATTACAAGCGGCGCTTCCACCACAGCATAGGCAAAGCCGTTTTGGATCGCCGTGGTCAAATGCCGGGGTGCGCTGCTTCTTGTGCCGGCGTACACGGTATTGGCATCGGTAAGAAAAGGTTCCCCCCCCAGCCCCTTGATGGTCTCAACAATTTTGCGAATATAAACAGGACGTATAAATGCTGTATTGCCAAGTTCACCAAAGTGAAGTTTTACAGCCACCAGATCTTTTTTTTTAACCACTTTGGATATACCGGCCGTTTCCATAAGCCTTTTGAGTTTGGCCGGAAAATTTTCCCTGGCTGTCGCTCTCAAGTCAATAAAATAAACATTGCTTTTCATACTCCCTCCCTTGGAATAATGATTCATCTTTAAGTAATAAGGTTTCAGTGTTCATGGAAGCAATTTTCTCGTAGGAAAGCAAACCAGACACCTTTATTTTTAAAAATAAAGTAACGGGTTGTGCTCAGCAAAGTCAAGGGGTATAAAGGATATATATGATCTCTTGGTTGAGAACTTCACAAAGTCAGGTTGGGAAAAATTTGATTTGAGCCTTAAAACTAAAATATCCACACTCGTCAAGGGTTATAATCTTTACGAACAATTTTTAACAGATTACACCCACGCCTGCAAAAGGTATTGTGCCGACTGCTGTACCTGCAACCTGACCATGACCACACTGGAAGCCTATTACCTTGTTGAAAACCTCATATTGAAAAATAAGTCAGGGCTATTGACAAAATTAAATAACAGCCCGCATAGGCGTTTTCAACCGGAACTGACATTCAACCGGATTGCATCATTATGTGCCCAGGGAAAGGATGTTCCCGAGGAACAGAGTGATCCCTCATGGGGCAAATGTCCTTTCCTGGAAAAACTGGAATGCGTTTATTATCATTTCCGCCCTTTTGGTTGCCGATGCATGGTCTCGAAAAGGTGCTGCTCTGAAACCGGATTTGCTGAAATGGACCCGGTGGTGATGACTGTGAATGATGTTTTTATGCAATTTATCGAGCATTTGGATACAGGTGGATATTCGGGAAACTTTACAGATGTGCTGCATTTAATGTCCGATGAAAAAAACAGAAATCGTTATGAAAAAAATAGCCTCCAGGGGCAATACGGAAGCCTTGTATCAAATATTCCCATACCGGTGCTCATGGTCCCTCCGGAACACCGGAAAAAAATTGAGTATATCTTATCTTCACTAAACAGCTTTTTGATTGATAAAAATTAAAGGTATAAAAGTCTTTTTGCATTGGCTCCGCAAATGGCAGCCCTGTCACTTCCCGATATGCCCGCGTCATCAAGCTCCTTAAAATACCTGTCTGGTTTTAAGAGAGGAAAGTCCGAACCCAATAAAATTTTTTCCCGTCCCACCAGTTTACAGGCAATAGCATATATTTGAGGGTCATAAAGATAAGGAGACGCTGCCGTATCCAGGTAAACATTTTTTAAAACGTCCCCGACCTCTTTTTTTAGCAGGCTGTAAAGGAAAATACCGCCTCCCCAGTGCGCCAGCACCAGTTTATTTTCGGAGAATCGTTTCGCCATTTCGTAAATCTGCTCCAATTTGATGGGTGCTTTTCCCGGATATTGGTGACCGACAGGCTCATTGGTATGAATTAAGACCGGAAGATCTCTTTGTCGGCAAAGCTGCATCACCGGTGAAAGCAACTCCAGGCACTTTTCATCGATTCCCGATTCATAAAATGCCAGCTCTCCAACCCCTGAAAGCCCGCTTTCAATACATCTGTAAGCCTCTTTTACCGCTGTTTCCGAATCCAGATCAAAACAGGCAAAACCGATCAGTCTCTCAGGAAATCGTGTCGTAGCGTCTAAAACATAATCGTTATGCATTTTATAAATTTCTGCATTTCGCCAGGGAAAACCAAATACCACAGAAACATCCACCCCTTGTTCATCCATGGACATAACTATCTCTTTCGCACCCACCATCCTCGACTTTGGCGACTGGTAAAGAAGCCTGAATGCCGGCTCACCGGGAAAAAAGTCCTGCCGGTTCACGCAAATCGATTTGGGAAAAATATGTGTATGAAAATCAATGATCATGGTAATTTCAATCCTTTGTGTAAAATTGAAAGGTTGACTCAAAATTAAATTATTATACAATAAAGAATCACTGATAAAAAGATTGAACTTAAGGAGGCATCATGTATTTTGATAAACCCGGTAAGGAAAATACCGAACAGACTCTAAAACTTGCTTTTCAAAAAGGACAGGAACTCGGAATCAACGAAGTGGTCGTTGCATCCACTACAGGCGACACTGCCTATAAAGCCCTGGAAATTTGCAAGGGATTTGATATTATTGCGGTCACTTACCATTGCGGTTTCAGGGAATCCTTTAAGATGGAAATGAGCCGGAATGTCCGTATGAACCTTGAAAACGAAGGTGTTAAAGTGGTTGCGGCTACCCATGCACTTTCCGGCCTTGAACGTTCCGTTGCCAAAAAATATAGCGGAATTTACCCCGTGCTTTTAATTGCCGACACATTAAGACTTTTCGGACAAGGTATTAAAGTGGCCGTTGAAATTTCAATTATGGCAACCGATGCAGGTGCCCTTAGTGGAAAAGATATTATTGCCGTGGGAGGAACCGCTAAAGGGGCTGATTGCGCAGTGGTACTGAAACCGGTGTGCCAGTCGGATTTTTTTGATATGCGAATACGCGAAATCATATGCAAGCCGAAAACATTTTAGTTGAAAGTGACCCTTTCCCCTGGGAAAGACATGTGGTGCTCGTTTCACCTGAAGTTCACTGGAACACCGGAAACATCGGGCGCACTTGTATCGGTGCACATGCTTGCCTGCATCTGATTGAGCCCCTTGGATTTTTACTGGATGACAAACACGTAAAAAGAGCCGGACTCGATTATTGGCCCAGGGTTCAGCTTTGGGTATGGAAAAATTTTCAGGCGTTTCTTGATAAAATGACGCCCTTGAGACATGAAATTGCCTTGTTTTCCAAGATAGGTAATAAATCCTTTTGGACCATGAGTCGACCCCAAAGACTGTTCCTGATTTTCGGTTCCGAGACCAAGGGACTGCCGGCTGATATTGTCGAAAAGTATCCCGACGACACATACAATATTCCTATTTCAACCGGCATCAGGAGCCTGAATCTTTCCACCGCGGTAGGAATCGCCTTATACGAAAGCCTTCGGTCAATTAATCCTGAAAATGAATGGACCCCGAAACATTCTTACGCGAAACAATAACCGCCCATTGCTCCCGGACATCCATATCCAAAATCTCCAATCCCTGTTCAGTCATTTTTTTTATCACCATGTCCTTATTTTCCTCAATAATTCCTGATGCAATAAAAAGGCCTCCCTCAGAAAGTACTTCGGAAAGATTTTCTAAAAGCACAATGATGACTTCGGACAGGATATTTGCCGCCACCACATGAAATTTTCCCCTGATCCCATTAACCAGGTCCGCAACAATTAAATTAAATTGCCCGGCAGTTATACGATTTCTTAAAAGATTTTGGCGGGCGATTGTAACAGCCATTTCATCCTGATCGGTCCCTAACAGCCTGGCTGCACCAAACCGATTGGCGACTATCATCAAAATTCCCGAACCGGTTCCCACATCCAGAAAAAAATCACCTCTTTTTACATATTTCTCCAGCATGCGAACGCACATGGCAGTGGAAGGATGCGTACCTGTCCCAAAAGCCATGCCCGGATCAATTTCAAGGATAATTTCATCGGGATCAGGCATATAATCGTGCCAGGTGGGCTTGACAACAATGCGATTTCCGATTTTTTGCGGTTTGAAATATTTTTTCCATGAATTGGCCCAGTCCTGTTCATCGATACCCTGATATACGACTTTGGTGCGAAGATTGTTTTGTCCGTTCAGGTTGAAAAGCTTTTCTTCAAGTACCTGCCGCCTGTTTTCGGTCTGTTGATTTTCAGGAAAATATCCGGTTACCGCATAGTAATCAGGGGGTTTATGCGCTTCTATGCCCCATCCCTCATGGGGATCAGATATGGGATCTTCTATGACAACCCCCTGAGTATGAAGTTCGTTAAAAATATCGGAAATTATTTCCATAGCCCATGAAGGTTCATCAGATTCGAAAAAGACCTTGGCTTCTATCCATTTCATATTGGTTTATCTCCTTTGAAAAATTTACCCTGCCAGGTATTTCTTCGCTCCAAAGCCTCTTGAATACACAATAAGTTTTTTGATTTTTCCAGGGCCCAAACGGGAGCCACCAGTTCCTCCGGATGAGGGTCTCCGGTCAACCTCTGTATGATCATCCTTTCAGGTAATACTTCGAGAAAATCGCAAACAAATTCTGCATACTCCTCCCTTGTCAGGCATCGATAATGCCCTTGCCTATAAAAAGCATCCATTTTGGTACCTTTGACAACATAAAGAAGGTGAAGTTTGACACCGTCAATATCAAGACTTGCCAGCATTTTTGCTGTACGGAGCATATCGGTCCGGGTTTCACCGGGCAGCCCCAGAATGACATGGGCGCAAATTTGTATTCCATGTCCTTTTGTCAATTCAACGGCATGCTTAAAACAATCGAAGTCATGTCCGCGGTTAAGCCTCATTAAGGTTTGATTATTGGCGGATTGGAGCCCATACTCGATCCATATGAGATGTGTTTTTGAATAATGCCCCAAAAGTCTGACAATGGGTTTATCAATGCAGTCAGGACGAGTACCGATTGAAAGCCCGACAATGTCTTCCACGGCTACAGCCTCGTCATAAAGGGTCCTGAGCCTGTCAATGGGGGCGTAAGTATTGGAGAAAGACTGAAAATAAGCCAGAAATTTTTTGGCTTTGTAGCGTTTTGAAAGAAAAATTTTACCCCTGGTCAGTTGCTCTGTTATTGAAAGCCCTAAACCAAAAAAGCCGGTACCGGATCCACGTTCATTACAATAGATACATCCTCCGGTTGAAATAGTCCCGTCACGATTGGGACAGCTTAACCCGGCATCAACAGTGATTTTTTGAACCCTACACCCAAAAATCTCTCTCAGATAACTGTTTAAATCGTTATAGCGTTTCATTATTCTATCATAATATCATCTAAATTTAAAAACCCGCAATCTTAAAAGAGTATACAAACTATCCGAACAGATATATAGTAAGTGATTAAAATTTTATCTGATTTGAAGGAGTTAGAAACTGATTGGCATTGTATAATAAAGTATATGATATCATTGTTGTTGGAGCAGGGCATGCGGGATGTGAGGCTGCCCTGGCTGCCGCCCGAATGGGATGCAGTGTTCTTTTGACGGCAATCGATCTGGACAAGCTTGCAGCCATGCCATGCAGCCCTTCTATTGGAGGCATGGCCAAAGGTCAGTTGGTAAAGGAAATTGACGCCCTGGGTGGCGAAATGGCCAAAATTTCCGACCAGACCGCCATTCAGTATCGCACATTGAACACCAAAAAAGGACCTGCAGTACAATCTTCCAGGACCCAGAATGATAAGCTGCGTTATCACGCGATCATGAAAAAAGTCGTTGAGAAACAGTCCGGGCTTGACCTGAAACAGGTTCTTGTTGAACGGCTTTTCCAGGAAAACGATAAAATTGTCGGAATTGAGGATTATACAGGGTTTGGGTATTGTGCAAAAGCGGTCATTCTTGCCACCGGGACTTTTTTATCAGGATTGGTCCATATCGGCTTTAAATCGATGAAAGCTGGAAGAGCCGGGGAATTTGCCTCATATGGCCTTCCCCGGCATCTTCGTGAACTGGGGTTTGAACTGGGGCGAATGAAAACCGGAACCCCACCCCGATTAAAAAAGCAAAGTATTGATTTCAGCGTTTTTAGCAAGCAAGACGGAGATGATAATCCCACCCCGTTATCATCTTATACAAAAAAAATCACTATGCCCCAGCTCCCCAGTTATATCGGTTATACAAACCCGAAAGGGCATCAAATTGTTTTTGATAATTTGAATCTTTCGGCCCTTTACGGTGGAATTATAAAAGGTGTTTCAGCAAGATATTGCCCCTCTTTTGAAGATAAAATCGTTCGGTTTCCAGAAAAACAAAGGCACCAGGTGATTCTGGAACCAGAAGGCCTGGATACCGATGAAATATATGCAAGCGGTCTTGGTAACAGCCTTCCCATTGAAATTCAGTTAAAATTTATCCGATCCGTGACCGGACTCGAATCTGCTGAAATGATTCGCCCTGCCTATGCCATCGAGTACGACTATGTCAATCCGATACAGTTGAAAAATACTTTGGAAACAAAACGAATTGGAGGTCTGTATTTCGCCGGGCAAATCAACGGGACTTCAGGATATGAAGAGGCTGCAGCCCAAGGATTGTGGGCCGGTATTAATGCTGCATTAAAAGTACAAAAAAGGCCACCGTTTATTCTGGATCGATCTCAGGCTTATATGGGGGTTATGATCGACGACCTCGTCACCCGGGGAACACGAGAACCATATCGAATTTTCACATCCAGGGCGGAATACCGGCTCATTCTCCGTGAGGACAATGCGGATTTGCGTCTTATGGAAATCGGTAACCAACTGGGCCTTGTTGATGACGATTCTCTTAATAAAATCAATGAACACAAAAAAGAAATTCAGGACGAGCTGAAAAGAATAAAAAAAACAGTGATTAAACCTGACCAACAGGTCAATAATTATTTACAGGAACGTGGCACCGCACCAATTAAATCAGGGGTTTATCTGGATCAACTACTTAAAAGAAACGAATTGAGATATCATGATGTGGAAATACTGGCTCCGGCTCCCCGACAACTATCACAAAAAGCAGCCTGGCAGGTAGAAATCGAATCCAAATATGAGGGATATATCGATCGGCAGCAAAAAGAAGTTCAGCGATTTAAAAGCCTGGAAAAGATTAAAATCCCTGATGACTTTGACTTTACTTCAGTATATGGTCTTTCCAACGAACTTAAGGAAAAGCTCTCACAGGTGCGGCCTGATTCTTTGGGACAGGCTAGGCGAATAGATGGAATGACACCTTCAGCGATTTCTGCTGTTATGATTGCTATCAGATCTACTTTCAGGTAATCTTTTGTCCTGATGTTTTCTTGACACCCTGGGAAAGGAACTTTAAAATTAATTCCACATGTAAATCTGATTTTCCTTATTAAAATAATAATATTGCACGACTTTAAGATGTAAGGGATTGATAATAAAAATGGAAGAAAAGGATTATTACAAAATTCTCGGAGTGGACAAATCGGCGAATGTCGATGATATAAAAAAAGCCTATCGAAAACTGGCCATGAAATACCACCCTGATCATGCAAAAGGGGATAAGAATGCTGAGGAAAAGTTTAAATCCATCAGTGAGGCCTATGCTGTCTTAAGCGATAAGGAAAAACGGCAACAATACGATACTTATGGTTCAGCCGGGTTTCATCAGAAATTTTCACAGGAAGATATTTTCAGGGGATTCGATTTCTCCGATATATTAAAAGAATTCGGTTTCGGAGGGGCCGGTATTTTTGGAGGGGGAGGAAGGGGACAGCGATTTTCTTATAGACAGGAAAACCCATTTGGTGGTTTTGGACATCAAAGAGGCCCTTCAAAAGGCAATGATCTGATCTACGAGCTTCCCTTAACCTTGCAGGAAGTGGCCACAGGCACACAAAAAACCGTGGATATACGCCATGCCGGACAGGCTGAAAAATTGACCGTAACCATACCGAAAGGAATGATTCCGGGTAAAAAGCTGAGACTTTCCGGAAAAGGACAACCCAGCCCTTTGGGAGGACCTCCTGGAGACCTGTTCATTAAGACCGTTTTGCTGAATGATCCTGTTTATAAAGTCGATGGATATGATCTTTTTATCACCCGGGATATCAAACTGACCGAAGCGCTCCTGGGAATCCAAATTAATATTCCTACTCTGGCCGGCAAGGAACTGAATATGAAAATTCCCCCGGGAACCAGACACAACACGCAAATGCGCATCCCTGCCCAAGGCTTGCCCCATATGAGGGGAGAGGGAAAGGGAGACATGTTCATTAAAATCCGGATTAAAATGCCCAAACACCTTAATGACACCCAGATGGAACTGGTTAAAAAATTAGCTGAAACAGGACTTTAATTTCTTGGTAAGGAAAAAACAGATATTGTATATTGCATTATGCCTGAACTTATTCCCATATTAAGCAAAAACGAAATTGATCAAAGGGTGACTGCTATCGCTGCAAAAATTTCGGCTGACTATGCTCAATCTGAACTGGTTGTAATTGGAGTACTTAAAGGGGCATTTATATTTCTTTCCGATCTTATCCGAAAACTCTCAATTCCGGTTGAAGTTGAATTTGTCAGGGTTTCCAGTTATGGCACAGAATCTGCAACAACTGAAAAAATACGGTTGACTTATGAACTGGAAACCGAGATAAAAAATAAAGATGTTCTAATCATTGAGGATATCATCGATACAGGTTTGACGATTTCTTTCCTTGTGGATTATCTTTTCGCATTTAATCCAAAATCTGTTCAGATCTGCACTCTTATTGACAAGCAGGAACGAAAGAAAAAAAGAATAGATATTCGTTATGCATGCCATGTGGTAAAAGAGGGATTTCTGGTGGGATATGGACTTGATTTTGCAGAAAAATACAGATACCTACCAGATATTTATCATCTGAAACTTTAACCGGTGAGGTTATGATATGATTATCACTTGCAAAAATTGTAATACGGGTTTCAATCTGAGCGATAAACTTGTCAAGGATACAGGCTCCAAGGTCAAATGCTCCAAATGTAATTATATTTTTCAAGTCTTTCCCCCCCATATTCACAAGGAACCCGATGTTCAACAAAGCACCCTCTCCATGGAATCTGAAGAAAAAATAGACACTAAACCGTATTTGTCCTCTGACCAGCAACAGGTTGAGGAAAACAAATTCCATCGCAAGCCGGATGCCGGCAAAGATTTGGATTTGGCCGAGATCGAAAAAATACTTCAGGAAGAAAACGGCAAAACTTTTGATGGCGATACCCTGGAAAGTGATGACCATCAAGAAAATTATGATGATTTTGAATTTGCCGAATTGGATGACTTATTTGACAAAGATGACGATTTGGTGGAAAACCTTTCGGAAACTGATACCGACTCAAAAGATTCGGACTTGGAGTTTGATTTTGACTTTGACTTTGAAAAAGAAGAGACATCCGGGTTATCAGAATCAGAACAGGTTGATGAAGCAGAGGATATCGACTTGTCCGAATTGGATGATTTGTTCGGGGAAGATGAAAAACAATCCGTACAAACATCGGCCTCCTTTGAGGATCTCGATTCCATATCGCAAGACGATGACGAGATTCTTTCTATGGACAAATTTCTCAATGATGAAGGAGAAATCTCTTTAGATGATGGGTCGGACAAAAATGGGAAAGAAATAGATTTATCAGAGATTGATGAATTCTTTCCGAGTGAAAAGGATGATGAAATTGACTTCGATTTTGACCTTGATCTCGAAATGGAAGATGACCCCGCTGATGATCTGAAAGATGTCAAATCAACGGATGACCCTGAATTGGATTTTGATGTTAACGATCATAAAAAAACGGATGACTCAACAGCGTTCGATGAAGAATTCGACCTGTCGGATTTAGAAGAAATAATAGACCTTGAGGAAGAATCCGAAGTCGACACAAAATCTTTGAAATCAGAAAATGACGATGAAGAACTTGAATTCGATCTTGCTTTAGAACCAGATATAGACGAAGGGACATCCCTTACAGTATTTCATGAAGGAGAAGAATCAGATTCTGAATCTTCGGAAAAAGCAGTGGAAATAGAATCCGATTATTCCGAAAAAATTGAAGATACTGAATTTGATATGGATGAATATCCTGAAGGTATTGAAGATACTCGATATGATATGGATGAAAATCGTGAAGAAGCTTTTTTAACGGAAAAAGACGATTATAACCTGGATGAACCCGAGGGAAAAATTCACAAGGTTTTTAATACGGTCACATTATCGGACACGTTGCGTGATGACGAAACAGATGATGATGTGAGCATAGAAGATGAAGAGATCAAATCCAAAAGCGGGTTTGGTAAAATGGTTCTTGTTGCCATTGTTTTATTGATGTTGGCCGCTGCAGGTTATGGTTTATTTACCGGCTTTAACATGTCGGTTTCACAGATTCCTATAATTGGAAGCTTCTTGAAAACCCAAACGCCTGATCCCGGAAATCTTAAATTGATCGCTGTTGATCTGAACAGCAAATTTGATGAAAACCGACACGCCGGAAAAATATTTATCATTACAGGCATCATAAAAAATGAATACGCCGAACCCAGAAGCTTCATAAAAATTACCGGTAAATTATATGAACCTGCAAAAAAATTGTCCCATACTGAACAGGTTTATGCCGGCAATATGTTCTCTGAGCTGGAATATCGCAGTCTGGACATGGAAGCTATTAAAAATCGTTTAAACAATCGTCGCGGACAAAACAGTTCAAATGTAATTATTCAGCCCGGGCAAGCCGTTCCTTTTATGATTATCTTTTCAGAATTACCCCAACAGCTTGAAGAATTTGAGGTTTTAATAGAAAGTTCATCCCCGGCCTAAAAAAATGAACGTTTAAACTTGATTAAACTTGACTAAAATAAATGTAACTGATAAAAAAGTCGGCTGTTTGGTTGAGGGAACCGTATCGTATGTTTTCAAAAATCGGTATAATCCCATGAATACAGTCAAAATTGGAAAATGAGTTTGTTTGGCGATGTAGCTCAGCCGGTTAGAGCATGCGGCTCATATCCGCAGTGTCCGGGGTTCGAATCCCTGCATCGCCACCAAATTTGTATTTAAAGCTCTTGCGATTTTACTAAATCCGGGAGCTTTTTCTTTTCAGGACTCAATAACCGTGAAATCGCAAAAAACTGACATATCCTGCTTTTTAAAGAAACTACCAATTCTATGATAATTCGGCTGAAAGCGTTGTTGATTCTCATTTTTTTGACCTTGCAAATACAACTGAAAATATACTATAATACGCCTTCAATGATAAAACCTCTTTAAACTGATAAGGATTCAAAACATACAATGATTCCAGGGTTTGAAAAAATTGTTGAAGAACGGATTTTAATAGCTCAGAGAAAAGGTGATTTCGACAATCTGGAGGGAGCCGGAAAACCCCTGAACCTCGATGAACTTGCCGGAGTCCCCGAAGAGTTGAAGCTTTCATACAAAATCCTGAAAAATGCCGATTGTCTCCCACCCGAAATAGAGATCAAGAAAGAAATTTACAAGACCGAAGATCTTCTTGCTGGTATGGATGACACAGCGGAAAAATACAAAGTGATGAAGAAACTCAATTTCCTGATCATGAAATTGAACTCGATTCGTAAATCATCAGTTGATTTTGAGATGCCCGAAAAATATTTATCAAATCTTGTTGAACGTTTCGGGCCAAAAAGTAATAAATAGTAAAACAGGTAACAGAAGTCCGGATGGAATTTTAAATCATGAAGGTAAATAGTGTCAAAGAAAACAATGGCGTTATTAAAAGTATATTTATAGCGTATTTTATTCTACTGCTTCACATACTGCTTCTTGCCGGCCTGGGCGTATTGATTATATTTTTCAGAGGCATTGTGAACTACATGCTTTGGATATTTCTTGCCGGCACAGGCATTATCATATTTTCAGCCTATCGATTCTACAGAAAGATGAAAAAGGAAAGAAAAACCTTAAAGGAAATGATGAATTCCCCATTATTCAGAGGTCGGGAGGTTGAAATCAGTCTCCTGGGAGGCCTTGCATCTTTGAAAGTCGGTAAGCCCCGGAATTTATTTCTTGAAAATTACCAAGGAGATGTTAAACAACTTGAAGATCCTGATACGATGCGGTTAAAAGAGTTAAATGAACTGGTTCGTCTTTTTGAAAACAATTTGATTACGTTGGAAGAATATAACCAGGCCAAAAAACAGATTTTTAACCCAAATTAGCCTTGTAAAACCAAAAAAAGGAAATATCGGCACATGATGAAAAAACTGACCATTGCATTGCTAATGGGTGGAGCATCTTCCGAAAGAGAAGTGTCTTTAAAAAGCGGAAACCAGGTTTATAATGCCCTTGACAAGGAAAAATATAACGTGGTTCGTTATGACCCGAAAGAAGATCTTCCAAAACTCATAGCAGATGCTCCCAAAATCGATGCGGCCATGGTGATCCTTCACGGCCGATACGGAGAGGACGGAACGGTTCAGGGACTTTTGGAGCTTTTAGGCATTCCCTATCAGGGTTCGGGTGTTTTGGGAAGTGCTGCGGCCATGAATAAATTGGCTTCTAAAAAGTTGTATGAACAAGCCGATATTTTAGTCCCCCCTTATTTGGCTTTTCACAAAAATGACACCATCGACATTGATATCTGCGATTTACAAATCGGGTTCCCCATAGTGGTCAAGCCCGTGGAAGGCGGCTCCAGTATCGGGATGAGCATCGTTAGCAATAAAAAGGATCTGCAGGTTGCGGCACAGAAAGCTTTTGAATATGATCATACCATCGTTTTTGAAAAATATATCAAGGGAACGGAAATCACAGGGGGTGTCATTGGAAATAATGAACCGGAACCTCTTCCCCTGATTGAAATAGTTCCGGGTAAAGATTACTCCTTTTTTGATTATGAGGCCAAATACAAAGCCGGTGCAACGCAGGAAATATGCCCTGCCGGGATAAATCATTCACAAACTGTAAAAGCTCAATCACTTGCCGTAAAAGCCCATCAGGCGCTTTTTTGTAAAGGATACAGTCGCACCGACATGATTGTGAATTCAGAAGGAGAAATTTTTGTTCTGGAAACCAACACTATTCCGGGCATGACCCCGACCAGCCTTTTGCCTCAAGCGGCACAGGTCCATGGTCTATCATTCAGCAAACTTCTGGACCGCCTTATCGAACTGGGAATTGAAGAGCACGGGCGCAGGGCATAATTGATGATTTTAAGGGGGTCGCAAGAACTCAAAACGGCCTATGATCAACTGGGCCCCAAAGATATCTACATCGGTTCCGTTTCAGCTAAACATTTGGAACTGCCCATGATGATCGACCTTCTCGAAAGAGGTGTCACTTGCCTTCCCTTTTGTCTTTCTCAAACCCTTAGCCGGTCTAAAATCACCCAGGCACATATTTTAAATGTTTGGATGGCCCCACTGACATGTGTCATTACAAGACGAATAGAGCTTCTGAATGCAGTCGGCTTTTATAACAAAAACGGGATCGGCAAAGTGGTCACCAAAGAGGACCAAAAACATTGCGGCCATGGTGTGCGCCTTTGGGATCATATCGAGAACCTGTACAGCATTCTGGGCCTTGAAGAAACCTCCTATCCGTTTGTTCTCCAGCCATTGCTGACAAACTTCACGGATGTCCGTGCTATTTTTGCCGGGAATTATATAGAGGCTTATACCCGTGAAAATCCATACAATTTCAGGTGCAATCTTGCAGCCGGTGGAAAAAGCACCCCCTACACTTTAAAGCAGGAACACATTCATTTCTCCCAAAGAGTCATGGCAAGGGGTAATTTTCCTTATGCTCATATCGATCTGATGATTTTTGAAAACAATACTATTTATCTTTCTGAAATCGCCCTGAGCGGAGGGCTAAAAGGAGCTATGATAGGTCATCACGAACTTGAGTTAAAAAAACAGCAAGTTCTTGAACAAATGGCCACAGACATAGGCAAGAAAATCAATAAAAACAATTAGGAGAAAAAAACAATGGCAGTACAAAAACCCCTTGTGGGAATTGTTATGGGAAGTGATTCGGATCTTGGAATTATGAAAGAAGCTGCTTCTGTGCTCAAAAAGTTTGAAGTTCCCTATGAGATGACTGTGGCCTCAGCACATAGAAGCCCCCAACGGGCCTCGGAATATGCAAAAACAGCCATGGAAAGAGGAATCAGGGTGATTATAGCAGGTGCAGGCCATGCCGCCCATCTGGCCGGCGCCATGTCAGCCTATACCATTTTGCCGATAATTGGCATCCCAATTGATTCTTCCTGCCTTAAAGGTCTGGATTCCCTGTTGTCAACCGTACAGATGCCGCCGGGAATTCCTGTGGCCACGGTTTCCATCGGAAAACCAGGCGCAGTAAATGCGGGCATTCTTGCCCTGCAAATTCTGGCCACTTCTGATGTTACGCTGCAAGCCAAGCTATTGGAGTACAAAAAACAGCTTGCCGGCCAAGTTGAAGAAAAAGCCGTAAAAATTGAATCCCAGCACTAAAATCCGGGTCATCGATCCGAACTCTCCGAATCTTGGCATTTTAAAGGAAGCTGCGCAGATTATAAACAGTGGAGGAATCGTCATTTTTCCAACCCGCTGCCTCTATGGATTAGCGGCGGATGCACTGAATCCGGATGCCGTTTCCAGAATTTTCAAAATAAAAAACCGCCCATCAGATAAACCGCTTCTTATTCTGATAAAAAACCAGGACGCTCTTCATTCGCTTGTTCAAAATATTCCACCGCATGCCCGGCGGCTCATGAAAGCATTCTGGCCCGGTAAACTGACCATTATTTTTTCAGCCAGGCAAACCCTTTCAAAAATTCTTACAGGAAATACGGACAAAATCGGTGTTCGCCTCCCGGGTCACCCTGTGGCATCGGCCTTAACCAAGCTCTTAGATAACCCCATAACCGGCACCAGCGCCAATTTGTCAGGACAGCCCGGGGTTGCGGATATCGGAAGCCTTGATTCAATGATTTTGGACAAGGTCGATCTGGTGCTGGATGCCGGACCACTTTTAGGCGGTGCCGGCTCCACAGTAGTGGATGTTGCTCAAAACAAATGTATTATCGTAAGAGAAGGCATTATCTCAGCAGAAAAATTCTTTGCCGCACTGAGCATAACTTAATTGCCTGAGAATGCTCAAACATATTGACAATGCAAAATATTTTTGCCATAAATGGCTTCCGTCAATTGCCGGAGTGGTGAAATAGGTAGACGCAGGGGACTCAAAATCCCCCGGACCTTGCGTCCATGTCGGTTCGATTCCGACCTCCGGCACCAGTAAAAATAAAGGGTTACCAAATTGAACTTGGTAACCCTTTTGAATGCCTTATGGGTTTGTCCCTAACCTATCCCTAATAAAAAATTCTTGACCTGATTTCATGAGGTTTTTGGCCTTTCACAATAATAAACCCGGCTGAATTTTTCCAATCGGGTTATTGATTTTATCAAGGGTTATTATTTTTTCAATTATTGCTCTTGTGTCAAAATGCCGAACTTCTTTACCTTCTAAAGAAAGGAGAGTACAAGTTGCAATTGCTGCCCAATTGGAAAAGGAAAAACAACAGGAGATTGAAAAAGAAATAAAAAGGGCTGAAGCTGAACATAGGAGGATTGAGAATGAAAGAAAACGAGCTTTAAAGTTGGCAAAAGCAAAAGAAGATATAATAATATTTAAAAATGGCCTGTTCGATATGCTTAATAAGCAAAATATTAATATCGTACAAGATGTATATCTTAATAAAAATCTTCCGCAAGAAGTAATTTTGGTTATGAAACCCCTGTGGCATGCCAGAAATAAGCACCTTAGGAAAAATGATGCAACAGTTTTTTGGAAATTATGGGCCTCAATAAATAGCCCAAAAAATCCCGATCGCGCAAGAATTAAATTGGTTTCAATAAACGATGATAGAGTGGGGGGAAGTCGTATTTTGGCGGGTAGTTTAATTTGGTAGAAGATTAATAAACTGTACATTTAAAGCGTTAAATTTCAAAACCTGATTTGAATTGAGCTAATCAGGATCATACACAACCCAAATAAAGGTGTAACTTTGAACTTGAAATCACAGAAGGAGAAGCATTATGGATACATATCAAAGAATTGCAAGATTCATGGACAGAATTAGTGAGACAGTTCCGGGAGCACCAGAACAACAAATCAGAATCCTGATCGCAATCATGAACGAACCAGGAATTACACAGACGGACCTGGGTGAGCAACTTAACGTGACACAGGCCTCAGTCAGCCGCAACTGTCGGGCTTTGTCGATCTTCTTGGACAAAGACAAGCACGGCAATCCTATTCGCAGAGGCCATGACCTGATCGAAATGCGCCCGGATCTTTACCACACAAAACGTCTGGCCTGCTGGCCGACACCTAAAGGACAACAACTGGCAGCAGACATCCAGAATGTTTTCAAGTATGAGAAGACCGCTGGAGCAGAGAGGCGTTTCAGAGCATCCTCTTCATCATCGTAAGCTCAAAGGTCTGTTATAATCGCAACGGACGCAACGGTTACACAGCGTTCGCAACGTTTATCCCGATAGATTCAATTAAAATGAGGCCCGAATAACGAACCTGACATCATATTCTTACCCACGGTGTTAAGTGTGTATAAAGTTCAGCCCTCCGGGAAAGTTTTCGTTCAGCCACTGCTTATAAAGCATCAGTCATCGCGTTAAAAAGGCCATCACTTTTTTCACCAAAGGAATGCTGGGTTGAATGGTAATTTCGGATCGTATTCTGGTATCTTTTCCTCCGGCACTACCGACAGTAAAGGTGCCTTTTCATTTCCTGGATCAATGCTGTTTCATCGTAATGCAATCCGTGGTATTATAAGAAAACTGAACGACTCTTTCTGCTGGTCGAAAGCCAACGAAAGGGGTACTGAAATCGGTCTAAGCAACTCTTTGTTTTCCGTGGTCGTCATGGAAAATAACCATATTGTCGGCAATGGGAATTACTGCGAATCATTCGGCTTTAAGGCGCGTGATACGAACGCTTCTGTGATGTTTCAGGTAATCATGTGAAAACACATATAACGGGCGGGAACGCCCATCCGGAGAATGCGGATTTTTCAATGAAATCGTCAAGCCATCTGAAAATATTAAGAGATAAGTTGCCCGAAAATAATGAGCAGTGTTTTTTTCCGTGCATTAAAGACCTGGTGGCAAATGGACTGAAGTTGGAACGATTCCAGGATGGTGCCGATCCTCCTTCACGTCAGGACATAACCCAATACATAGCTTCCTGGTGTAAATACATCGGGATGTCCGCGGATGACTGCCGGGAGTGGATGATCGGATATTGTATCAATGTATTATCTGCGCTATCTTCCAGTTCACCTTCCCGGATACGGCATAGTACCAAGAGCAATATCAGGTATATCTACAATTCCGATGTCAGCTTTGAGTGCCGGCTTGAAAAGAACCCGTTTAAGGCGTGCTGTGATTTGCAATGTCCGGTGTACGAAGAAATGGCGCGTGCCCAAGAGGCGAGCAACACACCCATTTCTATTCAGCCTTTTGAACGGACGGTTGAATTCAAAACAGACAATGAATCGGCCGATTACATCCCACCCGTCAAAGAAGTTTACAGTGAACAATTCGAAAAAGCCATGGATATGATAAAAGAATGGCTTGACCAGGGAATACCCAAGACGGATATTATAAAGCTTCTGGATGAACGCGGATTAAAGTCAAGAACCGGGAAAAAATGGTCCTATTCCACCCTTGGACACGAAATTCGGAGGATCAACAGTAAATAGAAATTCAGGAAGCTATTTGATTATAAAGCTGCTGGTGATCGAATGGTTGTCTTTTGGTCAGGAAGGTGGATTGCTTCAAGAAGCGCTGAAACCTGACAACCGAGACCTTTATCCTTGCAGGCCGCAAGGTTTTTCTTATCATACAGGAAAAATCTTGCCGGGATTGAGAATGTCGTTGGGATCAAAAACCGTCTTTATTTTTTTCATCAATAATAATTCTACCGGCCCGATTTCTCTGTTTATAAACGCCATTTTGGTTATGCCCACACCATGTTCACCCGAAATGGTTCCACCAAGCTCAAGTGTATAATCAAAAAGGGTTTCGATTGTCTTTTCAGCGAGTTTTAAAACTTCCGGATTTCGCCTGTCCAGCATGATATTAAAATGGATATTACCGTCCCCTGCATGGCCAAAAGCCACAATTGTCAGGCCTGTCTCGTCCTTTAAGGCTTTGATCCTGCGGACCATATCAGGGATTTTGCTTCTTGGCACGACAATATCCTCGTTGATTTTATCAGGACCATATTTAAACAAGGCCGGAGAAATCGCTTTTCTGGCACGCCAAAGGTTCTGAGCCTCCTGAGAGCTTTGTGCCACACGAATTTCTGTTGCGCGCATCTTTTCACAAACTGTCCGAAGTTTTTCCATTCCGTCGGCAACTTCACTATGGGAACCATCCACAGCCATAATCAACAATGCGCCGGCATTGACAGGAAGTCCGATTTTCAATTGAGTTTCTACGCACTGTATTGAAGCATTGTCCATAAACTCTATGTTTCGTGGAATCATACTTTGCCGAATGATTTCCGAAACCGTATCCGCCGCATCTTCCATTCGGTCAAAGCTTGCCGTCATTGTGCCTACGGCCTCGGGTAGGGGTAGAAGTTTCAAGGTCATGGCCGAGATAACTGCCAGTGTTCCCTCCGAACCGGTAATAAGCCTTGTGAGATCATATCCCACAACACCTTTTGCAGTTCGCACCCCTGTATGTATTATTTCACCGGTGGGCAAAACCGCTTCCAGGCCCAATACATAATCTCTTGTGACACCATATTTGACAGCCCTGGGCCCCCCTGCGCACTCGGCAACGTTTCCTCCCAGTGTGGAAAAATCGGAACTGGCGGGATCGGGAGGATAAAATAACCCCATTTTTTCCACAGCAACATGAAAATGGCCGGTGATAACTCCTGGTTGTGTATCGGCAATCAAATTGTCGGTATCTATGGAAATGATATTATTCATCCGTGATGTGGCAAGCACCACTCCACCCCGGACAGGCACTGCACCGCCGGTCATTCCGGAACCCGCGCCCCGTGGAATGACAAAAAATTTTTCAGCATTGGCCAGTTCTAGTATGGAAGATATTTGCCGGGCATTTTCCGGAAAAACCACGGCATCAGGAAGATGCATCCGGGCTGTGGCATCATATCCATAGCAAGCCAGATCCTCCTTTTTGCACGTGCAATGGTCTCTTCCTGCTATAGCTTCAAGCTTTGTGAATGTAGCATTGGAAATGGTCATAGGACTGCATTCAAAATCCTTTTCAAGGTCTTTAAAGGTTAAAAATTCCCCAGCTCGATTTTTTTCCCCAATATCTCCACCTGTTTTTGAAAAGCACCGTTATTTTTGATTTCTTTCTCCACGGCACCGATGGAGTGAAGAGCGGTGGCATGGTAACGGTTGAAACTTTTACCGATAACCTGAAGGGGAGAATCAGTATATCGCCGCGACAAATACATGGCAACCTGTCGTGGACGGACAATACTGTGTTTTCGCGAGCTTGAAACAATATCCTTCTCGGTGACGTTAAATTCTTTACACACTAGCCTCTTGATAGCCTCTACGGTAATTTTTTTCTGTTTCTGGCTGATGGTTTTTACAACGCTTTCGGCCAGTTTAATATCCACATCCACCCCGAGAAGAGATGATTTGGCCACCACTCCGATCAACCCGCTCTCAAGCTGACGAATATCGTCCGTTAGCTCATTGGCGAGATATTCGATAACATCCATGGGCAGCTCATACCCTTTTTCCCTGGCCTTTTTGGTGAGAATTCTCACCCGTGTTCGAAAATCCGGCGGATCAATCGGCGATATCAGTCCGCAGGACAGGCGCGATCTGAGCTGGTCGCTGAGTTTCGGAATTTCATTCGGCCTCATACAACTGCTGAAAATAACACGCTTTCTGGCATCGAGAAGATAATCCAGGGTCAGTGAAAGTTCGGACTGGGTGCGATCTTTTCCTGTTAGAAAATGGATATCTTCCAACAACAGAACATCACACCCATCCCGGTACTTTTGCTTGAATTTGTCAAGACAGTTCTGCCTGAAAGCCCTGACCATCTCATTTGTAAAGTCCTCCGCCGTAATATAATAAACACGCTCACCTTTTCCATGGGATAGAATATGATGTCCTATCGCCTGTGACAGATGACTTTTTCCCATTCCCGTGTCTGACAGCAGATAAAGCGAATGCTGGTTGGACTCACGCCTGGATGCAAGAGACAATGCCGCCGAATACGCAAAATCATTGTTCATGCCCACCACAAAATTATCAAAGGTAAAATCTTGGCGAAGCTTCCGTCCGTTCTGAGGCTGAAAGTCCATCATGGGCAAAATCAGTTGCTGACTGATTTCAAACCCATTTTTTACCGGCTTCTCTTTTTTTCCCGAAAGAATTATTTTTAAACGACTGACTTTCCCACCGGCATTTATCAGCTCTCTTTCAATAATCTCCCCATAGTAATCCAAAACCCGCTTTCTGGAAAAAAAATTGGGAGCGGAAATCACCATTGCGTTGTTTTCCAAGGTCTCAAAAACCAGCGGCTCTATCCACATTTTGAAACTATGGTCCGGAATTTGGTTTTTAAGTTCGGATTTAATCTCTTCCCACGTCTCATTCATTGGTCACCATACTCTTTCTTTTAAGAAATCAGATAAAACGCTGCCGTTGACAATATTTATTGTCAAAATTACAAAATAGAACAGATTAGAAAGATTAAAATTTATTGGTGCGGTTAGGACAACATTTACGAGCTTATTTAATGTATCGGTTCGAGAGTGTCAAACCGGATGATTCGAGATTGCCGGAACCTTTCCTAACACGTTGTTAACAATTAGATAACATATTATTATTATTAGTTTATAATACTTTATTTATGTTGAATCCCTCATAAATCGACCATTTTTTATAAACCGATATTATGCAACCAGATTCGGCATGTTATCGATTATGATCAGGTTGTTAACAATCACCGAAAAACAAAATATCTCTCAATATCTTTTAAAACCTCTTATTTTCTTTAATAATTGAGCTTATATATAAAGATATATTCTAAGTAACTAAAGTTTTTGATAAATAAATATTAACAATTTATTTTGTTTGAAAATTAAAAGCGGCTTTTGTATTATCTTAAATTGTATGGAATCTGACAAAATCATTATACGCGGTGCCCGGCAACATAACCTGAAAAACATTGATCTTGAGCTTCCCAGAAATAAGCTGGTGGTCATTACAGGCCTGTCCGGTTCCGGAAAATCCACTCTTGCATTTGACACCCTTTATGCCGAGGGGCAACGCAGATATGTGGAATCTCTTTCCACTTATGCCCGTCAGTTTCTTGAAAGGATGGAAAAACCGGATGTAGACCATATCGAAGGTCTCTCCCCGGCCATTGCAATAGAACAAAAATCAGCAAGTCACAACCCTCGATCCACTGTTGGGACCGTCACGGAAATTCATGACTATCTCAGGCTTCTTTTTGCCAGAATCGGTACACCCCATTGTTACAAATGCGGCAAACCAATCACCTCCCAGAGTATTGATCAAATCGTCTATCAGATCATGGATCTTTCGGTGGGGAGTAAAATTATTATCCTTGCCCCTATTGTTACGGATCAAAAGGGTGGCTGGGAAAAAAGGTTCCGGCAGCTCCGGAAAGAAGGATTTGCAAGAATTCGAGTCGACGGCAAAATTTTTGAACTTGAAGATATGGTGGGGGTGGTTAAAAATCAAAAGCACACAATCGAAGTCGTGGTGGACAGACTTGTTATAAAAGAAGGTATCCGAAACCGTTTAACGGATTCCCTGGAGATGGCACTTTCTTTATCGGATGGCGTTGTTACCGTAGATGTGATTGGAAATTCACCTTTCATTTTCAGTGAAAAATCTGCGTGTATTTCCTGCAACATCAGCTATCCCGAGTTTACACCAGCCAGTTTCTCCTTTAACTCTCCTCAGGGAGCCTGTAATAAATGTGATGGATTGGGTGCCACCACTGAAATCGATCCTGAACTCATCATTCCCAATCCGTCATTGTCATTGAGAGAAGGGGCTGTAGCACCCTGGGCCAATAAAAATTCCATTCGTTTTTTCGAATTTATAGATGCCCTGACAAAACATTATGGTGTGGATATATACGACCCGGTGAAAAATCTTCCTGAAAGTTTTATCCATGTTCTCCTTTATGGTTCAGGTAATGATGAAATAGCTTTTTATTTTGAAAGCAAAAACAGGCGTTATACCTATAAGAAAGCTTTTGAAGGCATCATTCCCAAACTTGAAAGACGCTATCTGGAAACCGAATCAACCCAATCCAGAGAAGAAATTAAACAATACATGACTTTTCGTCCATGTTCGGAATGCCATGGTTCCCGATTGAATATAGCAAGCAGGTCCGTAAAAGTGGGCCGATGCAACATTGCCGAAATTTCAGCCATGTCGGTATTTAAGGCCGGTCATTTTTTTAATGAACTATCTCTCAAAGGCCAAAAAGCAATCATTGCTCAGCGAATTTTAAAAGAGGTTACCGAACGTCTTCTGTTTCTTGAAAATGTCGGTTTAGGGTATCTGACTCTGGACCGTGCGGCCAATACACTTTCCGGCGGAGAAAGTCAGCGGATTCGTTTGGCCACTCAAATCGGTTCCAAATTGACCGGAGTATTATATGTATTGGATGAACCCAGCATCGGACTTCATCAACGTGATAATCAAAGACTTTTGAAAACCCTGTTCCAAATGCGGGACTTGGGAAATACGGTTCTGGTGGTTGAACACGATGAAGAAACTATTCAAAAAGCGGACTACGTTGTGGACATGGGACCCGGGGCGGGAATCAATGGCGGCAATGTGGTATTTTCAGGTACACCCAATGAACTCATAACCTGCGAAACCTCACTGACCGGCCAGTATTTATCCGGCAAAAGACAAATCAAAACACCCTCCCAACGAAGGTCCGGCAACGGTCATCACATTACCATTGAAGGCATTTCGGAAAACAATCTTAAAAATATCGATGTGAAGTTTCCTCTGGGATGCTTCATCTGTGTTACCGGTGTATCCGGATCCGGGAAATCAACACTGGTTTTGGAAACACTTTACCGGGGACTCTCCCGGCAACTTTATCGTTCCAGAACCCTTGCCGGACATCACAAAAAGCTTTTGGGACTTGAACATGTGGACAAAGTGATTCATATAGATCAATCTCCGATCGGAAAAACTCCCCGAAGCAATCCCGGCACTTATATCGGTCTTTTTACTTTTATCCGGGAGCTTTTTTCAAAAACCACCGAAGCCAGAATGAGAGGTTACAAACCGGGTCGTTTCAGTTTTAATGTTAAGGGCGGAAGGTGCGAGGCTTGTACCGGCGATGGAGTCATTAAAATTGAAATGCATTTTCTTCCCGACGTCTATGTGACCTGTGATGTCTGCAGAGCAAAACGGTACAACCGTGAAACTTTAGAGATTCGCTATAAAGGAAAAACCATCTCGGATGTCCTTGACATGACGGTCAATCAGGCATACCGGTTTTTTGAAAATATCGGGACTATTCGAAACAAATTAAAAACGGTCATAGATGTCGGGCTGGGATACATTCGGATAGGACAACCCGCCACTACATTGTCCGGGGGCGAAGCACAACGGGTCAAGCTCTCACGGGAATTGAGCAAAAGAGAAACGGGTCGGACATTCTATATTCTGGATGAGCCCACTACCGGTCTTCATATGGAAGATGTCAGTAAACTTCTGGAAGTGTTGAACTGTCTTGTGGATACCGGCAACACGGTCGTGGTCATTGAACATCATATGGACATTATCAAATCGGCTGACTATATTATCGATCTGGGTCCCGAAGGAGGAGATGAAGGCGGCTACGTAATCGGATTTGGCAGTCCTGAAGAACTTTCTGAAAATGAAGCTTCCCATACCGGAAGGTTTCTCAAAAAGATTTTATCTTCTCCAAATACCGGATCAAGTCCGACATGACGGAATACTCCGGAATTTCAATTTATTAATTACGGTTCATTTTTTTTATATTGTTAAAAGGCTATTATTAAATGGTATCAAGATGTTTCACCTTAACGCTAATTGCCGGGATCATTTTTTGCTTATCCGCATGCAGGCCGTTTCATCCTGATCCGGTTCCATCCCTGAGCGAACTTATTCCGGAAAACTTTTCGACACTTTCATCCGATGTCGACCCCGGTTTAAAATGGTGGGAAACGTTTCAGGATCCCGAGTTAAATGCGCTTATTGAAGATGCTTTCTCAGATAACTTAAATTTACAGGCGTTATGGGCCAGAGTTCAACAGGCCAGGGCATTGTCAGTCATTGCCGGAGCCGATCTTTACCCGGACCTTTTTGCAACAGCAGGCACTGTTCATACCCGAAGACAAACCGAAAACGGTTCATTGCCTGCAAACACTGCAAGAGATTACAGCCTGGGTATTGCCGGCAACTATGATTTGGATTTGTGGGGAAAAAATCTTGCTGAAAAACTTGCGGCTGTTAATATTGCCGAGGCTGAAGAACAGGATTTTGGCGCCACAGCCGTCACACTGGCAGCCGAAATAGCCATACGATGGCTTCAAATCATCTCCCAAAGGATGCAGTTGCAGCTTTTAAATGATCAGCTCCATAACAACGAAACCTTTTTGGAACTTATTAAGCTAAGATTTCGCCAATCCATGGTATCGGCCCTGGATGTATTCCAGCAACAACAGGTCATTGACAACATCCGGGCACAAATACCTTTGGTGGATGCCAGAAAACGCCGCTTAAACAATGAACTGGCCGTACTTTCAGGAAAAGCTCCACACGGTTCAATTGAAATTTTACGTGTTGATTTGCCCGAATTGGCCCCCATGCCTCCTTCCGGAATACCGGTGGATCTTCTTGAAAACCGTCCGGATATACGTGCAGTGCAATTCCGGCTCAAATCCTCAGGCTGGAATCTGGCTGCAGCAAAGGCTGATCGCCTTCCGAATATTTCTTTTTCAGCCGGAGGCGTTTTTACCAGCCAACACCTGGATCTTCTGCTGGACAATTGGCTGCTGAGCCTGACATCAAACCTTGCGGCACCGATTTTCGATGGAAATCTCAGGCAAGCTGAAATAGAAAGATCCAGGGCTTTTGAGGATGAAAACCTTGCCATTTACAGGCAAACGGTTTTGGTAGCCATTCGGGAAGTTGAAGATGCGCTGGTAACGGAAAGCACGCAGATGGAACATATTGAAAGATTAAACCAAGTTATCGATACTGCCAGAAAAGCACTGGAACAGGCATCTATTCGTTATCGACACGGCCTGATCGATTATCTGCCGGTACTCACCCAGATTCTGACAGTTCAGGATCTGGAACTTAACCTCATCGACCAGCAGGCAACACTTATGGCAAACCGGGTCGAATTATTCCGTGCTCTTGGAGCCACATGGACATCGGATTTGATATCATCCGATAGTTAAACCTCGAGAAAAAAAGATCATGCAAGATAACGCTCAGGAAAAAAAAGCAAAGAACCAACCCAAGGTTTTATCAGGGTGGATCACTTTGATATTTAAGATTATGTTACCTGTAGTTGTCATTATTACGGGAATAGCAGCGTCCTCTTATTTAAAAAATACCGGCCCGACAAGCGAACGACGTCCACCGGTTAGATTGGCACCGGTAGTACAGGTGAAAGAACTTTTTCCGGGAAATCATCTTGCAATGATTCATGCCATGGGAACCATCATACCTGCCCGAAATCTGGAATTGAAATCCCGCGTATCCGGCGAAATTATCGACATTCATCCGGAGTTTATCGAAGGGGGATTTCTGAAAGCGGGGACAAAAATTCTTCAGATAGATCCCGTGGATTATGAGTTGGCTTTAATTCAAAAAGAAAAAGCCCTGGCCGATGCCGTCTATGAGTATAAGCTCGAACTTGGCAGACAAGAAGTCGCCAGGAGGGAATGGGAATTGCTCGGCCTGGAAAAAGAAGCCTCGGCCCGGGAAATCGAGCTTGCCCTTCGAAAACCTCATCTTGAAAAGGCGCAAGCTGCAATTACTGCGGCTGAAGCTGAAGTTAAAAAGGCAAATTTGGATTTATCCCGCACGGTAATCACAACGCCTTTTAATGCCATTGTCAGAAACAGACATATAAATGTAGGGTCTCAGGTGACCGAACAACAGTCCCTTGCCGACATGATCGGCACTGACACCTATTGGATTCAGACGTCAATACCGGTGGAGCGTTTAAGCTGGATTAAAATTCCGCACAGACAGGGTGATCCGGCATCGACTGCGAATATCCTGTATGCACGCCGGTTCAAAAAAGCAGCCAAAGTCGCGCGGCTATTGGGAGACCTTTCCGATGAAGGGCGAATGGCCAGAATTCTGATTGAAGTCAATGACCCGTTAGGGCTTGAACAACAAAAAGATGGTCCGCCTCCGCTTTTGATCGGCGACTATGTTCATGTGGAAATCGAAGGCAATATGCTTGAAAACGTCTATCAAATCCCAAGAACAGCTCTCAGGGAAAATGCCTATATCTGGGTTATGAACGAAAATTCAAACCTTGAAATTAAAGAAGTTCAACCGGTTTGGAGAGAGGTTGATACGGTAATCATCGACGGTGGAATTCAGCCCGGTGAACTGCTGGTTGTTACCGATCTTTCTGCTCCGGTTGAAGGTATGCCTTTGCAACGGGAGACTTCGAAAAAAAACTTCATAGAACCGGGTCAGGCTGATCCGGTTAAAGAAAAATCATAGTATGGATTACGATAAACCTGCGTCGAACATTACCAAAGGTCCAATTGCCTGGATGGCAGGCCATTCGGTGGCTGCCAACCTTCTGATGCTGGTATTTCTGGTCGGAGGAGTCATTCTGGCCTCCAATATAAAACAGGAAGTCTTTCCCGATTTTGAAACCGACCAGGTGCAAATTACCGTGGTATACCCCGGGGCAAGTCCTCAGGAAGTTGAAAAAGGGATTATACAAGCCATAGAAGAAGCAATATCGGGACTTGAAGGAATTGATGAAGTCCGTTCGACATCACGTGAGGGCTTAGCCTCCATCATGGTCGATATGATCGAGGGGGAAAATCTTCAAAAGCTTGCACAGGATATCCAAAATGAAGTGGACCGCATTACCTCCTTTCCTGAAGACTCAGAAAAACCTATTGTGGCGATCGTTTCCAGAAAACGCTATGTGGTTTCCCTTGCCCTGTATGGAGACCAGAGTGAACGGATTCTCAGGGAGTATGCGGAGTTTATCCGCGACCGTCTTTTGCAGGATCCGGAAATTTCGCAAGTAGAAATAACTCCCATTCGAAATTATGAAATCAGTGTTGAAATCCCCCAGGACACACTTCGCCGATATTCACTCACCCTCGATGATATTGCCATGCGAATTCAACGGGCATCGGTGGAACTTCCCGGAGGCGCCATCAAAACCGAATCGGGGGACATACTGGTTCGTATGATGGAAAGACGTGATTTTGGATATGAATTCGCCAAAATTCCCATTATTACCACAGCAGACGGCACAAAAATTTTACTTGAAGATATTGCCGTTATCCATGACGACTTTGAAGAGATCTCGGTTTCATCTAGTTTCAACGGCCAACCCGCCGTGATGATCGATGTCTTTCGGGTGGGTGAACAAACACCCATTTCAGTCTCAGACGCTGTTCGGCCGGTGGTGCAGGAAATTAACCGGATTTTGCCTAAAGGACTTCAGGTAGATCTTCGAAATGACCGCTCCGATATTTATCGCCAGCGCCTTGGGCTGTTAATTAAAAACGGCTTTCTAGGACTCGGCCTGGTATTTATTTTCTTAGCACTATTTTTAGAACCTCGTCTGGCTTTCTGGGTTTCCCTCGGCATTCTGATATCTTTTTTAGGATCTATATTCTTTCTGAAATTGGCCAATGTGAGCATTAATATGGTTTCCATGTTTGCCTTTATTGTGACCCTTGGAATTGTTGTGGATGATGCCATTATTGTGGGGGAAAACATTTATTACCATCGTCAGCAGGGAGAACCCTGGTTTAAGGCTGCCGTCACAGGCACCCGGGAAATTGCCGTGCCTCTTAATTTCACCGTACTTACCAATATGGTGGCATTTTTACCTATTTTTTTCATCCCAGGTTTTATGGGCAAAGTTTACAGACATATTCCCATCGTGGTCATCAGTGTGTTTGCCGTATCACTTATTGAAAGCCTCTTTATCCTTCCGGCACACATCGGCCACAGGCGAAAAAGCGCTCCAACTGGAATTTTAAACAGAATTTCCCGTATACAACAATATATTGGGGATACCTTAACCAACTTTGTCAATCAACATTACGGTCCATTTCTACATAAGGCAATCCGCCGGCGATATTTAACATTGGCCATCGGCTTTGCAGTACTTCTCGTGACCATCGGCTACGTCAGGAGTGGTCGGCTTGGCTTCGAACTTTTTCCCAAAATCGAATCCGACTATTCTTTGGTGACAGCCTCACTTCCTTTTGGCACATCCTTTGAAAATGCCAAACGGGTAGAACGTGAACTGATAATGTCATCCCGGGAAATCATCGAAAAACATGGGGGTAAAACCCTTGTGGATGGCGTTTTTTCCGGTATCCAGGACAACATTGTGGAAATACGCATGTACCTGACACCGCCCGATGTTCGGCCCCTGTCCACCGCTCAGGTCACCAACCTGTGGCGTGACCGGACCGGGGTAATTCCAGGCCTGAAATCCATCAAATTTGAATCCGATGCAGGTGGGCCCGGAAGGGGTGCTGCAATTTCCGTGGAACTCAGTCATCAGCGAATGGATCTTCTTGAGAAAGCCGGCGCCGAACTGGCCGATGCTTTGCGCTTCTATTCCAATGTGACGGATATTGACGACGGCTTTTCACCCGGTAAGCAGCAGATCGATTTTACCGTAAAACCCGAAGCCAGAAGTCTGGGTTTGGACGCCAGGGAGGTAGCCCGGCAGGTGCGCCACGCATTCTACGGAGCCGAGGCCATCAGGCAGCAAAGAGGCCGAAACGAAGTCAAGGTCATGGTGAGGTTTCCGATTCAGGAACGTATTTCCGAATACAGCCTTGAAGAAATGATCATTAAAGCTCCCAATGGAACTGAAATCCTGCTCAGGGATGCCGTAACAATTACACGAGGCCGGGCCTATACGGATATCAACCGAAGACAAGGCAGACGAATTGTTACCGTTACCGCAGATGTCAATCCCAGAAGCCAGACCGGCCAGGTTCTGGCGTCCGTCAGGACTGAATATCTTCCCGGACTTCAGCAAAAATATCCTGGACTTACTTTCAGCTTTGAAGGGCGTCAGGCAGATCTGCGCGAAAGTATGCAAGCCTTGTTCAGGGGACTGCTGATGGCCCTTTTGGTCATCTTTGCCATGCTCGCAATTCCCCTCAACAGTTATGTTCAACCCGTCATTATCATGGTGGCCATTCCTTTTGGTATTGTCGGCGCAGTTATCGGGCATCTGATCATGGGCTACAGTTTAAGCGTACTGAGTATGTTCGGTGTAGTGGCCTTATCAGGAGTAGTGGTAAACGCATCGCTTGTATTGATCGATTTTGCCAACCGACGGCGAACCTCGGGAATGAATGCTCTGGAAGCCATACATGCTTCGGCAATTCATCGTTTTCGCCCAATCCTTCTGACAACATTGACCACTTTTGGTGGTCTTGCTCCAATGATTTTCGAAACTTCCCGTCAGGCAAGATTTCTGATACCCATGGCCTTGTCCTTAGGGTTCGGGATTGTTTTTGCTACTCTCATCACTCTTATCCTGGTACCGGCATTTTATATGATCCTGGAAGATCTCAGAGGATTTACCGCCAAAGCCGCATCAGAACCGTCGGTCATTAAAAGTGATTGAAAATTTCAGTTCATCCATAGCGCTTGATAAGCGACCGTCTTTCATCCTGTGGAAGTGACTTTACATAGGATTTCCAACCCGGACACCATTGGATGTGCCATTTCCAGAATTTGCCTAAAAAGGATCTGGGATTTTTATCATACCGTGCTCTGAGTTTACAGGATTCGCAGCCTTTCATTTCTTTTCTCCTTATATGAATGATTAGTAAGCAGGGAGCAGGGAGCAGGGAGCAGTATCCGTGCCAACTTGGAACCGGAGATTTTTCGCATTGCTCAAAATGACAAGCTTCCTGCCGTTGTCATTCTGAGGAGGCCAATAACAGCTTGTTTTAGTTGGCACAGAAAAATTGGCCGACGAAGAATCTTTCGCGCCTATCAACCCGAACCGACTAGTTACTTTCCAGGTCAAGTCTGTTTTGATTCTCGACTATTCATCTCCCTGCCAACTTGTATCCAGAAATTTTCGGTCACTGTGGATTTCAACCAGTTTATTGGAAAATATTTTTTACAGCCATGAAGCTGCTGCCTGCTACTCCTCCAGAATGACAAATCATTTGCGCATTTTCTAAATCTGACACCCAATACTTAAAAATTGTTTCATTTGTCAAACAATTTTATCTGGCAATGTCTCTGTTTCCTCTGCTCTTGCTTTTGTAAAAGAATTGTATTTGCTTCAGCCTTATCTGTAACGTTATGATCTTTTTCATAAATAAATTCTTCTTGAGCACTGTCGGAATAAATAACCATGAAAATAGTTTCACCGATCTTCTCTAATGACTGTGGTGAATTTAACAATAAATCCCTTTCCTGGGAAGTCATCACGGGAAAGCCGTAGGGTTGATTGGTATGTTTGAAAGGGCCTTTTTCCCGGATTCGATTTCCCACAAAATTAAGATGGTTCTGAAGCCGATCTATGATTTTTCTGTTTGAAAATTCTATAATATTTTCCATCTTTGAAAAAATGGTCGACTTCAGATTGGGATCTATGTCGATACCCAGAAAATTCCTTCCGGCAGCCATGGCACCATGCATTGAGGTACCGATTCCCAGAAACGGATCAAGCACACGATCTTGTTTGACCGAAAACATGCAAATAAGACGATAAGCCAGTTCAAAGGGAAATGCCGCGTTTCTATCTCGGGCGTTATTGCCCGAAAGTTCCTGGCGGGTTCCTTTTAAGTCCATCCAGACATCGGAAAACCAATGGTTTCGTTCTTCCCAGAAATAAGCGCTTTTCCGGCGGATTTGTTTTTCCTCATCAGATTTAAAAAGCCTTTTGTTACCTTTCCTAAAAATCAGAATGTATTCATGCTCAAGAGTGACGTATGCACCGGGAGGAAGCATTCCTGATCCCATAAATTTATTGGGTGCATTGGTCTGCTTTCGCCACAAAATACACGGCAGCGCCGAAAATCCAAGCTCAAGCATATAGGACTGGATCCTTGTGTGATTGGCAAACAGAGAAAATCGGCTATTGATTGTCCTTGTAGCGTCACCGATATTGATACAGGCGACCGCCCCGGGTTTCAAAACCCGCCGGACTTCATCCCATACCCGATCAAGGATTTGATGCATCAGTTCAAATGCCATTACCCCATCCGAGGAATTTAATGCTTTAAATATTTTTGGATTCTGACGGGTGAAAATTTCATCCCACATTTCAACCATGGGATATGGCGGAGAGGTAACCATCAGATCAATGGATTCGTTTTCGATATCATCCATTTTTTGAGCATCTTTGAAAAAAATCTGGTGCGTTGTTTTCATTTGAATGATATTCCCTTATCGTAACCCTTGAAGGTGTGGAAAATTGGCGTTCAGGTGCTATGCTGATTACAACGTTGCTGTCATTTCAAGTAGTTAAACAATACGGACTGAGAAACTTTCCGGAAATGGAATCCCTCAGGGATTCAGCCAATACGATCAAAAGGGAAATAAAGGAATCTCAGGGAGTGTCAAGATTTATTTTTAAAAAAACAAAGGAAAAAGGTTCGGGAGTAACCTTAAGCCTGTCATTCTGAGGGAGCGATTGTAGTGCCGGCCTCCTCAGAATGACAGGGGCATGGCAATTGTCATTCTGAGGGAGTGCAGCGACCGAAGAATCTCTTGATCCAAGTCGGCACTGAACACGTGAAACCTGTTTTAACTAATGATTGCCGCAGGAGTGCGTATGATGTTCTCCTCCACCCCCGCAGGTATGCTGCTGACTGAATTTGACAAGTTTTTTTTCTAATATGGCTGATATCGCGTCTTTTACGGTGCTGTTCCCGCCACTATGGTAAACATCGATACCAACCCGGCTGAATCCCATCAGCGGACGAAGTCCCATTCCGCCGGCAATCAATGCCTTGACCCCGTGTTCGGCCAGATAATTAACCGGGGCCATGCATCCGCCCTGCTCATGAGGCAGATTGGGTATGATCCGGATAGTTTTTACCTCATTGTTTTCCACCGACACCAGTGTGTATAATTCACAATGTCCGAAATGTGCGCCCACCGAAGCATCAAGACCTCCGGGCTGCTCCGACGGGACAGCAATAAGTGTGTTCATCTCAAATTACTCCTTTCAATTGATCAACCCGAATACCCGGCGATTATAGCCTTTTAAGTATCAGGTCGTTATGTAACGTTTTTGACCGTGCCTGAGGTTCTTACCCAGAACGATTTCAACAAAAGATTTGTCATTGACCGATTAATGAACATATGCCCATAAGTGGTAATCTTTTCACACCTAAGTGTCAAGGAAAATTTAGGTTTCCTATATAGAAATCATTAGATACTGACAAGATATATAAGTTTTACATAATTGTTGACAATTATGTTTTTTTGGGGGCATATATTGCTAAAAACTAAACATACATGCAACTTTAGATTTGGAAATGTATTTTAATCAAAAAAGACATCAAAACCTTAAAGTCTGCCAAAGTTCCCTTTTCGCCATTTTTTTATTTTCTTTATTTTTCCTGCCTGAAAATGTGTCTGTGGCCTCGGTAAATGAAAGAACCGTTTTTCAGCGGGCTCTGGTCGATTACCAAAGACACCTCAATCCCCGATACAGAAAGGCTCCCCGAGACCAGACCAAATATATCATTGTGCACACCTCCGAGAGTGGTTTGCAAAGCGCACTTAAAACAGTATCAAGTGGTAAACTCACCTACAAAGGCAATCGTACATTCGGGGGCCATGCCCACTATGTTATTGCCCGCAATGGCGTCACCTATCGAACATTGGACAAAAATTATGTAGCAGACCACGCCGGTTTGAGCATGTGGGATGGACAAACCGATATAAGCCGGGTTTCCATTGGTATTGAACTGGTGGGTTACCATTATGAACCATTGACTGATCACCAATATCGCTCTGTTAAAATACTGATCAAAATCCTTCAGAACATTTATGGGCTGAAGGATCGTGCAGTACTAACCCACTCACAGGTAGCATACGGAAGACCTAACCAGTGGTTTCCGGGAAATCATCGTGGAAGAAAGCGCTGTGCTAAAAATTTTGAGCGTACCAAGGCAGGGTTAGGGCCGACATGGCCATTTGATCCGGATGTAAGGGCCGGTCGTTTGACAGAGGATAAGGAACTGGCAGTCATTTTTTATGGTTCACCGAGTGTGATGATTGCCTCCAGAGTAACAACCAACGTTATCTCAAAAACCAACACTGCATGGTCTATTGCAGGGGAGGACTTTAACAGCCCGCAAACCATCTACCAGCTTCCCGGCGGCCAAACGATTACCGGTAACAAAATAGAATCAACGTTAGGATGGAACCGGATTCCTCCAAATACCATAGTGCTTCTGAACCAACAGGGTGAGCCCGCTGATTTGCGCAGAACCGGAAGTGGAACTAAGACCGGCTCCGGACCTATCAAAATTATCTCCAATGGAAAAACAGCCTGGTCTTTTGCCGGGCGAAATTACAACAGCCGATCGACTATTTATTTTCTGCCTTGCGGAAGAGTCACCGATGGCACACGGATATCCGCCTGGGATGATCTGCCGTCGCAAACCCGCCTGATCATCGGTTATCATGGCCCTTTTACCATCAATAGTTCGCAAAAAGCCAATTCTATCGCGGGACATAAAGTCCGTGACGAACAAACCGTCTATTACCTTCCCAACCGTGAAGTATACACCGGCAACAAGATTTCCGATTTTTCCATGCTGCCCCGCGGCACTCTGGTTTTTCTTCCTGCTTTATAACGTTAAGGTTCGATTAGGCTGATTTTCCATAAAAAAAAAGAATTTACTTTTAGCTGTTTAATATGTATTAATTTTCTGTTTGCAGGTGTTTGACCGATATATTGCTCATTCACTAAACAGGTGGCTGAAAACAGAACTTTTATTCAGTCATAAATTCTTGTTGTATAACATTTAAGGAGGTCAATATCATGAAACAAATGCGTATGTTGAAAATTTTAGGCATTTTTCTGGTGGTGGGCTTATGGGCAATTCCCTTTGCAGTGGCGGCGGATCCGGTGGTGATCGGCTTACAGGGTCCGATTACGGGTCCCTGGGCTTATGAAGGACAAATGGCAAAACAATCCTGTGAGATCGCGGCTGAATTGATCAATGCCAAGGGCGGAATACTTGGTGGAAGAATGGTGGAAGTCCGGGTAGTGGATGACGAAGGTCAACCCAGAACCGGAGCATTGGCTGCAACCAAACTGGTTGGGCAAAAAGACGTGGTGGCGGCGGTATCCACCTATGGATCTTCTGTTTGTGAGCCTGCCTCCAACATTTATGAAAAGGCAAAAAAGGTCAACATCGCCTATGGAGCCACGGCAGTACGTTTAACCGACCGCGGATTAAAATATTTTTTCCGCACCTGCGGACGGGATGATTCCCAGGGTAAATTTTTCACGGAAGTCGCCACAAAAAAATTTGATGCAAAACGGATTGCAATTATGCATGACAATACCGCTTTTGGCAAAGGCCTGGCCGAAGATACCCAAAACGCATTGAAATCCTTAATTGATAACGGCCAGATAACCGTTGTCTATTTTGATGCCATTACCCCGGGAGAAAGAGATTTTCGGGTGCCCCTGACAAATTTACGGGAATCAAATCCTGATTTGTGGTATTTTACCGGGTATTACGCCGAAGCAGCCCTGTTATTGTCTCAGGCGAGGGAAATCGGTATCACCATTCCCTTTGTAGGAGGTAATGCCGCCATTAACGATGAATTTGTCAAAATTGCCGGTATTGATATAGCTAAAGGTGCTTTTATGACCAATGAACCTTTGCCGGCGGATCTTCCCTTTGATGAAACCCGCGAGTTTTTAGACGCCTACAAGGCAAAATTCGGTGAAATTCCTTCAAGTCCATGGCCGCTATACGCAGCGGATGCCTTGAAAATAATCGCCTACGCTATTGATAAAACCGGTTCTACAGACGGGGATGTCCTGGCTGAATACCTGCGTAAGGAAGTTGATGGGGTTCCCGGTGTTACCGGTCCGATCGGATTTACCGATCAGGGAGATCGTGAGGGTGTGCCTTTCTATTTGTATGTTGTCAATGACGAAGGCCAAATTGTGGTTTCCCAGTAAAATTAAGGCAGGGGTAAAGAAACCGTCATGCAGGTTGTGATCGAACAAATTATTAATGGATTAACCATCGGTTCTTTTTACGCACTGATCGCCCTGGGTTATTCCATGGTTTATGGAATTTTGAAACTGATCAATTTTGCTCACGGCGATTTCTTTACCCTGGGTTCTTATGTGGGTTATACGGTTCTGGTCTTTGCTTCAGCCGCACTAACGGCTTATTTCGGCATTTGGGGAATGATTGCTATTGCCATGCTGGTAGCTGCCATCAGCGTGGCATTGGTCGGCCTGATAGTGGAGCGTATGGCCTACCGCCCCATATATGCATCAGGGCGTCTCCCGGCAGTCGTTTCCGCTCTGGGAGCCTCCATTGTTATACAAAACAGCATCATGATCATCTGGGGTCCACGATATCAGGCATATCCCGCCGCTCTCATTCCCAACATTCCGTTACAGATTTTGGGGTTTAACATTTCTTTGTTGCAGCTGCTGATTCTGGTAATGTCATTTATATTGATGCTTTCCCTTTACTACGTTATTCAGAAAACCACATTCGGCGCCGCTATCAGAGCGACGGCCCTGGATCGGGACACAGCCGCGCTTATGGGTATTAACTTCAATAAGGTTATCCTTTTTATTTTTATATTAGGCCCGGCACTGGGAGCCATCACCGGAGTCATGGTGGGGATGTACTATCGCCAAATCAGTTTCACCATGGGCTGGAATTACGGCCTGAAAGCCTTTACAGCCACGATTCTGGGCGGTATCGGAAATTTGCCTGGTGCAATGTTGGGGGGTCTCATTCTGGGAACCTTAGAAATGCTTGGAGGCGCATACATTTCCTCAGCATGGAAAGATGTATTTGTCTTTCTGATTTTAATTCTTGTACTGATTTTTAGACCAACCGGCATTTTGGGTGAAAAAATCGCGGAAAAAGTCTGATATCATGAACGACGAAATAAAAAACCGGCTTAATACCCTCGGGGGACGTCGCTTTTGGCTGAGTTTAGTGTTGATAGGATTTGCAGTATATCCTTTTCTGATGAGTGATTATTTCATTGATGTTGCCTTTTTTTTCGGAATTTATGCTTTACTTGGACTAAGTTTGAACGTGGTGCTGGGAGAAGTCGGGCTTTTTGATCTGGGTCATGCCGGTTTTTATGCCATCGGCGCTTACACCACCGCTATCCTCAATACCACACTGGGAATTCCTGTCCTGATGCTATTGCCTCTCAGCGCTTTCACCGCCGGATTTTTCGCATATCTTGTCTGTTCTCCAATAATTCATTTGAAAGGCGATTATTTCCTTCTTGTCACCATCGGGATGGGTGAAATCGTTCGTCTGGCACTTTTAAACAATCCATTCGGCATCACCGGAGGTCCCAACGGCGTATTTGGAATCGATTATCCTTCATTGGGTTTTATGGATATTGATACTTCCCTGAAATTTTATTTTTTCATCTGGATTGTTGTAGGTCTTTGTATTCTTGGACTCATGAGTTTACAACACTCCCGTGTGGGACGGGCGTGGAATTGTATCCGGGAGGATGAAATTGCCGCCGAAGCCAACGGTATTGATGTGCGTTCATTCAAACTACTGGCGTTTGTAATTGGCGCCGCATTGGCAGGTGTTGCCGGAAATATTTACGCTAGCAAGCTGATGATTGTCTCTCCTGAAAGTTTTAGTTTCATGGAATCCTGTATGATGTTTTCCATCGTATTGATCGGAGGTATGGGTTCAGTTCCTGGAGTTTTGATCGGGGCTGCGGCAATCAGTCTTTTTCCTGAAATATTCCGGCCCATGGCCCAATATCGTATGCTGTTTTTCGGTGCGGCCATGATTCTGATGATGATTTTCAGACCCGGCGGTATTTGGCCGCGCAAGCGCGGGGCTATTCAAAAAGGTCAGGCTCTCAAAGGGATAAAAAAGCCGTTGCTGCCCGGAGAGTTGCCGGGTGCATAAATGAATAGCAATGATCGATATGTAGTTCTGGAAACCTGTGATATCACCAAAAGATTCGGCGGCCTGACCGCCGTCAGCAGTTTCAGCTTTCAGGTAAAAAAGGGTGATATCAACAGTTTAATCGGCCCCAACGGTGCCGGCAAAACCACGGTATTCAACGTTATTACAGGTATTTATCGTCCACAGGAAGGCCAGGTGATCTTTAACGGCAGCAACATTGAGGGACTCAAGCCCCATCAGATCGTGGCCAAAGGTATTGCGCGAACTTTTCAAAATATTCGTCTATTTCCTAATATGACCTGCCTGGAAAATATTATGGCAGGACAACACTGCCGTGCCCGTTCGGGACTTTGGTCTTCCGTTTTCCGCACCAAAAGGCAAAGAGCCGAAGAAAAACAAATCCATGAGGTAGCAGAAACCCGTTTGAAACAAGTCGGACTCAGTCGTTACAGTAATGAGCTTGCCAAAAACATTGCTTACGGCAACCAAAGGATGCTGGAAATAGGCCGGGCTTTGGCAAGCAATCCTCATCTTCTGGTGCTCGATGAGCCCAGCAGCGGTCTTAATGATGCTGAGACCCGGGATCTGATCGGCTTTTTAAAAGATTTGCGACATGAAGATCTGACTATCCTGATCATTGAGCATGATATGAATGTGGTTATGGGCATTTCGGATTGGGTGACAGTTATGGATGAGGGCGCAAAAATCGCCGAAGGACCACCTGAAACTGTATACAACAACCCTCAGGTAATTGAAGCCTACCTTGGAAAAGAAGAATATGAAGACGACTTTTAAAATTGTGCCCCAATGAAAAAGTTTTTGCATATCGAAAACATATATGTGTCTTACGGTTCGATTGATGCTTTAAAAAGCGTGTCATTGCATATTGAGGAAGGCGAGGTCGTCACTGTGCTAGGCGCCAACGGTGCCGGTAAAAGCACGTTGCTGCGATGTATTTCCGGATTGGTCCCTCTCCGGCAAGGGGACATTTTTTTACTGGATAAGTCATTAAAAGACAGTCCGCCTCACGATATTGTTCAAAATGGTATCAGCCATTCTCCGGAAGGCCGCAAAGTTTTTGCCACATTGACCATCGAAGAAAACCTGAACTTAGGCGCTTATGTCCGGCGCAAACATACCCGGGAAATTCAACAGGCCAAAGAACATATTTTTGACCTTTTTCCTATTTTAAAAAAACGACGGCGTCAGTTGGCCGGCACCCTTTCAGGAGGAGAACAGCAAATGTTGGCCATGGGACGCGCACTCATGAGCAATCCCCGTATTCTGCTGCTGGATGAACCTTCATTGGGTCTTTCCCCCCTGATAGTAAAACATGTCTTTGAAATTATCCGTGAAATCAATTCTCAGGGGGTTTCCATTTTGCTGGTGGAACAAAATGCCCGTAAAGCGCTTGGAGTCGCCAACAGAGGATATGTACTCGAAACCGGAAAGATCTCCATCAGCGGTACCTCCACCGAACTTAAAAGCAATCAAAAAGTTCAGGAAGCCTATCTTGGAGGTTCCGCTCTAAAAAAACATCAGCTCTGATCCTTCTGACTTCCAATTCTTTTTTTCAATCGCTCCCACCATAAAAAGTATTTTAATCATTTTTACCGAGGCTATTTTCATGATTTTAACAAGACACTTTGAAGAATATGTACTGGCGGTTTTACTTCGCTACCACACTTTCCCATGGGATAATTATGTCGACACATCTATTGCCATAGGAGAAGGGTTGTCCCTGACCTCCAAAATCCCTGAACGCGAATCCCAGAGAGATCAAAGTGAAAGCCGGCATCTGCTTAACTACCTAGCAATTGAATTTGCATTTTCTATTCCTAAATACCCGAAAGCCGGCATGGTTTACCGAATTCATCATCGCTCCGGAGTATTCGGACTTTTTGGCGGTGTAAAGGGGGCCTCTGATTTTTATATGCTTGGTTTGAGGTATAACTTTTAACTCAAACTAAATTTCCTTGACACAATGTCCTAGATTTGACATATATGCTAAAAGATATTCAATTCTAACTTCAACCTTTTTCCTGATTCTGCATATAATGGTAATTTTTCCTTTTTTGGGGTAACACAACCTTAAATTAACTAGTAAGATATAGATCCGACGGACCGATTCGAAAATCAGCATTATGGTCAAATATCAAATAATCCATCTGTTCAAAAGCAAATGATGAATGTATCCTTCCGCAAAATTTGCCTAATTGTTTTTATATTTATTTTGGTTGCACATTCGCTTTGCCTTGCACAGGAGCAGGATAGCAACGCGGATGTCAAACCTGAGCCGGCTATTTCCGTTTCCAAAGACATGGACGATGTGATAATTCGGGAAGCATCCCGTGTCAAAGGAGAATTCAAGGAAAAGGCAAAGTCTTTATTTGCGCGCGAACCCCTTGACTGGGACTGGACAACCATCGAATACCTATACCAATGGATTTTAACCGTGCCGGGAATGATACCGGAAATCGTTCAACGCATTCATGAACAAAGTCGAATTCTCGGTATAGTTGGTTCGCTTTTAGTCATAGCATTTATATTTGTTGTGCTCTATAGCATTCTGATACAAAAACGACTGATGCAGCGAATTGAAAATCGGATTGCACCCTTTCAGAATAAAATGACAAAACGAGTCTATCCTTTTTTCATTTCCCTGAGCAGGGTTGTTCTGTCTGCATTGATTCCTCTTTTTTTGTTGGCCGCTTTTTCCTTGCTCGATGCTTTGTTGGGTTATAAGGCAACGTGGTTTCAATTGGTCAGAAGACTGATAATTCTCTGGGCCATCGCATCATTATTTATCAATCTTTTGCGGGAAACACTCACACGGGATTTGTTTCAATCAACCGCTCAATACGGGAAAAATATTTTTCAGGTATCACGCCTGGTCATGTTGTTTGTTTTGGGTGCGATTGCAGTATCCTGGGGAGGTGAACTCCTCGGTTTACGTGAGGATGTTTTAGCGCTGGTACAATTTATCACAGCAGTATCAATCGTTGTGGTTCTTTTTTTGTTTCTGCTCAAACGCAAGGCATTCATGTCTTTGTTTCCCACCCTTCCTAACCGGGCGTATCAGGGATTTGTGAACCTGCTTCGAAAATTCTATTACCCTGTAATGCTGGTTTCCTTATTTGCAGGACTTCTATGGTGCTTCGGGTATCAAAATTTCGGACAAGTTGTTCTCATCAAAATCTGGTCTTCTGCCGGCGCATATCTGCTCATTATAATGATATATCAGATTCTACAAAGCCGCCTGAATAAGTGGTCTGCTCAGATTGACATTACGGATGAAACAGCTGTGTTTCTTTCCCGGAGCATAAAATCATTACTGCTTTATGCCACCATAACCGCCAGTGTGGGAGTTATTCTCAATCTTCTCGGCCTGTTGGATCCCTTGCAACAACTTATGTCTTTTCAGGTACTGCAAATGGGTGAATCACCGGTCACTTTTTGGATCATCATCAAGGCCGTTTTGATTCTGCTGGCAATTATATACGCGACACGACTTCTACAGGCATATCTGGACTACAGGGTGTATCCATCCATCGGGGTTGATCAGGGACTGGGATACGCCTTAAACGTGTTTTTCAAATACGTAAGCCTTGCCATCGGCGTTTTGATTTCTTTAAAAATTGTCGGAATTGACCTTCGTTTTTTTCTGGTATTTGCAGGTGCCATCGGCATAGGTGTCGGTCTGGGTCTGCAAAATATGGCCGCCAACGTGATCAGCGGGTTTACCATCGTATTTGGCGGCAAGATTCGCAAAGGCGATTGGATAGAAGTATCAAATACTCTCGGCGTTGTCACGGATATCTATCTTCGCGCAACCAAGATAAGAACACGGGACAACATTGAATATCTTATACCAAACTCCAATCTCATATCGGATATTGTGGTCAACTATTCACTTTCCTCATCATTCATTCGCATTGAAGTACCCGTAGGGGTATCCTACGATGCCGACCCCATGGAAGTGAAAAAGATTATTCTTGAGGCTGCTCTGGAAGAACCGGAAGTCATAAACTTCCAGAAACCTGCTGTACGTCTTGTCGAGTATGGTGACAACTCCGTCAACTTTATATTGCTGATCTGGATCGATGTAAAAAAAACACCCCGGCGAAGAGTTCGAAGTACTCTATATTTCTCGATATTCGATAAATTCAGAAAAGCCGGCATTGAAATCCCCTTTCCTCAGCGGGATATTCACATCCGAAGCACAGTCAACGCTGACCCCGGTGAAAAAACCAGACACCCTATATCTGAACATTGAAACCCTTTTGGGTTAACATTTTATCAATAATTGACACAAAACCATGGTTTTGATATATCATTTAAAAAAATATGGTTTTTTAAATTTTTCCAAACAGAAATCATCCGATCAAATGCCGTGAGCATATCAGACCGCAACCTTCCATTTTCTTTTAGTATGCTCGTTTGGATCAATCTGGGCATGCTTTTGTTGATTGTTTTTTTCGGACTTCAATTTAAGAACTTTTCTCTTTCCAATAATGTGGCCTGGATCGACGGGGAGGATGGCATCCGATTTGGTCACTACGGCATTGCTTATTCACATACCGCATTTCCATCAAGGGAAAGCAGCCAGGAACCAACAGGCGGCCTTTCTATAGAGTTGGCTGTACGACCGGACGATTCCATAAACGATCGCTTTAAAATTTTATTATGTATCCACGCAGGCAAAGATTCAGATCAGCTTATTATCGGCCAATGGCGTTCCTCACTCATCGTCATGAACGGCGATGATTACGACGGAAAAAAAAAGATACCAAAAGTCGGCGTTCAAAATGCATTACCACCAAAAAGCAATTCTTTTATCAACATCATTTCTGGTGAAAGCGGAACGTTTGTTTACATTAACGGTCACATGCGTGTATCCAATGGACGATTGGTGTTAAAGATACCCAATGAGACATCGGATGCAGTGCTTGTACTTGGTAATTCCCCATATGGGAGACATTCCTGGACAGGGGATATCTATGGCCTTGCAATTTATGAACACACTCTAAATTCCGGGGATACATCTTCTCATTTTAATCAATACTCCCGGAAACATAATTTTTCCTTTCCCAGAAATATTTATCCTAAGGTTTTTTATACCTTTGATGAAAAAACCGGTTTGAAAGCATTTGACCATGGCTCAAAAGACCATCATCTGGTAATTCCATCCCGGGTGAAAATTATCAAAAAAGAAATCCTTGTAGCCCCATGGAATGAAGGTCGCCTGGATCGTCAATTGGTTCAGGATATGGTGATGAATTTGGCGGGTTTTATTTTTCCTGGTTTTTTTTTCTGCGCTCTTATGTTCCATCTCGGCGGGTTTTATGAAAAGCACGGTATTCTACTGACCGTTTTCATCTGCTTCATGATCAGCCTGATTATCGAACTGGCACAAGCCTGGATACCCTCAAGAAGTTCACAGTCTTTGGACTTGATTTTTAACACCCTTGGGGGTTGTCTCGGAGCAATATTTTACCGGCTGTATCATCATCAGGTGGTCAACAAGGCACGGTGTCGGTCTCTTCAGAATGACGGACTTTAACACCTGGTCCACATCCTGGCTTAACGCAGATGGACCTTTGCCGGAATAACTCAAATTTCAAAAATCGGAATTCAATGCGGTTTTTATTCACATCAGATATCCATGCAAGCTATGATCATCTTTTTTCCATGCTGGCAAAAGCCGGGAAAAAATCCGTTGATGCCGTGGTAATCGGAGGCGATATTGTTCCCCACTATTTGCCGGAATTCGATAGTCATGACATATTGAATGCTCAAGCCGGTTATCTTGAAAAAATATTCATTCCCGCCATAGAAAAGTTTGCTGCACAACACCGGACAATATTTTATCTCGATATGGGAAACGATGATTTTATTGCCGGAAGAAAAATCCTGGAAATCCGGCAGGGAAATCTTTTCAAACTTCTCCATATGCAATGCCATCCATTTACGGATAAAGTGGATATTTTAGGCTATATGGCAGTCCCTCCGACTCCTTTCGGACGAAAGGACTGGGAAAAGCCCGATTGCAAAAAACAACCTTTTGCTCCCGGAAATCTCATATCCATAAAAGGAGTTGTTTCCCGAAACGGGTTTTTAGAAAAAACGGTTCTCGATTTAGACTCTGAAGATTCCATTGAGACGGATCTGAAAGTCCTTGAAAAAAAAATCCGTTGTCCGTTTATTTTTGTCTCTCACATCCCGCCTTATAACACCGGTCTCGACGTTATATACAACGACGATCATGTCGGGAGCCTCGCTGTTCGGGAATTTATCCAAAAATGGTCACAAAAAAAGTATTTAATCGCCTCATTTCACGGCCATATCCATGAGTCCCCCCGTCGCACCGGCTCTATCATGACAATGATCCATAATACCCCCTGCTTTAACCCCGGCCAGGAAAACGGGTTAGGATCACGCTTTCGTTATATTTTGCTGAGTCTGAAAGATAAAAAGATAAAATATCTCAGGAGATTTTTGGGATAATTTGCTAATCCGTGCCGGCCTCTACCGAAGATTCTTCGGTCGCCTTTATTTTAGTGACCGGAACCTTGGAGTCCGTATTTGAAATACTTTAGATTGATGCTTTCAGACTAAGTCCGGAATTCGGTGAGGAAGGCTAAATATTGTTTTCAGGATAGGTATGGCGCTTTTTCTTATGTCCATCATTTTTATTGCATCATCTTCCAAAAAGAAAAAGCGCCTTTTTTATTCAGTTATTTTCGAATTAAACGTTGACCGTTTTGTATAAAGATTTAAACCTTAATACTATTTGGCGTAGCCGCTTCCGACAATCAATCCACCCTCTGTCGTTCGAACATAAGCCTTTTTCGGTCCTCCGGCCCATTCATATTCAACCCACACACCGTCGGCTGTAGACTGTGTAATTGCTTCATAAACCGGTTTGTATTTTTCTTCACCCAGGCTTTGACCCTGCAGGCTCGGATGAACCAACAACATGCCATTTTCTTCCATGATATAAACATAGGGATCAAATTCTCCTGCATCGAATTCCGCCGGAGCTTTACCACCGTTAATGCCGTCCACAACACCGTTCACATTGGCTTCGATTGCAGCTTCATCCGCCGCCATTGATGCTGATGCAATAAAAAGTCCCAAAACCATGACAAATAATACCATCATAAACTTCTTCATAATTCCCCTCCATTTGATTTAATGTTTGAATACCGCTTTCAAAAAATATTTGTTTTCGATATTCTGTTTTTTACCCAAGAGCCGATTTAAATTCACCACCTCCCTTCCGTGTCAAAAAGATAGAGTAAAGCACCTTCCATTCAGCCACTAAACAGGTTTAATGGTAATAATTTCGGCATATACCGCCTGGTTACCCATTTGATTGGAATACTAGGGACAGCAAAAACAAAATGGTGGTTCTTTTCCTCCCCTTGGCAAAAACCTTAGCACGATTATCCGATGGAGTAAACAATTTTTTATGATTATAAATCATTTTTTAGTCAATTCATCAAATAATTTGCAAGGAATCAGTTGACGTCTTCTTTGCAATAATGGTTATGTGTGGTATAAAAAAAATCGGTCAACGGATCGAAAAGTTTTTTCTTTCAAAACCAGATAACTATAGAGATAACTAATCGGAAAACCAACCAAATGAACCGGAATCCACTTCAAAAAATACTTTCGCCCAATTCAATTGCTGTGGCGGGAGCAAGCAACAATCCCGCCAAAATGGGTACCATTCTTTATTTAAACCTTATCTACGGAGGATTTAATGGAGAGGTTCTGGCGGTACATCCGAATCAGGAAAAAATATTCGGAAAAACAGCTTATGCATCTCCCGAAAATCTCCCATACGCTCCTGACCTGGCAATACTGATAGTACCCAGCCGGTATGTTGTCAGTCTTCTGGAGGATTTCGGAAAGATCGGCACCAGACACGCCATCATAGTCTCAGCCGGTTTCGGAGAAACCGGAAAATCTGGTAAAGCCCTGGAATCAGAATTAATTGCCGTGACCAAAAACTACGACATGCGAATAGTTGGCCCGAATTGCCTGGGTGTCATCAACTCAAGCCATCCGTTGAATACCACGGTGGTTCCCTTACAAGACAAGCCGGGTCATTTATCCCTGGTCTCCCAAAGTGGCACTTATGTGACACAGACGCTTCGTTACCTGAAACAAAAAGGCGTGCGAATTGCAAAAGCCATCAGCGTGGGAAACGAAGCAGACATTGACCTTTCTGATTGCCTTGAATATCTCTCCGAGGATCAAAACACCCGTTGCATCGGACTTTACATTGAAAGCGTCAAACGTGTTGATCGTTTCCTGCAGGTCGCCCGCAAAATTACCCGCAACAAACCGATCATCGCACAATATGTGGGGGGAACATCAGCAGGAGCAAGGGCTGGGGCCAGTCACACAGGTGCCATGGCCGGTCCGGCTTATCTCTATGACGGCCTTTTTCGGCAGGCCGGAATTATCCGGGCAGACACTATCGAGGATGTTTTTATGTCAGGCAATGCACTGGCCCTGTCACCTGCACCAGCCGGCAAACGAATCGGCATTCTGACCAACTCCGGAGGTCCCGGCACGGGTATGGCCACCACAATCGAAGCCCTTGGTCTGGAAGTTCCTGAATTTTCAAATCACCTGCGAAAAAAATTAGAATCTTTTCTTCCAGGCCATGCCGGCTCCAGAAATCCGGTGGACCTGACATTTCATACCGGTATGGAATTAATGGCGGAAACACTTCCGGATATTTTGCTGCAATCCGGTGAAATTGATGGCCTTCTTATCCATGGAATCATGGACACAGGATTTGCTGATCTGCTCTACCCGATTTTTAAAGATGTTCTGAATGTTTCCGAGTCTGATTTTAAAGGGTATTTTATGGCAGATTTAACCCAATTGATCAGCATGCCGCGAAAATATAACACACCCATTTTGCTTTCAACCTTTATGGGAGAAGAGGATCATTGTCTTCAGACTTTCAGGGATTTTCAACTCCCCTCTTTCGACTCTCCTGAAAAAGCAGCCCATGCCATGGCAGCCTTATATGAATTCAGCATGATTCAAAAACGGCTCCCGGACGAACCTTCTGACATGAAGGATTTGTCGATACCGGAAAAAGCTGTCCAGATCATGAAATATGCCACCTCAGAAACCATGGATGAATACATGGCCAAAGAAATATTAAGAGCCTATAACATACCCACCCCTGATGAAATTCGGGCCGATTCCCCCGGACAAACCATCATTGCCGCAGACAGGATCGGATATCCGGTGGTCATTAAGGGTTGTTTTCCGGGGATTTTTCACAAAACCGAACAAAACTTAGTACACATGGATTGCCGCAATAAAGAGGATGTCCAAATAGCCTGTAAAGCAATATCGGACCAGGTGAGGAATGCTTATTTTCTCATTTCCCAAATGATCAACCCCGGAAGGGAGTTTATGGCCGGCATGACCCGTTTTAATCTTTTTCCACCATGCATACTTTTCGGCATCGGCGGTATTTTCGCTGAAACAATTAATGATTTCGCGGTAAGGTTGGCACCGTTCGGGAAAAACGAAGCCACGCGACTGATCACCTCCATTAAATCCAATAAGCTGCTTTCCGAATTTCGGGGAAAACATTCCGTGGATTTGGACGCACTTGTGGATATTCTGATCGGCCTGAGCCATATCGCACTTCACTTTCCTCAAATCAGGGAAATTGACCTGAACCCGATTCTCATTAACGGCAACCAACCTGTAATCGCCGATGCGGTTTTTGTCTTGGAACACACTTAACGCTGCAAATGGGTATTAGGTATTAGGTATTAGGTGTTAGGTGTTAGGTGTTAGGTGTTAGGTGCAGGGAAACTGTCATTCTGAGGGAGCGAAGCGACCGAAGAATCTTTGATTGCAAGTTGGCAGGAAAAAAAAGTGTTCAGGTGTCAGTGTTCAGGAAAGCAGATTCTTCGTCGGCCAATGATTGTCTGCCAAACAACAGATTACGGTGTCGGCCTCCTCAGAATGACGGACATCCGGGACCTGAAACCTGAAACCTGAACCTTTTATTTATAACCATGAAATGTTCAATCCATAACCGAATCAAACCAATGCTTGATAAATATCTTCCACAAAAGGTCACACTCATCGAAGTCGGCCCCAGGGATGGTTTTCAGTTTGAACCAGCCATTATTCCAACCGAGCTGAAGATTCAGATTATAGAAGACCTGGCCGATGCCGGAATTTCCCATATCCAGGTCGCTTCTTTTGTCCATCCTGAAAAAGTCCCGCAAATGGCTGATGCTGAAAAATTGATACGACTTTTGCCTAAAAAGGATCATGTAATTTACAGCGGACTGGTTTTAAACACAAAAGGAGTTGAGCGGGCTGCCGCAGCAGGGATATCCAGCGTGGAGATATCCATTTCCGCCAGTGACACTCACGGCCTTAAAAATGCGGGGATTCCTTTTTCTCAAGCCCTTTCAAAAGCTAAAGACATGATTCGCCTGGCCAAAGGTTTTCATCAGACAATTCGGGGCAGTGTGCAGTGTTCTTTCGGGTGCGTATTTGAAGGCGAAGTCGACACCCGGAGGGTTATACAAACTGTCGAAGAGTACCTGGAGCATGGAGCCGACAGCGTCTGCCTTTCCGATACCACAGGCATGGCCACCCCCCTGAAATTGGAATACCTGCTCGGAAAAATCATACCCATGACAAAACAAGTTCCGGTCATGCTTCATTTGCACGATACACGAGGGCTTGGCCTTGTAAACGTGATGACAGGATTATTGCATGGAATCACATCCTTTGATACCTCTCTCG
>JAABTQ010000068.1 GCA_011389745.1 Desulfobacteraceae bacterium | reverse complement strand
TTTTTGATGGCTGTACCCGGTAACATTCATTTCAGGAAAACATATGATGTCCACACCTTTTTCTTTTGAGGCGTGGACCCATTTTTGCACTTGGCAAATATTTTCCTCAATCTGATGAACCCATGAACAGCATACCACAGCTGCAATTCGGATATTTTTCATTACTCCAGGTCAAATTGAGCCCTGATTTTATAAACTCTTGTCGCTGGTAAATCAATGATTTCGACAACCCCTGACTGCTCGGATATTAATAGGAGATTTTCTATAATCTTTTCCCGGGACGGTGCAATAAATGTAAACCAGACGTTGTATCTGTTATCGCGCTGGTAGTTGTGAGTTACACCTGTAAATTGGTTTACTATTTGTGCGAATTCCCCGATCTTTTCCTCAGGAACATGCGCAGCACAGAGAGTACTGACAAATCCGAGCTTTCCGGGAACAAAATTTCCACCTATCCGACGGACAAAACCCAAATTTTTCAATCTGATAAGTCGATCCATGACCTCGGTTTCGGGAATTCCCAAATCATCGCCAATAGAATTATATGGACGGGATGTTATTGGAAAATCGGATTGAATTCGATTCAGGAGCACCTTATCTGTGTTATCCATTAAAGGCATGTCCCCTCTATCAATGTCATTCATGTATCTTCCCTGATCAAGCGTATGTGTAATTTTCTGTTCCGTGGACCATCGAATTCACAGAAAAAAATTCCCTGCCAGGTTCCTAAAACCAAGCTGCCGTTCTCGATTCCGACCATTTCCGACGGTCCCACCAGAGTCGCTTTAACATGGGCTGAAGAGTTGCCCTCCAAATGGCGGTAGTTTGCTTCCCATGGTACGATCCGATTTAAAATCATCATGATATCATCTTTAACACTCGGATCGGCGCTTTCATTTATAGTAACGGCAGCTGTGGTATGGGGAACATAGAGAATACAAATACCATCGGTAATTGCGGATTGTTTTACCATATTTTGAACCTTCGAGGTAATATCGATCATTTCGGTTTTGGCATTTGTTATTACAGACAGGATCATACACACACCTCGTTGCAACGAAAAAGGCCCTGCTATTGGCTGCAGGGCCTTTTTTTGGATTGGGGCACTATTGTTCAGATAAATATCTGATTAGACGCATCCGGTAGGCTTGGGAAGACCAGCCATTTTACAAGCTCCCTTACCCGGTCCTGAAGGAAACAACTCATAAATGTGTTTCAGTTTGAAACCGGTGACTTTGGAAAGAACACGTACCATGGGTGCAATTCCATTTTTCTTGTAATAGTCCTGAAGCACATTAATAACCTTGTGATGCTCTTCCGTAAGCTCATCAATACCTTCTTCTTTTTTAACATACTGAACCCATTCCGGGGACCAGTTGTCAAAGCTGTCAACGAATCCGTCTTCGTCTACGTTAAATGATTTTCCCATAAATTCAATTGTCGGCATTTAAAATCCTCCTTCATAAAATTTAATTTATTTTTTTGGCCTGCAGCCTCTTGACCCATATTAAGTTTCAGAAATCTTTCTCTATCTTTTTTATCATAAGATGTCAATACTAAATTGAACATTTGTAATTGATCGATTTATCAATACATTATTGAAATTGTAATAATACCCACGATATCTTAATCTAGTATTCCTTGGGCATGTTGTTTAGTTGATTCAATGTAAAAACAGGACCATCCTTACACACAAAATGACGTCCTATATTACAATGACCACAAATGCCGATGCCGCATTTCATGCGGTTTTCAAGGCTCATGATAATATGATCATGAGCATAGTCCAGTTTTTCAAGCACGGGCTGGGTAAATTTGATCATAATCGGCGGTCCGCAAATAATGGCATAGGTATCGTCGGTGCCGGGAGGAGCCTTTTGGTCCGTTATGGTCGGTACAAATCCTTTGTTGTATTTCCAGTCGGGATCATCCGTGGCATCGACAGTGATATGCATGTGAATATCGTCGCGTTTTTCCCACTCTTTTAATTCATCAACATACAGAAGCATCCCGGGTGTACGGGCCCCATAGATAACATGTATTTCCTTGAACCTGTCCCTGTTGGCCAGCATGTAAACAATGGATGACCGAAGCGTGGTGAAAGCAAATCCACCTCCGATGATGACCACGTTTTTTCCTTCCATAATATCCCATGGGTACCAGTTGCCCAGGGGACCACGAATGCCCATCACATCGCCCACTTTCATGTTATGCAGGTGTGTAGATACCAGGCCGACTTTGTTTACCGTAAATTTTAAAAAACCTTTTTCAACCGGACTTGAAGCAATTCCGATGGGGATTTCACCCTTGCCGGCAATGGAAAGCTCTGCAAATTGGCCGGCTTGATAATCAAATTTTTCTTCATCCTCCGGATCGATGAAAACGTATTTGAACGTTTTTAAATTCCTATCCTCTGTTTCCGTTATGATTTCGGAAATGCGGACCGGATATGGCAAATATGGATTCTGCACAGTCTACCCCCTTGCTAAATCGTTACCGGACAAGCTTCTGAGCGGTTCATCAATTCGCAAACCCTTCGTATATCAATGTTAACAGGACAATAACGGACACATCGGCCACATCCGACACATTGAATGCCTTCATCATATTTATCCAGAAAATATTTCAGTTTATGCATGAAACGCTGCCTGACGCGTTGGAGTTTTTGTCCTCTCGGATTATGCCCGGAGCCATGGAGTGAAAAAAGAGGATACATGCAACTGTCCCAGTTTCTCATACGAATACCGCAATTTCCGCAAGTTTCATCCTGCACATCAAAACACCAGCAAGTTGGACATAAATAGGTGCATGTGCCGCAATTGATACATGAAAAGGAAACATCCTCCCAATACGGATCCTCATAGATTTCCATGGCGGATTTATTTTTCAGGTTTTCCGCGGAAATAAATGATGTCATTCGTCCTTCGGCAGCTTCTTTCATAGCGGTAATCTGTGCTGGTGCATCACTGCCCGCTTCGGTGGACCATCCGGCCGTCTTTGCGATCGCCTCACCTTTTTCCGTTAAGATCTGAGCCAGGAACTGGTCATTATCTTCAACCAGAAGCATGTCCAATGCCTCCGGATGAAATGGCCCGGTTCCGGTACTGGTACAAAAGCAATTGCTGCATGGATTATGACATGCCAGTCCGACTAAAGTGGTGGATTCAAAACGTTTTAACCAATAGGTATCCTGGTATTCAGGGGTGTCAAAATTAAGCTTCACCAACGATAAAGCCTTGGCGTCACAAGGTCTGATGCCCAAGACAACCTGCGGTGAATAATCTTTTTCAGCTTCTTTTAAAATATTATGGTTCGGATCATTTTGATCCAGGGTGTAATCGAACATTTTTTCAGATTGCGGATATACAATCGATTTGGGCGAAAGACGGGTATTCCGGAAGTTAAAATCCGGAAGTTCCCCCTGGCCAAGTTCCTTAAAATTATGGAACTCACCGTCTTTCAAAGGGCCCAGTAAGCGGCAGGATTCTCCTAACTTCTTCAATCCGTTGGCCCAGTCATCCTTATTTATTTTTAACACTTTCATACCATCTGCCTCTGTATTTGCTAAGTGAATGGTCCGTTGCCCCTTAATATAGCTTTCCCATTATTTGATAAAATCTTCCGGATCCTGTGTCTTATATACGTCAAGAGGCGGCCTTACATCAGGATTAAGCCCGGCTTCAAAATTAAAGAGTTCTTTAACATCTTTTTCCAATTTTTTGGTAAAAGTGCGGACCTTGATGTTTACCGGGCATGCCCGCTCACATGCACCACAATCCGTACACCTTCCAGCGCAATGGTAGGCTCTTAAAAAATGAAACGTCCTGGTATCTGTCGGATCAATGGACTTTCCAACCCACTGAGGACGGGATTCATCAACAAAACATGTGGGGCAATAACAAAGAGGACATGCGTTCCTGCAGGCATAACACCTGATACAGTTTTTCAGCAGATCATCAAAGTAGTTCCATCTTTGATCGGGTACCATGGCCTCAATTTTGCGAACATCCTCATAACGATCCACATCTTTTTGCTCTTCCACCAGATCACCAACAAGATCATCATAGATGACCGGATTTCTGTGAATGCATATGGCACAGTTTTCCTGAAGCACGTCCTTTTTCTTATAAACTTTGGCGGTACCGTCCCCTTCAACAACTATACTTTCACCGTCTTCTTCTACGTTTAAAATTTCTTTCCCAAATAAATCGGCTATTTTTGTTTTATCGATCATGCCTTTGCAGGGAACACCAATAATATGAAGCTGTTCCCGCCTGATTTTATTTTCTACAAGGTGAACACAAATGTTCCGGCTATCGCAGCCTTTGGCAATAATACCGATGTTTTCCTTACGGTTGGTCAAATAGTTGGCCAGGTTGATACCGCAGTTACTGTCCCAAACCAATTGGCCGACTTCATCGGCACTTTTAATAAAGGTGGGTTCATTCATCATGGGCACAGTCCCTTTTCGGAAACCGATAACCATATCCACCTTACACTCTTTCAGGAGCTGTTTGGATATTTCCCTTATTTTTTCCGTATATTCCAGCATCTTATGCAACCTTGGCTTCTTTTTTGATAAAATGTGTTCTTGGACCCAGCAATTTAATGGACTCAGTAACCTCTTTAACCACTTTTGTAAATTTGGTCGATTCAGCAGATGATATCCATGAAAACTGGAGACGACCGGGTTCAATCCCCATATGTTCCATCAGATTTTTGAACAAGGCAAACTTACGACGGGCATAGTAATTACCTTCCAGGTAATGGCATTCGCCCGGATGTCAGCCCGAAACCCAAACGCCATCAGCTCCTTCTTTCAAAGCGGCCAAAAAGAATTTGGGACTCATTCGGCCAGTGCAGGGAATTCTAATCACTCGAATATTTGGAGGATATTCCATGCGATTGACTCCGGCAAGATCTGCCGCACCGTAACTGCACCAATTGCAGAGAAAACTGACAATTTTCGGTTCCCAATCAGACATGCGCACATCTCCTTAAAGATTTAATGATATTCAAAGATTCCAAAAAAAATAAAATTATCCTTTGAAACCCGACTTGTCAATAAAAATTAAAGAAAAACTTAATGAAAAATTTAAAACGTATGTCGATATAGAATGTTGATATTTTAATGAGTTGGCACATTTTAATGGCGTTCGCAGCTTTATCTTCAATGCAGTCCGATCCATCACGAAAAGTACATAATTCTCTCTCCCATTGCTGATCTTACACAAACTTGACACCGAGGATAACATTAGAGGTTGGAATCGCGAAAGGTAACTTGATAGGATTATTTATCCCGGATCTTATCCATTATCGGTCGGGCAAAGCGTTTTGGGAACCCCGGCAGGGGTTGTGTCGTATAGCCGGTGGTTTTAACCACCGGACTGGATAACCCTTTATATTAAGTCCTGGAGGGACGACGTAAAAATGATGCAAGAATGTTGTTACGCCGTCCCTTCAGGACTATCTAAATGATGGAACCCGGACCGGTGGCTGAAGTCACAGGCCTGGGGTTTGGACATTATTCACACGCCCAGCGTAGGAACGAGAAATCTTACCGATCTATTCCCCGAAATCTGTTTATGCATACAAAATTACGCGCTGAAGGCGCAAGACATATCAGCCCAGGGCAACGCCCTGGGGTAGCAAGCCCCCAAATGAGGGGAGCCCTGAAAGGGCGTGACATAAAATATCATTCGGCACGATGCCTATGGTCGGGTGTTACGCCCTTTCAGGGCTTGTTTTTCTCTATTTATCCATTCCCAGGGCGTTGCCCTGGGCTGATATTTAACGACCTTTCAGGCCTAAAACCATATTACTTCTTAGAGCCTTGCTTGAGGGTAATCATGGTAGAAAACTCAAAAAAAGCAAACCTGATTTTCAGGCACTTATTGATTTGTTATTTTCTTCTAATTATAATATAGAAATTAAAAAAAATATTCGGATACACATGTAAAAATTCCTATTTAACAGATTGAAAGGAGAAAACATGAAGTTTGAAAATTTAGAAGCAATTATTGATTTCGCCATTGAAAAGGAAATCGAGGCAGCTGAATTTTACGAAGAAGCCGGCAAGGAGGAATCCTTTTCAGGTGCAAAAGAAATGCTCAAAGAGTTTTCAAGGGAAGAAAGGAAGCACCAGGCCCTTTTAGAAAAATTTAAAACTCAAGGATTGGACCAAAGCCTTTCTGAGTATAAACTGAAATGGATAAAGGATATTAAACGCAGCGACTATCTTGTGGAT
>JAABTQ010000067.1 GCA_011389745.1 Desulfobacteraceae bacterium | reverse complement strand
TATCGGGTGGGTATAGCGGCCGAGATATTCCAATATTTGTTCCGGACCGGCAAACGGGCGTTTGGCATAGGCAATCCAGTCTTTTTTTCTGACCTTTGCAATCAGTCGCCATGGCGGTTGAAGATATCCGCCACTTCATATTTTGGCCGGTTCATGGAGATTCCTCTCGGAGAGTTTGATAAATGGGAAATCAAAAAAAAACAAAATCAGATGTTATTCGAGGTCGAGGGGACTGCGTACAACCTTCAGGCGGTCCGGCAGCACATGAAAATACACCATTGTGGTGTGGATATCGCTATGACCCATGAACCGTTTGATCAAATAGATATCCACCCCCTGTTCCAGCAGGTGGGAGGCAAAGCAATGCCATTTATGCCGAGCTCGGCATAATCGCCACAGTTTTGCTACCCATTTGCTTGAAGCCGGTTATGATATCCGGACGGTTCAGGACCTGTTGGGGCATAAGGACGTATCCACCACCATGATTTACACCCATGTACTGAACAAAGGGGGAAAAGGGGTTCAGAGTCCCGGAGATATGATATGGAACTGACCCCAAGGCAAAGAAGTGTTTACGATTTTCTAATCAGCCATCATCGGCGGTATGGATTTTCACCGACAGTTCGTGAAATTTGTAAAAAATTGGGACTTGCCGGTCCGGCCGGAGTGCATCGGATCCTGGGGGTTCTCGAGGAAAAAGGATATATCCGGTCCACCGCCGGCAAAAAGCGCTCATGGCGACCCTTGAATCCTGGTAATATACATAAAATGCCCGTGCTGGGCCGTATTGCGGCAGGAGAGCCGAGGGGTATCCTGGATCATCCGGAAGAGCATATCCCGGTAGATCCGGGGTTTTTTGGGCAAGAGCACTGCTTTGCATTGAATATATCAGGAGATTCGATGATCGGGGCGCATATTCAGGACGGAGACCTGGCGATTATAAGTCCACAGCCGGATGTTGAAAACGGTCAGATCGCCGCGGTCATTGTTGAGGAAATTCTTCCTGAAGCGACTTTAAAGATTGTCCGGAAAAAACGAAATGTCCTGGAACTTCATTCGGCGAACCCGGCTTATCCCATTATGCAGTTTCCCCAAAGACATCGAAGAAAGGTCCGGATTATCGGCAAATACATCGGAGTGGTAAGAAAGATATCCTTAAACAGCTATGTAGTGCTTGAATAAAAGTCCTTTATTCCCTCTCCCATCGGGCTGGTCTTTGCACACACTTGACACAGGGGGCATTTTAACGGTTTGAATCTTGGTGATAGAGGTTTTTTCCGTCATTCCTGCGAAAGCAGGAATCCAGAGGGTTTCAGCAGCTGACTGATATAATGCTATTAATAAACATTCAGGATGTTACACAGATGATCAAGACAAGATTATATAAATATAAGTGTTAAGATATATTTGTAGGTAATACATACGCTAAATTTTGAAGTTTTGATGAGCACCAGGGTTCACGTCCGATCCTTATCATTTGGAGAAAGGGCTTGACCGGTTAATCCAGGACCAGGTATCCGAACAAACCTCTACCGAAGCCCAATATCCTTTCCGTAATCCGTGTGGGTATAGGTCAATGCTTTATTCAATTATTGACACTCCCTGTCATTTCATTCATATTCTTCAAAAATATGACGAGCCGGCAATCAAGCAGAAGATTCTTCGTCGGCCGGGAACTTGTTGCAAACCGACAGACGGTATGATTGGCCTCCTCAGAATGACAGAGACGGGGTAAAAAAGCAGACCATATCAGGTAAAGAGACACCTCATGAAAAAACAAAAAAGCCTTTTCAGGGTAAGAGGAATTCGGCGATTCTGGAAAATTTTAAGGATTTTCACCAAACATGGATGCGGGGATATTGTCGATCATCTTTTCAGGCGAAAAGATAAATCCTATGAAACAAAAGAGGGGATTCCTTTTCGCCCGAAATTTCCGTCACCTGAACGAATCAGGATTGCCTTTGAGGAACTCGGTCCCAGCTTTATCAAATTAGGCCAGCTCTTGAGTACCCGTGCGGACATCTTTCCTTCGGAATATGTGGAAGAATTCCGAAAGCTTCAGGACCAGGTCCCACCGGAAACTTTCCCGGCGATCAAAACCATCATTGAAAAGACTTTAAAACGGCCGCTTTATGATATTTTCCAGGAATTTGATCCCCAATCCATCGCAGCCGCCTCAGTTGCCCAGGTTCATGCCGCAAAACTTTACTCGGGAGAAAAAGTTGCCGTTAAGGTGATCCGTCCCGGTATCGACAAAATGATCAAAGATGATATCCGACTGATGTATTACCTTGCAGAAAAAATTGAAAACAATTTTGAAGTGGGAAAAATTCTTGGGGCCATAAATCTTGTCAAAGAGTTTGAGCGAACGATCTTCAAAGAACTCGACATGACCATCGAAGCCGGCAATATTGAAAAGTTCAGGGAAAACTTTAAAGAGATCGATGAAATCCATATTGCCGGTGTCTATTGGGACTTCATTTCCAAATCCGTGCTGGTCATGGAGTTTGTGCAAGGTATCAAAATGGATCAGGTCGTAACCCTGATCGAGCATAAGATCGATCCTAAAGAAATTGCCATGATCGGCCTCAGGTCCCTTTCACGCCAGCTTATGGAGTTTGGCTTTTTTCATGCGGACCCTCATCCGGGAAACACTCTGGTTATGCTCGACGGGCGTGTCAGCCTGGTGGATTTCGGAATTATGGGATACCTGGATGAAGCCATGATGCTGCAAATTGCCAACGTCTTTCTGGGGTATGCCGAGCATGATTATGATCTGATTATGGAAGCGCTTCTGGATGCCGGATTGATCAATGAAGACACCATGGACATTACCAACTTCAGACGTGATCTTCGTCAGATGAGTGAACCCTTTTATGGCCGGTCCCTTCAGACTATTTCAGTAAAGAACGTCTACGATGAAGTCATGGAACTGGTAATGCGTTATCAGATCAGACTTCCAAGAGATCTGCTGCTTTTGTTCAAGACTTTTGTCCAAACCGAATCCCTGGGAAAAATTCTGGGAAGCGACGCCAGTATTCTGGAAGTCATGAAGCCTTATGCTAAAAAATTGCTTCAGCGTGGTTACGATGCGCGCAAGTTTTTCAAAACCATGGGAAAAGACACCCAGAAAACAGGAAACTTGTTGCGGATGACCCCAAAATTTGTCCACGATATTCTAAAACAGACCGCCCAGGGCCGCCAACGTATTGAATTAAACCATACGGGTTTTCAAAACCTGAACCGGCAAATTGAAAAGGGGATCAACCGCATGACGGTCGGGTTGATTATTTCAGCCTCAATTGTTGCAGGGTCCCTGGTGTTAAACTCAACCAAAAAGTTCATGACCTTTACCCTGGATTTTTGGGGTATTGAAACCATTACCATCACGGAACTTCTCGGAGTCGGCGGATACAGTATTGCCACCGTGTTAGGGGTCTGGTTGGTTTTAAATATTTTTCGTTCCGGTAAATATTAATATCGATACGATTCAATCACCTGAAGGAGTCGTTTTTTGCATGGCCTGATGAAACTGATCGGCAAGCCTGTCAACTTTTTGCAGCCTCTCCGGCTTTAAAAAGGTTGTATAAACCGGATCATTTTTTTCAATTTTGCGTCCCAGCAAGTTTTGTTCGATCAATGACAGCGCTTCGATGGATTTGTCACAAACCGGGTAGTTAAAATCATCCATCAGAACGCAACCACCATCCGATATATAAGAAATGTTGTTTATATCCACCAATTTGACATGGCCCTCATGGGTGACCAGGATATTGCGATTACCGGCAAGGTCGGGCAAGCAACACGCTTTCCGGATCATTTTTTTTACCTGGATGACAAAGCTTTCGACACTTTTTTCAATTCTGTTTATCAATTTGCTTTTAGAATAAAATTCCCCCTGACCTGGTCTCTCCGCCAGTCTTTCGGCGAGATTTTCGAGACAATTCTTCTTCTGAACGGTCCAGGGATCAAGACATTCACCTTCAACATATTCCTGAAGTCCGCAAAGCAGGATGTCCTGATTCCCGCCAAACCGATAATCCACAATAAACTCCTGGGACATAGCCACATGGGTTGAGGTCAGATACCTTCCGACAATTTGAAATCGTCTGATTTCTTCTAGAATTTCCTCAAAACCTGAAAATCGCTTTCTGAATATCCTTAACATTTTTAAGGGATTAGCTTTGGGGAACCTCTGAATACCATCGACATAAACACCCTTGTTTTCTATTTCCACATCCCTGGAATATAGCACTTCCATAATGTGTGACCGAAGGCCGTTGAGGTGATGCCGGCGAAAGACATAATCCCCGGTATCCCTGATAAAATTCAGGGCAATAACATCTTCATGCCTGATTATAGACTTATCTCTGATATCTTTCATTGGGTGGATAGTTCTGTAAAATTTTCCAGACACCTTGAATCGTGGATTGTCTCAGAAGTTCTTTTGCATATGCCTCGGCATCATTTAATTTGAGACTCATGATCTGTTTTTGAACCAGAACGATAAACTGAGGATCGACACTTAAACTTTTTATACCGATACCCAATAAAAATGGAATAAATTCAGGCTCATGGGCCATTTCACCACATACGGAAATATCTTTTTCCCACTTTTGAGCCCCTGACACCATTCGTTGCATGGCCCTGAGCACTGATGGATGAAACGGCCGATAGTATGATGCCACCTTTTCGTTTGTGCGATCGACTGCCAGCATATATTGCACAAAGTCATTGGTGCCGATAGAGAAAAAATCGGCTTCCCGGGCCAGTTCGCTCATAATCTCCACAACAGATGGAATTTCCAGCATAGCTCCGATCTGCGGCTTTGGATGATGCCTGATGCCGGCTCGTTTCAAATCGTCTGTACATTCATGAACCATCTGACGGGCTTCCCGGAATTCATCCACCGATGAAATCATGGGAAACATAATTTTCAGGGTTTCTTCTGGTGGTGCCGCACGAAGTATGGCCCGAACCTGCTGCTCAAAAATATCCAGATACGTCAGAGAAAACCGGATCGACCGAAGTCCCAATTCAGGGTTGCTTTCGCTGGTGGAATCGGAATAAACCAGTACCTTGTCACCACCGACATCCAGAGTGCGAATGGTTACATCCTTCCCAGGCATCACTTCAAACAGTTGTTTGTATACCAGATACTGTTCTTCTTCGGATGGAAAGTTGGTTCGGATCAGAAAAGGAAACTCGGTGCGGTAAAGACCTACGCCTTCGGCGTTTAAATCTTTGGCCAATGACAGTTCGCTCAAAAGGTTAATGTTGGCCATAAGCTGAACACAATGCCCATCGATGGTTTGGGTCAATTCAGGACGTTTTCCTTTGAGCGGAGTGACTGCTTGCCGGGTTTTATTTCTTGTTTCGTATTGCTCGATGATTTTGTCTGAGGGACGTACAAAAATATTTCCGATATCAGCATCCAGAAGGATTGGAACTCCATCCGGAATATCGAGTAGATCCGGTCGTTCGGCTATAATTAAAGGTATTTTCATGGACCGGGATAATATGGCGACATGTGAAGTGATACCACCCGAAACCAGGATAATTCCCTTGACATCCTCAGTGGCCAGCTTGAGCATTTCAGACGGAAACAAATCCCGCGCAATGATAATTCGCCCCTTGCCATGCTCATGCTCCGATTCATTGACATAATGAAGATTTTTAAGAATTCTACCGGCCAGGTCCTCCATATCGTTGGACTTTTCCCTGATGTATACATGCGGGCTCGATAAAAAAATATTGACATAATCTCTGGTAACCGATCGCACAGCTTTTGAGGGTGAAACCCCTTTTTCGATCCTATTGACAATCTTATCGATAAATTTGGCATCCTTTAAAATCATGAAGTGTGCGGTAAAAATCAGGGATGCGCTTTCCGGAAGACGCTGGGCTAGTTTTGTCTGAAGATCTTCAAGCTGGTGAGTGGTCTTTTCCAAAGCCACAAAAAAATCCTTGAGAGTATATTCTTTATCCTGATCCTGGAACCCGGTCATGAGGCCGCCATGACTTTTTTTCATAACTGCGGCATTAGCAAAGGCATAACCGCCGGATGCCGGGCTTCCCTTGATAAATTCAGCCCCTTTGGAAATAAGGTTAAATTTTTGCTTTTGACCCAGTTGATGCATATTGATCAGCAACCGTGCATTCTCCATAGCCCCTGCAAGCTGGCCGGCAATGACCCGAAGGGTCATGACATCGTATTCATCAAAATAATTCTCCTGCTCATGTTGGACCACCAACACACCGACTTTTTCAACCCCTCTTCGAATCGGGACGGACAGAAAGGATTCAAAGCGTTCTTCATGAGCCTCTTC
>JAABTQ010000066.1 GCA_011389745.1 Desulfobacteraceae bacterium | reverse complement strand
ACTGTCTTACCGATACGGGTATAGTAACCTGGCCTTTACTGTTTATTTTGGCAAACGGCATCCGTGTTTCTCCTTAACTTGTTGTTGTTTCTAACTTCAACTTAAAAAAATAAATATCATAGGTCAACTGAAAACAATGCTGGTGTATTTCATGGTTTCATTATAGATAACATGGCCAAAATCGTGCCAAATAAAGATGCCGTAATTGAGGTATACGGTTCCAACTCTCACAGCCGGGATGTGATGATGGCTATGAAAAAGCTGGACCGGGAGAGATACGAGAACATCAGCTTTCTCTAACGCGGCATTGCTGCGTGGCGGGAGGCAGGATATGCCCTGGAAGGCTTCGGTCCGGACCAACCTGATGATCCTCAGACAAGTTTGTGTTTGAAGATGGCGTCTACATGGTCGATATCGAAAAAAAATCTTCGTCGGCCGGAAATATAGTACCAACTGACAAACAGTATCGTTGACCTCCTCAGAATAGCAACCGAGTAAAAAGTCAGACCGTCCCTGTGAACAACAAAAGATTCTTCGTCGGCCAATGATTGTGTGCCAAATAACAAATTACGGTGTCGGCCTCCTCAAAATGACGGGTTTTAATACCAGGTCCGTACCTTAACTTGACGCCAATGCGGTTTTTGCCGGAATGGCAAATAGTTGTCGGCACAATCTCTCAGGTCAGGCATGAATCAATCCATTTTTACGTTGCCTTTTGGATAAGCCGCATTATTTTAAGTTTTAAAACAATAAGGCAAATTATAACATGAAAGGAGATCGCCATGCTTTGCAGTTTATCAAATTTAGACCAGGAAAAAATCGCTGCTATTCAAAGTTTGGAAAAAGAAACGGGAAAAACCGTTCTTGCTTTTTCATGTAAGGATATTAAGCCGTCGATGCTGACTTCAGATCAACTGGCCAAAATTCAGAAGCTTGAAAAGGATTTATCGCTTTCCCTTGTGGCTGTTGAAGCATGAAAAAGATGCTAAGGTGATTTTTCAGGCTGTCGGCAACAACTTCCGCAATGTGCTTGACCTTGAGTTTTGGTGGCCCGCTTCTCCATTCCTCCCCTGAAATGGAGCACACATCCGGGGCAATCGGTCACCAAAAAATCAGCGCTCGTGGCTTCAACCTGATCCAGTTTGTGTTTGAGAATTTCCGCTGAAATTTCGGGAAATTCTATAGAAAAGGATCCGCCAAACCGCAGCAGACATCTTCATCTTTTGCCGCCACATAGTCCAGCCCCGCCGTCTTGAGAAGCTCCCGGACATTCAACCCCCTGCACAGGTGGCAGGGGGTATGATAGGCAACCATTTGGTGGTTTCCTTCAAACTTATCAGCCGGAACTTGTAAAATATCACTTCAAAAGATACCTGAAAACAGAACATAAGTGTAGAGCATTCCCATAATTCCGACCACCGCTCCATAGAGAACAAGGGGTGAAAAATTGCGTTTGATAAGCATACCTTCCATACCCACCAAGCCGACCGTCGCTGAAACAGCCACGATGTTGTGGATGCAAACCATATTGCCCATGGCACCACCGACAGCCTGAAGGGCCACGATAAGCTGGCGGGAAATCTGCAACTGGGTGGCAACACCGTACTGAAATTCCGCAAAGAGCAGATCCGAAACCGTATTTGAACCGGTGATAAAAGAGCCAAGGGCGCCTACAAAGGAGGCGAACAACGGCCAGCTCTGGCCTGCAATAGCTGCAGTGGCTTTGGCCATGGCAAGAGGCATGGAGGGTATTCCCAGTTGGTTGTGGGCCGATTGTTTAAAAATTTCGACCAGCGCAACAGCGAAAAACAGGGCGATAGCGGGATTTTTCAACCGTTTAAAAGAATCGGCCCATGAAGTTTTGACCTGTTGACGGTTCATCCCATGGATAAATGCGGTCAAAATCGCTACCAGGATGAAGGGAATTGTGCCTGGCAGGTACAGGGGCTTCATGGAAAAAACCACGGATTCATATCCCAGAATGTTCGGGATAGTGATTTCCCAGGCGTTTACCCATGCTTTAAAAGGTAGATAATTAAGTCTGGTAAGAACCAGAATAACGCCGATAAGAATGTAGGGCAGCCAGGCGCGAAATTGGCTCATTTGAGCGGTAAACTCAAATTTATCCGCAGTAACGATTTCTCCGGTCCATTCTTTTTCCCAATCGGATTTTGGCGGAAAATCCCAAGGCTCTTCGGGTAGAAGAAACCCCTTTTTGGCAGTGGTTACGACCAGTGCAGTGCCGATAAGGCCGCCTAAAAGAGCGGGAAATTCCTCGCCGATAATAAAAGCTGTGGCGACATAAGGAACTGCAAAACCGGCAGATGCGAAAAGAGAAAACTTCCAGATGCCCAGACCTTCCTTCCAGGATTTATTCCGGCCGAAATATCTTGTCAGCATCATATTTACAAAAAGAGGAAGAATAAAGATCATAGGCAAATGAAAAATCGATGCCCACTGTCCGATGATTTTGAGAAACATAGGAAAGGAACTGATGTCTGCCGCCTGTCCTGTTGCGATAGCGGCTTCCACCTGAGGTTTCAGATTCTTTAGACCGAACCAGATAGGGGTGCCCACAGCGCCAAATGATACGGGAAATGAGTTGAGAATTAAACAGACCATGGCTGCGGCCAGGGCCGGAAACCCAAGACTCAAAAGCAGTGGTGCCGCAATGGCCGCAGGCGTTCCAAAACCGGCCGCGCCTTCGAGAAACGCGGAAAACAAGGTACCGATTATGATCACCTGCACTCGCCTGTCACGGCTGATGCCGTGAAATCCGTGGTTGATGGTTTCCATGCCGCCGCTGTCTCTTAAAGTGTAAAGAATAAGAATGGCGCCGAAGACAATAATCAGCACATTGATTGCGCCGCCGAAACCGTTGAGAGTGGATGCGATAATGAATCCAAGGGGCATTTCCCAAACCAGAAATCCTGCGCCGGCAGTAACAATCCAGGCAAAAGGCATGGCTTTTGTGGCAGGCCATCGCATGCCGACCATAAGTACCAGCGCCAGAACAATGGGGAGCAAAGCGATAAGGGCTAATAATCCGAGAGGCATGATGCAAACTCCTCTGTTGAAAGGGTTCTAAGATTATAATTTGCCTGTGCAACTCTTCGGAAAAAGATTTGAATCAAAATATTGATCGGAAACCATATTTTTTAATTAATCTTCAAGAGGCCGTAAAGTCAAGCAAAATCCCCGGAGTTGTTTGACGAAGCTATTGGTATCCAGTGAAAAATTCATACGATCAGTAGATGATACGACTGAATAAAAAGCTTGATAAACCGATTCTTTGCTTTTAAAATAATTGGCAAGAGGAATTATTTGATCGCCGTGGTTTCAATTAACTTAGAAGGAGGCTTATATGATCAGCCAGACGGTCATCAAGGAATTTGAAAGCATCTTGGGCAAAGATGGCGTATTTCTGGATGAAACAGACAGACATACCTATTCATATGATGCTGCAGTCCTGGAGCCGGTCCTGCCTTCAGTGGTTCTGAGGCCGGAGCGAAGTGAACAACTCGGCAAGCTGGTTCGACTCTGTAATGAAAACGCCATTCCTCTCACAGTACGGGGAGCCGGCACCAACCTCAGCGGAGGCACCATCCCCACAAAAGGGGGTGCGGTTATCCTTACAAATGCCCTCAAAAAAATTCTGGAAATCAATTCGGAAGACCTGTATGCGGTGGTGCAGCCCGGTGTGGTGACTGCTAAATTTGCTGCAGCTGTGGAAGCCAAAGGCCTTTTTTATCCTCCAGACCCGGGAAGTCAGGCTGTTTCTACGCTTGGCGGCAACGTGGCGGAAAACGCCGGAGGCCTTCGCGGCCTCAAATACGGTGTGACACGGGACTATGTGATGGGACTTGAATTTTTTGATGTGAACGGAGAAATAGTCAAGACAGGCGCACGGACTGTAAAATGTGTGACCGGATACAATCTGGCGGCGCTCATGGTGGGGTCTGAAGGAACCCTTGGTGTTTTCGACAAAATTATTTTAAAACTTATTCCCATGCCCGCAGGCAGAAAAGCCATGATGGCTATTTTCAATGACATGGCCAGGGCGTCGGAAACCGTGGCGGCCATCATTGCCAACCGTATCGTGCCCGCCACCCTGGAATTCATGGACAACTTTACCATCCGCGCAGTGGAAGATTACAGCCATGTGGGACTCCCTGTTGACGCAGCCGCGCTTTTGCTCATTGAAGTGGATGGCCACCCGGCTCAGGTGGAAGAAGACGCGGCCAAGGTCGAATCCCTCTGTAAGGAAATGGGAGCGGAAAATATCCGTGTCGCCCGGAACGCCGAAGAAAGGGATAAAGTGTGGGAAGCCCGGCGAACAGCTCTATCAGCACTGGCAAAACTCAAACCCACTGTGGTATTGGAAGACGCCACAGTTCCGCGGAGCAAAATCCCGGAGATGATTCAGGCGCTTGAAGAAATCAGCTGTCGGTTTGATCTCACCATTGGTACTTTCGGACATGCGGGTGATGGAAACCTTCATCCCACAATCCTTACGGACAAAAGAAACAAGGAAGAATGGCACCGGGTGGAAGCCGCAATCGATGCTATTTTTGACAAAGCCTTGTCGATGGGAGGTACCCTTTCAGGAGAACACGGTATCGGCATGGCCAAGTCCCGTTTTTTGGAAAAAGAAACCAGCCGGGGCACCATTCTTTTTTCACGTCGTATCAAAGCCGCTCTCGATCCCAAGGGCATACTGAATCCAGGGAAAATCATAGGAGAATAACCATGCAGGACATGAAAAAACTTGCTCAACTGCTCAAACAGATTGAAGATCAACTTGTGGTCTGCATGCGATGCGGGATGTGCCAGTCGGTGTGCCCTGTTTTTGCTGAAACGGGAAGGGAATCGGATGTTGCGCGGGGCAAACTTGCCCTTCTGGACGGCCTTTTACAGGAGATGTTCAACGATTCCGACGGGGTGCAGGAACGCCTCTTGCGTTGTCTTCTCTGCGGTTCCTGCGCGGCGAATTGCCCCAGCGGCGTCAAGGTTCTCGATATCTTTATCAAAGCACGGGCGATTATTACCAGTTATAAGGGGCTCAGCCCGGTAAAGAAAATCATATTTCGCAAAATGCTCGCCCGTCCCGAACTTTTCGACCGGCTTATGGAATGGGGTTCCAAACTGCAGGGAATTTTTATCAAACCCGTGGATGAACTTCTGGGGACTTCCTGCGCCAGATTTACTTCCCCTCTTGGAGACCGGCACTTCAGTTCCCTTGCCCCCAAATCCTTTCACCGCATGGTCCCGTACCTCAACACCCCGGCGGTAGACTCGGGAATGAAAGTCGGCTTTTTTGTGGGCTGTGTCATTGACAAGGTGTTTCCGAAAATCGCCCAGGCGGTGCTGCATGCAATGAAACATCATGACGTGGGCGTCTTCATTCCCAAAGATGCAGGATGCTGCGGAATACCGGCTCTTTCCTCAGGAGACACGAATACATTCAACAACCTGGTACGCTACAACCTGAAAGTGTTCAGTGCCGAAAAGTTTGATGTTCTGGTGACAGCCTGCGCAACGTGCACGTCCACCATCAAAAAACTGTGGCCCACACTGGCGGAGGAATTGAGTCCTCAGGAATTGGACCGCGTCAAGGATCTTGCCGGTAAAACTATGGATATTTCCCAATTTCTGGTGGAAAAATTGGGGGTCAGGGAAGCTGCGGCGGCAGAAACCGGAGAAAAAACTCTGGTCACCTACCATGACCCGTGCCATTTAAAAAAGTCTCTGGGAATAGCGGCTCAACCCCGAACAGTCCTTCAGACCAATCCGGCTTATCAACTGAGAGAAATGACAGAGGCCGACCAATGCTGCGGGTGTGGCGGAAGCTTCAATCTGCAGCACTACGATCTTTCCTCAGCCATCGGAAAACACAAGCGCGACAATATCGTGGAATCAGGCTGTTCCGTCGTGGCCACTAGCTGCCCGGCCTGCATGCTGCAGATATCCGACATGCTCTCCCGGGCCGGTGATCGGGTGAAAGTCAAACACGCGATCGAAGTCTATGCGGAATCACTGGATAAAAAATGACCATTTCAATTGCACAACCTCATCATCCGGCCCATAACGAACCACCTCTATACGGTCGCTGTTTTGGGAAACAAAATCTCCTGTCATAACCGGAAGCAGAACTCGGAAGAGCCCAGGATTGTTCAACATTAACCCCAATGTACCCCTGCCTTCAGGAGTAGCGAGTAGCGCTGCTTCAACCATCATAATGGCCAGATCCTGGTCGACAATGTTCACCGGAGTTGCTTTCTTGTAGCATCCCCTACAGTCGGAATCTTTCAGCACTCCCCAAGCTACAAACGATCGCATGGTATAACGGGCATTTCTGGTAACAG
>JAABTQ010000065.1 GCA_011389745.1 Desulfobacteraceae bacterium | reverse complement strand
ATTGGCTTCGCTCGGACGAAACTGTGATTATGGGCTGGGATAATGCCCCGCACCATAGAGAATTTTTTTCACCATCTGCCTATTGACCAAATTCTTGTGGTAAGCCAGTGGACAAGAATAGAGCCGGCAAGTCAATTTTTCTTTTTGTGCCATGGTCTCCTTCCCTATCGTATCAGAGTGAATATAATGCAATTAAGCAATGGTTGCAACTGAATTTAGTCGCTGAATTTGGCGCTAAATCCGGATGCGCATTTAAGGGCAAAAAAAACACAAAGAGAAGTTAAGGCAAGTGAGCAGAGAGCAGAAGTTGAGATGTTAAATAGGTGAGAATTTCATGCAAAGACGCCAAGGCGCTAAGATAAGGATTTGGCGGATTCGCGGCTTTAGCCTGCCCCGTTGAATTGTCATGGAGCAAGCCTGAAAGGCATTCAACCCGGGCGAAGCGGGCGTGAGGAATTCATAAATGCGATGGGCGATAGGCGATGGCTTGTTGCTTAATCCGGGGTCGAGGTTGCCAAAATCTGCTTTCGGAGGTATTATTTCAGCGTAGGCTTATGGCTTTCCAGAAGAGGTGTGATACTTTAAATCAGGAGGATGTATGTATAAAAATAAAATAAAAATGGAAATCGCACCGGAAATATTAATTCAGGCGGTCATGAATATGAAAAAGAAAGAGCGGGAATCGTTTTTGGAGGATCTTCTCGCCTCCACATCTCCCGATTACCTTGAAAGCATAAAAGAATCGCGGGAAGATTATAAAGCAGGAAGAGTCAAATCGCACGATGAAATTTTTGATAAATGATGTATCGTCTTGTATATACCAGCAGAGCTGAGCGAGACATTAAAAAATTGCCTCCTGATATCAAAAGACGTATCGGGCAAACGCTTCTTCGCTATAAGCAGGCCCCTCATGATTATTCCGAAACCCTTGCAGACACCAAACTCGGCACATATAGATTCAGAATAGGTGATTACAGAGTAATTTTCGACATTGACGGCAATGAGATTATCGTTTTACGGGTTGGGCATAGAAGGGATATCTACAGAAGACTCTGATATATGGAATTGACTTGAAGCGGCCCCCTGGCGGGAACTCCTGCTAAGTTGTTTCCCCTGATTTCCTTCGATGAAATCGAAAATGTGACTCTGGCGTCGTTTGCGTGTATCCGGAGTATGACGAAAGGGGGATGGGGTTTTTTAAGAAGATGAGAAGATGAGAATTTCATGCAAAGACGCCAAGGCCCTAAGATAAGGACTTGGCGGCTTCGTGTGAGGCTTATTCGGGAAAGAAAATAACCGGAAGACGGAAGACTAAAAGGCGAGGTGGATTACTGACCATAATGGGTTTTTGTACGATGGATGTAAACGATTGTGAAACGGATTTCAAAGCTTGTCATTTGCCGGAAGCCCCAAAAACATCGTCAAATGACATCGTTTGGCCATTTCTAACCTGTTCGGAGGACCGTTTAATACTATCAGAAAATCCGGGAATTGAAAGCAACTCAAGGGTTTCCATCAAGCTCTCATATTCATCTTCACTCATTAGTACAGCATTACCTGTTCGGTGCTGGATTCGGTAGATCCGATGTTGTTCATTTGCTTTTCTGATAATATCAAAAAATTCTTTACGGGCGTGGGTTGCAGTTAACTTTTGCATTTTATACCTCCTAAAAGAATATAAGCGTTTTTGTAAGCAGTATAAGGCCATTTTTTATTCATTGTCTATGATCAACATACAATAAAAGAACCGATTGGGACAAACATCGCCCTGCTGGTGATATTGCAGCGGAGGAGGTGGCGTCAATGAAGCTCGCGAAAAGGCGCTAAGGGCCCACGAATGAAACCCTTGGCGGGAACTTTTTTTCCCCTAAAGGTTAAGGGGTCATTGGGAATAATTGTTGAAGCGTATCGAAATGAGTTCCATTGATGAGGCCCGGATATTTTTGAAACAATTATGAAAAGAAATGATATTTGGATCGCACAAGCCCTGTGCCAAAATATTCTCACCCGCCTAAACAAAGATACGAAGTGACAAATATTGGGGACCGACCTCCATTTAATATCCGATTTAAAAATCTCTCGCATAAACACTAAGGGGTTTGATTAAAACCCTTAGGTGGAACTCCTGCGGATTTGTTTCACCGGGCAGGCAAAGAATAGAACTTGGCGGCTTTGCGGCTTTAGCCTGCCCCGTTGAATTGCCCATGGAGCAGGCCTGAAAGGCATTCAACCGGGGCGAAGCGGGCGTGAGCCAATCGGGATTTATGCAAATGCCTTTACCTTAATGTTGTCAGTTTTTTTCAGTGCCTGCCATAGGTCATACTGGGCTTGTTGAAAGATCCAACTTTCAGCGCTTCCGCCAAATGCCCTGGAAAGTCGGATAGCCATTTCAGGCGATATTCCGTTATGACCGTTCAACAATGCAGAAAGGGCTTTTCTGGATACGCCAAGACCTTCGGCCGCTTCGGTTACCGTCAAACCTAACGGGTTAATACACAGCTCCCGAATTGTTTCTCCAGGGTGGGGTGGATTGTACATAACCATATTTTTTTCCTCTTAATGATAGTCAAGATAATCGACATCCAAAAAGTTGTTTCCATCAAATCGGAAAATAACCCGCCAGTTGGCGGAAACGGATACTGCCCAAAAGCCATCGTATTTTCCCTTCAGCAGGTGCACTCCAAGGCCTGGAAGATTCATATCCTGAGGGGTTAAACTGGCGTCAAGCCTGGCTAAAATTATCCGCAGGCGATTGACATGTTCCGGGTTTACTCCGTGCCGGCTTCCGGTCTCATAGAGTTTTTTCAGTCCTTTATGTTTAAAACCCTTAATCATGCAAGATCATTACCCCTGAAAACCTCCATGAAGCGAAAAAGTTTCCGACACAAGTGGAATGTAACCTGATAATAGGCAGGTGTCAATATTTTCGGCGACTTTTATGCCCGGAGGGAGAAGTTCAGAAGAGCAGAAGAGCAGAAGATGAGAGAGAAGAGCAGAAGTTAAGAGGATGAGAAGATGATAGGGTTATCTGTTATCGGTTATGTTTTTTAGCAGTTCCAAAGATTGACGTTTTCACCAAGAACCTGTAATAATTTATGGAAGACCTGCCGTATTTCCTTTATTGAATCAGGAGGGGCAAAATTATGATTGAAGTCACTATAAAAGTACCCAAAAATGTTAATGATATCATCTCTTCAACCGGCGAAACACTTTATTTTGAAGCTTTGACAGGGGATGACCGGGATCGCTCTTTAAAGGCCATACTTGGATTAAAAAACCAACCCCCGGCCACGTGGTTGTGTGAAACTGAAGCGCTATGACAATGAGTACCGCATCCGGGCCGGTAACTACCGAATCAGATATGAAGTGGACGACCGTAACGGTATTGTTCTATTGCTGCATCTCAAACACAGAAAAGATGCTTACAAAACATGAAACTTCCTTTTTCGGTATCTTTTTCCAGCAGGTTCTTTATTTGATCTGAAGACTTACTACCCATTAATCACCATACACATCACATGAACTTTATCAGAAAAGTACGGTTTTTCCTGGATATAATCCCCCGGCTCGGCATCCACAACGTCGCCTATGTCGCCTGGTACCGGTTCAGCATCAGATTTGGTATCCGGAAACGATTTTTCCCGCGGAGAGATTTTGTTGAAAGCGGGCATTTTTTGATCCTGTCGTGTCAAGAACCGAGTATCCTGAAAAATGGAAATCCGATCTGCTTAGGGTTGCCGGAAAGATTTGCCGGGAAAAAGTATGATATTTTGAGGGGGGTGCCGGCTGGGGGGAAGAAGGTGAGAAGGGCAAAGGACCAAGGGCTGAGGGTCAAGGGTCAAGGGTGAAGAAAGAAGTTAAGAAAAGAGAGAAGTTAAGAAAATCAGAAGATGAGAAGTTAGGGAAGTGAGCGGAAAGCAGGGAGCAGTGAGCAGGGGGTGAAAGATGGAGGGCTGAGGGCAAAGGGCTGAGGGTGAAGTGAGAAGATGAGAAGTTAAGAAAATCAGAAGATGAGAAGTTAGGGAAGTGAGCGGAAAGCAGTGATCAGGGAGTGGAATGCGAGAAGTTAAGAAGAGCAGAAGGTAAGAAGATGAGAAGTGCAAAAAGGCCGAGGGTCAAGGGGCAAGGAAGAACGAAGAATTGTGAATGGTAAAAAGCGTGACGCTTTTCAGATATTTTTCTGTGGTTTACAATCGCAACTGGGATTTGTACAATCAGATTATCACACAAATACCGGATGAGAAGGAGCTATGTCATGGCAAATGAACTCTGTATACAATATCCGAAAAATTTACCGGATCTACTTCGAATATCAAGAAAGGCTTTTGAGTATGAAGCAAAAATGGCTATGGCTGTAAAATTGTTCGAGATGAAAAGGCTGTCATCCGGAATGGCGGCCGAATTAGTTGGGCTGAGCAGAGTAGCATTTTAGCTCAATCTTCATCGCTTTAACGTACCCATGGTTGACCTGGATGAAGATGAACTCCTGATGGATATGAAAAATGCCTGAAATAAAAGAAATTGTCATCAACACCGGGCCGTTGCTTGCGCTTATAGCAGCTTTAGGAGATTTATCATTTTTGAAATCCCTTTACAAACGTGTTCTCGTGCCTTTAGAGGTTTGTCAGTAAATGGACTTTTCGTTCAAGCACTAGTTTATGACATTTGAGGGGGTGAAGGTTCATGACAGATATCGAAACGCTGAAAAAAGAAATTATAGAGTGCCTGCGCCCTATAGATCCGGAAAAAGTCGTGTTGTGGGTTTGAATTGCTTGAGATTTTGGATATTCGTAGTCAATTGGCGTTCAGAGAACCACTTATGGATGATAATGAGAAAGCTGAAATGGAAAAGTTTGACCGACAGCTCTCCCAATTTGCAGATTACTGGGTAGCCCGCATCTCAGAAGTTGCTGACTTGGCTGAGATGAGAAAAAGAGCTCATATTCTTCCATCTCATTGGTGGTGGTATCTGAATGAACGGGTTTACAGAAAACAAGAGGCAGCAATAAGCTAATCTGCGGCGTCAGGGTACAAAGAAATCTGTGGATAAAAAAAATCTATGGAAATTCCACATGAAGGACCGGATCGGAATATGCCCAAAATAAAATCATCATCAACACCGACAAACCGACTCACTGATACACCGCCTCACCGCCTCACCGACTCACCCATTCACCGAACCGTATTACTCTTCATCATCGCCACCATCCCCCTTCCCTACGCTTCGGTGCAGCCGGTGATTTGGACTGCTTTTGCGGCACTTATATTTTTTCTGTTTATTTACGGGCTTTGGCGCGATCAACTCGATTTTCGGTTTATGAAAAGCTCCTGGCTAATTTTCAGTCCGGGACTTTTTTTTATTTATACCCTGATTCAGGCAATCCCTATCCCGGTTGAATTTTTGCGGTTTTTAAATCCTTTTCAATACCATGTGGTGGTGCAAACATCGGTTTTGCTGGAAGAAAACATTACGTGGCATTCACTCAGTTATGTGTCATCTGCATCGTTTGCGTGGTGGATTTGGCTGCTGAGCCTGTTTCTGTTTTTCAGGATTTTGAGCGCTTATATTGCAAACCCACGAATCCTGGTCCAGGTGGTCGCGGTGATGATGGCTGTTGGGCTGGCTGAAGCAATTTACGGGCTGATGCAGACATTGATTCCGACTTTGGGAGTGCTGCAGGCCAAGGGGTCCGGCAATGCCCGCGGAACCTTTATTAACCGGAACCATTTTGCCGGTTTTATGGAAATGGTATGGCCCATGAGCCTGGGACTTATTCTGGCGAAGGCGCATCTTTGGGCAAAAGACGGTGTTTATGGCAAATCCCGAACACAACGGCTCAAAATTTTTTTGTCCTCCGATCGGATCGGGTTGCAGTTGCTGATGATTTCCGCATTGCTGTTTATTTTGCTGGCCCTTTTGTTTTCCGGATCAAGAGCCGGAATTACCGGAGCCTTTATCGGGTTTATCGCTTATGTCCTGTTTTGTCGCCTGGGGAGCAAAAAACTGTCCGTTTCCGCAGGGGCGGCCATGGGGCTGGGGTTTGCCTTTTTACTATTTTACGGCGGTGTGATCGGTTTAGAGCCGATTATAGAAAGGTTTCTGGCCATCGACGATTCAGCAGGATCGCGCATGGATATCTGGAAAGATACCATTGCCATGGTCAAGGCGCATCCATTCGGAATCGGCCTGGGCAATTTTGAGCATGTCATGCCGGTGTTCAATGCGCATGGGTTCTATGGTATCAAATACACCCATGCCCACAACGATTATCTTCAGCTGCTTGCGGAAACGGGATGGCCGGGCTTTATCTCCCTGGTGGGCGGATTTTACCTGTTTCTGGGAAAATCAATCCTGAGAATCCGCAGATTGGGGTCGGAAATGGACCCTGTGCGCTTTTATATCAGCCTCGGAGCTGTCAGCGGGCTGATCTCCATAGCATTTCACAGCTTTTTTGATTTCAACCTCCAAATACCGGCCAACATGCTCTATTTTGTGGCGCTGATGGCAATAGTAGCGAGTGGTGAGCAGAGGGAGGATGACGGAGGGCAGAAGATGAGAAGATGAGAAGGGCTGAGAGTGAAGAGAGAAGTTAAGAGGATGAGAAGTTGAGAAGTTGAGATTTTTATGTTTGATTATTGAAGGTCGAATATGCATATTATGGAGTGGAAAACAAATATGGGGTAAGGACAAGGTGATTCTTGTAATGTAGATATAGGAATAGAATCTGCGATCTAAACCATCGCATTACCCTCCATGAACTTGTTGCCTGGGCTGAGCAAGCAATGATGGATGGAGATTTTGTTGGAAAAGACTGGATAACCGTACGGGATGTTGTAGCGCGTATTGGAGTGGCTGATGTTCGGGCATTCGGACTAACCTGGGAGGACTGTGAGAAATCCTTGATGGGGCTCGGCTATCAGGCAAAAATTGAAGTTTCTCAA
>JAABTQ010000064.1 GCA_011389745.1 Desulfobacteraceae bacterium | reverse complement strand
CGGGGCTGATCCGGGTCTATTTCCCACGGGTGCATATAGAACAGGTATGAACGATGTTTTTTTAAAATTCGGCGGATCCCCTGTTGGAAAAGTATGGGTGGAATAAAACGAAAATAAGCACCCCCACCCCACGGGATAGAATTTCCGAGGATTTCCAGGTTGCTAATGGGTAATTCATAGAAATTTTCAGACAGTTTATAAGCAATGCCGGACGTTTTGAAGCCGTTCAAATCAATTTTTCCATAACGACCGTGCAGTGAAAATGAGTTGAAGCTTGAATCGTAAGTGTATCCTGCATGTTGGGCGGCCTTTAACACCTTTGCGTTTATTGCAAAACTCGGAGCCCTAAAACCGAAAACCTGAGAGCCGGAAATATCTTCCAACAGCTTTTTGCTGTTGGTGAGTTCCTCTTTGAGCAATGATTCATTGAGTGTATTGCTAAGCTGGTGATTGATTCCATGGGAACCCACCTCATGACCGCGATCATGTATTTCCCTGACAAGCCCGGGGAGACGTTGGGCAATCCATCCCAACACAAAAAAGGTTGCCTTGACCTTGTTGGTGGAAAATGAGTTCTGCTCAGATTTTGGTGAAAGTTGAGTCGAATCAAAAATATCCAGAAGTTGGTGTACATTTTTTTCAACCCTTAATTCCTGCCGACTCCACGTTTCGAAATGAACCCAGGGTTTCAAGTTTTCCACCTGGAACCAATCTTCAACATCAACGGTAATCAGGATTTTTTTTCTTCTTCTGTGCCCGGCCTTATTACCATTATTTTTTTTTGAAAACATAACTGATCAGATGATCCGGTGAATTAATATTTATCTGGCGCCTGTTCCGAAAATAACGATTTTTATAGTCTTCATTATGATCATAATGTCCATCAGGATCGACATATTCTTGATGTAAAAGAGATCATAGTTAAGCTTTTCAAGGGTATCTTCGGCATCGGCTCCATATCGAAAGCATATTTGAGCCCAACCGGTGATTCCCGGCTTTATTGAAAAACGTTCCAGGTAATAGGGTATCTGTTTTTCGTATTCCCGGACAAAAACACCACGCTCCGGTCGAGGACCTACAAAACTCATCTCTCCTTTAAGCACATTCCACAGTTGGGGCATTTCATCAATTCGTAATTTTCTTAAATAATATCCTACCCGAGTGACCCTATAATCATCTTCACATGCATATATAGGACCACACGTTTTTTCGGCATTGTCTATCATGGATCGGAATTTATAAATGTTGTAGGTTTTGTGTTTCTGGCCTACACGTTCCTGGGAATAAAAAACAGGACCCCTTGAATCAATCTTTATTATTAAGGCCACCAGAATCATCAGAGGCAAAAATACAATCAGCATAACCAGGGACATAGCAATATCCAATGTTCGTTTTAGAATCGTCTTTATAATAGACTTCCGGAACCCATTAGAAAATATCAGCCATGATGGGTAGAGCTGATCAACCACCAATTTGCCGCTAAGCATCTCGTAAAAACTGTTTCCATCCAGAATTTCACATCCATCAATCCTGCACCTGAGAAGTTCCGCAGAAGGGAAGTGTCCTCTTTTTTCCTCTATAGCAACTACAATAGTCCTGATGCCCATTTCCTTTGCGATTTCACAAATGTTGGAATAATCCATTTTTGAAATAACCGGCATTCCGGAGTTGTCTAAAAACTTTTTAGGGGTTTGATTTTGGACCATGTAGGAAATTTCGTATCCACAGTCTTTTCTTTCGTTAATTTCAGCAATTATTTTTGTAGCCAACTCACCCGAGCCAAGTATCATAATCCGCTGGTTGAAAAAACCCTCTTTCAATACCCAGGAATAAAGGATTCTGATTAAAAAAATCAAGGCCCCCATTAACGTAACACCAAATACAAAGATCTTAGGTTCTATAATCAACTCAGGAAAGCTAATATATAAAATTCCAAGAAATATGCTTGCCATGATCAGGGATTGGACCAATTTTACCCCGAGTATTTTTAAGCTTATGGAATTTTTCATGTCATACAGATCGGTAAAGTAAATACAAACTTGACAAACAAGGGTGATGATAATGATATTAAAACAAATATAATCTCCCTCCACGAAATGAAATCCAGGATTAAATAAAGTTACTGCGACAAATAAGGACGTAAAAATAAAAACACTCTCGGCAATAACAAACAATATGTTGCGTATAGGATAATATTGTCGAAATAATGTTATCATTGGAGGGGCCTCCAAAAATTAATCATGAAATATATAGCTCCGCTCCTTGGAGTCATAACCTCCTTTTCAATCGGCCGGAATCGCTTCCTGGTAAAATTTATACATTACCCGGCCGGAACCATTGCTTTCTAACCCATCAATCCGACTTTTTTAAAGCTGAAATCACAATTGAATAACACCGATTATAACCTTATTAAGAAAAACTACCTAAAATTCAAATCCATTTTATGTTCTATTATATTGATTTTGGAATTTGGATTTTAGAATTTTTTTAAATAAATTTCAACAAGAAACCATTCATAATCATTCTTCCATTTTGACATAGCAAGTTTTGTGCCGTTTATAAAAATGATTGTCTTGCGATGCTGATAATTCCGGGAAAGTTCAATTTAAATGATTTTCCATAATTTTTTTTCCTGTTTAACGGGTATAAACCCCTGCTTTTTGCTATTCCTAATAATAGAAACGCCATAATGGCTCTTTAATGTATTAACTCATTGTATAACTATCCATAATGACTGCCTAAAAAGGCAATTGGGCGATTATAGCACGACAATCTTTGGTCAGTCAGATGACGGCGAGAAAAATATCTTCAGTAACCCAGGGCTCGGATTTTTAGCTTTTTTTAAATTTAAATTCGAACCATTGTTTTTTTAACCAAAATCTTGCATTACAAGAAAAAATGAGTTAATGTTTCAGGCAAACAAGGCAGTCTCTTTTTACTAAGTCAGTGACTTCGGATCTTAGTCAGTGACTTCGGATCTTACCGGTTGAGTTCCTTGCGGGTAATTTATGGATTTTATCACAACCCGGCCGCGGGAATAAACCGGTTGGAAATAACCATAACGCTTAACAAAAGGAGAGAAGAAATGAAAAAGAAAGGTTTTGGAAAATCAGTAGTTTGTTGGATGCTTATCTTGGCATTCGGAATAGCGCTGACAGGTTGTGGCGCATCCATGACGGAAACCAAACGAGTGGAAGCCATGGCGCAGCAGTCGCTGGATAACAGTGAAGCTGCAAAAGCGGCCTGTGCTGACGATGCTCAGAAAGCCCAGAACGCTGCTGCAAGAGCTGAAAATGCGGCCGCCCGTGCCGAGTCCGCAGCCGGCCAGGCAGAACAATCAGCTGCCAAAGCAGAAGCCATTTTCATGAAAAGGATGCAAAAGTAGTATTTGATCGTCCGGGAAAAGGTTTCCCGAATGGTGAGAATTTTTAGAACCGCCGGTGAATGAATAGTTCACGGGCGGTTCTGTTTAAGAAGACTGATAAGATCTCCGGTGTTTATGTGTTTTTTAAAATGTTCCGCCAGCATATCATATTGTGCATTTCTGGCGATAAAACCATGGGATTCGGAAACCATCACATCTTTTATACCCACCTGAAAAAGCCATTTAGACAGGATATCCGGGGAATCAAAAAGCCCGTGCATATAGGTGCCCATGACTTTTCCATTTTGGGATATGCATCCGTCAAATTCATCCTGAACAATAGCATTAAATTCATGGACCCTGAAAAGCGGTGTGCCTTTGTGCCTTTCCGTACGTCCCATATGAATTTCATACCCTGTACCGGAAACACCGTCCCAGCTGAATTTGGTCAGGGTTGTGGTTTTGGGAGCGGCAAGCAGGGTTTCGACAGGTAACAACGAGAGCCCCCTGGTGGAACCCGGAGCTCCTTCGAGTCCCTCCGGATCATGGACCGTTTGCCCGAGCATCTGGTACCCGCCGCAGATTCCCAGCACATGGCCTCCGGTTTCAAAATACCGATATATCGCATCCGACCATCCCGTACCCGCCAACCATTCCAGATCATCTCTTGTGCATTTGGAGCCGGGAATAATCACTGCTGAAAATGGTGTAAGCTCCTGAGCTTTCTCAAGAAAATAAATTGAAAGCCCTTTGGTTACAAACAACGGATCGAAATCCGTAAAGTTTGAAATATGTGGAATACGAATAATGGCTACCGCTGGTAATTTAATGTTTTCAGGATTTATGGAAACCGGACGCTCGATAACAACGGAATCCTCGGCCTCAATGCGGAAATGGCTGAACCATGGTAAAACACCAAAAGACTTTTTGCCGGTTTTTTGTTCAATCCATTGCTCCCCCTCTTGAAAAAGAGAGATATCACCCCTGAAACGATTGATCAGAAACCCGGCAATCCGATCCTTTTGGTATTGATTCAGACACTCGAGGGTGCCTACGATCTGGGCAAAGACACCTCCTTTATGGATATCAGCGACAAGCACCACGGGTGCATCGGCGTATTCGGCCATGCGCAGGTTAACCATATCATGCGGCATGAGGTTGACCTCGGCACAAGAGCCCGCTCCTTCGATGATAATGGCGTCATACTGCCTGCGAAGCCGATCCAGGGATTTGCATGCGACAGTGAACAATTCTTTTTTGCGCTGAAAATACTCCCGCGCTGTCTGATTGCTGACTGCTTTTCCCAGAACAACCACCTGCGAGCCTGTTTCACCTGTAGGCTTAAGCAACACGGGGTTCATATCCACATGAGGAGCGAGCTTTGCCGCCTCGGCCTGCACAATCTGGGCACGTCCCATTTCCAGCCCCTCCGGGGTCACCCCGGAATTGTTGGACATATTCTGGGCCTTGAAAGGACAAACTTTTATGCCCTGATCAGCCAGAATTCTGCAGATGGCTGTGGTGACCACACTTTTTCCGACGTCGGAGCCGGTACCAAGTATTGCCAGGCATGGAGCTTTCTGTTTAGTCATTTGATAACCTGCATTTCAAAATTATATTTATCACCATATCCTCTCGGAGTAACCATCCGGTGTTCATAAACAAATGTGTTGCTGTTTCCTATAAATAAAGTAGTTTGCATATCCACCCGACTAGAATTGAGATTTTCCAGGGTGGTCAGGCAAACCCGCTGGTTTTCACGCATGGCACCGGTAACGATCCCCACAGGGGTTTCGGGACTACGATATCCGAGAAGTATTTCTTTGGTTTTATCCAACTGCCAGTTGCGTTTTTTGCTCCTGGGATTATACAAAACAATCACAAAGTCGGCATCGGCTGCTGCTGAAACCCGTTTTTCAATAATCTTCCAGGGTGTTAACAGATCACTTAAACTGATAGCTGCAAAATCATGAACCAGGGGCGCTCCTAAAAGCGCCGCACCGGCACACAAGGCCGGTATGCCCGGAACAACTTCCACATACAGGCTTTGCAGATCTCCTTTATTTTCATCTTTTAAACTTATATTATTTTCCCTGCACAACTCGAACACCAGGCCCGCAAGTGCATAAATGCCGGGGTCACCGCTTGACACCAACGCACATGATTTCCCGGAAAGTGCGGTTTGAATGGCTTCTCCGACCCTTTCCACCTCTTTTTTCATTCCGGAAACAATGATTTTTTTTTCTGAAATCAGGGGCCTGATCAAATCAAGATAGGTGGTATATCCTGCAACGGCTTCCACCTGTTGGATTACCTGCCGGGCCCGTTGCGAAAGATAATTTTCTCCTCCGGGCCCTATTCCAACGACATACAGCACCTGAGCCCCACGGCCACAGTTACATTTTTCATCACTTGCTTGGGCACCAGAAGTTTCCCCCGTCTCGATGCCAGAATCGCTGCTGCTTCGCATATGCTTGCAACTCCCATATGTTTTTTTACCACTTCGGATGGCGTTGGAACAGAACCTGCCCGGTCAAGTTCTTCCGGGCTGAAAAACCTAACCGGTACGTTTAGAATCTTGATCAGATTTAAAATTCCTTGCTCATCGGCCTTTGCCTCGATCGTGGCAATGTTGTTAATACTGTTGATTGAAAGGTTGAATTTAACAAAAACATCTTTTACAGATGCAAAAATTTCATTAACATCGGTATTCCGGTTACAACCCACCCCTACCGACAATATTTTCGGTCGTAAAACCAAATACTGTGGTGAAAGCTGTGTTGAGTGGTAATCCACATAAACACCCGGCTGGGACAACATGAAATTCCCAACCTCGGTATCAGCCCATCCATGAAGGTCTTTTGGTAAAATGTTCATCGGATCATGGAGCCCAACCTTTTGACCTTGCAACAGAGCCATGTGCACATTTTTGATAGCCTCAGGATTTTCAATCAAAAGGTCGTGCTTCATGGCCAGTGTGTCTATAGCGGGCACCTGACCGATATCCGTAGCAGTCGTTATTACAGGCACGGCATTGAGATATCTGGCCACATTCCGGGCCAATTCATTTGCTCCTCCCAGGTGCCCGGAAAGAAGGCTGACTGCAAACTTTCCGTGATCATCAACAACCACGACCGCAGGATCGGACAGCTTGCTTTTCATGTAAGGCGCAATCACACGAACCACGATTCCGGCTGCCATGATAAAAATGTGGGAGGAAAAATTTCCAAATTCACGGGCTACTGATTCCGACAGTGATTTGAACATGACCGCACCTGCAGGCGGATTTTTTATAGATGGCCCTGTCAAAAGTTTTCCGCAGCCCATTTTTTCCATGAGGCGTAAGGCTACAATGGCGGCCCTGGGCGTTAATACCCAAACAGCAGAATTAAAGTCCTTTGATTTTCGATTACTCATTGGCTGTTCTGAACCCGTGAGAAAAAGTCTGATCATAGAGTTTTGAAACCGGAAAACTCCGATCGGAACAATTTAAAACCTTGCCGGCAATAATCAGCGCATGACGGTCTATTTTTTCCGTTTTCATAGTTTCAGCAAGTTTTCCGGTCGTGGTCCAGACAATTTTCTGGTCCGGATGAGAGACCCTGTAGGCCACAACCACGGAAGCGGTTTCGCCATAAACCTCTGAAAGAACATGGCCGACTTTTTCCGCAAGGTTTGACGACAAATATACGGCCATCGAGGCCTGATGTGCGGCCAGTGACTTTAAGGATTCAAGTTCCGGAGTCGGGGTTCTTCCAGCCATGCGCGTTAATATCAGGGTTTGACAGATTTCAGGCATGGTATATTCGATACCCATGGCGGCTGCTGCAGCAAAAGCGGCGGTAACTCCCGGAACAACTTCATAGGGAATGCCCAGTTGCCGCAATGCTGACATCTGCTC
>JAABTQ010000063.1 GCA_011389745.1 Desulfobacteraceae bacterium | reverse complement strand
CTTATTCTGGTTTCTTTTACCGGGAAAATAAGCAGGGATAAAAAAGGCAATTTTCAGCAGACCCACTGTATATTTCATGATATCACCGAGCGCAAACGGGCCGAGGCAAGTCTGAAACAGATCGAATGGATGCTCTCTAAAAAGTCGGCCCCGGATGATGCGGACCAGGGTGAAGACCACGACCAGGGATATGGCGACCTGACGGAATTGAATCGTGATGGCATTATCCTGAAATCCATAGGTCACGAACGTCTGAAAAGTTTTGCCACCGACTACCTGGAATTGCTCGGGACTTCCTCTGCGATCTACGAGGGAAATGGCGACTATGCCTTCGGAATTTTTGCTTCGGGCTATTGCCGAATGACGGACGGCGCCTCGCGTAAACTTTGCGATACCCCTGACAATGTTGAAGCGTTCAACTCCGGCCGGTGGTTGTGCCATGAATCCTGCTGGACGGACTGCTCCCAAAAGGCCATTACCAATCGTGAGCAGGTGGACATTGAGTGCAATGGAGGTATTCGAATTTACGCCGTGCCTATTTTTGCCGGCGGAAATGTCATTGGGGCGATCAACTTCGGGTACGGAGATCCGCCGAAAGATCCTGAAAAACTTAAGATGCTGGCTGATGTCTACCATCTCAACTACGACGACCTTCTCCGTGAGGCCACTGCATATGAATCCCGCCCTCCCTATATTATTGAGATGGCGAAAAAACGTCTCAACAGCACAGCCAAACTTATCGGTTCTATGGTTGAGACAAAGCAAGCCATGGAGGCTTTGCGGCAGAGCGAGGAAAAACACCGCCGCCTCTTCGAGACCATGGCCCAGGGTGTGGTTTACCATGCTGCCGATGGAGTCATCATTTCGGCCAACCCTGCCGCGGAAAGGATTCTTGGCCTCTCTTTCGATCAGATGCGGGGCAAGACGTTCATGGACCCGCGCTGGCAAATGATCAAGGAAGACGGCACAGCGTTACCAGGCACGGACCATCCGGCCATGATAGCCCTGCGCACCGGAGAGACGATCGGGCCGGTGGTTCGGGGGGTGTTTCATCCGGATAAGAACAGTCATGTCTGGCTGTCCATCACGGCCATCCCCCTTTTTCAACCGGGAGAAACAAAACCTTTTCAAGTTTATGCCACTTTCGAGGACATCACCGAGCGCAGGCGGGCTGAAGAAGTACTGCGGGAGAATGAAAACATCCTTAATATTACAGGCCAAATCGCAAAAATTGGTGGTTGGGAATTGTATCCTGAAACAATGAAAGTTACATGGACGGATGAAACATACCGGATACACGAGGTGCCTAAAAGCATCAAGCCACCTCTCAACGACGCCATTAATTTCTGGCACCCTGAAGATCAGCCCATTTTGAGAAAAGCAATACAGCAGGCGCTTGACAACGGAATTCCTTATGATCTGGAATTAAGGTTCATAACCGCAAAAGGAAGAAACCTTTATGCGCGAACAAAATGCAACCCGGTTCTGCGTAATGGTAAAGTCGTCAAATTGCAGGGATTTTTTCATGACATCACCGAGCGCAAACAGGCGGAGATGGAAAAAGAAAAACTCCAGGCTCAACTCCTCCAGGCCCAGAAGATGGAATCCGTGGGCCGGCTGGCCGGCGGGGTGGCCCATGACTTCAACAACATGCTGGGGGTGATCCTGGGACATGTAGAATTTGCCCTTGAAAAGACACAAGAAAATCATGATCTTTATCCTGACCTGAAAGAAATTCAAACCGCAGCAAAGCGTTCGGCTGATATCACCAAGCAGCTGCTTGCTTTTGCCAGAAAAGAGATCATCTCTCCCAGACAGCTGGATTTGAACGATACTGTGGAAAGTATGCTCAATATGCTGCGCCGGCTCATTGGTGAAGACATCGTCCTGGTCTGGAAACCGTCCGCCCATCTGTGGCCGGTGAAAATGGACCCGTCACAGATCGACCAGATCCTTGCCAATCTGTGTGTGAACGCCCGGGATGCCATCGCAGGTGTGGGGAAACTCACCATAGAAACCGGGCGGCATACGTTTGATGAAGAATACTGCAACGATCATTCGGGCTTTATCCCCGGTGATTTTGTGCTGTTGGCAGTCAGCGACAATGGGTGCGGTATGGATAAAGAGACCCTGAACAATCTGTTTGAACCTTTTTTCACCACCAAGGAGGTAGGCAAAGGCACCGGCCTGGGGCTTGCCACCATCTATGGCATCGTGAAACAGAACAACGGCTTCATCAATGTTTACAGCGAGTCCGACCAAGGTTCCACCTTCAAAATTTATCTACCCCGGCTGGTTGCCGATGAAGACGCTGACAGGAGCGTTGGTGAGAAAAAAGCCGTTGTCGGGGGAACTGAAACCATTTTGCTGGTGGAAGATGAACCTTCTATTCTCAGGATGATTCAGATGATGCTTAAAAGGAAAGGGTATACCGTGCTATCCGCAGCCTCACCCACAGAGGCATTTGAAAAGGCAAAAAACCATTCCGGCTCCATTGATCTGCTTATGACCGACGTGATCATGCCAGAGATGAATGGCCGGGACCTGGCAGAAAAAATCACGGATATTTATCCCAATATCAGATTGTTGTTCATGTCCGGATATACTGCCGATGTCATAGACCACCATGGAATTCTGGATGAAGGAGTGGCGTTTATCCAGAAACCTTTTTCAAATGCAAATCTTGCACAAAAGCTGCGGGATGTTTTGGACACGGCCTCGGATAAAACTCAAGTATGATTATCCAAAACAGGAATATTTCAGGGTCGGAAACTTCAAGAATGCCAAAACGATTCTTAACTTGAATTTATTGTATGACTAAGGCATGATACAAGTTATGTTTAGAAATAAACAAGTTAATGAACTATAGGGTTTTATACAGACTAGATTGTTCGGCGCTGACAAAGGAGAAATGTGACTCATTATGGGTTTACTGTTTGAATGGGATCCGAAGAAGGCCAGGTTGAACCTCAAAAGGCATGGTATCTCTTTTGACGAGGCAAGCACGGCTTTTCGTGACCCTTTGTCACAGACGATTGAAGATCCCTTGCATTCGGAAAACGAGGAACGCTTTGTCCTAATTGGGCAAACCATCCAAGGACGGATTCTGGTTATCGTCCATACCGACGGAGGAGAGCGAATACGTATTATCAGCGCCAGGTTGGCGACAAAAAAAGAGAGGTTAAGATATGAAGAGAATGAAGAATGATCCAGATATGCTGGAGGAATATGATTTTACTGGTGGAGTCCGAGGAAAATATGCAAAGCGATATGCGGAGGGCACCAACGTCGTCGTTATTGATCCCGATGTGGCTGAGTATTTTCCCGACCATGAATCAGTCAACGAAGCTCTCCGAGATCTGGCAGCAATTATAAAGAGGCAAAAGAGGGCCACACAAGGGCATGGAGATGGACGCTTGTAAACTCGCACCTCTCATGCCCGGCATTCAACCATTATTATCCGAAGCCAAAGTATTTACAAACCTATTTTTTCAAGGATACCAATCCAAATCTTTACCGATACTGAAACAGATTGGTTAAAATGACCAGGCTGAAACTTATCCTCTGCCCGGTCATTTGTTTCATTATCCGTGAAGATTGTCGATCCAGCGCATAGCTTCCGCATCACTGATTTTTCCCAGATATCGCTGAGTGGTTGAAAGATTCGAATGACGTAATAGGACTTTTGACACGATTTCAATTGGTGTTCCGGAACGAGATGCATATGTAGCAGCATGTCTGCGCAAATCGTGAGGTCGGATATTAACACCGAGCATATCTCCAGCCTTTTTTACCACCAGTCTCCCAGCTGCATAGGTTATTGGGAATATTCTTGCCCCGGAGTCAATTTCCTTTTCACGGATATACTTTCTCAGTCGATTCGCTACCTTTTGGGGAAGGAACACCACTTCGGCCTCTTTGCCACTTTTTGGTTCTCGAATGATAGCTTTTCGGTCATCAATATCCAGAGGCGTGAGTTTCAAGACCTCGCCGATTCGCATACAGCTTCGAGCCATGAGTTCAAGCATTAACCGGTTTCGTAGGTTCTGGGTTCTGAAAATGATTTCATCAACAACATCCTTTTCCAGTATCTTGAGTTGGGCAGTTTTTGCGGCCCTGAAAAGTTTTCTCAGTACGGGATTGTCACAAGGATTTTGAAAATTAGGATCAAGAGAATTTTTTACGAAATTGAAAAAAGCGGAAAGAAGCGTAAAACGCAATTTCATTGTATTCTGTTTGGCACCGTCCGAGATTTTGGACATGAAACTCAAAATATCCTCGGATGTTACCGATGATAAATCCTTTTCACCGAAATGTTTTTGGAAGTTGTCGAGGACGAATTCATAGTTTCTCAAGGTATTTTTTTTTCACATTCATCCTCTGGTAATTGTAAAAATGAGTGATGCACTGGGCGCTTTTCATAGTTGACCTCCTTTTTCATTCTGGTTTATAAAATGTTTTGAAGTCCGACGTTCGGACCAGCTATCGTTTAGTATACAAGAAAAATGCGTAAATTTAAATTTGAAGAGAAATATTTTCCCAAAATGCAAGAATGCAGTGGTGTCGGCATCATATAAAAAAATTAGTGGTTCAGAAGGCGATGTGGTAAGCTTTGACCAGGTGAAGATTTTCGAATGCACCTTATATGGGTAAAAACAAACAAAACAGAATTTATGATGAATTTAAAATTGTTAAATGAAAAAGGGTTTTGATAATGAAGAAAAAAAGAGTTGAAAACATTTCCCAAATTAGCAGTTCTAAAGCCTATTGCCACTTTTGTGGTGCCACAATCGGTCAGATAAGTGATCCGACGGAAGAAAAAGTGAGTGCAATTTATGACTGTCCAAAATGTAATGCCAACTACTGTGATCAATGCAGCTATGGAAAAAACGTAAATGGAAAATTGGTCCAGTTTTGCTTGCGATGCGAAAGCAAGATAGAAAAAGTCATGTAACCACTCATTCAAGCCGACCTCAAAAACACGTGACGGCTTAATTCCCGACGCTCAAGTATCATTATCCACTGCATGAGTTTTCTGAGGCTGAAAAAAATTATGATACCAATAGTATCCAAAACCTTGTATGGTCGATTTGTTGAGGGATAATGGTGGCATTTGCAATTTACTTGACCTTTGAATAAAGGAGATTGTGAAGAAAAGGGAAAGGTTTTATGAAATAATTATCCGGCAGTTTCCCGGTCGGGACAGTATTCAGATGTTAAATATATGCGGTTTGAAATTACGTAGTGAAGTGAAGGATATCCAGAAACACTTATCAACTAAGTCATTGGACAAAAGTATATGAAAAAAAACTATAACTCTCAGCTGTCATCCTTCGTAAAACAAATTAAAGAATTGAACAATCCATCATTCGTAAATCTTGAAAAGTGGACATTATGTCAAGACCTTCAAAATGGGGTATCAATTGCATCCACAATAACAGATAAATCAGACCGAAAGTTACTTCATAAAATTGGACAACAGTACGGGCTTATTCCATTATGCCCAAATGAAACAGTTGGCCTGGAATTTTTGGAAGATGGGCAAATCAAATTTGCCGTTGTAGAAACCATATTTGGAAGATTAAAAATTAATCCCCATAAGCCTAATGGTTAAGGCTTGATCGTGTGAGGAACGGACCACGATCTTATCCGTTGGTTACCAATTTTTCCTGCTCAACAAATTATCCAATCCAAGAGCCCAGCCAGGCTTCAAAAACTCAACCATACCTTCCCCATCATAGAAGCCACAGAATAAAAATGTCGGAAACTACACAGGGTTGCCAACATTTTTACCGCTAAATTTTTGTTGTCTCATTTTCCTCTTGGTTTGTTTTTGGAAATCTGTTTTTGAAAAGGTTATGATCACCGGAAGGGTCAAGCGGATCTGGCGCGTTAAATGTTTTGTGCAGTCAGGATGCCGGGAAGAGTCTGTAGATGGGTGGAGAATGTGTGTGAATATTCGTAAACTTTTTCGGGATAAATTTTGGTTGTGGGGCTAAAAGGAAAATGTTTGCAGATGATTTGTATTCTGGTTACTATGCAAGAAAATGTTGATGACACATTATTTTAAGCTTATTATGGTGCCTTTATTAATTGTCTGAATCCACAACAAATTTTTAAGCAGGTGATAAATGCGCAAGAAAAAATCCGGAATCTCTAAGAAGAAAAAAAGTGAACGTGTTAAGGCTGAAAATAAAGATATTCTAAATGCCATAACTAACTCAAAATACTTCCATTTAAATATGAAGATGAAAAAGATACTTAGCGCATATGGTATGGACCCAGACAAGACAAAGTTTATCGACAACCCTGATGAAATAAAAATGTCAGCTGTAATTATAAAACTGGCTCAACCATATATAAAAAGGTATTGGGGAAATGATATGAGTGTTCGTGGAATAATATCTTTAACAATTACAATATGGAACATGACATTTTTACCTGAGAAAGAACAAACTGAATTGCAGGAGAAGTTTATAGAGGAAATTCTTCCCAAAGATTTCGATGCTCAAGATGTAGCTACTATGCTGCGTTTATTTGAAAATCTTCAAGACAGAAAAAGAGAACTTTTTCCCAATATCAGGACTTTTATTATGGGACATGATCTTAGGATGGATAGCGAAAACATACATTTGGATATATCATCATTGCCATTAAACGAGTAAAAATTAAAATATTGAAGAAAATAAATTAAAATACATATAACCCATAGGATTGAACAGACCTGCCAGAAAAGCATACTAAATTAATCCGAAATTCGCTAGCAGGCTTTTAGCTCAAAAACAAGTTATCGGCAAAAATAATATATTTTCTAAGATTAGGCTCCTTTTAAAAAGCAATTATTCGGGACACATATAAAACGCTGAACGTTCGCTTTCTTTAATGACAGGTAATAGTTCGGCTCTAAACGTTCGCTTTCTTTAATGACAGGTAATAGTTCGGCTCTATGGAGTTGACACTTCTGGGCAAACACAACGATTTGGTAGGATCATAATCAGGGTTATTGGTTATGTTTCAATTTTGAACACATAAGAGGAATACCGGAAATGGTAGGTTTCAGAGAGCGGGCCGCTGATGGCCTTCAAGTAGGAGACTCATTCAGAACCTCCCGAACCTTTACAGATGATGACGTTACTCTTTTCGCACAGATATCGAAAGATTATAATCCAGTTCATTTCGATACCCGTTTTGCTAAAGTGCGGAATTTCCCAAGAGTGATTTGCCATGGCCTGCTAGCTGCAAGCTTGCTTACTGAAATTGGGGGACAGATTGGATGGTTGGCGTCTGCTATAAATTTCCAATTCAAAGGACCCATATATGTTGGTGAAACGATTACATGCAATTGGGTAATCACAGCCATAGATCAAAAGGGTCGAGCCAAAGCGTCTGTCACGATCACCAAAGAAAATGAAATCCCGGTGATTGAAGCAGAGATCAGTGGTATTATACCAGGACTTGAGGAGCGTAAGGTCCTCAGTCAAATGCTTTCGGAGGGAGATCCAACAAATGGGCTAAATGATACACAGCAGAGGGGGAAGTGAAGGCCGTAACAAAATAACCGCATCAAGGCGGATTGACAATTCCGCTGCTTTCCAGGTTAGGTGGACCATTCGAGAGGTCTTTTAATAAGGAAGAATTATGCGAAGGAAAAAACCATATCGAACTACATTAGATGAAGTTACCATCAGCAGGGATGGTGAGACTGCAATCATAACATACCGCGATCCAGAAGTGGTAACGACCCATTT
>JAABTQ010000062.1 GCA_011389745.1 Desulfobacteraceae bacterium | reverse complement strand
GGTCGTCATCATGGAAGATTTGCACTGGGCAGATGAAAGCTCCATTGAGTTGCTTGGGTCGCTTTTAAATTCATTATCCGGGAGAAAAGATTTGAAAAAGCAGTCTTGACTTTCCCACCCCTGCTTCACCAACGATGCCGACAACCTGCCCTTGTCCGGAACAAGCTTTGTCAAAAGCCTCTTTTAGGACTTGGATTTCCCGTTTACGGCCGATAAATTTTGTGAGCCCCTTTAGTTCAGCGGCCTGGATTCGTGTTTTTACCTCCCTGGCTTTTAAAAGACGGTAGGCGAGCTGAGCCGATTCCTTTCCCTTTACTGCAATTTCACCAAGGCTTTCAAACTCAAAAAAGTCCCTGGCAAATTTGTGTGTATGATCCGTGACGAATATAGAGCCGGGATCGGCTATACACTGCATCCTTGATGCAAGATTGGTGGTATCTCCAATTGCCGTATAATCCATGCGAAGGTCGTCGCCGATGGATCCGACAACCACCATTCCCGAATTGAGACCTATCCGCATCGAAAATTCCAGCCCGAATTTTTTAAGGCTTCGGGAGTAACCTTTCAGGGCTTTCTGAATGGATAAAGCCGCATGGCAGGCTCTTTGGGCGTGTTCTTCATTGGCAACCGGCGCACCAAAAATAGCCATAACCCCATCACCGGTAAACTGATTGATTGTTCCTTCGCAGCGATGAATCTCATCCAGAAGGATTTTAAAGCAACCATCCATGAGCTGATGAACTTCTTCAGGATCCAATTTTTCAGCCATGGAGGTATAATTGGCTACATCGGCAAATAACACCGTCAACAACTTTCGTTCTCCCTGGATAGAGTTTCTGTGATCCAGAATTTTTTTTGCCAGGTATGGAGGTGTATATGATTTGGGTCGGCCGTAATCGATGGCGGGCTTTTCAGTTTCTTGTGTCAGATGATGACCGCATTCACCGCAGAATTTCTTTCCGGCAGTGACCATGGATCCGCACTTTGGGCAGCCGGCCTCTATCCTGGCTCCGCATTCCTCGCAGAACTTGGCCCCCTCACGATTATCGCAATGACATTTCCGGCACTTCATTTTTGATCCCTACCCTCTTTTCATGATTGATGGGAAAGGATGGTTCATTAAATAAGAAAAATGCAAGATCGATTGGATATATTTTAAGTGACTTATAATCGATTAGATGGTATTTAGTCAATTACAATTATTCTTTCAGGATAAAATCGGATGGATATCGACCTTTTTTCTTCACGAAAAGCAAAACCCTGCGGCGATCAACCAGGCAAACAGACCAGCCGGTTTCCGGTACGACAGAGGATATCGTGGATACGAAAGACCTTCAGCAGGAAATCAGTCAACTCAGGAAAGAAAAAGCCGTTTACCTGGCCCAGAGCCGTATGCTGGAGCATTTTGTGTCCGTCGCCCGCGACTCCGTCGACAAGGAAATGATCAGGGCAACCCTGCAAAAAACGCTGGATGTGTCTATTGATTTGACCGGCGCGGAAAAAGGCAGCTTGTTTCTGCTTGATGAAAACGGAGTGGTCATTGAGAGTATTTTGACCCGGACGCAAGCGTCTCCGGAAGAATGTCAGGAGCTGGTCGGGACTGTATTGGACCAGGGTTTGGCAGGCTGGGTGTGCCATCATTGCAACATTGCGAATGGTGACTGCAAACTGGCCTATATACGCGATACACAGAAAGATGATCGCTGGGTGACATTGCCCGACCAGCCGTATGAAGTCCGTTCGGCATTGACTGTACCAATTGTTAGAAAATCAAGGCTATTAGGCCTGCTTACGCTGATTCATTCACGCCCCGATCATTTTGACGCTGAGTCCATAGAATTGATTGAAATGGCCGCCGTTCAAATCGGTGTGATCCTGGAAAATGCGACTTTGTATGCAAAACTGGAAGAGTCTTATCGTCACATTACAAAGGCAAAAAAAGAAATCGAGGTATACTCCGGCGCTCTGGATTTAGAAATGGAAAAAGGGCGAAAAATTCAGCAGGATTTTTTGCCCGAAAAAATTCCAGATATTCCCGGTTGGGAAATTGAGGCTTTCCTGCATCCGGCCACTCAGGTTTCAGGCGATTTTTATGATGTTTTCGAGTTATCAAACCATCACCTGGGTCTGGTTCTTGCCGACGTTTGTGACAAAGGAATTGGTGCGGCTCTTTTCATGGCGCTGTTTCGCAGCCTGATCCGTGTTTACACATTCGGCAACGAAACATGGGCCGGGTCATCAAATGAGTCAGTCCTGCCTTACAACCTCAAAGTTCTGCAAGCAATTAACCATACGAACTCTTATATAGCCCGTCATCACGGAAAACTGGGCATGTTCGCCACCATGTTTGCCGGTGTCCTCAATTTGAGTACCGGAGACTTGACCTATATCAACGCCGGGCACGAACCTCCGCTCATTTTGTCTGATGCAGGCAAAATCTTGATGCTTCCGCCAACAGGTCCTGCGGTTGGTGTGTTGCCGAAATTGAATTTCTCATCCTGCAAGGTTCATCTTGATTTTGGGGATATCTTAATTGCGTACACAGACGGTGTGACTGAAGCCAATTCGTCGGAAGATAAAATCCTCGGCAGAAAGAAGCTTCATTCGGCTCTTCAGAAACGGTTTTCTTCCGCCCTTGAAACAATTGAGCAGATAAAACGGGAAACATATACCCATGTTGGTTCCGCTCCGCAAAACGACGACATCACCCTTTTGTGCGTCCGTCGTAAAAACTTTCCTTTTTAACTCAATCTATTGCCTATATCCTGTGTCGCCGGGTAATCCCGCACATGGATTAATCCATAGAGTTTGCATTGTTCGATAAATTGAATTGCTACCGCATCGCCTCATGGTTCGTGTAAGCGATCTTGCCGTCGATAATCGTATAGACCACCCTGGTGCTGCGGATCTGATTTACCGGGATTGTCATGATGTCTTCAGACAGTACCACAATATCGGCCAACTTACCCGGTGTCAGAGTTCCCTTGATGTTTTCCTCAAAGGCGGCATATGCATTATTGATGGTGTAAGATTTCAGCGCTTCCTTGCGGGTAAGGCGTTGTTCCGGGAAAAATGTTGAACCGTCCGGCTTACGGCGGGTGACTGTGGCGTAAAAATTGGATATGGGATCGATATCCTCGACCGGTGTATCGGAACCATTGGTCACCACAGCGCTGGAATCCCATAGTTTACGCCAGACGTATGCGCCTTCCCGGGCTCGTTTTTCCCCGATTCGTTTGACAACCCATGGAGCATCGGAAGTCGCATGAATCCCTTGAATCGACGCGATCACACCCAACGCTGCAAATCGGGAAATATCATCGGGATGAAGGTGCTGAGCATGCTCTATCCGCCAGCGCAAGTCCATTTTGTTCGGATGAGCCTGAAACACTTTTTCGTATATGTCCAGAATTTCCCGGTTCGCGCGGTCACCAATGGCATGGGTGTTGACTTGAAATCCGTTTTGAATTCCCAACTCCGCTGTCCGGGTCAGGTTCTCGATGGATTCTGTAGCGAACCCGGTGCTTTCCGGTTTGTCTGCGTAAGGTTCAAGCAACCAGGCGCCGTGAGACCCGAGCGCGCCGTCCATATATAGTTTTATGGAGCGAACAGTCAGATAACCATTTCCGTAATCAGTCAAACGATAAGCCGGAAGTTTTTCAGCCAAAGCCCCATCCGGTTTGATCATCACATAGAGTCGGATGAGCAGTCGGCCTTCATCGGCCAATTGCCTGAATAAATCAATGGTGCTCAATGATGAACCGCAATCATGGAATGTGGTTACCCCATGGGCTAGCGCCTTCATCATAGCCAGTCGTATCTGTTCCATCTTCTCGGCCTTGATCTCCCGGGAAGGACGTTGTGCCTGATATCTGAGGAAGGCATCCTTTACAAATCCCTGGGCGGCTTCACGCAACATGCCGGTGGGCCGGCTGTTGTGATCCCGAACGATTTCACCTCCCGGCGGATCAGGCGTGTCCGGACCGATGCCGGCAAGTTCAAGCGCCTTTGCGTTTACAAACGAGGCGTGCCCGCTTGCATGACTCAAAAGGACAGGATTTTGGGGAGAGACATTGCTAAGCTCATGGTGTGTCGGCAGTCCATCGATGCTGTGGGTCGGCGGCTTATCCCACTTCTCCTGGTGCCATCCCCAACCCTGAATCCATCTGCCTGGTTTAACCTGTTGGGCGGTTTCAGCCACCATGGTGACGATCTCATCCCAGTTTCGGGCTTTGCTCAGATCAAGCATCATCTGAACCTGTCCCAGGGCCAGGAGATGGCCGTGTCCCTCGATAAAACCCGGGATAGCCGGTCGCCCCTCCAGATCAATAACCCTGGTGGCCGGTCCGACAAAGGCTTCGATATCCCGGGTTGTGCCTACGGCCCTGATAGTGCGACCATTGATCGCAAGGGCTTCGGCCTGGGGCCACGATGGATCGAGAGTCATAATCTTTCCATTTTTCAGCACAACATCGGCTTTATCTGTGTCGGCTATACTTGTAAAGACTGAAGTGCTAAAAAACAAAACCATCAGAAATACCACGAAAAAGACAAGTGTCCATTTTATTTTCATCACGGCCTCCTCTCCTTCGGTGATTATAAAATCCGGGTTTCCGGATAAGGTTCATAATCATCCAGGTTCAAAAGTCGTTACACCGAACAGCCGGTCTATCGGCTATTCAGGGCTTTTTTCTGTGTACATGCCGGCTGTTTCGAACACAGCGATCATGCTTTTGATTCAATTCACCGCAAGTCGTTTCAGCAGGCTTAGTGTTTTCCAGGAAAACTCATCATTACTGCAAGGGAAAATGGCATTGTTGGTAAAAACCGGGTCTGATTCCAGTTCATACCGGGAGCATTGAACCGCTTTTTCCCACAAACGGGTGTGAGGAATAGGAGTATAATGCGCCGGTACCGGTGTAATACCGGCTTTTTTCACCACTTCAATGGAGGCCGTTATCGAATCGATATCCTGTCCTGGAAGGCCCACCAGAAGATAGGCGCCGATCTGTTCTTTTTTAAAGCCTGCTTTTAGTAAGCAGGTTACCGCCCTTTGAAATTCGCTTTCGGTAACTTTACGGTCCAATTTATTTCTCTCTTCGAATGCAGCGGTTTCCAGACCCAGCCTGATGGTTTCAAAACCCGCACGATACATCAATTGCGCTGTTGTTTGATCGATCTCCCGGATATGCAGGGCATTGGGCGTATGAAATCGAATTTTAAGGTCTTTTCTGATGATTGCTTCAAATAGTTTCAGGGCATGGTTTTCCGAATCCACCAAAAGGGCATCGTCATAAAACGCAAAGTTGATGACACCGAATTTTTCGTACCAGAATTTGATCTCTTCCAGTACCTGTTCCGGCGGACGGACCATACGTTCGGGGTGAAGAAAATTGCCGGCACAGTAAGCGCATGAAAAAGGACATCCCCGTGATGTCATCAAGGGAACATAGGGAATTTTTCGCTGAAGATCAAAAGCAGGATAAGGATATGTGGAAAGGTCTTTGGCATCGAATAACACGGTGGGGGAATAACCGGTAAAGTCCGAAGCAATCTTCAGGATGATTTCTTCACCCGGACCCGACACCACATGATCCGCACCCAGGTTTAAAACCGCATGATCATGACAAAGCGTGGCGTATATACCGCCACAAATCACCGGAGTATCCGGAAAAATTGTTTTTGTTATTTCGATGGTCTCTTTTACGCCTGAATACCAGTAGGTCATCAACGAGGTGATCATTATCAGGTCAGGGCGTGGGATTGCCGACAGATCCCGGACAAACCATTCCGGTTTGATACCATATCTGGAATATTTTCTGGATACTTTTTCAAGCCCCCGAGGGTTGGGGATCGGAGTTTTAAGATAAGGTCCCCTTCCATCTTTCTTTCCCGCAGTGATGAATCGGCCATCAGAGTTTTCTTTTTTGCCATCCTTGCTTTCAGGATGAAACCTGTCCAGGCAGTCAATATAAGAGATTTGAAATCCGTGTAATCTAAGAATGGCCGCCAGGTACAAAAGTCCCAATGGTTTGGCCCAGAAATCATATGCGGCAAAGTCATGAATCCATGGGTTGATTAGAAGAACATGAGGTGTTTGGAGTTTTGCAGGGTGTGTCATGAAGCACTTATTTATTTGTGACCTGGCAGGTAATACCATTACCTTCTTTGTCAAAATATTTCATGGACGTTTTTTTTAGCTCCTTTTGGCTAAATAGCAACGTGTAAGTTTTCACCTGGGCTTTTTCAGACATTTTCCGGGCAATTTCTCTGCAGGCTTCTTCATCGGCTCCATGGATCATGGTATACAGATTGTAGGGCCATCCTTCTGCGGGATTTCGCCGATAACAATGGGTAACTTCCCTGAAAGATGCCATTTTTCTTCCTACTTCGTCGATACGGTTTTCATCCACCTGCCATGCGCCCATTGCATTGGCTGAAAATCCGGATTTCTGATGGCGTATGGTAGCGCCGAATCGACGAATAATTCCACGGTCACAAAGTGATTTGAGTGTGCTAAGATAAATCTCCTCATCGATTCCCAGTTTTTCGGAAATCTCCAAATAAGGGCGCTGTGTAATGGGAATATTTCCCTGCAAGGAGGCGATGATCTTTTTTTCGATTTCAGTCAACTCAACCTTTCTCACTATTATTATTGTTCCTTTCTTTGACCTTACTTCATCTTATCAGGAAATAATTGTCCGATATCTTCGATATTGGGTCGGCATATTCCCCGTTCGGTAATAAATGCCGTTACAAGCCTGGCAGGAGTGACATCAAAGGCAAAATCCGCCGCAGGACTTTGTGCGGGTGGAATCAGAACCCTATTGATTTTTCCGTCACTTTCACCCTGGACAAAACGGACCTCATCCGGGTTTCTTTCCTCGATGGGTATCTGTGCAATACCGTCTGTCAGTTGCCAATCGAATGTGCTCGATGGAAGCGCTACATAAAAAGGAATATTGTTATCCTTTGCCGCCAGCGCTTTAAGATAAGTGCCGATTTTATTGGCCACATCCCCTGTGTGTGTAGTTCGATCCGTGCCCACGATAACCATATCCACCATATCATGCTGCATCAGATGACCGCCGGCGTTGTCGGTAATGACCGTATGTTTTACACCGGCTTTTCCCAGTTCCCAGGCTGTCAGCCTTGCACCCTGATTTAACGGACGAGTTTCATCCGCCCAGACATGAACATCAATGCCTTTTTCAAAAGCGGTGTAGATGGGAGCCGTGGCTGTTCCATATTCAATGCAGGCCAGCCATCCGGCATTACAATGAGTTAAAATATTGACGGTCTTACCCCCTTTTTTCCGGCTGATTTCCGCAATCAGTTCGTATCCGTGCAAACCGATCATGCGGCAGTTTTCAGCTTCCTCTTCGACAATTTTTTCAGCTTCATCCCTAACAGCCGCAATCCTGTTTTCACCCGAAGGTTCCTTAAGAGCAGCGTCAAAAACACGATCCACGGCCCATGTCAAATTGACTGCGGTCGGTCTTGCCGCCTTTATTTTTTCACATTCCGTGCGCAAATATTCTTCATCGACCATCCTTCCGGGACTGTTTACTGCGGCAAGATAAACCCCATATGCACCGGTAGCACCAATCAAAGGCGCGCCACGGACAACCATCTGCTTTATCGCATCGATCGTATCTTCTGCGGTCTCTAAATCCTTGAAAATCAATTGATGCGGAAGGTACCGTTGGTCAATGACCTGAATGATCTCTTTCCCATCAACTTTCCAGATCGGCCTCATTTGCACACCATCAACAAGCATCACGTATTATTATTCCCCTTT
>JAABTQ010000061.1 GCA_011389745.1 Desulfobacteraceae bacterium | reverse complement strand
GGAAATGATCAAAAAAGTCATGAATTTTGCTGCCGACATGAATACTATCTTCCATACCAGTCGGCCGATGACAATCCAAATACGGAAAAGTCAGCAAGGACTCACTTTTATAGCTACTGATGATTGCATGGTATTACTCTGTTTGATCCCACCAGTGATCGATAAACAAGTCTTCGACTGCAGGGGAACGGGATGATTTATCCTGTTTACCCTGAAAACCATGTGGTATAAGGGTAATCTGAGTTTCACCCCTGAAATGGGTTTCGTTATCCCTGAGTTTTCCGGATACGGAGACGGTATAGGTTTTTTCATCATCAGGATTGTCAAGGGAACTGATGGTTTCAAATTTGTTGAATCTGATCAGCATGAGCGATCCCTTGAAATATTGTTGTATTTGGTGCTGTTGTTCCCATTTTTTAAATGATTTTCCAGGTATTCGGTTTGAATCGCTGTTTTTTATTAAAACTGCAGATTTATTTTTTTGCCTTTTATTCCAGGGCAAAGGTTTAACCACATAATTGAGCACCACTGTTTCCGGGTCGATCTCTTCGACGCCTCGAAGATTCCCGTCACTATCTTTGAGATTTCCAAGCACACAGAGCACGGAAACTTTTTTGAAGTCTAAACCATGCTGTTTTGGTTTTTTATTCAGCATTTTCTGGTACCATTGATAATTCCAGTGATTGGGAAACAATCGGATTTCAACGTTGAAAATTTCTTCGGAGGGAGCAACATCGAAATATTCATGAATTTCTTCGTCTGAGGCATAGTCAAAAGTTTCCTTCCAGAGTCCATTTTCCAGCACGAATACATTTGGTCCGGTATATATCGTACCTTCGCTGGTAATTCCTTTGTTGTATATCAGGATTCCATTTTTATAAGGTTTTTTATCAAGGATGAAGAGTTGATCGCCAGGATTGATGAGTTTAAAATTCTCACTGAGTTCAATTCCGGCTTTTTCAAACATGGCTTTATCTTCAATGGCTGATTCCTCGGTTAACGTTTCATAATACCAATCCAAATCATTATACATTAAAGCAAAAAAACCTGCTGCGAGAGTATTTTCCGGCGTCTCATAATCAGCCTGGTTCTTGGTGATTACATTGACTTTGACCGGGTATGTTTCATCTGCAGACCATGAAATATTCACGTTCAAAAATATCAAGGTACAAAAAAACAGTAAGAAACAAAGAAAACATATTGAGAAATGATTTTTCATTTGATGTAAATCCTCCTGGGTAAAATTTATTTTAAAGAAGGTAAAGATATTGAAACTTGGGGCATTTCTTTTTTCTTTATTAGTGGATAATTGATATTTGTGTTAACGATATGCTTAAAGACTTTAATTTTAAACATTCCGGTCATATTAAGCCCTTCCCATCCAGAGGAAACTATCAAATTATTATCTTTTGCCTTAACACTTTGAGATACTCCTGTTTTTCCACCCAACTTGCCATGTAGGATTACTACTTGTGGAAATTGCGCCTTGGCTTCCGCACTTGCGTTTATATTAGCGGATAATGTTCCACTGCCGCTCCACTCAGTGATGCCAAGGCAGCCTTTGTAGTTTCCTGTTATTTTTGCCCCTCCGTCACCCGATAGACCTACATTCAAAACATCCACAGTGACATATTTTTTTATGTTTTTTGGCAGAGGAATACCGATGATAGTGAACGGACCGTTTGAAACATCCAGTTTTATGTTGGTTGAACCGTCAACGGATGAGGATGCAAAGGTTGAGCAGCATTCCCAGAATCGGTCGAACTTGCTGTTTAATACCAAATCCAGCTTGTCAGATAATCCGAGTGTTTTGAGTGGTTCGCTGACATAGTTGGGGACTTTAACGTTAATGTCTGAACTGAATTTATTACTTCTATTGATGACCGTAATTGTTGTTGTTGCATCGTCAGCCAATCCGGAGCCTATGGAGGCCGTAACAGTTTTATCGAAATAGGGCAGATCGGTCATATAGGTCAAGGGGTTTATATTGACAAGAACATTGTGTCCTTTGGGAAGGGTGGAAACGGTAAAATCGCTTTTTGAAAGAGTTGTACCGGAATCGACGCAGTATGGTCCTGAAAACGAGTCCACTTTGACAAAGGTGACATCAAAAGAGTTGCTGCAAATGGTGCCATCCGTTAGCGTGTATTTTGCTTCATAAGTGTATGTGCCGGGAATTTCGGTGCCGTGGTAGATATGGTCGTCGCTTATCGACTCAATATTTTGATGCGGAGTCCAGGTCAAAATGCCACCTTCTGGATTGGTTACGGCACTCACAGAACAGTAGTCTCCAACAGATGTAATGTATGTACCGTAGAGGTCTACGCTGCATTCACTGGTAACATTTACCTCAAGATAGGCTTGGCAATTCAATCCTGATTCAGGATAATCATAGGTAAGGGTTATGGTTGTGGTGCCGGGTGAGAGTCCGGAAAGATTGGCGGTATCGCCGGATGCCTCGAGCTGAACAGCTTGCGGGTTTGAATTCTCCCAGATAAAACTGCCGCCAACGGGTTCTCCTGATGCGGACAGAGTTACTGTTTCTCCAAGCTTAACATTGTTAGGACCAACGATTTTTGCACAGCAACCCTCATACCATATATATTTTGTATTCGAACATTTCTTGCCTCTTGGAGTTGTATAATTGACTCCGACACGGATGTAGTCACTGAAAGTTGGTTCAAAGGCGGTTAAGTTGGCGCTGCTACCGTTGGGTGTCAAGTTGGGGATTCTCCACCAGGAATATGAGCCTCCTGATGGATCACCTGACGCCATAAGAGTAATGGTCTGCTCCTTTTTAATGGCGGAAGGCCCAGACAGGGTCACGGTACAGTCCCAGCCGAAGGCAAATGGTGCCTTTGCAAAGGCCCACAAAAATATTGTCCAGAATATTAATCTGGTCAAGATACTCATTTTATAAGCCATGATCAGAAAAAAGTTCAATTACACGTTTATCGGCTTTTTGTTTCCACATGCCATGAGAAATCCCGGAATAGGTTTCGGCTGCATCCTGGACACGACCAAGCTTTTCCAGCACCTGTCCCAATGCATAACCGGCGTAATTGATTTCCCTGTCATCAGGATATTTTTTCATGAACAGGCGGAGCAATGGTTCTGCTTCATTATATCGCTCCTGGGTTTCATAGATCTTCGCCAACCATAGGTAGATTTGAGATTCAATGTATTCTGTTTTTTCCGGTTTATCATAATATTCTTTGCTATTTTTTGGGTTCAACTGCCGGGCAAGGATGAGGGCCATTTTTCCGTTTTTTTCAGCAAGATCAAACCGCTCGATAGCTTGAGCATATTTTGTGAGCAACCAGTGGATCCGTAACGCTTTGTAAGTTCCGGCATGCTTTCGGGCATCTTTTTCCGCAGCATTTGCACCAAGATTGAAAGTTGCGGAAGCCAGTTCATCCATCCCCATCCATTTCAAATCCCGGGCAAGGTTTAACTGGGTTTCATAATCAGCAAGCTGGTTAACAATATCTGCCAGCAACCTAGCATCTTTTTCGGCAAGGTTTATATCGACATCTTTTGACCAATATGCATCGATCATTCGGGAGTATGCCTTGAGAGCAAAAAATAAAGGGTCGGGATATCTTTGAATATAGCTTTCAAAATAGGAGATGGCTTCATCCCAGTTTTCCCGGCTTTGTGCTACTCTTCCCAACAAAAAAAGGGCTTTACGTCCTGTAGCACCTTTTGAATGAGCTTTGGTGATATACTCCAACAATTGGACACCCTCTTCTAAACGGTCACATTTTAAATATTTGACGGCCAATTTATAGGATACGGTCGGTGGCAAACTTTCGTGCGGGTAATGTTGTGACAGGTGGACAACCCATTTTTCCAAGATCTTGCCGGATTTATCTGACTGAAATCCTCCTTTATGTTCCTCGTAGGCCATTTCAAGCAAACGAGCGTAGGCATCCATTCTTGCGTATAAATAAGGTGATGAAGTGTTGAAATCATCTTCAGTCGCTATCTGGTTAAGCAGTTTTTTCCCCTTCTGATGTAGTCCAAAATCCAGATAGAGAATCGCAAGCCGATACATATCACGAGGATCAAAGTCCTTAGTCGGAAATTTCCTTTGAAGCGTTTCAAGTAAGTTGGTTTGCTTTATGGTGTTTCCGTTTTGGCGGTAAATGTCAAAAAGTTTGCGGCAACTTCGTAATAATACCTTATTGTGGAAAGGATTATAAGCCTCAGACTGTTCTGCTACAATTCTTTCAAATATAGAAGTTGCTTCATTTTCACGCTCGTTTTTAAGCAATATCCATCCTACCTGATAAAGGTTTTTAGCTCCCAACCCTGCTTCAGCCTGCAATGCTTGCAATAGATCCAGCCACATGCTTTTGGCCGCATGGTCTCCCATCTGGTTATAAATTTCCAATAGGTTTTTATAAGCAATCAAAAGATTTCGAATGTAATACTGTTTGCGCTGTCGATAAGTATCCGAGGATACGTCGTTGGTTGCAGGGTGACTATCAATATATTGCTGGTAAAAGGCAATGGCTTCTGATAATTTTCCGGCATCCCAGGCTGAAGCTCCTTTTTTTAGGAGGTAGTAGTTTTCAGCGGCAAATCCTTGTGAAAACATCAAGATGATACACACAAATATTACTGACGGTGTAATTTTTTTTATCACCATTTTTACTCCTTGTTTACAGACTGGCTTGACTTTTTATGTCAACGTGCAAATGATGAGAGCAGCAAGGACAAATAGCCGCTAATATCGATGCTTGAACGATATGTTGGTAAGGATTCCGCAAAATCGACCCGGGCATTAATGTCTGCCTTATCCGTGATAATTCGTATGATCAAGCACGGAATTGTGTTGGCAAAAGAAACCTGCGCAATAGCGGCTGATCCCATGTCCACAGCCACAGCGTCGAACTTTTTGACTATCCAGCGTTTTTTGTCATTGTCAGCGATAAAACTATCACCACTGGCAACAATCCCTACATGGAAATGGTTTTCAGATATTTTGATGCTTCCTGATGTTTTTTGAGCAATTTCATACATTGTTTTGTCAAGTCGTTGGTAGCCAAGTGAATGACTTCCACTTCCGTCGGGTGTCTTTCCCCAAATAAAACCATATGGCTTTACAGTGCCGAAATCATGTTGCCAAACTTGACTTGCAATAACCAAATCACCGATTTTCATTCCGTCAGCCAAACCTCCGGCGGGAGCTACGGAAATTATGCGTTGAACTCCGAAATATGCAATAAGCAACTGAGTGGTGATGGCATTATTTATCATTCCCATTGGCGATCTCGTTAAAACAATATTGGTATCTGATAATGTTCCAATGACAAATTCACGCTGAGCATATTGCCTGGTGCAAGATACATTCATCACAGATCGAATTTGGTCCGTTGTGGCGTTCAGGGCTACAATGATGCCGGTTTTTGCATAAGTTGAATTCGGTTTCAGCAAAAAGGTTGAAAAGGCTGCAAGCAGAATTATTTGAAGCTTCAATTTTCTTGATAGATTCATTATAAACCTTTCAATACAACCTGATTACAAGCTGAGGTCATCAGTAATAAAACTATGCGGGGCTCAGCAAAATTCTTGACTTGGTGTCTCCAATTTTCTGAAAATAATCCTTAGCTATCGAGGTTCATATCAAGTTTTTAACTAAACATTAAATTCAAGCTGGTTGAATTGTTTTAGAAGCTGCATTCCTTTTTTAGGATTAAGCAACCGAACATAATTGATACGTCCGAGCAAAGATGACCTGAATTTGGATTGGGAATATTTATTTTCCCTGCAATTTTTTTCACTAATTGCCCATTTTCGCATTTCTGAAACGGTGCCGTTTTTAAAACAATTATGAATCACCGCACGCAGCTTTCGAATTTCTTCCCGAGGTGCGTTGGTTTTTTGGTTAACAACAACACCAGTGATTTTTTGACGCTTAGCATTTCGCATCACGACTGTTTTGGAATGATTAACTGCAAATCCTTCTTCATTGATGATGCTGTGAAAAAAAGGAATCATCTGGTTGAGCTGCAAATTATGGCCGGAAACAGCAATATCGTCCGCATATCGGGAATAGCTGAATCCACATTTTTGACCCAGACGTGCGAATCGTTTGTCCATCCTGCGACACACAATATTGGAGATCGCCGGACTGGTAGGAGCACCTATAGGCAAACGTCCCTCATGCGAAGTTAAGTTGCCGAGTAGCTCAGCAACATTTAGCGGATATCCGAGTTCCTCGAAAGTCCCAATCACACGGGGAAAAGTTATAGAAGGAAAAAAATCGCTAATATCCATCCTAATAACGACCCCTTTGCCGACATGACGATGTGCGTTGCTCAGAATCGATTTGTGGCGTACATAACCTTCAGCATGAGAATTCAAAGGGACCCTGTGCAAGATAATATCAAGAATTTTGCGTTGAATTTTTTTAAGTTCCGGCTTTGGTGAATCGATTTTTCGTGGTTGGCCGTTATATTTTGGGATATGGAAACGCACATAGTGTGCTTTAGTGTCAGATGAAAGTTGGATTAACTTGTCAAAATCAATTTGTAAAAGGTGAGCCAAGTGGGCTGAGTTCAGGATACAACAAAGCCCCCGTTGATGAATTTCATAAAAATAAGCTGACAGAAAACGAGCAGCACGCCTGTTTATATGACGGTTTTTATCCAGAAACTTCAGAATAATCGGGTCGGAATTGGGGATAAAGTTGGGAAAAAAATCAAGGGTTTTATAATGTTCGATCTTTAACCTTGCAAATGCCACCATGATATCGACAACCTGCTTGTCTACTCCGGCTTGCTCGTTAACCTGGCGTAAATTATTAAGAAAATGGTCCTGATTTCGGCAATAGTGCATCTTAATCCTATGGGATAAATGAAACCGGGGCTTATTTTACTTTTACATAACGTGAAACATCCAGTGTTTCACGTGCGAAGCAAGTCAGTAAGCCTGCATGGCGTAGCGCCATACGAAAAAACTAAAAATCAAAGCCCCGATTTCAAAAATTAAGTTCATTTAGATTAATCCAGGGTTTCTTAGTATATTGACTGCTCTCTTTCGTGCCAAAAGGGATTTTCCAGCATACCCCGCAGACATCCTGGCTTATTCGATTCTTTTCATTACCCAAAAATTCCTGATGTTGACATCTGGCATACTGATCACAATTTATATTATGTTTTAGGGTCCGCATACTGATACCACAATTCGGACAATAAGGTTCTTCCCACGCAATAGAATCGGAAAAAATATTCTTTTTTGTAAAATCAAATGGAAAATGGCATTTGGGACAAGTCCTATTTGAAGAAGCACATTCAAACTGTCCGGAAAATGCTAAATTTCCTACTGTAAGCAATGTTACGTTTGACAATAAGTACTTTATGAAATATCTTCTTGTAATAAGTTTTTTCATTAATTTATATCCATAAACTAAAGGAAATTTAATTCTATTGTGTTCGTGGGAAATTTAAAAGCAATGTTTGTGCCAAAAAAAACGCAAATAAACCCTTCACCGGGTTTATTCGCGCTAATGGCTTTAAGAGAGACCTTTAAGTATTCTCTCCCCAACTTTTCCGATTCAGAAGAAGAGTTTTTTAAGGCAAGATAAAAGCATTTCAAGATGGTGTGCGCCCGGCAACACGATTTTTTCTGATTTACCGTAATTCGATACATTAATTGTCAGGATACCGAACACCGTAAATCTTAACAATCTGCTCTTTTGAAAAATAGTAAGCTGTATTGCAATAATGGCATTTGAGTTCCACCGGAAACGGTCCGTTGTCCCGGATGTCTTTTAGATCGTGAACAGGAAGCATCATCAGCACATTCCGAACACCGTCCATGCTACAACGGCACATGAACTCGACACGTCCTTCATCGAGAATTTCAGGGTTGAAATCTTTAAAAGTCTCCTGCAAAAGCTTGTTCGGATCTGTTTTATCCGCAAAACTTTTTCCCAGAGATGGAAGTTCGGAAACCATGGCTTCAATTTCAGCAACTCTGCCCATGTCGGCTCCGGGCATGACCTGAATAAAAAATCCTCCGGCACCGACAACTTCGCCCTCGGCATCAAACCGGACACTGAGATGAAATGCCGTGGGAATCTGCTCGGAGGTCAGAAAATAATACGCAAGATCTTTGGCCAGGCTGCCGTACTGAAGGTGAACCTGCCCGGTAAAAGGATTCTTGGCATCCTCAAGATGTTTGGTAACCCTGAGCATACCCGCGCCATAAAAAGGAGACAAATTAAAATCCTCCAGGGGTTTTTCCAGGGGAATGGGCACATTTTTCAGGTACCCCCGAACTTCGCCGAAAGCATTGGTTTCCGCATGCAGGCCCTTGATGGGACCGGTGCAATCCACCTGAAAGCTTAACCTGTCGTTTCCTTTTAAATTGTCCGACATCAAACCCGCGCCGATGTAAGCATGCCCCAGCACCAGCGTCTCCAATATTCCCAGTTCATGATTGGCCCTCATTTCATTGACCATCCGGGTGGCGTGCAGAATGGCTCCGCGAAAAGCGCCATCAGCCATCAGAAAACTGTAAAGGCGATCTTTTGCACTTGCCACATGCTGTTCCTTGGGAGTCTTTCCATAGGGTTGTTTTTTAATCATATTCGT
>JAABTQ010000060.1 GCA_011389745.1 Desulfobacteraceae bacterium | reverse complement strand
GGAAAAAATGCCAAGTCAATTTTGAATTTCCAAATATCTTTCGGCTAACCCGGAACCTGTTCCGTTAGGAACAAAATATTTATAGCCGACCCGGACCATAAAAAAATCAAGTCCCTTTAGGGACGACATGTTATTTTTCAATAATGACAAAAAGATCAACAAACGTTCCCTATTTGTAAAAGGGTCAGGAACTACTCCCCCTTTTCCAATAATGCCATATGGCACAATATTAAAATGAGGACTTGCTGTTCCAACCTTTCCTTAGCTTGACGCCAAGGGCGAAGACCGGAGTCCGGGATCGTTTGAAAATCCTGGATACCGGCCTTCGCCGTTATAACGTCATAGCAATAAATACTGAAACCATTCGGAAGCCATCTTTTGCCTGTCATTCTGAGGGAGCCACTCGCAGTGGGGCTATGACTGAATGGTAGATATTTTCCAGAATGCCGGTTAAATCCCGGCAACCGAAGAATCTTTGGTTCCAGGTCGGCAATGAGATTTTTCGTCGGCCGGAAATTTGGTGCCGAATGTCAATCGGAAACTAAAAGTGTACCACTTATCAGAAACTGAACTGAGTGATTTTATTTGAAAGAATCTTTTAATGTCATACCGGCGAAGGCCGGTATCCAGTCCAATGGTTATTTTCTCAGCTCAATATCTTTTTATTGGACATCATGTTTTTGAATAAAAAATAAGTTATGGTTAGAAAATATAATATGGTATAAAAAATGCATATTCCAAGCTTGCCAATATAAAGATATAACAACCACTAAATATTATTACGAAAAAGTTGGGATCAAAAAGTCATAGGTTGAGGGTGTCTATGATTTAAGTTGAGAACAGAATGCTATTTTTAATAATTTGATAGCGACCTTAAAAAAATTATGAAAAGAAATTAAATGTCTGGTTACATTTTTAAACATGTTACAGATAAAATCCTTGAGCAGCTTAAAAAAGGGAATGTCGTATGGAAAAAGCCATGGGCTGATAATGGTCCACCGAGGAACCTGGTTTCTAAGCGACCTTACAGCGGTATTAATTCGCTGCTTTTAGCGATGGCGGGTTATGCAGCACCCTTTTGGACCACAAAGGAGTCTGCGGTCAAACTGGGGGGTAGAATACGGGATAATGAGTTTCCTCACCAGGTATTTTTCTGGAAAATCATAAATCCAGATGAGCCTGAAAATGAAAAGAGAGACGAAAATAAAGAAACAAGGCTGGAAATCTTTTACAAAGCCTACCATCTTTTTAATGTAGAGCAGTGCGAAGGTATTGAAAAAAAAATTCCACCTTTTGTCTTCAAAGATTTCAATCCGATTGACAAGTGTGATGCTATTTTGAAGAACATGCCTGTTTTCCCAAATATTATGGAGATGGTGATATACCGGTATCTTGTCAAAAACGATTATACGGATGACAATGAATGCCGTGACAGAAGCATACCATGATGCCAAAAAGAAAAATACGTTGGCGGATCTGCCTTCTGATTTGGCACCTTATTCGGTTCAGGTATTTCAATTGATTGACAGCGTTTTCAGCGAGGCAGCATTACCTGGAATTGAAGATGATCGGAAAGCCAAATTCAACCCAACAAATAAAAATCTTGAAAAAGCCGAATTTAAAGCGCTGTGGGACAGGATTAATCAGAAGGCTGCTTACACGGTTCATTTTGATTCAAATGAACTAATCAAAAAAAGCGTGAATGCCCTGGACAAAGAATTGTGGGTGGCTAAGCTCCAATATACAATTCAAAAGGGTGAGCAACTGAATTCGGTCAGTTATGAAAGCATTAAGGCCGGGCAAGGTTTTGAGTTAAAGGAAAATCAGACAGATGAATTTTCTCATTCCATTTATTCTGAAGTAAAATATGACCTGATCGGAAAACTGGCGGCTGATACCCTGCTTACACGTAGAACCATCGCGGAAATCCTTTCAAAAATCACCGAGGCCGTTTCAACCGGTACCGAATCAATCCCGAAGATTTCATTCTTAAAGCGGGAACCCTGATCAACGAACAGAAAGCAACAGTGATTGTCGAGCATTTAACCTACGACACGATAGATGACCGGCATCAACTTGAGGATATATTTACTGTTGAAAAGCGATCGGATTTCAGCAGGGCAGTAAAAACGGATCGGCATGTATATGACTACGTTTTTACAGATTCCACAGTTGAAAAGAATTTTGTAACCGAACTGGATAAAAGCGTTGAAGTGGTCGTGTACGCCAAACTTCCCAAGAACTTTTTCATTCCAACTCCGGTGGGAAACTACAATCCGGACTGGGCCATCGCATTCAACGAAGGAGCTGTCAAGCACATCTATTTTGTTGCCGAGACCAAAGGCTCCATGTCCTCAATGGAACTTCGCAAAATCGAAGAAAGCAAGATCGATTGTGCCCGGAAATTCTTTGCCGGCATCACATCCGAACAGGTAAAATATGATGTCGTCGACAGTTATGGCAAGCTGATGGAGTTGGTTAGGTGATTTAAAAGATATCGGTTGGTCGAAAATCATACAACTGAAAATCCGCTGTGAATGGATATTGGCAATTCTGGAATTGAATGGTCAAGAAAAATGAACCGTGAACTCAGGACACAAAATCTAATCAAGACTTACTGCCCTGCCTGGCCGTGCCCTGTGTGTCATAAGGGGACGCTGGTCCAAAACCAACTTGGACCAGCCTGTTCGTTGGCTCCCCAAAGCCCCCATTTAACGATAAAAAAGGACGTAAAATGAAGTCTCCGCTAAAGGCCAAGCCCCTTAAAAACCCAGGTGAATCACTCGATATAGAGTTGAAGGATCTGCTGTATGACGAGGTCCTCCCATACTTTATTCTTGCTATTTTTCTCGTAGTTACAGCTCTAAACGAGTGGTTGCGATGGTTTAATGAGTGGCCGCCAAGCCCAAAAACGTTCACCGCCGTGGCGCTAATGGCCGTACTCATTGCGGCATGGAAGTTTGAGCGATCCAAGGTAAGGATAAAAGCACTCAAGCTCGGAAGGGATGGTGAAAAAGCGGTTGGGCAGTACCTTGAGCGGTTACGAGAAACAGGCGCTAAAGTATTTCATGATATCCCGGGGGTTGGATTCAATCTTGACCATGTGGTGATTCACGAAACCGGAATTTACGTTGTAGAAACAAAAACACTTTCCAAGCCGGATCGGGGAGAAGCAAAACTCGTTTATAACGGAACAAATGTATTTAAAAATGGTTTGGTCCCTGACCGGAATCCTATTCAGCAAGTCCGATCTGCAAAACATTGGCTTACTGAACTTTTAAAAGAATCTACCGGTAAAAAATTCCCCACGCGGGCAGTTGTTGTCTATCCGGGATGGTTCATACAGCCAACCGCTGAAGCAAAATCAAGTGACGTATGGGTGCTAAACCCCAAAGCACTTCCAGCTTTTATTTCGAAAAGTGAAGTGCAGATTAGCGCAGAAGACGTAACCCTTTGTGCATATCATTTAAGCCGGTACATTCGCACAGTCGAATAATGATCCAAATAATCGGTTTTACTTCCAGACAGAAGAGTAAAAAAGAAAGAAAAGGACAAATTTACCGTGCCTTTCTGACGATCTGTAGTTGACAAACTCAGTACCTTTTGAGAAATTAAGTCAAAGTGATGGTCTCTCATTTCTGTGCAATTCACGATTGCGCATTGACCATTGAGAGACGATTGCGCATTCACCATTGAGAGACTCGGAGCTACCTTTGATGACCACAGGCTTCTTCCACCAAAAAGGAAAAAATGAACTACAGTATGAAAGACGATTTGACCCATGCTAATCAGCCCGGCTCGGGCTCAACGGATTGCGCGCAAGGAATACCGAATCTGATCCACCTGTTGCGCCGGAGGGTTCAGGACCATAGAGAGAAAACCGTCTTCACCTATCTCAAGGATGGAGACTCACAAGAAACCAGGCTGACATATCGTGAACTGGAACGGAGAGCGCTCGCCATTGCGGCATATCTCCAATCTCACCTCGCTCCGGGAGAAAGAGTGCTTTTGCTCTTTCCTCCGGGCATAGAGTTTCCCGCGGGATTTTTCGGGTGCCTGTGTGCGGGAATGGTCGCCGTGCCGACCTATCTGCCATACTCCAAACGGTTCCTGGCAAGCCTCGATGCAACGGTATGCGACGCAAGACCTACTGCTGTCCTCACCACAACTTCCACCCTGGAAGAATTCAGACGCCAAATCGATCAGATCCCCGGGCTGATGGCTCTAAAATGGATACCAACCGACACCATTCCCGACAATCTGGCAACTGCCTGGAAAGAACCTTCCCTTGATACTGATGCTCTTGCTGTCCTGCAATACTCATCCGGTTCCACGGGAAGTCCCAAGGGCATAATGATTAGCCATGGAAACCTGATCCATAATTCATTCGCCATCCATGCAGCCTTTGGGAGTTCACCGAGTAGCCGCGGCGTCATCTGGCTGCCCCCGTACCACGATATGGGGTTGGTCGGAGGGATCGTCGGGACCGTTTACGCAGGCATGGATACGATACTGATATCGCCTGTTCACTTTATCCAAAAACCGCTGCGCTGGCTTACGGCCATTTCGCGCTATAAGGCCACGATAAGTGGCGGGCCGAATTTTGCCTACGATCTTTGTGTTCGAAAGATTACCGCAGAGCAAAAACCAGGGCTTGATCTGAGCAATTGGGAGGTCGCTTTCAACGGCGCCGAGCCTGTCAGGGGGGAGACGCTCCACCGCTTCGCTGCGACTTTTGAGTCCTGCGGCTTTCGGCAAAAAGCATTTCTGCCCTGTTACGGTCTCGCGGAAACAACCCTTATCGCCTCCGGATGTGAAAAGAGCGTCGAACCCACATTCCTGCAGGCGGACATGCAGGCGCTGAAAGTCGGCCGGATTGCCCTGGTGCCGGAAGGCGGGCAACATGACATCAATCTGGTTGGAAACGGGGGAGCGCCGCCGGGCCATGAGATTGTTATTGTGGATCCGGACAAGCAAACGCTTTGCAAGAGCGAAGAGATCGGAGAAATCTGGATCTCAGGGCCAAGCGTTGCCCAAGGATATTGGAACCGACCCGAAGATTCGGAGAAAACCTTTCGGGCCATGCTTGCCGATAAGGGCGAAGGTTCCTTCCTGCGCACGGGAGACCTCGGGTTTATCCATGCCGGCGAGCTCTATGTCACCGGTCGCCTTAAGGATCTCATTATCATACGGGGTCTTAACTATTATCCCCAGGACATCGAGAGGACTGTGGAGAGAAGCCATGAGGCCTTGCGGGCGGGATGCGGGGCGGCGTTTGCCGTTGAAGTCGCAGATGAGGAACGGCTTGTGGTGGTGCAAGAGATCGAGCGACAATACATCAAGAATCTGGATACCGAGGCGGTGATCGGAGCCATTCGCCAGAGCGTGAGTCGCGAGCATGGTGTCCAGGCATATGGGGTGGTGCTCCTCAAGACCGCGAGTCTTCCCAAAACAACTAGTGGAAAGATCAAACGCCACCTTTGCCGGGAGCATTTTATCCAGGGCAGCTTGAAGGTTGTTGCCGAGTGCGTCGGATATTTCCAAAAGGGTGGGCCGAAGACCCCCCCCCCGCAGCGGATGGAATGCAGCCCGGTCCAAAGCAGATCGGCGAATCCGGCTGGAAATCCTTCGAAGGCGTTTACACTTAACGCCGGTGGGTTGGAATCTGATGACATGAAAAGGGAAGACACCTCGGAGGATATTCGTGTTATTGAGTCCTATATTACAAAAAAGGTCGCGGATCTTATGAAGGTTCCGTGCTTCAGGGTCGATGTGCAGAGTCCTTTGAATACACTGGGCATCGATTCTTTGATGGCGGTGGAGCTGAAAACGGCCATTGAGGAAGACATGGGAATCGGATTTCCCATCGATGCGCTCTTTTTGGGGGCCGGAATTTCCGATCTGACGGCGCATGTTCTTTGGCAAAGGACATCGGGCAGAGGGTGTGACGCCAAAGACGGACCTTTGGGAAAGGTGTTGTTAGCCGGCCATCCGTTCGGAGAGCCTGCGGAAAAGGTTTCTGCCCAAAGAAAAGCCCTTGAGATACAACCGGAGTGCCTGCCGTTCGAAGACTACCCCGAATACCGGAACCTCCAACAGATCATGCGGGGAATGAAAGCGCGCGGTATCGACAATCCTTACTTCAGGATGCACGAAGGACCCGCCGCAGATGCACCCATTTCAGAAGGACGAGAGGTCATTACCTTCTCCAGGTACAATTATCTGGGGATGTCCGGAGATCCGTTCGTATCTCAAGCCGCTAAAGACGCTATCGACCGCTACGGTACGTCCGTTTCGGCCAGCCGTATTGCTTCAGGCGAAAGACCGCTGCATCGCGAGATTGAAAAAGAAATTGCAGACTTGATCGGAACGGAGGACAGTCTTGTATTTGTGAGCGGGCATGCCACCAACGTGACCACTATCGGCCACCTCTTCGGCAAGCCCGACCTCATCGTTCATGATGCGCTCATCCATAACAGTGTTCTCCAGGGATGCCAACTCTCTCAGGCCACGCACCTTTCCTTTCCACACAACAACTGGCAAGCCATGGACATGATTCTCAGGGAGTCGCGACCCCGTTTCCGACGGGCCCTCATTGTTATCGAAGGCGTATACAGTATGGATGGTGATATCCCGGATCTTCCGGAATTCATTAAAATCAAAAACCGCCGCGGCGCCTTTCTGATGGTGGACGAAGCACATTCCATCGGGGTTTTGGGGAAGAGGGGCGGGGGTATCGGCGAGCACTTTGGCATCAATCCCGCCGATGTTGAGCTCTGGATGGGCACTTTGAGCAAATCTTTTGCCAGTTGCGGGGGCTACATCGCCGGATCCCGAGCCCTTATAGAATACCTGAAATACACGGCGCCGGGTTTTGTTTACAGCGTGGGTATGTCTCCGCCGAATGTCGCTGCAGCGCTGGCCGCCATTAGATTGCTCAAAAAGGAGCCGGAGCGGGTGACGCTTCTCCATGAGCTCTCCCGGCTTTTTCTCCTGCTCGCAGGGGAAAGGGGCCTGAATACCGGCGCCATTGGCAGCGATTCCCCCGTTATTCCGGTGATCGTGGGAGATTCTTTGAAAGCGTTATCGCTCTCCCAAGCCCTCCTCAGGCAAGGGATCGATGTCCTGCCCATGGTTTATCCGGCAGTTCCCGATGCCGCCGCCCGTCTGCGCTTTTTTGTCAATTGCACCCATACGCCCGAGCAGATTCGTTTTGCCCTGGATGTCGTCGCTCCGGAGATGGAAGCCTTGCAACTACCGAGGAAGTAACACTCTGGTCAGCCCTGTCGGTACTCTTGGATGGCAGAACCGTTACCTGTTGTGTGGATTACAAAGGCGTTCAGGGCGTTGGGGATCTGAAGTCCCAGAGTATAACTGAAATCTGGACTGGGCCCGTGATGTCCGCGACCAGAAGGAACTTCGGGAATCTTGACTATCGGGTTCCGACCTGCCTTGGCTGCAATTGGGTTCGCAGGCGGTAGGCGATGCCGAATCACCTGCCCTCCTCCCATCGGGTGACCGCTATGCCCAAAATAAAAACAATGGCCGCAATAGTCCCAATGATCGCAGCGTAACTCAGTGCGGCCGCGTTGTCACGAAACAACATGGATGCCCGAAGGCCCTCGTTGATATAGTACAGCGGCAGCACCCTGGCGAAGGCCTGCAGGAAGTCCGGCATCATCTCAAGCGGAAAAAAGCTCCCCGAGAGAAACATCATCGGGAACAATATGGCGTTGGCAGCGGCTGAGGCGCTCTGTGCCTCCTTTACGATGCGGGTGAGGATCATCCCGATTCCGACGAACATGAAAACATCCAGCACAATGAAGATCGGAAGCCAGGCGGTTATTTGCAAGTGAACGTCAAACACGGCGTAGCTTACAAGCAGCATGAGGGTGGTGGATATCACCGCGAGAATGAACTGGTGCAGAATATTCGACAGGATCCAGTCGGCACGGGTGATGGGCGTGGTGGAAAGTTTTCTGATGATGCCTTTTTGCCGCAGCTCCGTGTTCACATTCACTGTGCCGAATAGACTTTCGGTCATCACCGCCATCGCGATGATGCCGGGTATGAAGAACTCGATGAACCGGTATTTCCGCGTGTGTATCGACTTTTGCGCCGTCCGGATGAACGGCGGCTTCGCGGAGAGCCCCTGGTTCATCTTGGCAAATACCATGTTCAGGATTTGCATCTTCGTCACCACCGAGCTGGAGCTGGGATCGTACACATACGTGAGGGTAACAAATGCGTTAGGGTCGTCGAATTGCAGATATTGCGTGTAAGATTTTTCATAGTCTTTGGGAATAACAAGAACCAGGTTCGTCTTGTTGTTTTTCGCGTACTGCGTGGCGTCGATGGTGGGCTCGACCCGGGTTATGTTGAATGTGCCGGTGAGGGCGAGCGCTTCGGTGATTTCCGCCGAGGTTTCCGTTTGGTCGAGGTCCTGTACGCAAAGGGTGAAGTGTAATTTGTCATCGTCCATGAAAATGCTGCCGAACACCAGTATCAGCAGAATTGGGAACGTCATGGTGAAAAACATGGCAGTCTTCTCGCGATAGAAGCTCTTGAGACTGACGACCAGACTTGCGTAGACGACGCGCAGGTTCATTTTGTCCCCCTTCCCCCGTGCGCGCCTTCGTGGAGCGCCTCGCCGGTGAGCTTCAGGAAAACCTGCTCGAGGTTGGGCTTGCGAACGTCCATGCCGAAAAACGATGCCTCGGCCTCTTTCATGGCGTTCAGTATCTTCCGGATATCCTCCGTGTGCGCCACTTTCACCGTGATGTCCTCGTGATTGTTATGTTCCAGATCAAAACCCATTTTACCTACGACTTC
>JAABTQ010000006.1 GCA_011389745.1 Desulfobacteraceae bacterium | reverse complement strand
AAGGGTATTATAGGCTGTCATTCTGAGGAGGCCGACAATACCGTCTGTCAGTAGGCACGGACACTTGGCCGACAAAGAATCTTTCGTTTCCGTCAGCACGGTTTGTCTTTTTGTCACACCAAGAGTCAAACTGATCATCAATTCCGGTTTGCGTCCGGAGATTCTTCGGTCGCCGGGGTTACAATTAATATATTGGAAATTTATTTCTTTTCAACCATCAAACCACTGCGAGTAGCTCCCTCAGAATGACATGCATATAATGCCAGGACTTATCAAACCAGTTCGGATTTGGCGGGTATGGAAGGCGACGGTTGAGAAAGGCGACGGTTGAGAAAGGCGACGGAAGATGAGCCGTACCCGAAGCTGGTTTATACCCTTGACGCTGAGTCTCTTCAGGAAAAACAGAGGTGGAACTTCCAGAAAAACAAAGTTGTTGAATCCACCTGGATTCCGGTCTTCGCCGGAATGACGATACAAAAACATCGATAATAATTGATCTCAGGTGAAAAATCGTATAGATAAATGCCCGAAATCCGCTTACTAATACAAAGCCTTACGCGCTGAAAGCGCAAGACATATCAGCCCAGGGCAACGCCCTGGGGCGGCTATGTTACCTTTCCCGGTCGGTCCCAACCCCGAATGATACCCACGGTGGCAAGTGTGTATAAAGATCATCCCGCCGGGAACGGAGTTTTCGTTCAGCCAATACATACAAATTCAACAGAGAGGATAGGGTGCCTGGATGGACCTGGCCGAAAACGAGACCTGCAACCGGCACCTTGCCAAGGAATGCTGCGAGCTTTATTATCGAGGAAGGATACATGCATACCGGCAAACAATACAAGATCCACCTGGTGGCCGTTAGCGATCTCAATATTCCGTCGAATGTTCCAATGAAAGGCATCTTGAAATTTTAGGCTTTCAGATTCCCGAGGAACGGATTCCGGTGAAAATACAAAAAACTGTTCCGCCTAACATTACAGGACTTCAGTAAGATATTGTGAACTACCAATGAAATCACAGGCCAAATCTACATTTGACTGGAAAAAATTTCTGTTTTGGATATTGATGCTCGGTTTGTGCCTGGCATTCCTGGCCAGGCATTTTTCCTATTGGTTTGTAGAGTCCACGGATATCAAGGAGCTTCCAAACGTCGAAATTAAGGTCACCCTTGATCCGTCGCCGGACAAAAGGGCAACGGGGTATAATCTTTACTGGACTAACATTATGACCAGTGATGTAAAAAAGGTGGACCTGAAAGATCAAACTGTTTACATCCTACCCAAGGGTATCCTGGGTGACAATACCGTGTACAAATTCACTGCCACAGCCTACGGCATGATAATGGATCAAACAGGAAAATTGGTTCATTCTGAGTCGGTTCATTCCGAGCCTTATTACGTCAAAATAGTTCCTGCTGAAGAAGACAAAGATCGGCCGGTTGTCAAAAGGCCCGAATCTCCGGCGACCATTGAGATTCGAGGGCAATGATTATAGGCTCCTGATTAATTTGTCACATTTTCCCGGCGAGTCTTTTCAATCCTTATGGGTTCGCCGATACAAGTGTGCCCTCTTTGCTTTTATGCGGCTTTTGAAGTGTCATTCCATGCCTTTAATCGATAGATGGATAGTCAGTGTAGCCATGCTCATCGCCTCCATAAAAAGTGCTTTCGTCAGGATCATTGAGCAAGGCACCTTCGCGAAATCGTTTTGGCAGATCGGGATTGGAGATGAATAAACGTCCAAACGAAACTAGCTCACACAATCCTGCATCGATTCTTTGGCGCGCCTCCTCAGCTGAAAAATTGCCATTGGCAATATAAGCGCCTTTGAAATTCTCTCGAATCGCCTTGATGACTGCTTCCGGACGTCCATTTACTGCATTACCCTGAAAGGAGTCCTCGACTACTTCGATGAAGGCAATACCTCTGTCGTTGAGTTCTTTAGCGAACGCTCCGAAAGTCGCCACCGGGTCATCATCATGCATGTCATTAAATGTTCCCGTCGGTGTGACCCGGATCCCAGTGCGGTCAATTCCCCAGACACCGACTACCGCATCCACTACCATTAGGGGAAAGCGCAAACGGTTAACGATGGAACCACCATATTCATCGGTACGCTGGTTCGATTTGCTGCGAATGAACTGATCGAGCAAATAGCCGTTGGCACCGTGAATCTCAACACCGTCAAAACCGGCTCTCCTGGCATTTATTGCGCCTTGGCGGAACTGTTCGACGACGCCTGGAATCTCCTCAGTCGAGAGCGCTCTCGGTTCTAGCACGTCAACCATACCGGATTGTTCATCAATGTAAGTTTGTGCACCCTCCGGCTTGATCGCGGAGGGTGCAACGGGCTGCCGGCCATCAGGTTGCAACTCGGGACGAGAAATTCGCCCGACGTGCCAGAGTTGCAGATAGATCCGTCCACCGGCTTTATGCACCGCCGTTGTGACCTTGCGCCACCCTTCAACCTGATCGTCGGAGTAGATCCCCGGCGTGAAAGCATAGCCTTTGCCTTGTGGCGAGACTTGGGTTGCTTCACTAAAAATCAACCCGGCACCGGCCCGTTGTGCATAGTAAATAGCATTGAGTTCCCAGGGAATATCACCAGGTTGTCTCGAGCGTGACCGGGTCAAAGGGGCCATCAGTACCCTATTGGGCAGTTGAAGGTCTCCTAAAGTGAAGGGGTGATACAAAATATCTTTTTCTTCTGTCATTTTAAGCTCCTGTATCGCACGCTAACGCTAAGGGTAACTTGCCGCGCAGCGCCGCCGAGCTTCGCGGTCAAGTTGACCCTTTTGTTGTGCTATTTTTATGTTTTTATTCAGCGATAAGGCTTGATTCTAACGCTTTGGCCACAAGGGGCATAGCTGCAAAAGGAGGCAGACCAAGCTCATTGACTACTTTTTGGCATATCTCCATAATATTTTGTTGTTTATTTGTTATGCTGTTGTTGATAACAGCAGTATGGATACGTTCAAGATAAGCAATACTTTCATCCATTCTTTTGATTATTTTATCTTGACCTTGAATCGGAGCTTCCCAGGAAGAAAACAAATTCTCAACATTATCTATCTGTTGCAACATTTTTATTGATCCAAGACTAGCGATAATGTCTTCGTAAATCGGTAAATCACCAGGGTAAATCAAAACGTCGGCAGTAAACAAAGATTTGTCATCTTCAAACAATAATGAAACAGAACCTTTTGAATGGCCGGGAGTATGGATTGTTTTGCAAAAAATGCCCTTTTCTAACTCCAGGATTTCTCCCCCATCCAAGAAGTTGTCAATTTCTACAGGGCCTTCAACCAAAGTTTTAAATCCAGGGACGGGCCTGTTTTTAAATTGTTGTTCAGTATTTTCAATCCAATCTCGTTCAAGTTTATGGGCGAAAACAGTACAACTGGTTTGTTTTTTAATGCTTTTGGCTGCGCCAATATGGTCAGGGTGCGAATGGGTAAGGATTAGAGATGATACTTCTTTTGGTTTGCGACCTTGTTCTTTTATATATTCAAAAAGTGTTGTTCCACTACCTGCTACGCCACTGTCAATCAGGTGAATTTTTTCTCCAAAAACAAGATAGGCAAAAGCAAATCTATCGATTGATCTTTCCGGAGAAAGAGGAACTTTAAACGGGATTTTTATCGCGTGTATTCGTTTTGTAACCTGCATTTATATTTGCCTCATAATTCATTTGAGTGTAAACCTGTTTGTGTGAAATCCGATTTTTCTGTAGGTGCGAATTTATTCGCACTTAAAATCCGGCACGGATTTACAGAAAATTCTTTAGAGGCCCCCAGCAACTTTTTTCCTGGGGGAACGGGCATAGACTGTATAATGGACAACGGGGTTCACATTGTGCGAATAAATTCGCACCTACAACTGAGCACAAGTAATTTTTACCTCATGTGAAAAATTGTTTTTTCATCAGATTTATTTTCTTACTTTTGGATATAATTGTTTTTTTACATGATAATATTAAAAGTTACAAATAAAAAAGATGGAAAAAATTATGCATGAAGTTGTTGGTTCGGTGTGGTTTTATCAGATCAAACGTGTCCAATAGATTTTCAAGCCATGCCTCGTCTCGTTTATGCCAATTCGCCATCGGAGTGCCGGCTGCATACGTGCATTTCAGAGGTTAGAATCCGGCGACTCGCTCAACAATTGGTTCGTGGATTGAAAGCGTTCTTCCACCTCCTGGCGGTCCTCGTCTTCCAGCAACCCGCCGCGTGCCCCTCGGGCAATCATCCTGGCGTGCCGTAACAGCGCAGCGCGGTCCTCTGTCCGATGTACGGATTTCGCAACCTCGGCAATCGTTTCCAGCAGACGGATGGCTACCGCAGTGCTGGTGCGGCCATATTGCCGGATCTGGTTGAACGCCGCGTCCGTGACATCCGGGAACGTGAAGACAGGCGTAATGAGCCGAAGCTGATCCTGAGAGTCATGTCGATAAGGAGACGGCATGTCTCGTTGAGCCAAGCGGCACAGTGCCGACCCCAAGTGGTCCACGCACGTAATCGCTGTGAACGGGTCATTCACCCCGGGGGAGAGGGCTCGTATCGCGATTTCGACGAGCTGGTTGACCGCGAACTCAATGTCCTGAACGGTCGTTCGCTGGTTACCCAGGACGAACGCGGAATTAATGCGGTCCTTAAGCTCACCGGTAACCCTGATTCCCGGCCAGACCAGCGCCAGCGGGCGGGCGGCAATGAGGTAGTGGCCGGGTCGTCGCTCCAGTCGTATAACGACATTCTCTTGCATGGCCAATGTCATCAAAGCGTCCCCATCGACGAACTGTAGATAGCCGTCCTTGGCAGAGACAACCGGACGAGCCTCACGACCGAACGTGTCGAGGAAGCCTGCGTCGGGCGGCTCAGTCGGAATCCGTGGTGCTCCCCGACCGATCTTTTCCGGGAACAGGCGTTCAATTCCCTCGATCAACTCCGTTCCGACCTGCGCCACGATCTCGTTGGCCTGAATAGAAACGGACATGTGATGGATGAAGTAGATCAACACGCCCACACTCGCGACAGCGAGCAGAACACCGAGGGTGACAGACAATTGAGGGACGAAGGCGATCTCGTCAGGGCGGCGGATGGTGCGCAGGACGAGCAAGCAATACAGGAAGGTAGCGACGAACGTACCGAGTACCATTTGGGTCGTGGTGTCGCGCATGAAATTGCGGAGCAGACGGGGACCGAGCTGTGACGAGGCAAGCGATAGGGCGACCAGGGTCATCGAAAAAACCACCCCGGCGATGGTGATCATTGATCCGGCGATGGTCCCCAGCAAGGAGCTCGCCCCCTCCGCTCCGCCGGTGAAAGTCCAACCCCAGTTAAGCGTCAACCAGTCCGACACCAGCCCATCCACGGCGATAGTGGCGAAGGCCAACACCATCGCCCCACCGGCCATGACCGCCGGGAGAAACCAGAAACTGGAACGAACGCGATCCCATGTTTTTAAAACCTGTGCTCTCATGACGACGTTACCTCCTTCATTCGCATGTCCTCCGGGGCCGAACGAAAAGGTTAACCTGAACGCGCCGAAGTTCAATCAAACTCCGTCGCTTCTCGCGGACCGGTTGAACCTGTTGTTCGGTTTTTAGATTTGCTTAATTGCCCATTCAGACCACTCCGGGGACTCTTTTCTTATAAATTCCTTCATTTCCTTTTTATCTTTATTATTGCTATTCTTGCCCCATCCATCCAGAATATATCCAAAGCTCTCTTTCGGGACATCAGAGGCCCAACTTTTGAATTCTGATTCAGATTCCTCTTTATATTGGTATATTCCCTTCAATATTCCCATACAATAGAGCTTGGCTTCTCGATGTATTTTCAATTTCAATAACCTTTTCATATTTTGAACAAATGGCTCTAAAGCTTCTTCAAACATTTGCTCTGACATTTCCTCTGGTGATGTATAGCCATCCATTTTAGAACCTGATCGATCCCATAATTCATGAACATCGATCCCATCCAAAGCATAAAAAACATCCTCGCAAATTAGTTCAACATCAACGTCTCTGAATAAATCCTCAGCTAATATGATAACTTTCGTTTTCAGATCATTATCTATTTTTGTTAACTGCCTTAGGATTTCTAAAGCTTCATCAGGGGATATCTTGTCAAGAATATCATCTTTTTTCATTATTATTCTCTAAACCGAACGCTCCGCATAACCGGCTGGCAAGGGAGCGGCGCGGAATTGACAGTCAGCGTTCATGCGGTTGTTAGCCTTTGTTCCGCTCAAGAAAAGCAAGTACGTCACCCATCAGATAATTTATCGATTTGTAACGATCTGGGCTCACGGACAGGATCTCTTTTTCTGTCTGTATATATTCTGACGGAACCAATTCATCGCGACAATGAGAGACAATCTGCCTTGCCGACTCCGGCGTTGTTTCAAGGTGAAATTGCAAACCTATCACCGACTTGCCGAGCTGAAACGCCTGGTTCTCGCACGCGTCACTCTGAGCCAGCTGAATCGCGCCCGATGGCAAATCAAATGTCTCTCCGTGCCAATGAAACACCATTTCTGAAGGTGGAAACCTGATAACGTCGCTGGCAACAAAATCGACCGCATGAATCCGATGCCACCCGATTTCCTTCACAGGGTTGGGAAAGACTCTTGCCCCCATGGAACTTGCAATTATCTGAGCACCAAGGCAGATTCCCAGGACCGGTTTTCCAGACTCAATGACTTCACGAACAAACTGCTTTTCTGGAACAAGCCACGGATATTTATCTTCATCATTTACGCTCATCGGCCCGCCCATGATTACAAGCAAGTCGATACCCTTGGTATCCGGCAGGTCGGTTGACTCGTAGAACCGTGTTTGAGTCACCTCGTACTCTTTTGCTTCCAACCAAGGCTTAATACTGCCAAGCCCTTCAAACGGAACGTGTTGCAAATAGTGTACACGCATAATCTTTCCCGTAATGGCTAACGAATAAGTTAAGCGGCGCCGTCAGGCGTCCGCTTGAACGACGGGTTAGACATCTTCGCGCATGAGACGGATATCGACTTCTCTGTCAACGTACTTCCATTCCTCTGTAGCACGCAGCTCGGAAAGCAACGTGTTGAACTCAGCCTCATGGATTGGCGCGAACTCGAACCAATTGAGAAAATCGAACGGTTCATTTTCTGAGAGGTCACGGCAGTGGTGGAGCTTGCGCGCTACTGCAGGCAAGTAGTTAAGCCCGATTTGGATGTGCTTTGACTTTTCGAAAACGCTCCGACGCTCGTCTTGCGTGAAGTCCCACCAAGCTGCGTTTTTCCGGATCGGTATCAACGCAGCGCAAATTGCTTCTGGGCGCGCTAGCCCTTGCTGCTTCGCCACGATTTCGTTCTTCTCGTCGCGCGTGACATACCGTTCATTGCTTGTTATTCCACGAAGTACCCAGGGCGCATTGGTTTCAGGCTGCAACTCTGAGGCAGATATTACGTTGAGCCTTTTGGCTTCAGGCAGTGGCTTGCCAACTATGGTTTCGGTTCCAACGATCCGCCAAAGACCGATGTCTCCGCCGACGAATGCAAATAATCGTGTATCCATTTCAACCACCTTTCGTGTTGAGGTCTAACGCTTTAGCTCACTGGTTTTTACGGAGCGCAGCGGAGTAAAAATCCAGTGCAGCGATTTGTTCGGCATTGTTTCAACTTCAAAAGCTTAGACACGAAAAAGTCGCTCTTAGTCTCTAAACAAATAGAACGTTTTACCCATCTTTGGTGAAACAACAAGAAGGCACATATCACGGTAAAAACCGTACGCATAAAAATTACCAGGCGTCGAAATAGCCTCATGAAATTGATCACTGAATTCAGATGATATCGTTGAGATAAAATTATCTACTGTAGTATCTCCCTTGAAGCCTTTATAGAAAGTTGTGATTGAAGGCTTCCAGTCCTTCCCTAAATCGCGCCCCCTTCGCAGCCATTTCTCTTCCTTTGGGACGGGTGTAACGTTCCAAATAACGAAAGGTGCCCAGTATGGACCTGTTGCCGTTCGGGTGATTATATTCTTAGGGTCTTTATCTTTGGGGCAACCCGGCACGTTACATTTATGGAGAGGATAACTATAGGTTTCGACGCGTGGTGGCTTGAAATTCCTTTTTTGTTCAACAACCGATGGTAAGGAATTCAGATACGGCAGACCTTTAGCTGAAATCGTTTCAGAGACTTCCTGAGGGAGTTCGTAAACGGTAAATGAATGATTGATCCCTCCCGGTCCAAACATATGTGTTTTTTCCGTTTGATATAGGACTCGTTCTAGTTTGAACTCCGTGGGAAACAGAGGCCGCCTAGCACAGGAAGCAATGAACAAAATGACCACTGCCGTGAATAGCAACCCAAAGCACTTACTGTAGCTTCTTTCAGGCATTATCTCCTCTTCATGACCGAAGTTCATTGCATTCAAGCCGAACCATAGATTATCAGGTAGATTTACCGTGATAATAGCTTGAAATTGCACTTATCGAGGCAAAATTACCTCAATAATAATTGAATGTGCCGCTTGAAAAAGCAGTTTTTTGCCGGCAAAAATATCATTAAACAAATTTTTAACTCATATGAAAAATTTTTTTTCCATCAGATTTATTTTCTTACTTTTGGAAATAATTGTTATTTTTCTACACGATATTATTAAAAGTTACAAATAAAAAAGATGGAAAAAATTATGAATGAATGAAGGAATAAAAGAAACAGAAGCCTTAAGGGCGTGACATACGGCCGTAGGCATCGTGCGGATTGATATTTTATGTCACGCCCTTCAGGGCTTCCCTCATTTGCGGGCTTGCTGCCCAGGGCGTTGCCCTGGGCTGATATGTCTTGCGCCTTCAGCGCTTCAAATGATTTAAAAAACATGGATTACGACATTTTTTGATAGAATCATAAATACGTCACCGAATTTGTGAGCCAGTGCACTTAGATTCCGGCGAAGGCCGGAGTCCAGAATTGTTATAAAACCCTGGATACCGGCCTTCGCCGGTATGACGTAAAAATAATTTTAAGTTTCCGCTCTGGATTTCATTTCATTGATTTTCTCGTTGTAGAAGGAGATCACTTCACGGCGATTGATCATGCCGATGAGTATTTCTTTATCATCATCGAGAACTACCGGCAGACTGTCGATATTTTTAATGGTAAATTTTTTCAACACGGTGTTTAAATCCTCGGAAGGCGAGGTAACGATAACATCAGAAACACATATATCTTTCACTCTTATCAGATGATCTATTCCTTCGGAAAACAATATTGCCCTGATATCCGTGCTGGAAAAAATACCCGTCAGACGCCCATTTGGGTCCATAACTGGAAAATAATGCTGTTTGGATTCCGAAAACAATTTTTTGAAGTCCACAAAGGGCAAATTCTGTGGAATCATATCCACTTTTTTGACATGGTTTAACAAATCATTGACCCTTATTGTCTGAAGAATATCAATGAAAAAATCCCCGGAATGCGCTGGAGAATCAACTTTGCTTTTGACTTGCCTTTTATAGATGGTCCATCGCCGGGAAGCCAGATAGGATACGGAGCAAACAAGAAGACTGGGTAAAAGAAGCTGGTAAGAATTGGTCATTTCACTGACAAAAATAATGGTGGAAATCGGAGTATTGGATACGGAAGTAAAAAATGCGGCCATTCCCACGATAACAAATGCCCCGGGGGAAGTCACCACACCGGGCATAATATGGTGAAATATTTTACCCACTACACCTCCCATGGCACCTCCGATAACCACGGAAGGTCCAAATACCCCTCCGCTTCCACCCGAGCCGATAGTAAAGGAGGTGGTGAAAATTTTGCCGATGGCAAGCGACAAAAGAAAAAGAATGGTCAATTCATTGTTAATGGCTTTTTGTGCAAAACCATATCCAAAAGCCAGAGTCTGGGGCAAAAAAAAGCCGATAACACCGGTACAAAGTCCTCCGATCGCAGGTTTTAAATGATTGGGAATAACATTGACAGCCTTAAAAAGATTGGTAATACCCCAAAAAGATTTTACATAAATAAAACCCAACCCTGATAAAACAACTGCCAGAACCAGATAGGGTCCGAGTTCCAGAGGATTTCGAAAGACAAAAGCAGGAGAATGGAGCAAAGAACCCCATCCGAATACCAGGCAAAACAAGCAATAAGCTACAACCGATGATATTCCCGCCGGAATAATTACCTCGGATTCAAATTCCGGATCACTATAAAGGACTTCGGCGGCAAAAAGGGCCCCGGCAAGTGGTGCCCGAAAAATGCTTCCCACGCCTGCTCCGATACCTGCGGCCATCATTATTCGTCGCTCACGAGCGGACAATTTCAATGTGGTGGCCAGAAAAGAACCAAACCCTGCTCCAATTTGAGCAATAGGCCCCTCTCTGCCTCCCGAACCGCCGGTGGTCAAAGTAACTGCAGAAGCGATGGTTTTTATAATCGGAACCCGTCCGCGGATAAACCCGCCTTTACGGTGATAGGCATCAATAGCAGCATCCGTTCCATGACCTTCCGCTTCCGGGGCGAACGTATACACCAGCACACCGCTTATAATACCGCCCAAGGATGGCAATATTAAAAGCATCCAACGGTTCAAAGCCCCGGTTCCTGGTGTTATAAGATGGTGTTCGCCAGCCGGCGCCGGAGGTCGGTACCCAGCCAGAAGATCCATAAATAAATAAATCCCCAGCTGACAAAGGTACTGAAAAATAATGGACCCGGTTCCGGCAATTAAACCGATCAATATGTAATAAAGGGTCCATTTGCCGGCATGGATGAATTTGCCGGATCTTTTTTCCTCACCTAAATATTTTCGCCATATTTTGAAACTCAAGGTCCCTGTTTTCCTTACGGCATTTGTTTAATCAGAAATAAGTTATTGCAATTAACCTAAGTTATTCGAAATGTTAAAGGAATCTTTCGAGGGTAACCTGTTTGTGTAAAAAGACTTGTGCTCAATTGTAGGTGCGAATTCATTCGCACAATGTGAACCCCGTTGTCCATTATAGAGTCTATGCCCGTTCCCCCAGGAAAAAAGTTGCTGGGCCTCTAAGGAATTTTCTGTAAATCCGTGCCGGATTCTAAGTGCGAATGAATTCGCACCTGCAGAAAAATCGGATTTCACACAAACAGGTTACACTCAAATCTTCAATTATTGGTGCCAAGTGGAAAACCTTGTATTCCAAGACCCGTTATTTTATTGGTAAAACCGAACGGCTTGGTGCTATCCGATGGTTTTAAGGATTGTATGTGGTTTGTCCGGAAGATGCCGCGTAAACTGCAATAAATAGCTGATTAACGCCCCGGAATGATGATCCTGGAATCATTTTTAATCCCCGGATTTACAATGGATGGTTCTTGTTCTTGCCGGTATTTTATCATCTCCTGGTTTAATCGCTCCATGGCCTCAAGCATGGCTTCGGGATATTTTTTGAAAGCCTGTTGAAGATCCTTGGCGGAAATCATGGTCGAAATCGGAATCGGCCCGGCTTCAGACATAAGATTGGCCTGACCCACAAAAAGGGTTTTTCGGCTTTTATCTTCGGACCCATCAGGTTTAACAGGCGTCAGGCGGCGCACCGTTGCCACTTTCATGTCCGTAAAATATTCCTCCCTGTAGAGGTTTTGCTTGTCTATGGTGAATTCGATGTCTTCCGTAATTTCTTCAACCATTTATTGGGTTCTCCTTGTGATCAATAGAAAGTTATAATAAAAAAAGTGTTTGTGTCCAGATCTCAGGTTTTATCAGAAGTCGATTAAAACATAAAGAAAAACTTGTTTTCCACCTTCCCGATATTGTATGAAGACACACCTTCTCAAACCATAACAAATATTTGAAATGCTAAGTTGTTTTTAATCCGCATTCTTTCATGGTTACAGAGACCTTATTGTATACATCTGTAAATCTCAATAATCCGACAATTTCCTGCCCGTCGAAAACAAAAAGAGAACCATGCCGGCCCATGACAAACCAATCAAATGCTTTGACCAGAGAGTCGTCTATTTTAACCGACTGCTCTTCTATTGAAGCTTTGGTTATAAAGTCTTTTATTTTAACATCCCTGGCTTTTCGGCAAAGGTCACTGAATGGAGTTTGCCACAGGCGATATTGTTGACGCATGGATTTCATGGCATAACCGAGTCCATAGCGGGCGAGATCTTCTCCGACTTCAACGTTATCATAACTAGGTTCCAAACCGCGAATCAGATCGATTGGAGAGATTTTACCTGTGATTTTTCCATTCTCATCTTCAACCAGAAGAATTCTTTGTTGGCTTTCTCCTGCAAGAAATTTTTTTTGAGCATCCTCCAAAGCCAGAACCGCATCATAAAAGGCAGCCGTTATTGAAATTCTGGGAAATCGGTCTATTGGGATCATAAGTTCACGCACTTTCATTTTTTCCATATTTCATTCTCCTCTGTGATGTTTTTAAGAGTCATTCAAAATATTCGTACTCTTTACTGCTTTTTCAAGATCAGGGTGGCCGGAAATCATTTAGTTTTCGACAAAAGATATGCCGGATATATTGGTGTGTGTCAACTAATATCCCTTTGATCCATATTCAGAGGTAAAATATGATCTGCTTGTTAACCATCGGGAGGATGCCGGCATTTTCCGCAACCTCGGCCATGTCTTGTATAGACTACCTGATCCATTATTGACAAGCTGTCAGGCAATCATATATTGAACATATAATTTACAGAGAAGGGGGATTACGTGGGTAAGATAAAACAAATGGTCGTTGTGACGGCAATTGTCATTGTGGCATCATGTTCCGGGATTCGAGTCAGTCAGGACTATGATCTTTCGACAGCCTTCACTCAGTACAACACCTATACCCTGGCGCCTGAATCTATGAAAAAAAGCGGTGATGTTTTAATGGACAGTTCTCTTATGGAGCAACGAATTCTTACGGCAATAGAACAATTCCTCACAGGCAAAGGATATCTTAATGTCACTGATACCCCATCAGATTTCCATGTGACATATCAGATGATTGTCAGAACCCGGATCGAAACCGATACGTTCCCGGCACATGGCTGGGGAGCCTATCCTTATGGTTATGGTTACAGCCGTTACCATTATCCTTACTGGGGTGGTTTCGGGTACGAGACCTATGTGAGGCAATATGAAGAGGGAACACTGGTTATTGACTTTATGGATAACAAAACACAAAAATTGTTCTGGCGCGGGATCGGATCACGTCGCATATCTCAACAATCATCCCCTGAAAAACAGACCGAATGGGTCAATCAGTTCGTTATGGAAATACTTGCCCAGTATCCGCCATTGCTGACAGGCAGGTAATCCAAACACGGCATTTTGTCGGCAGACAGAAAAAAAGACTATTTTCAGACTTTTAGGAGGAATCAATGCGTGTTGTCAAACTGATGTTTTTGTTGATGGTCATCGTGTTACTTGGAGGATGTTCCGGTGTTAGGGTCAATCAGGATTATGATCCCGTAACTGATTTTTCCAAATATAGAAACTTTGCATGGAAAACCGAAACTCAGCCAAAAACAGGCGACATCCGGGTTGATAATACCTTGCTGGATATCCGAATTCGAAGGGCCATCGATATGACTCTTGCGAATATGGGATATCGCAAGGTCATCCATGGATCTCATGATTTCAAAGTCAGCTATGCTTATGGTATCCGGACTCAGCTTGAATCTTCATCCATGAGTGTCGGTACCGGGTTTGGCATAGGTGGAGGACGTTCATTCGGAGGTATTGGGGTCGGTCTTCCGGTCGGTGGTGCAACTCAGGATGAGGCTTTGCTGATCATCGATTTTACTGATCCTCAGAAAGATAAGCTGTTGTGGCGAGGTACAGGTACCCATCGTATTAATTTGCGCTTGACACCGGAAGAAAATACGGCGGTAGTCAATACCCTGGTGGAAAAAGTGCTGGCTCAGTTTCCTGGTTCTCGGAAAATGTAATTTTGTCATGTCCCGGCTTCTTCCATACGAATATAAAGGTTTAATTTTTGGTAGAATGACCGTCTATAATACCTGGTCAGCATTAACAAGCTGTGTTTTTTCGAGGGCCTTTTTTCGGAAATGATGCGCCAAAATTGTGTCCATTAACATCTGCGTCAGATGAAAGGCGATGGGGGGAATCATGGCCATAGGAAAGTCTGATGCAAAATACCCGGCCCAGACCAGATAGGAAACCGTCAATGTTTTCTGAGAAGTATGGATAGTAAATGCCGATGTTGAGGCCTGGTCCAGACCAATGAATCTTGAAATGGTGAAATTCATTGTCAGAATCAATATCCTCAGCCCAATCATGAATCCAAAAACCAAGAAAATGACAATCCCGGAACGAATAATTTCCGAGATTGACGCTGAGACCGCATTGAAAATAATCAGTAGGACAACACATTGTGAAAAAATTGAAAAAGCCTTTTTATAGCGAAAAATAGCATCTTTAAGCCTGGGTCGAAGCAGTTGGCCGAGGACGGTGGGTGCCAGGACCGTGAGCGACAGGCCGGCAAGAATGCTGTAAACGGGCAGATTGATGGTTTGGCCGAACTGTAGCAGGATTTTGAGCAGAAAGGGGATAGTCAGTAAAGCGACAAAGTTGCTGAGCACACAGATAAACAGGCTTAAGGGCACGTTTCCCAGAGCCAAGGCGGTCATGACCGTTCCCGAAGCCACGGTCACCGGTGCAACGGCTATAATTACCGACCCGATAACCAGATCCGGGCTGTTGGAAAAAGCCAGGTTTGCCAGAAAAAAGGTGATGACCGGAATCAGAACCAAGGAAGAAACCAGGGAGGCAACAAGAACCCGGAGATTGTGAAGCTGCTCGATAACGGTCCTGGTATCAAGTGTGAGGCCGGTAATCAAAAAGGCAATGAAAATGCCGATGTTCAAAATCTTGTATTCTTTGATTACCAGGCCTAAACCTGGAAAAAGAAAAGCCAGGGCCACCATCAATGCGATGCCGATGAAAAACCATTGCTTGCGAAACAAATTGATCATATATTTAGTGCCGTTATGTCTTCTCTGAAACTAACCCACTCCCTATGGGAAAGCTTTTGTTTTACCTCGGCCATCAGATCCGGTGTTGGTTCGTAAATGGTAGCACGAATTGATGGATACGCTGCCACAGCCAGTCCTCATCTGACAACCTCGTAAAGTATTAGTTTGCCCCATCGGTTCGACGGCCATTCCTGTAATTTGATAAAATGCTTTTCTATATCCAAGGAAAGTTTTTCTATTTCTTTATTTTTCCATCCTTGCTGATCCCATATAAAATAATCAAAATCTTGTATGAGTACTTGTTTCAACTCTTTTGCATCTGTGTTTTTGAATATTGCGGTGTTTTTTAAACAGGGTGCACCAGGAGAGTTCACGTTAGCATAAAAGTTGATAACCCTAACGTCTTTGAAGGCACCACAAACCGAGACAGGTCGGGAATTGTTTTCACGTTCGGCAATATAGTTGCCGATTTCATTAAAGACAAGTTTATCTTCCGAAAAATTGGCCCGAAGAGTCTTGGGGAGCAGAAGGGCCAGAATAATAGCAATCATGATGGCATATTCAAGATTGTTCCGTAGTTGGAAACGGGATGAAAAAAATGTGGTTAACCGTTTAATGCCGGTACCAATGAAAATAAAGGAGGGAAACAAAAACACCGCAAGAAAGCGGCTATTAAAATGCCAGTAGTAAATTATTTGAACGTAAAGCAGGGCCAGACTCATAATGGAGAGAATCCACAGATAAAGCACTCGACGGTCTGTTTTCAACCGTTTCGTCCAGAACACCATGCCGACAAACAACAGGATGAAAAAAAGAAATAAAAGCGTCTCGGCCAGTTGGGCCAGCAGCGTTCCCAATGGGATGAACCAGAGAATTTTACGGACTTGCGGAATAAAATATGGACTAACTGTAATCAATTCGGTGTTATACAACTTATAGAGTTGTTCCCGCAATGCGTCGTAATTGGAGATAACGCCTAAGGGCAGGCTAAGTAGTCGCTGCGGCTTTAAAAGTTCTATCAGATCAATGGCCCGAAAATGAGCCAGTATGATGCTTGTGGCTGCAATTGCAATATATGGTACCAGAAAAAAAAACATGTCTTTCCAGCGGTAAGTTTTATTTAGAAACAATAGAAATACGATCGAGACAATAATAAAAAGAGTAGCCTCAATTCGGGCCCACGCACCGATGGTTAAACAGACACTGCTCAACAAAAGCCATTTAAAACTCCTTTTTTCCATATGGAGAATGAAAAGGTAGAGTCCGCTGACGGAAAAAAACCAGAATGTAGGATCTCTAAGCACATCCCGGCTTAACGAAACATATTCCGGCAGAAGGGCGAAAACCATCAAGGTGATCCATGCCGTCATATCCCCAAAAAATCGTCTCAACAACCAGTAAAAAGGAATGATGGTCAGTGTACTGAAAAAAATATTGACCCACTGTGCACCAACCACCCAGTCTCCCAGGACGGGGTAAACAAGGGCTACCAAAATAGGGTAAGGTGCCAGATACATGTAACAGGCCAGAACCTGGTCGAAAAGACCGAAATATAGAGCTTTTGCTTGTTGAATGTAAAGAAACCCGTCGGGACTGATGGTAGGGTTGAAGGCAAACAAATAGACTCTCATCAAAAAGCCTAATAAAACAGTTCCAATTGCACCATATGACAGTTTCCATGTGTGAACACCGGGTGTTAAGGCGTTTCGGGAACCGTTTGGTAACATCATAACTCTTTTTTTTTCCTTTTGTGCGTATCGTGGTTGATTTACAGTATGCTATTGTTTTGCAATATTGAATTGATGGCGGTTTTCATATTTGCTTTTTTTTCTGTCAATGCGTTTGGCCAGGCTGTTTTCAAGACCAGCCGGGCGAACCTTTCGGCTGTCAAAGTAACAGTCGACAAGAGATTCGGCAACCTCCCATCCCATCTGATATTCCAGGGCTGAAAGAATAAATCTTGCCAGATCCTTACCCTGCTTTTCAGCGGCGCCTGATTTTTCAATGTGATCCAGATCGGTCAGGATGATACGCCCCTGTTGTGACGGTATCCATAAAAAATTGCCCCATTTTAAATCCATATGAACAAAACCCATGCTGTGAAGCCTGGCGACCAGTTCAGCCGACTCTTTGAGCAGTCCAAGTAAAAAGTTTTCAGATACCAGATGTTTTTCTCCGGCTGTTTTTCCGAGATTGGTACTATCTATCCATCTTGTCACGGTAAAAGTGCGTGTGACAAAAGGCCCGTTTTTTATTTCCAGATAAAGTAAGGGTTCTGTGATGGGAAACTTATTTTGGAGTAGCAAAAGACTGTGGTTCCAGACTCGCTTGCCCCGGGAAAATCGGAAAGGAGAAAGGGCCTGTCTTTTGATTCCGCATTTAAGATCCTGAAGACAGATTTCACCCCAGGGAGCAAGAAAAGTTCTGACCGTCCGTTTTATGTTGTTTTCTTTTATGATTTTTACGGGAGAGTTGAAGGCATTCGATAAAACCAATAGCCATCTGGCCGGTGACAGTTTGATTTTCGTGTCCCGGGTCATGCAAACAATTTTTTCTTTCAAAAGGTGATGAATCAACCGCATGATTTATTTAACTTTTTTAGATTGTTTTTATAGGAGGTGATTTTGTTTGTGAAGTTCACCAATGCATTAAATTCGATAATTTTAGAAATGATCATTTTCAGAATTGCCGTTTTTTGATGATATTTTTTGTGTGCCGTGCGATACGTGAGGTTTTTCGTCTGATCCACCATTGCTGAAACCGACCGTAATAGCTTGGTTGCAGACCACCTTTATATGCCAGAAACAGATAATGCCGGTCCTCTTTTGTAAAATATTCATCCAACAGCGTGTAATTAATTTCCGCAAGGCTTTTGATGACCCATCTAAAACTCAAAATATTTTTTCGATCAACCCTCTGAAGGTCAAATAGTGCTAGTTCGGGTGCTTCGATATCTGGTTTCGGATAATATAAAAGAATGTGCGTCGCATTGAAATCCTTATGATTAAAACCAGCATCGTGCATTTTCCGGGCAAAGTATCCTATTTTTTCAAGTAGAATTCTTTTTCGCAATTCACCTTTTTTACCGGTGAAAAATTCCGGCCGGTTAAATAAAATCCATTCTAAAGAAATAAAGGGTGAAAAGTCTTCAGTAATTAAAAAGGAGATGACACAGTAAGAATCGACTTTTTTTTCACCGGCAGCAACAGGGATAACGGTGGCCAGGTCATGATTGCGAAATTCAATAATATTTTTTAATTCCAGCTGCCCTTGAGATAGTCCATTTTGGGAAGGCTTTAGAAAGTATCGGCGACTCCTTTTGACTTTTTCAGGGTTATGGCGTTTTAGGTAGAAGGCGTTTCCAATGCCGTTTTGTTCAAAGTCGATCCGGGTGACCGACCTTGCCGGGATTTTTTTGAAAGTATTGCCCCCGCCGAAATTCCAGATGAGATCAAAACTGGTAAGGTTGAGTTGGGCGAGCTGATTTTGATAATCCGGATTTATCAGGATGTCATTTAATCGCACAAGCTTGATGGGGCTTTGAAATTTTTCTACCTTAAGAGAGCTTTTTGAAACGAATTCGGTCATAGAGGCTTAGCAATTCCGATAAGTGTTTATCCAATGTAAAAGCTGATGCAGTTTGCGCTGCTTTCATGCCCATACGGTACCTTTCCGAAACCGGTCTCATTTGGGCCAGACGGTTGGCCAGTTCATGAGCATCCGAGGTTTTTAGCACGTAGCCTTGCATTCCATCGCAAATAAGTTCGGCAGCTCCGTTGGTATTCGTGGTCAGCACGGGAAGTCCGCCGGCCATGGCTTCAAGACAGACGTTGGCGAAGGCATCGTAAAGTGTCGGTAACACGAAAATATCTGATGCCGCATAATATTTTTCAATCTTTTTTTGCGGGCCTAAAAACAAAACCTGATTTTTAAGCCCATGCGTTTCGGCCCATCGCTGATAGGGAGCCGGATTATCGGAGCCGATCACTATCAGCTTGAAAGAAACATCCTTTAAAATCGCAACAGCCCGAAGAATTAAAAAAAGCTGCTTGAGTTTAAAGTCGTTGGAGATAAAAAGCAGTGCAATTTCTTCAGGCATAATATTAAGTGATGCCCTTACAGGATCCCTGAAAGATTTTCTAAGACCTGGAAAAAAACGATCCGTATCAACACCGTTATAAATAACGTCAATTTTATCAGGATTGATCTTGTAATGATCAAGGATATTTTGTCGGATCAGTTTCGAATTAGTCATAACGACACGGCATCCATTTTTTAGAAAAATTTTTTTTTCAAGATATGTCAACACCAGACGTCGTGGCCCGATGGCTTTAATTCGGCGTATTGTCGGATTAGGGTATCGCTGTTGAATCTGCACCGGGTTGATTCCGTCGGAGACTCTGAATATATCCTGATAAAAGGTACGTTCCATGCTGTGGATGATATCGAATGTTTCTTTTTGAAGGCGTTTTTCCAGTAAGTAGGCAAAAGAAAGGTTCTTCACGGGCAGTGAAAGCCGGATAACAGGTATATGATGAAAAACCACGTTGGGTTCTTCCATAAATGTATTGGAAAAGACATGCACTTCATGGCCTTTGCTAAGCAATGCACGGCTTAAAAACACGGTGTATTTTTCAAGGCCGCCTTTTTTCAGTGTAAAATGACGGCAAACCAGTGCGATTTTCAATTCATCCTACCTTAAATCGTTAAATCCTTACATCGTTAAATCAATAAAATTGACGGAAGCCATGCTAAGCACTTCATATTTATCAGGTCAAGGGAAAAAAGGAAATAACGGGAATTTAATTTTGCCAGTTGTGATTTTGTTTGTTATAAAGTGGGGTTAATTTTGCATAGTGACTCTAAAATAAGATAGTTTCAAACCAATGACAAGGAGTCAGTAAAGAGTAATGGTCACGAAAATAAAGATTGATCTTGAAAAAAGGCTTTCAAGCGGCCGGCGTATTGCTGTGGAAATCGGCTCAGGCAAAAAGCGGCGGGATGCATCGGTGATTACTGTTGACAAAGTTGATCTTGAAAATATCGATATTGTTGCGGACATTGAAAATGGGCTTGGGTTTCTACCGGATAAGTGTGTTGAAAGTTTATATTGCAGAAGTGTCCTTGAGCATATTGAAAACTTTGAAAACCTTTTGCGTGAAATGCTTCGGGTATTGAAAGACAATGGAAAAGCCTACATCTTTGTTCCGCATTTTTCCAATCCTTACTTCTATTCCGATTATACGCACAAACGATTTTTCGGATTGTATTCTTTTTACTATTTTGTCGACCCTGTTAAGCAATTAAAAAGAAAAGTCCCAGTTTTTTACACAGACATCAGGCTCGAAATTCTTACAATCAGGCTGAGTTTTAAAACTCCATTCTGGATTTCGAGGCATTTAAAAAAAATGTTCGGTCTTCTGGTCAACAGTTGTCGTTTTATGAAAGAGTTTTACGAATTGCATCTTAGCAGTCTGATTCCGTGCGATGGTATAGAGATTGTGCTTAAAAGACCACATAAAAAGGAAACAACAATTGAAACTTCTGATCATCAGCAATAATCTTTCGCGCGCCAGCTTTCGTCTCAGAATCGGGGATCATCTTGATTTTCTTGCCAAGGAAGGTATTAAATGTAATGTCCAACAGTTGCCTCGAAAAACCTCTGATCGGTGGAAGTTGTTCAAAACGTCCGGTCATTATGACGCGGTTCTTATTCAGAGAAAATGTCTCAATTTCTTTGATTCGGCGGTTCTCTCACGTTTTTATCCCAAAATGATTTTTGACTATGATGATGCGATTATGTACAGTGCGACCAAGCCGGCAAGCAGACTAACGGATCATTTTCGACTGTTCAAACGGACGGCCGGGAAGATGGATGTGATGATTGCGGGCAATGAATATTTAGCCGATTATGCTCGACGCTATTGCAATCAGGTTCATATTCTTCCCACCGGTTTGGATACCTCGGTGTATCAGGTAGATGGTGTGCGAAATGATCAAAACGAGATTCGTCTGGTCTGGATCGGAAGTCAAAGTACCTTGAAATATCTTGCAGAGTTACGTCCTGTTCTTGAGCAAATTGGCAAAACACAAAAAAACGTGGTTCTCCGAATAATTGCTGACAACTTTTTTGATTTAGAGTACATGAGAGTTCAGAAACACGGATGGTCGCTTGATAAAGAAGTTTCCGACCTGGTGGAATGTGATATCGGCCTTTCACCCCTTCCGGATAATCACTTTACCCGAGGCAAGTGTGGCTTTAAAATACTTCAATATTTTGCAGCCGGCCTCCCGGTTATTGCCTCACCGGTAGGGGTCAATGAAAAATTTATTAAAGAAAGCAGCGCCGGACTGTGTGCTTCGAATATTTCCGAATGGAAAGATGCTATTGAAAAAATGGTTAAGGGGATTGCCGTTTACAGGCAATTAGGGCAAAATGGCAAAAATTATGTTCAGGCCTATGATAGATCTGTAATCTCAAAAGAGCTTTGCAGCATTATTAAGTCAGCTGTTTTGAAGTCATAGCATTTGTTTAATATACAAGGAGGTTCCATGGCGATCAGCAAAGATCTGTTAGAAATTCTGGCGTGCCCCAAGTGCAAGGGGGAAATTTATTTGAACAAAACTCAGAATGGGCTTATCTGCGACAAGTGCCGGCTGATGTATGAAATCCGGGATGATATTCCTATCATGCTAATCGAAGAAGCCAAGCCTGTCAGGGATTAATAATGCACAAGCCTGGGTGCTATGAATCATGAGCGTGCCGCGGGAACCTAAAAAGGCAAAGCTGGTCGTCGGCTTTTTCATGAAAGATAAAAACATGTTAAAGCCTTTTGCTGAAAAGCTGCACCAGGCTTTTGGCCCTGTGGATATAGTGAGTTCATGGATACCCTTTGATTTTACAAGTTATTATGAAACGGAAATGGGGGCTCCACTTTTCAGGCGGCTTTTGACATTTGAAAAACTTGTCCCGCAGGATCAGCTTGTTCATATTAAACTTTATACCAATGAGCTTGAAATGCAATACATGGATTCCGGTAAACGTCTAATCAACTCAGACCCAGGGATTCTTTCCCATGAAAGATTTGTATTGGCTACCGGAAAAAATTTTACCCATCGGATTTATCTTACAAATGGAATATTTGCCGATCTTACCTTGATATTTACTAAAGGCCGGTTTCAGGAACTTCCATGGACCTATCCTGATTACAAGGATAAAAACATACTCTCTTTTCTCGAAAAGGTGAGAAGCAAGTATCTCAATGATTTAAAACGAAATTAGCAGGAAAACAAAATATGATGAAAAGTATGACCGCGTATGCATCCAATGAAAAGTCGGAGGGTTTCACGACCGTAACCGCTGAAATTCGTTCATATAACAGCAGGTATTTGGATGTGATTCTTCGATTTCCCAGTGATCTTATCGCGCTGGAGGAAAGGGTCAAACAACTGGTTTCCCAATGGATTCAAAGGGGAAGAGTCGAGGTGAAAATTCAGTTAAAGAGCGAATCCGACCAGGCCATGGTTTTTGAAGTCGACAATCCACGGGCTATTGCTTACCATGATATATTGGTGCGATTGAAAGAGTCTTTTGGATTTAAATCGGATATCACTCTGGAGCACCTGATATCGGCTGGTGGAATCATTAAACCGGCTGAAGTTGAAAAGGACCTGGAGGCCTACTGGAAAATAATACGCGAGTGCCTTTACGAGGCCCTTGAAAATCATGATGCCATGAGAAAAAAAGAGGGAGATTTTATTTCCCTTGATTTTGAAAAGCGGCTCATTTTTATTGAAAAAGGCTTGAAAAATATAAAAGATAATGAAAAAGAGCTCCTTCCGTTTTACCGGAAGCGCCTTGAAGAACGCATAGGTGTCTTGACAAAAGGCATGGTGGATATAGACCCTGCCCGGATTGCTCAGGAGGCTGCATTTTTGGCTGAAAGAAGTGATATTTCAGAAGAGACGGTTCGTTCGGAAAGTCATATCAGTCAGTTTAGGAACGTCATGTTTTCTCAAGAGCCTGCAGGTCGCAAGCTCAATTTTTTGCTTCAGGAAATCAATCGTGAATTCAATACGATGGGAGTTAAGGCCCAGCGTGCCGAGACATCCCATGTGATAGTTGCCATCAAAGCAGAGCTGGAAAAAATACGTGAACAAGTCCAAAATATTGAATAATAAGCAGGCGGATATGTTGGATTCGGTTGTTATTCCAGAGAAGAGTCAGCCCGGGTCAGGTCGTGGCCGGCCTTCGGAAGTCAGGAGGATTATGGAACAGCGTTTACTCAATATCGGGTTTGGAAATGCAGTGGCAGCCGAAAGGGTCGTAGCCATCGTATCCCCAAACTCCGCGCCTATGAAACGTCTCAAGGATGAAGCCAAAAATGAAAAAAGACTGGTTGACGCCACCCATGGACGCCGTACCCGGTCTATAATCGTCATGGACAGTAACCATATTATTCTGTCTGCGATTCAGGCAGAGACTGTTTCTCAGCGTTTTACCTCTTTAAGCTCCATCAAGGAAACCAAGTAAATCAAATATGCAGCAAGCAAAGAAAAGCACACCCACAGGAGCAGGTGGAAACCTGTTTATCATATCGGCGCCATCAGGTGCGGGAAAAACCAGTCTCTGCAAAGCCTTGCTTGAAAGATTTCCTGATATTGTTTATTCAATTTCTTATACTACCAGGCCTCCGCGTGGAAATGAGAAAAATGGTAGAGACTACTTTTTTATTGAAACAGAGGACTTTGAGAAAAAACTGAAAGAAGGTTACTGGATTGAATGGGCAAATGTTCACGGAAATTATTACGGTACATCCCGTGATTTTTTAGATAATTACCTGAGTAAGGGGCGGGACATTTTGCTCGATATCGATGTCCAGGGAACCCGCCGGATTCTTGAATTTTACCCGAACAGCGTGACCATCTTCATTATGCCCCCATCCTTGGAAACACTTCGTGTCAGGCTTGAATTCAGAGCCACGGACTCTGTCGAGGTTATCGAAAAACGCCTGAAAGATGCCGGAAAGGAGATTGAACAGCGATATATTTATCGACATGTTATTGTCAACGATAATTTGGATGAAGCAGTCGATCGTTTAATCAGTATGGTGGCAAATTATCGGAGCGGGCTGTGAAAACAGAAATCCTTTATGGATTCCATCCGGTGATAGAGGCTTTAAAAGCGGGCAGGAGAAAATTTTATGAAATCTATCTGACCAGGGAAAATCCTGCAGGTCGCCTGGACAATATTTTAAGGTTATGCAAAGACCGCAACATCAGCATCGCACAACTTAAATCAGAACAACTTTCAGTATTGGCGAATACATCCGAGCACCAGGGAATAGGCGCAAAGGTATCCGGATATCCCATTGAAAGTTTGAATCAAATGCTCGACAGACAAAATTCCATGGATACCGGTTTGATTTTGATGTTGGATCATGTGGTGGATCCCCACAATCTTGGAGCGTTGATCCGAACGGCGCTGGCTGTGGGTGTTCATGGTGTCATCATACCCAAAGACCGCTCTGCTCCACCCACGCCGGCTGCTTCGAAAGCTTCCGCGGGTGCCATGGAACATATGCATATGGCAAAGGTGACCAATCTGGTCACCACCATCAAAAAGATTAAGGCGGAAGGTTTCTGGGTGGCGGGCCTGGACAGATCCGCCCCAAAATCAATTTTTGAAACGGACTTGGCAGTTCCTTTAACGCTTGTTGTCGGTGCCGAGGAAAAAGGACTTCGGCCCCTTGTCAAACATGCCTGTGATTTTTTGATTTCCATTCCTCAGATCGGCCCTTTAGATTCGCTGAATGCAGCTGTTGCAGGCGCTGTTGTTATGTACGAAGCTCTCCGTCAACGGAGTCAGAAAAAGAGAAGTTAAATAGAAAGAAACAAAAAAGGATAAAGTAATGGAAAATAAAAGCAAAATTACCATTAACAAAGATGGTTTATTAAATGTTCCCGATAATCCGATGATTCCCTTCATAGAGGGTGATGGCATCGGCCCGGACATCTGGGCTGCTACAAAGCTGGTTTTGGACAATGCTGTTGAGTTCGCTTTCGCCGGTAAAAAAAAGATTCAATGGATGGAAATTTATGCTGGTGAAAAGGCTTTTGAAAAAACAGGAGAATGGCTTCCGGAAGAGACTCTCAGGGCTATAGAAGAGTATGTTGTTGCTATCAAAGGACCCTTGACAACGCCCATAGGTGAAGGAATCAGAAGCCTTAATGTGACTATCCGTCAACAGCTCGATCTTTACGCATGTGTACGTCCTACACAATATATTGAGCCGACACCCAGCCCAATGAAAAATCCTGAGAAGGTCGATATGGTTGTATTTCGGGAAAATACCGAAGATGTTTATGCCGGAATCGAATGGCAAGCTGAAAGCAAGGATGCCAACCGGGTCATTTCATTTTTGAGAGACCAGATGGGGGCGAATGTGCCCGAAGGAGCCGGTATCGGTATAAAACCGATCAGTGCCAAAAATTCCAAAAGACTTGTGGCCAAGGCCATTAATTATGCGCTGGACAATGGAAGAAAATCGGTAACCCTGATGCACAAAGGCAATATCATGAAGTTTACCGAAGGGGCTTTTAACCGCTGGGGGTACGAGGTGGCCAGGGAGAAGTTTGGTGACAGAACCATTACCGAAAGTGAGCTTTGGGAAAAATTTAACGGGAAACAACCTGAAAACAAAGTGGTTATTAAGGACCGGATCGCTGACATGCTGTTTCAACAAGTCCTGCTTCGGCCCGATGAATTTGATGTCATTGCTACTCCAAACCTGAACGGCGATTATATTTCCGATGCTTTGGCTGCGCAGGTAGGTGGCCTTGGGATGGCCCCCGGTGCCAATATCGGAGATCGTTGTGCGTGCTTTGAAGCCACCCATGGTACTGCCCCGAAATATGCCGATCTGGACAAGGTTAATCCCAGCTCCCTGATACTTTCCGGTGCCATGATGCTCGATTATATGGGATGGAAAAAGGCGTCGGAACTGGTTCGGAAAGGCCTTCAGGCAGCCGTCAGGGAAGGTACGGTTACTTATGATCTCGCCCGTCAGATTAAAGGGGCTACGGAAGTAAAATGCTCCGAATTCGGCAAGGTGATCGTTGAGAAAATGAAAAATCTATAAGCCGCGATTGCCATGAAATTCAAGGTGACCGGTAATTGCAGGCAGGAATACAGAAGTTACCTGAAATTTGATTGACCGGGCAGTGATATATATGGAAAAATTACTTGATTCTGATTCTTTAAAAGACCGCTTGAATGATCTGCGCCGATCAGGCAGCCGGATTGTTTTCACAAACGGATGCTTTGATATTTTGCATGCGGGACACGTTCGATATCTTTCGGAAGCCGGATCTTACGGGGATATTCTGGTAGTCGGCTTAAATTCCGATAAATCCGTCAAATTAATCAAAGGCGAAAACCGCCCGATCATACCCGAACTGCAAAGAGCTGAGGTTCTGGCCGGTCTTTGGTGTGTGGATTATGTGACACTTTTTCATGAGTCTGATCCTTTAAAACTCATTGAAAAGCTTAAGCCCGATATCCTTGTCAAAGGCGCGGATTGGGCTGAGGACCAAATTATTGGTGCCGACATTGTTAATGCAAATGGCGGAAAGGTGATTCGAATCCGTATGGTTTCGGGAGTATCCACATCGGAAATCATTCAAAAGATCCTAAAAATATACGGCAATCAGGAAAAACAAGGGTGCTGATCACAGAAAAAAACGGTCTTTCATTTTTTAAGTTTTTGAATTTGAGTCAATTTTCAGGAATTCACCATGGGATTTTTACCCGAAAGGGGGGGTTCAGTTCTAAACCCTTCGATGGTCTGAATGTCAGTTTCGGAGTAGGGGATGATCCTGAAAATGTAAGGAATAATCGTATTGCCATGTGTGAATGCTTTGGAGCAGGGGCAAATAGCGATTCCATGGTATATTTGAAACAAATTCATTCCGACCAGGTGCGCATGCTCTGTAGAAAATCGCTGCCGGAAAAGCTAAATAATCCTGATATCCTGGTGAGCGGCGACGCTATAGTAACGGATATTCCCGACAAAAATCTTGTCATTCAGGCAGCTGACTGCCAGGCGATTCTTCTTTATGATCCTGTGCGGCATGTGGCCGCAAATGTGCATTCGGGTTGGCGGGGAAGTATCCGGAATATAGTCGGAAAAACCATAAAAGTGATGAAACAGCGTTTTATGTCAAATCCCAGGGATATCATGGCAGGAATAGGGCCGTCTCTTGGGCCGTGTTGTTCCGAATTTGTTAATTATCACACGGAAATTCCCGAAACCTTCTGGAAATACAAAATTTACGAAAAATTTTTCGATTTCTGGAAAATAAGCCAGGATCAGATGAAAGCAGAAGGCATTTTAGATAAAAACATCGAGACAAGCAGAATATGTACAAAATGTAGTACGGATTTATTTTTTTCTTATAGGGGGGAGCAGGTAACAGGAAGGTTTTCCGCAGTGTTAGGACTCAAACAAACAGATAAAAGTTAACTTATTGATGCAATTTTACATTGACTTGATTTAATTCCTGTGTTAGATGGCTTTTCCCAACAGGGTGAGTCCCGAAGTCCTGTTTTGGTTGTCATTTTAGTTCGGGAATGATAGGGACTTCGGAGCGATTAAGGTTCTTTTGCATGAAAAGGGAAACCAGGCGTTATTTAAGAGAACTGGCTTTTTACAGTAGTATCGGACTTTCGCTTTCGCTGTCCATATTTATTGGTTTGGCCATAGGCGTATATCTTGATCGGCATGTTTTTGATACCACGCCATGGTTTACAATTATTTGTCTGATATTAGGCATTTTTGCCGGTTATAGAAATATAGGTTTGGCAATAAAAAAAGCTAAAAAATTAGAATAAAAACAGGGATCACACTCAGATTTATGAACATTCAACAACGCATTTTAAAATGTGTCACACGGACAAACTGGATATTGTTTTTACTGTTGACAATCTGTGGTTTCCTGTTTTTCACTAAATCCTTTGCTTTGGGTATTTTTTTCGGGGGCCTTATTGTAACGGTCAATTTTCACCTGTTGGCCCGGACGCTGAAAAATGCGCTGACTCCCCCCCATTCAAGTTCCCATAGAAAGGCTCTGGTAAAGTACTATATCCGCTTCATTGTCAGCGGTTTAATTATTTTCGTGCTGATTGCAAAACATATTGTTGATCCGCTGGGGCTTTTTGTCGGCCTTTCACTGGTGGTGGCAAGTATTTTTTTTGCAACAATGTGTGAACTAAAAAACCTAATTCTTAAGGAGGCAACTTAAGGTGGAACATCCCTATCTCTATTTCGTAACCGTTTTTGAGTTAATCGGACTCGGGAACTTTGCGCACCACTATCCTCATGTTGTTTATACCTGGGTAGTGATGGCTATGTTGGTCACTTTCGGCATTCTTGCCGCTAAAGGGGTTCAGATGATCCCACACAAGGGCCAGAACGTTTTTGAAATTCTTATTAGTGCGCTGGAAAATTTTATGGTCGATATCACCGGTGAGGAAGGGCGTTGGTTGTTTCCATTGCTGGCCACCATATTCATTTTTATCTTTCTTTCCAATTTGGTCGGACTTGTACCGGGTTTTTTTCCGCCGACCGGCAGCCTTAACACAACAGCCGCATGCGCCATTACAGTGGTTGTTTTTACCCATGTGATCGGTTTCATGTACCATGGCGCCAAATACATCAAGCATTTCATGGGACCCGTCTGGTGGATGGTTCCAATCATTTTACCTGTTGAACTCATCGGGCATCTCGCCAGGATTTTATCCCTGTCTTTTCGTCTTTTTGGAAATATCATGGGTAAGGAGCTGGTCCTGACAATCCTGTTCGGATTGGCAGGGGCCTTTTTCGCACCGTTTCCGATTATGGTACTGGGCATTTTCGTGTCTCTGGTTCAGGCCTTTGTATTTTTTCTGCTCTCAATTATGTATTTTACCGGAGCCATGGAGCATGCCCACTAATAAATTGTTGTAACAAAAAATGACCGTGTTTTTAAATAGCCTGTTTTTATCATAGTTTTATCATAGTTTTTAATGGGAAATGGAAGAAGCTGTTATTTAATTTATTAACTATTTGAAGGAGGAAGAGTAAGTATGGAGGCATTACAATTTTTTATCGCTGCGGTAACTGCTGCAGGTTTCGGTATGGCCATCGCGGCTTTCGGTTGTGGTATCGGCATGGGTCTTGGTATCAAATCCGCTGTTGAAGGTATTGCCAGAAACCCTGAATCTTCAGGTAAAGTGACGGTAACCTTGTTGATTGGTTTGGCCATGATCGAATCTGTTGCGATTTATACACTGGTTATCGCACTGATCCTCATCTACGCACATCCCGAAGCCGGTAATATTTCAGGACTGCTTGCCGGTTGATAAGCGTTTCTCCTTAAAAACGTTTCAAGAATAAATAGGGTGGTACTCCTGAAAAGGGGGCCGCCCTATTTTTTTTTCGGTTCCATGGCCTAAACTTTTTCTTGCAAACCGTTTTTACAAACCTTAGAGTTAACAATGGTATTAAATGACAATATGACAATCAAGGAGGTTTGCCATGACGGAAAATACAGAGAAGAAATCGGATGATTGTTTGATGAAATGCCCGGATTGCAGCCATCAAATGAATATATGCCGTTCAAGGATCAGGTCGGCGGGAGATCCTGTTTGCCCGGGCTGTGGAGCAACTCTTGTGCCCATAACCGAATCCGAAAAAAAATCCTGAGGGAGCCAAAATAATGGGACAATGGATACCTTTTGCTGAGGGAGAGTACTGGGTGGAAAGAGCCTATTTGATGACCTCCGTCCGGACTGCCACACCTTTGGAAGAAGCAACGCTTGAGATTTATACCGGCCGGGATGGCATTCGACGCATGAGAGGAAGCGCCAAGGTAAAAAATCTCATGGTTGTCAAACTTCTCGAGGACAACGATGATTTGCATCTTTTAATAGATCTTGGTGAAGAATTTAAATACCTTATGGAGTATCCCGAACTTCAGGCCGGTAAAGTCTTTTCTCCTCATGTTAACGCTGTGGTAAAGTTTTACCCTAAAAAACAATGGAAACAACTGTCAAAAGAAGATTTCGAGGCTATTATCGATGGCCTGCAATTTGTTAGAGAATGATTTTGGAAAAAGATCAAAATAAATAAGACAAATCGAAAATCAAGAAGGGAAATATTGAAATGTCAAGCACTCCAACCAGAGAAGAGACATTTGAGCTTTTGAAAAAATATAACAAGTCAGAAAGCCTTATTAAACATGCTTTGGCTGTTGAGGGAGTGATGAGGTATTGTGCAAAAAAAAGAGGAGAAGACGAGGAAAAATGGGGAATTATTGGTTTAATTCATGATTTGGATTATGAAAAGTATCCGGAAAAGCATTGCAAAAAGACCGAGGAGATTTTAAGAGAAAATAAATGGCCTGAAGAATATATTCGGGCGGTAGTAAGCCATGGTTGGGGGATTTGCTCTGATGTCGAGCCAAAAAGCGAGATGGAAAAGGTGCTTTTTGCCATTGATGAGCTGACCGGGTTGGTTTTTACAACGGCCCTGGTGAGACCTTCGAAGAGCGTAATGGATATGAAGCCCAAATCGGTAAAAAACAAGTGGAAAGATAAACGTTTTGCAGCCGGTGTCGACCGTTCCATTATTGAAAAAGGAGCTGATATGTTGGGTGTTCAGGTCTCGGACCTGATTGCAGATACCATCATGGGAATGCGTGAAGTGGCCGAATCCATCGGATTAAAGGGCGATTTAGAATCATAGATTTATTGTACTATTTTTCGCTGAAAAATATCTAGTGCTCCTGGAAGAAGTCTCCGAATAAAACCCTCCCGATCTCTTTCATGAAGATTTTGGTAAGCACTATAATCCGGATGTGCCTGTGATAATTGCGGCGGTTGTTCTCTCAAAATATTCTTGTATTTGTCGAACTGTTTTACCAACTCGATCAAACTATTCATGCTGCAAACTGTAGGATCTATCCATCCGAGGCGGCGCATCATTTCAAAACGGAATAAATCCGATAAAAACAAATGAATTTCCATCACGACAAGTTGATCATGTTTATCAAGGTAAGAAAATTTTATCGCCGGTCCGAGATCCAGAACACCCATGATCAATTCATAATAGGCTGAAGCGCTTTCCTCACCAGGTTGAGACAAATAAAGCAAAGCTTTATCGGGAATATCCAACAGTTTGGTTTCATGGGGAAAAAAAAATCCAAACCGCTTTTTCCAGGGGCCGAAAACCTTTTTTTTCAATGATTCCGCCCTGAGATTAACCAGATTAATGATTTCCGCCATGGTTTGATTTACCTATCTATCCTGAGTACTCAAATAGTAAGAATATCTTTGATAAATCTACAGTGAATGTTTCTATTTGTCAAGATTTCAAAGGCTTTAAGCAAAAATACGGGCAATAGGGACTTGACACGGTTTGGCTGTTTATGCAATAAGTGCCTTTTCTGTAAAGTAAGAAAATCCGGTTATTCAATTAGTTCCGGCTAATTTATTGATGTTTTTGAGGGGTTTAAGACAGGATTAAATGAAATGTTTTTTTAAGATTTAAGATAAAGGGGAAGGAGAAAGGAGCATGAGCAATAGAGTTGTAACCGCGGCCATTTTGATTATGTGTTTTTTAGCAGGGTACTATCTGTTTGCTAGTGTAAATTTGGTTTCAACTCGAACTCAAATAGAGACGTCAAAAATTCAGGAAACGGATAAAGATTATCACGCTGAAGAAGTGGTTACTCCTGAATTGCATGTTCCGGATGAGCAGCCTGAACATGATGTCGCCATAGAGCATGCTGAGGAAGGCAACGGGCATCATGACCATTTCAATTTAGGGGAAATTCTTCCACTTTGGAGCGTTATTCCCTTTGCCTGTATGCTGTTATCCATTGCGCTCTTACCTTTATTGGCCCCGGAGTTTTGGCATCACAATTTCGGTAAGGTATCCGCCTTTTGGGCGGCTACCATGGCCATTCCTTTCTTATTCATTTACAAAGGGTTAGCTTTTTACGAAATCCTTCATATTATCCTGGCCGATTATGTTCCATTCATCATTCTTCTTTGGGCACTATACACGGTATCGGGTGGGATTCTGCTTCGCGGAACACTGCGGGGCACCCCCTTTGTTAATACGACCATGCTTTTAATCGGTACCATACTGGCTTCGTGGATGGGAACCACTGGAGCCGCCATGCTGATGATCCGTCCGTTTTTAAGGGCCAACAGCTACCGTAAAAGCAGAACGTTCATGGTGGTTTTTTTCATATTTCTGGTGGCCAATGTTGGCGGTTCGCTCACCCCTCTTGGTGATCCACCGCTGTTTCTGGGTTTTTTGCACGGAGTATCCTTTTTCTGGACGTTTAATCTTCTTCCCCACATGCTTCTCGTGGTGGCCATTTTGTTGACGATCTATTTTATTATCGACACCATGGTTTATCGAAAAGAGGTCACTGATGTTCCCCCTGATGATGGTGTCAAACAGCCGTTAAAGCTGGAAGGAATTCATAACTTCCTGTTCCTGGGAGGCATTGTGGCTGCAGTTCTCACAAGTGGTATTGTTGATTGGGGCGAAGTCAGCACACTTGGTATTCACCGTGCGGTACAGGATTGGGGACGCGATGGTTTTCTGATATTGATGGGAGTTGCGTCGCTGATGACCACATCGTTTAAAATCCGTGAAGACAATGATTTCACATGGTTTCCCATTATTGAGGTGGCCTATCTGTTTATCGGGATTTTTATTACCATGGTACCCTGCCTTCTCATTTTGAAAGCAGGACCTAAAGGGGAACTGGCCTTTTTAATCAATTCCGTCCAGCAGCCTGCTCATTATTTTTGGGTGACCGGATTTCTCAGTGCTTTTCTGGATAATGCACCGACATATTTGACTTTTTTTAATACAGCTCTGGGAAGTTTTTATCCTGGAATGGCTGAAAAGCCGGCTGTGGATTTGTTGATGACTGAAAATGCAATTTATCTCAAGGCTATTTCAACGGGTGCGGTATTTTTTGGCGCTTTCAGCTACATTGGAAATGCTCCCAACTTTATGGTACGCTCCATTGCAGAGGAAGCCGGAACCCCGATGCCGAGCTTTTTCGGGTATATTATAAAATTCAGCCTTATTTTTCTACTTCCGACTTTTATCCTTGTGCATTTGATTTTCTTTTAAAGAATTAGGTAATTCTGATTACAAGGGGGGCGCCTGTTAGTTTGCTCAGGCAATATGTTAACCAGATGAGCGTTTACTCATGATAAAGAGCTTTTTTGATCATAAAATAGCTATTGTGGGAGCCGGAAATTTTTGTGGCTGTTTCCTTCAGTATTTTTTTGGCAAAAAGTTCCGTGAGAAAAAACCTGTGATCATTGGTGTTGCCGATAAGGATGAACATGCCAAAGGGCTTTCATTAGCCAAAAAACTTGGTTTTTATACGACAACCAATTATCTTGATCTTCGTGATTTAGACGGTCTTGAGGTCATTCTTGAAATGAGTGATGATCCGACCCTTGCCGATAGCATTGGTCAATGCATGCCTGAAAGTGTCCGGATAATCGACCATTATAAAGCAAGATCCATGTGGGATCTTTTGATGGTTCAGGATCTAAAAGAGCAGGGCCTTGAGAAGCCTAAAGCCAGGCACTATGATCCTGATGAAATTCGAAAGCTTCTGGATACGCTGATGGGGCGGTTTGCCTCGATTATTGAAGAAAGGAGTAATCGATCCAGAAAAATCGAAAGTGAACTCTGGGAACATGAGGAAGCTGTGTCTCAGATCATTCAGGGCAGCACTATTCCTACTTTCGTCATCGACAGAGACCACAAAGTCACCCATTGGAACAAAGCATTGGAGAAGTTGGTCAATATAACTGCCGGAGAGGTGGTTGGTACGGACAGGCAATGGATACCGTTTTATAAGAGGCGACGCCCCACCATGGCGGATGTTATTTTGGATCAGATTGATACCAATGAAATCGGAAAGTTATATGGGGCCGCATGGAATAAGTCTGCTCTTATTGAAGGAGCATATCAGGCGGAATCTTTTTTCCAGAACCTTGGGAAAGATGGAAAATGGCTTTTTTTTACCGCTGCTCCCATCAAGGCCAAAAGCGGTAAAATCATTGGGGCTATCGAGACCTTCTGGGACAGAACCGAAGATAAAATAGCAGAAGAGGAAAAAGAACGGCACACCCGCGAGCTGAAAACTTTGGTGGCCATCTATACCGCTCTGAATGAACATGCCGAGTTTGAAAAAAGAATTGAAGATGCGCTTAAAGTGGTCCTGGATTTTATGGAGGCAAAAGCCGTTTGTATTTTTTTGTTGGAAGACGATGGTTCCTTTTGCCTGCGTTACAAACTGGGGGGGTGTGATAATCCTTATCCCAATGAAAAAATTGATGACGTGAACAGTATCATCACCCGGGTTGCCGTAACAGACAAGCTGACTATTTTTGAAGAAAGTTCCCAGGAGCAAAATGGTGAAGTTTGCCTTTTTTCAGATAAAGATGATGTCAAATCATTGGCTTATGTGCCCATAAGCAATAAGGAACAAAATCCTTTTGGTGTCATTCGTATTGCCAGCAAAAAACCGACACAATTTGCTCACAGGGAAAAAGATATCCTGGAACTTATCGGCAATCGTATAGGCGTGGCGATTGAAAATGCCATGCTTCAGGAACAGTATATCAAATCAGAAGAAAAATATCGTTCCCTTTTCGATAACGATCCGACCCCCATTTTCATTATCGATATGGATACTTACGAAATCATCGATATGAATCAGCGGGCAAAAGATATCTATGGTTACAGAGTGCAGGAATTGTATGGAACCTCCTTTCTGGAATTGGGTGATCCTGATGATGATGAAGTGATCAGCGGACTGCGGTATCTTTCCAGGGAACATTCCATGTTGTTTTCCAAACGAAGGCATCACAAAAAAGGAGGGCATCCGTTTTTCGTTAATATCATTGTCAGTTATGCCGAATATGGTGGAAAAAATGTCATTATTGCAAATACGACTGACATCACGGAAATCGTGGAAAAGGAAACTCAGTTGATTCAGGCGAGCAAGATGACCACATTAGGGGTAATGGCTGCAGGAATGGCTCATGAAATCAATCAACCTTTGAATGTGATACAGATTTGCGCGGATTTTTTTCTGAAAATGCTGAAAAAAGGGGCACCTATTCCTGATGATGACCTGAAAAGCATGGCCAATGATATTGTGGAAAATGTCGCCCGGGCATCGAAAGTGATTAAACATGTGCGTGATTTTGCAAGACAGACCGAGGTGGTTCGCAACAAATTGTTTATCAATAAGCCCATCAAGGATATTTTCAAAGTGCTTGGACATCAACTGAAAGTTCATCAGATTGATTTGAAACTCGACCTGGATGAAAATATTCCCCCAATAATGGCTGACCACAACCGAATTGAGCAGGTTTTTATTAATTTAGTGACCAATGCAATCGATGCCATGGATGAAAAAGCCGCAAAGCAAAAGGATAAAAGCATCCAAAAGGTTTTGACGATCAAATCCTGGCTTGAAAATGGTTATGTGGCTGTAACAGTTACGGATACGGGCATTGGGATGTCCGATGAAGTGAAGGAAAAATTATTCGAGCCCTTTTTTACAACCAAAAAAACCGGCAAGGGTACAGGCCTTGGGGTGAGTATCAGCTATGGCATTATCAAAGATTATGAAGGCAAAATCGAGGTCCAAAGTAAAATCGGTGTCGGCACGACTTTTAAAGTAAAATTTCCTGCAGCCAATGGTGCGGCAAAGGAACATAATGCCTAAAATATTATTAATTGACGATGAAGAAACCAATGTTCGGGTTTTGGCCATTTCCCTGAGAAGTGATGGTCATGAAGTGGTGACTGCTTTCAGTGGGGAGGAAGGCCTGGAGGTCTTTGAACGGGAATCTCCCGACATTGTTGTCACCGATATCAAAATGCCCGGCATGGATGGCATTGAAGTTTTAAAGAATATTAAGAAGCGGAATCCGGAGGTTGAGGTTGTTATAATTACCGGTCACGGAGATATTGATAACGCCATAGAAGCCCTGAAACATGGTGCTTCAGACTTCATTAACAAACCCGTCAGGGATGAGGCAATTTCTTTGGCCTTGAAAAGGGCCCAGGATAAGCTTTACATTAGAGGAAAACTTAAAGAATATACGGAAAATCTGGAAAGAGAGATTGAGAGGGCTACCCATGAGTTGCGCCTGCAGTCCAATTTTTTACAGAAGCTGATCAAAACTTCCGAGGAAGGCATTGTAGCGACGGATAAAAAATTTAATGTGGTAATTTATAATCCGGCTGCGGAAAATATTCTTGGATATAGTCCATCTGAAGTGCTCTATACCAAAAAGGTAAAAGATCTGTTTTCCAAAGAACTTATGCGTTATTATCAGGCAAAACGCCATGAAAAACAAAAAAAGTTTAAACTTCAACACCTTGAAACCAAAATATTAAATAAAGACGGGATGCCAATTCCGGTGCGTTTTATCGGAACGTTTTTGTATGAACGAAAAAAAGTTATGGGAAGTGTTGCATTTCTTCAGGATTTAAGGGAGATTAAACACTTGGAAAAAGAGTTATTGATGTCTGAGCGGCTGGCAACAGTTGGACAGACTGTGGCAGGTATGGCCCATGGGGTTAAAAATATTCTCCATGGTTTCAAGGGTGGCAGTTATCTAATGGAGGTCGGGTTTAAAAAGAGTGATACCGACAAACTAAAAGCAGGTTGGGATATGATTCAGAAAAATATCAAGCATACCTCAGAACTTGTCATGGATTTGCTGTCTTACTCAAAGGTACGAGAGCCCGAATATGAGCCATGTAACCCAAATGAAATTGCTGAGGATGTTTGCCAGGTTATGGAAGAGACGGCCCGGGAACATAATGTCGAGATACTCAAAGAATTCGATCCTGATATCGGACAGGTGGCCATGGATTCAAGAAGCATTCATACCACATTGATGAACCTTGTGTCCAATGCTGTTGATGCCTGTGTTTTCGATGACACCCCGGGAAAATCGCTGGTAGTGAAATTGAAAACCGCTCATGAAGATGGAAATATGGTCAGGTTTGAGGTTATTGATAATGGTATGGGTATGGACAAGGAAGTGAAGAAAAAAATATTTACGTCGTTTTTCAGTACCAAAGGACACAAAGGAACAGGGCTTGGGCTTCTGGTGGCCAGAAAGTTGATAGAAGACCACGATGGTGCAATCGATGTTTTTTCTGAAATCGGCAAAGGCACCACCTTTATTGTCAGAGTCCCTTTTATGGAATTAGAAGAAAATTAGTATTCATGGATTAAATCTGGCTGAGCCGAACGTGAAGCCATTAAAATTAATTTACTTATCAAGGAGAATGCGTTATGGGAAAAAGAGTACTTGTTGTGGATGACGATCCCGATGTCCGTTTATTCTCGCAGACAGTTCTGGAAGAAAACGGATATTTACCTGTTTTGGCAACCAACGGGGAGGAAGGTGAAGAAGCGGTAAAAAAAGAGAAGCCGGATCTGATTATTCTTGATGTATTAATGCCGAGAGAAAGTGGTATCCGTTTATACCGAAGGTTGAAAACCAATAAAAAGTTCAAGGATATACCTATTATTATGCTAAGCGGGATTGCTGAAAAATCATTTTTAAGATCCCAAAAAGTCCTGACCGAGTTCGGAGGCGACCCTGTACCCGAACCCGAGGCGTATCTTGAAAAGCCTGTAGACGGCGATGTTTTGGCTGATACGATTAAAAAAGTACTTGGCTGATAAAATTAAAAAAGGTGTGGCGGTGAATCAACATAATGAAAAAACTATGGTTATTCGAAAGATGCTGTTTGTCACTAAGTTTGAGGAGCTGGGGTTTGGTGCCTTGCAGTCGCTTTTGCCCCTGAGGAAGTCTGCACTGGAACACGTTATTTTCATGAATGTCATTGAAAGGGATCGTGTGGCCATGCAACGGGGGGTGGGATACAAAAAAAGTGAAGAGCGAAAACTCAGAGAACAGGCAAACATTCGATTTATTGACTGGGCGGAAAACCTGTTCGAACAGGGTATGGAGGTAGGAGTCTACATTGTTGTAGGAAACCTGGTTCCTCAGGTCATTGATGCCGCTGAAAAGGAAAATGCCGATCTTGTTGTCATTGGTCGGCGAAGTAGAAAAATGATGGAAGTTTTCTATTCAGGAGCTGATATTACCGAACTTTTAAGCAGAATTGAGAGGCCGGTTTTAGTTTATAAAAACAGGGTGGATAGCGGATCGGTATCAGAAAAACCATTTGATAAGCCACTTCTGGCTGTCGACTGGTCGCCGGCCAGCATGAGGGCGGTCGAATATCTTAAAAACTTCAAAGATGTGATTCGTAAAATCAATGTGGTGCATGTTGCAAGCCGCAAGGAACTCAAAGGCACCTCCAACCTTGATATTCAGCAGCTTCGAAAAGAAAAACGAGAAAAGTTGGATAAAATTTGTGAGGTTTTTGCAGCAAATGGTATTGAAGCAAGATCCCATGTTTATGTGGGTGATACTATTGAAGAAATTGAGCGAGCCGCTGGTGAGCGAAAATCAACACTGATTGTCATGGGGTCTTCCGGAAAATCCGTGTGGGCAGAACGATGGATCGGAAGCACTCCCAGATATATTGCTGAAAAGTCACCGTTTCCGGCTTTGATTATACCCCATGGGGGAGAAAATTAGTTCCCTTAACATGGCTTTCGCCCATTATTTGACGAAGCCTTCTCGGTAATAAATATAGGAGGATTTGATGGCAGTGATCACAATTTCGCGGCAGTTCGGCAGCGGGGGTAAAGCCTTGGGTAAAATGCTCGCCGATGAGTTGGAATATGTTTTTGCCGATAGCGATATTGTCTCTAAAATTGCCCAGGCGGCAAATGTTTCCGAAACCTGGGTAGAGAATGTGGAAAAAGAGGCAGGCGGCAAACTTTCCAGGGTTATTTCCCGAATGGTATCCAAGGGCCTTGTGGATAAAGTGCTCAAGGATGACTACGGTTATATCGATGAAGAAATTTATCTGGATTATCTGGTGGTTATGATTGCCCAGATTGCGGAAGAAGGCAATGTTGTGATTATGGGGCGCGGAAGCCAGTATATTCTAAGGGATCATCCGGATGCCATTCATATCTTGTTGGTCAATGAGTTTGAATACCGGGTCAAATATGTGATAGAACACCATGATATGCCTTATAACAAGGCGGCTCAGATGGTGCGCAGTGAGGATAAGCGCCGTGCAAGCCTGTATAAGAAGATTGGTAAAACCGATTATGACCGGCCGGATTTATATGATCTAGTATTACATATGGCTGAATTGGATTTGGAGACGGCCAAAAATATGGTATTGGATCTGGTTAAAGCAAAATTTAAATAGAGCATGACAGCTTGATGAGCCACTCTCAAGAGAGAAGGGTGAAAACTGTAACTATGGAAAAGTTTTCACCCTTTTTTATTCCGGCTCTTCCATTTTATTTCGGCAAGCCAATGCAAAATCTTCGGGGTAATGACCGTTGATCCAGCGTAGCTGAGCTTCACTGAAAGCACCGGGAGACTGAGGCAGTTTAGGCAAAAAATCGTAAATAAGATGTTGCTCGGAATTTGCTGAATCGAACCTTTTGGAATATTCGAAGATAGTTACCATTCTGATCCCCATATTTGCCAAAAATTTCATGGTGATTGCCATAGCCCGGTCAAGTGAATTTCGCAATTGGATATCGGCCTCCAGAATATTTCCCACCGGCTTAAGACAAATCAGTTGAATTTCCCATTGAGAAGTTTGCGCCTTTGGGACAAACACCATCACATGTTTATCCTCATAAATGATCAGACTCTTTTCTGCTTGTGTGTTATCTATTCGTCGATTGTTTCGTATGGCTTGAAGGTAACAATCAAAGAATTTTTTGCCGGTTTCTTTACGAAAGTCATGAATAAATTCAGCAATCATATCACCACAGGCATATGATGAAATTCGGCATTCATTGATTTGGGTTTGAACAGTCGCCGGAACCATTGCAAATTGCTGGTGAATTTGCTGGTGGGATGCATGAAGACGGTATTTGCTCGCAGAAAAGTCAAATCCATAATTCCAGCCCCAGAGTGAGCAATTAAAAAATAGGGAATCGGAGTTGGTATTTGATGAGAGTTTTTCTAAAATATTTATTCTGATAGACTCCAATTTGTCAATGCTGAGTCTTTTCCTTGCAGGGGATATCGGGATACCCAACTCGCGCGCAAGTCGCGTATATGTTCGCTGGTAATACAGGTGCCTCATTCCGGCTATATCGGAATGGGTCAAATCGCATAAACGATAGCGAATGGAATCATTTGCCATGTTGGCTGCATAATGGCCCCAGGGAATATAACTGTTTCGTCTAAGGTATTCAAAGACGTGGCTGTCGTCATCTTTTGATTCCCCGATTATTTCGCTGTTACCTTGCACTCCGGGCCGTAATACCATCGCCTCTTTATATGTATCCGGCAAATAATAATTATTGGCAAGAGTTTCAAACAATGCATTGTTTTTGATTTTCGGTTTTACCTGTCCGTCCTTACTTTGTTTGTATCTCAGTCCCTTGGGGATTTTGTCGCAGGGCTCAAATAAAAATTCACAGGAAAGTTTTGCCAGAGCAACCAGATCCTCCGGATCAGTGCCTGTGGATGCAATGGCTAAAAGCACAGGCTCAGGTAATGACTCAAATAGTATTTCTCTGTTTTTTAAAAGCTTCGGATTATGCCCGAACCATTTATCGATAAAACCGGAAAATGAGATGTTTTGGGGTCTTGGAAGATAAATACGCTCGGGGTTTTTGGCCTTTTCATCGGCCCAGCTTTTGGAAATATATGTGGTACCACGAAAGGCAAAAGGATTTGGGATTTCAAATATTGTATCCGCATCCGGCTCTTCAACAATTCCCGGAGGAAAGTTGGCGTCATTTTCATTTAACCGGCCATCTGGAAATTGGCCTAAAGGCTCAATAAAATCATTTTCTCTGAAATTATCCACATTAAAGCGGGGTTTATGAATTCCGTAAATAAATTGGCCGGAAGGCAAAACACAGGTTTTAATTTTCATAGGTTTATTTTTTCCCTTTTATATTTATATGGGAATTTAGGTAAGTGATGACAAATATGATTGAAGGTTGGCTCGCTTGTTACTCAGGCCGAATTTGGCCCTTAAGTTTTTACGATGAAAATTGATGGTGGAAAGAGAAATGTTTAACATAGCGGCAATTTCTTTGCTGGATTTGCCATCTTTAATCAGGGTGGCTATTTGAAGCTCCTGCGGGGTCAAAATTTTGTTTAATGCGGATAAACGTTTTAAAAAAGGTGAAACAATGTCTGTAAGGTGACTTTCAATAATGTCCAACATGGCCTTCTGATTTTTGTTTAGCTGCGAGTTTTTTAGCTTTTCCATATAAGGAAAAACAAGTTTCTTGATATTGCCTAAAACTTTCTGCTCAAGGTCAACCCTGTCTAACTCCCGCTGTTTCAAGAGGACCTTTAAAGCGATATTTGTTTCCTCCAGGTCCTTTTTTTGCCGTATTAACTGTTCTTTGCTTTTTCTCAGCGATTGTTCGGCCAATTTTAACGCTGTAATTTCTTCGTGACTTACAATGATTTTCAAAGAGGTTAGGTCGGCCAGCCGAATAACACGCATGTAAAACCAATGCTTTTGGGTTTGAGAATGGCATGGGTAATCCAGCAAAAATTCTTTTACATTCCCGTTAATAACGCTCCTGATACCCTCAGCCGCTTTTCTGCTGATTTCTGCATCTTCACCGCTCGAGGCATCACAAATTTCAAGATAATTATACCCCACCGAATCGAAATCTTTTTTCATTTTGTTGTTACCGGCAAATAGTTGCCAAGCCCGGTTGGTGGCCAGTATTACCCCCTTATGATCCAGGATGGCGATATTGGCTGAAAGAGAGTCAAATATTGTTTTGGCTAAAGGGTCATTCAGACCTGATGGTTTATTTACATGAGAAGTTGGTATGTGGTTCCGATCACTCATTTTTCCATTCTCCCCAATATGTTTTTCTCTTGATTCTAACAAATTTAAAGCCCATAATGCAAAACGAATATCGTTTTAGATAAAATTATTCTTACGTGTTCATCATCAATCATTTGTCGAAATTTTTTAAAAAATATTTATGAGAACTATCTGAAAAAATAGATGCCTGAAACAATAACTAAAAAAATTGACCAAAACCCTGGTCCTGAAATTCTTGCGCCCGCCGGAAACAATGCTTCTTTTTTAGCTGCCCTGGCTGCCGGTGCAGATGCTGTTTATTGTGGCCTCAAAGCGTTTTCCGCAAGGATGGCGTCTGATAATTTTCAAATGGAGGAATTGGAAAAATTAACACACCTGGCCCATGAAAAAGCCGCAAAAGTGTATGTGGCGCTAAACACCCTGGTTAAAACCACGGAACTTGCAAGCATGGCCGAACTGTTATATCAATTAGGACAAAAGGTCAAACCCGATGGCCTAATTTTTCAAGATATGGCTGTGCTGCAACTGGCTAGGCAAGTAAATTATCGGGGTGAATTGCACGTTTCAACACTTGCCAATTTGAGCTTGACATCGGCATTACAACTTGCCAACCCAGTGCTGGGAATTAATCGCGTGGTGCTTCCCAGGGAACTTCATATCGATGAAATCAAATCCATGGCCAAAGCCTGCCCCCATGGCCTCGGACTGGAGATTTTTGTTCATGGGGCCTTGTGTTACGGAGTTTCCGGACGTTGTTACTGGAGTAGTTATCTGGGAGGTAAAAGTGGGCTCAGGGGAAGATGTGTTCAACCTTGCAGAAGGCGATACACTCATCATGGCAAAAGCGAACGTTTTTTCTCATGTATGGATCTGAGTATGGATGTATTGGTAAAAGTATTGTCAGCTATTCCGGAAATTAAAGCCTGGAAAATTGAAGGGCGCAAAAAAGGGCCGCACTATGTCTATTATACTACTCGCGCTTACCGCCTGATGCGTGATAAAGGAAATGATCCTCAGGTTAAAAAAGAAGCCCTTGAGCTCCTTGGATATGTATTGGGGCGCCCGGCGACCCATTATTTTTTTCTTCCCCAGAGGCCTCAGAATCCCATTAAATCAGAAGGCCAGACCGGTTCAGGCTTGTTGATCGGCAATATCAAAGGTGGAAAAAATCAGCCCTACCTGGTTCCCAGGGAACAGTTATTCGATGGAGATTTGCTGCGTGTCGGGTATGAGGATGAAAAATGGCATACCCTAATTAAAGTTAACAAATGGATTCCCAAAAATGGAAGGCTTGTCATTAAAATACAGACTGATCATAAGATAATCGGGGGAGTTCCTGTTTTTTTAATTGATCGAAGAGAACCTGAGTTGAACAAACAAATTACAAATCTTCAAAAAGAGGCAGACCTCCTCATTTTGCCGAAGCCAAAAACCGGAAAATTTAAATTTACGGAAACCAAACCCAGGCTTGTAAAGGGTCGCTATAAAGAAATGAAGGTTTTCAGAAATGTGATGAAAACAATGCCATCCGGGCGTGTAGGAATCTGGATCAATGGGAATATGCCGGAACCTGTTTCCAGAAAGAATTTCATGCATTATTGGTGGTGGCTTCCCCCTGTCATATGGCCTGAAGAGGAAGACCAATTCAGGTCGACTTTAAAAAAGATTTTAGATCAGGGTGGAAAATATTTCGTTTTAAATGCCCCGTGGCAAACCGCTCTTTTTCCTATTCCTAAAAAATTGAATTTATGGGCCGGACCCTTTTGCAATGCTGCCAATCCGATTGCTTTGATGACATTAAAAAAAATGGGTTTTAAAGGAGCCATTGCCGGTCCTGAGTTAGGAGGTGACGATTTACTTCAGTTACCTTCCAAAAGCCCGATCGAATTGGGTATTGTGTGTTTTGGAAGCTGGCCGCTTTGTATTTCAAGGACTATTTCCGAGGATATGGAACTTGGAAAAATATTTTCAAGTCCTAAAGGTGAAGAGGCTTGGGTACAGAAATATGGTAAGAATTTCTGGGTATATCCCAACTGGAAACTGGATATTCGAAACCGGAAAGAAGAATTGATTAAGGCAGGATTCTCCCTTTTTATAAGCATTTCAGAACCGATACCTAAAGGGATTATGCTAAAAAAACGTCCCGGCCAATGGAATTGGGATATTGGCCTGGCTTGATCTGTTCTGATAACCAAGAGGAAAGATATGGCGCGAATATTAATAATTGATGATGATGACCAGATTCGTAAAATGTTGCGGCTCACCCTGAATGCAGCAGGATTTGATGTGGTAGAGGCTCAGGATGGAAAAATTGCCATGAAACTTTTTCATCAGAACCTTACAGTGGATCTTGTTATAACGGATTTGATCATGCCCGAGAAGGAAGGTATTGAGACGATTATTGAACTCAGACGTGATTTTCCCAATGTTCCGATTATCGCTATCTCAGGCGGAGGACGTATCGATCCTAATGATTATCTCTTGCTGGCCAAAAAGTTGGGAGCTCAAATCACTTTGGAAAAACCCTTTAGTCGAAAGGACATTATCAATGCAGTAAATGAATTGATAAAATCCGAAGGCAGTTTGTCCGAAAGATAGACTCAATGAACATTTTAATTGTTAAAACAAGTGCCATCGGAGATGTTACTCACACTTTACCTGCTTTAAACGCACTCAGACGTCAGTTTCCAAAAGCACATATTGTCTGGTTGGTGGAAGAGGCTTCATCGGAAATTTTAAAAGGTCATCATGCCCTGGACAGAGTCCTCAAATGCAGAAGAAAACAGTGGATCAAAGAGTTTTCGCAACCACGTTCATTTTTTAAAATCCTGAAAGAAATCCATAACTTTATCAAAACCCTCAGAGATACTGAATATGACCTTGTTATCGATTTTCAGGGCCTTTTAAAGAGCGGTATCTGGGTATTTTTTTCCAGGGGCAAACGTAAAGTGGGCTTTGGTCCCGGAATGGATCATGCGGAACATAGTTATATTTTTTTAAATGAAAGGGTACCCGCAGTCAGTATGGAGCACCATGCGGTCAATCGGGAGTTGATGCTTCTTTGCGCAATTGGTATCCCTTGCAGCAAAATTGAATTCGGATTTCCAATTAATACGTTTGATCGGGAAAAAATTAAAAATCTGTTGCAATCTTACATGATTTCAGAAGCCGATCGGGTTGTTGCCATCAATCCGATGGCCAGATGGGATACAAAGTTGTGGCAAAGCCGGAAATTTGCTCAGGTGGCCGACCGAATTTGTGGGAAAGGATTCAAAGTATGTTTCACCGGTGCAAAAGATGACATTGATGAGATTGAAAAAATACTTTCCTTCATGACCCATGCTGCAGTCAATCTTGCAGGCAAAACTTCCCTTAAAACCCTTGCGGCTTTATATGAAAAAGCGGAGCTTGTTTTGACCACCGATACCGGCCCAATGCATATTGCAGCCGCAATTAACACACCGGTAGTAGCCCTTTTCGGTCCTACCGCTCCATGGCGTACGGGACCCTTTGGTGCCGGCCATCAGGTTGTTAGGGTAAAAATGGATTGCAGTCCTTGCTTTAAACGATTTTGTCCTGCTACGGCATGCATGAAAGATATAACCGTAGACATGGTCATGGAAAAAATTGAAAAGATCCTCTCGACTGATAACTGAAAATTATTCTAAAAAGAATCAGGCTCACCCAACTTTTTTGCCAGATCTTTTTTGAGTTTTTGTTCGATTTCGGCAAACAGGTTTTTTTTCTTGGCAGCTTGCTCAGCTTTGATGGATTCGAATTTTTTTGAACGTTCCTTCTGTGCATTTTGAAATTTTTCAAGCTCGTGGGCCAGCTTGTCCTCCTGCTCACCCCGCGGAATAGTTTCAATGGCCAGATGATTTTGGATAAAAAGACGGGTGCCGAATGCCCCCTGGGTGATATCGATAATACCCAAATCCTTGAGTCTTCGGACAATGAGGTTTCCCTGCTCAATTGAAAAGGATAGCATCCGGCAGATTTTTTCAATTGATGGCAAGTTGCCCTCCTGATATTCAAGGAGTCTTATGGCTGCAACAATGAGATGGGCCTTTTTGTATAAATCCATAGCTAAATATATGTCACATTTTTGAGTAAGTGACCTTTTCAAAATTAGAATTGCTGTGTCTTGACCGATCACCTTGACAGAAATCGTGAAGAAGAGTAACATCCATTTTTTTATTTTGTCAAGGTACCCGAAGTGATTTGATGTTAGAACAAAGCGAATATCAGGGGGGATAGGATTATGATGGAAATTATTGATGTAAAAGCCAGGGAAATTTTGGACTCCAGAGGCAATCCGACTGTTGAAGTTGATGTTTTTCTGGCATCAGGGGCTGTTGGAAGGGCAGCAGTGCCTTCGGGAGCCTCAACAGGACAGCGTGAAGCTTTGGAACTCAGAGATGAGGATAATTCGCGCTATGGCGGAAAAGGAGTGATGACCGCGGTAAAGAATGTAACCGATGAAATCGCTTCTGCAGTCAACGGGATGGATGCTTCCAGCCAGATGATATTGGACAATGCTTTAATTGAGCTGGATGGCACACCCAATAAATCCAGATTAGGTGCAAATGCCATGCTGGGAGTTTCCATGGCTGCTGCCAGGGCTGCAGCCCAAACTTATGGTATGCCGCTTTACCGGTATATCGGTGGAATAAATGCCAGATATCTTCCAATCCCCATGATGAATATCATCAATGGTGGTGCGCATGCCGCAAACAATCTGGATATCCAGGAGTTCATGATCATGCCGGTTGGTGCGGACAGCATAAGTAAGGCCGTCCGGATGGGGGCGGAGATATTCCATGCACTGAAAAAAATATTGAAAAAAAAGGGGGTCAGCACTGCTGTGGGGGATGAAGGTGGTTTTGCTCCGGATCTGGAGTCCAACGAGGCGGCCATCCAATACATTATTCAGGCCATTGAAGCTGCTGGATATCAAGTGGGCCAGGACATCGGACTTGCCATGGACTGCGCGGCAAGTGAATTTTTCAAAAACGGTAAATATCAATTAAAATCAGAAAAAAAGACCTTATCAGCAGAAGCCATGGTCGATTACTACGAGATGCTCATTGACAAGTATCCGGTTCTCTCCATCGAAGATGGTCTTGCAGAGCAGGACTGGAAAGGATGGGAAATGATGACCGATCGCCTTGGCGGAACGATTCAGGTTGTAGGTGATGATATTTTTGTGACAAATCCGCGGATATTTTCCAAAGGCATTGATGAGGGCATCGCCAATGCTATCCTTATCAAACTCAATCAGATCGGAACCCTTACCGAAACCCTGGATGCCATTGAAATGGCCAAACAAAACGGGTATATGACCATTATATCTCATCGTTCCGGAGAAACCGAAGACTCGTTTATTTCTGATCTTGTTGTCGGAGTCAATGGCGGACAAATAAAAACGGGCTCAATGTCCAGATCGGACAGGATAGCGAAATATAATCAGCTGATTCGAATTGAAGAAGAGTTAGGAGCGGCAGCCCTGTTTTCGGATTTTATATTTACCACTGAATAAGCGGATACCATGCTGGTAATTTGAAAAATCCAAATGACAGATCAATTAAGTCGAGGGTAATCCATGACGTTTAATACAAAATATATTTTTGTGACGGGCGGAGTATTGTCTTCTTTAGGAAAGGGACTGGCATCGGCGGCTATGGGTTGTCTTCTGGAAAGCCGGGGACTGAGGGTATCGATTCAAAAGCTAGATCCTTATATTAATGTGGATCCGGGGACCATGAACCCATTTCAGCACGGCGAGGTTTTTGTTTTAGACGATGGATCCGAGACAGACCTGGATCTTGGGCATTATGAGCGGTTTACTAATGCTAAGTTAAGTAAGGATAACAATTTTACCACCGGAAAAATCTACCACAGTGTCATTACAAAGGAAAGGCAAGGCGATTACCTTGGGGGAACAGTTCAGGTAATTCCCCATATTACCGATGAGATAAAAAACAGCATCCGGCTTGCAGCTAGTGATGTGGATGTGCTCATCGTCGAAATCGGCGGTACCATCGGCGATATCGAAAGCCTTCCTTTTTTGGAAGCCATCAGGCAGTTCAAGACAGATGTCGGAAAGGATAATGTTTTATACATTCATCTTACCCTTGTTCCTTATATTGCCACTGCAGGAGAGGTCAAAACAAAGCCCACTCAGCACAGTGTTAAAGAGTTGCGCAGCATTGGCATTCAGCCGGATATTCTGCTGTGCAGGACAGATCGATATCTGCCCAAAGAGATCAAAGTCAAGATTGCGCTTTTTTGCAATGTGGGAGAGGATGCGGTAATTACCGCAAAAGATGTGGATTGCATATATGAGGTCCCACTGATTTTTCATAGAGAGGGATTGGATCAGAAAATTGTGGAACTTCTTCACATTTGGACGCGGGCTCCCAGGCTCGAAGCCTGGGAAGAGCTGATCCGAACCTTAAAGTCTCCCTTGCATTCGGTAACTATAGCAATTGTAGGTAAATATACGGACCTGATAGAATCTTATAAAAGTTTAAACGAAGCTTTGATTCACGGGGGTATTCCTCATCATTGCAAGGTTAAGCTCAAGTTCATGGACTCTGAGCATATCGATGAAAACAGCACCGAAGTTTTCAGCGATGTAGATGGAATACTTGTGCCCGGGGGATTCGGGTCCAGGGGAGTCGAAGGAAAAATTTTTGCAGCCGGGTATGCAAGGGAAAACAAAATACCTTATTTTGGCATATGTCTGGGTATGCAGATTGCTGTGGTTGAATTCGCCCGCCATGCGGCCGGTCTTAAAGGTGCCCAAAGTGCGGAATTTGACGTTAATACACCTCATCCGGTTATATATCTGATGTTGGAATGGTTTGATGAGAAAAGTCAAACCATCCAACGCCGTAATGCTGATTCCGCTAAGGGGGGTACCATGCGCCTGGGGGCCTATCCATGCCGAATTCAAAAAGACACACTGGCCTATAAAGCTTATGGAACGGAAAATATATTCGAACGGCACCGTCACCGATATGAATTTAACAACGAATACAGAGGGTTATTAGAAGAAAAGGGGATGATGATCAGCGGGACTTCTCCTGATAAAAACCTGGTTGAAATCGTGGAGCTTAAAGACCATCCATGGTTTCTGGGTTGTCAATTTCATCCGGAATTCAAGTCGCGCCCCATGAAACCGCATCCGTTGTTTAGAGATTACATTGGTAAGGCTTTGGAGAGAAAATTAAACCCGGCGGGCAAATAACTCTACCCCGCAACTTACGCTTTTATTGCCCATATGTTGATGCTCCATTCTCGTCCACACAATATATGGGTTCTATTTTAGCAAATATCTCTTGTTGGCCGGTATCAGCAGGATTGGGAGACAACCGTGTTCCTTTAGCCATTCCGTCGCCTGCCCTTCGAACGCCAACCGGGACTCATTGTCCGAAATCATCTTAGGACTCTTGTCTGCCATTTTCACTTATTGTCGCATAAAAAGTTGAATTTCTATAAATTGTTTATTTTTCCATTATGTTTTTTGCAAACTGCACAGATAAAACTCCTGTTGACTTGTCAACGATGAATTTTAAATCTGCTAACCCATACCCAGGGCGCAAGTCCTTACCCATGGAAAGGCGACTGTGGCGATGATTACCGCTATATTGTTCCAGGTCATGCAATGTTACCGCATCTGCAGGTTTGCTTCGGAAAAAAACTGCTCAACGTGCGGTTTCCCAAAATCAAGCCAAAACACTATATCTTGGTGAAGGTAAGGGTATTTCCCATGATAGAGTCAAAGAGGAGATCACGAAATGGCTTTCAGCTGATCTGATTTCCCAGTGCAGAATATGATTTTAAGGACCGACCGGATTGACTACCGGGCGGTTGATTTTAATTTCGATCCCGATTTTGCAAAACAATGACCCAAACTAATCGATTTTACAGTGAAGTATCCGTCATTCCGGCGAAAGCCCATTGGCGTTAAGCTTAGGGGCGTTCTTTTCCGGACATCAGGGATATGAGGCAACCTCTTGCCTGTCCTTCTGAGGGAGCGACTCGCACAAAGGCAAAGGCTTTGAAGAAATACTTTACTGGATGCCGGAAAAGTCACGGCGACCGAAGAATCTCCGGGTATAACCCTGGGGGATATTCAATTGACATGGTGATAATGAAAAGGAAATCTAATGTAATGGGGAAAAAAGAAATTATTGAAATTCTGGATAAATATAAAAAAGAATTCGCTGAGCAATACGGCATTCTTAAAATTGGAGTTTTCGGCTCAACGGCACGGGATGAAGCTGGGGAAAAGAGCGATGTGGATGTGGTTATTCAAATTTCAAAGCCGGACCTTTTCATGCTTGTCGGCATAAAGAATGATCTGGAGGAAAGGCTTCGCCAGCCGGTTGATATCCTAACCTACAGGGAAAACATGAATCAATTTTTAAAAACAAGGATCGATAAAGAGGCGGAATATGCGTGACATTCTCACTCACCACTATGCCGACATAAATGCTGAAACGGTTTTCTTTACCTGTGAGAGAAAAATTCCCCAACTCATGGATACGATCCGGAAAATTAAAAAGGACCTGGAATAATGGCAATCCACCCTGATTTCCCCACCTCTCCCCATTCTATCCTGAATCCGGATATCTGCTGGTTCCCGGCTGATGAGGCCCTACGGGAAACCAGCTATGAAAAGCTGCTTCCGCCCCTGGTCCACGAACTGCGAAAAAAAGTTACGGATACAGAAAGAAACTCGTCATCATCAAAGCGAACAAACCCCCTTATAAGCCGTATAAAGGGTATAGATTCCCACGACGATAAAAAAAAGGCCGGCTCCGATTTTTATATAACTAGGAGGTACAAGCCGGGCCACGGTATCTCCCAGAACCACGGCAATAAACGAGCTTAAAACAAGTGCGCTTGCCGAACCCATAAACACCGTCATTTTGGATGATCCGCAGTCGGCGGACAGGCAAAAAGTGGCCAGCTGCGTTTTATCGCCCAACTCCGCCAGAAAAACCAGTCCGAAGGTTGTCAGCATCAGTTTTATGTCCATAATATATTCTCCTGAATCATGTCGGTTGGAGTACCCATTGAATGGTTACGGAAACCTGCTATGAGCCATTATGCCGGCAATAACCCATCATTCCAGCGAAAGCCCATTGGTGTCAAGTTAAAATGAGCACCAGGTAATCAAAACTGTCATTCTGAGGAGGCCTACACCGTGCTATGTTGTTTGTATACAATGGTTGGCCGACGAAGAATCTATCGTTTCGAGAGGCATAATCTGTATTTTTTGCCACTCGGGGTCAAAACTGATTTTCAGTCTAACTTGAAACCAAACATTCTTCGATCGCTGTGGTTTCAATCTGTATGTTGGAAATCATTTTCTTTTAAAGCCATAATACACTGCGAATCGCTCCCTCAGAATGACAAGTCACTACCTTTTCAGGATAGCCATCGCTTTGGAAACGACGTTTTCGACCGTAAAACCGAATTTTTCCATAAGTATTCCTCCGGGTGCGGAGGCCCCGAAATGATCGATACCAATGACAGCACCGCCGGTCCCTGCATACCGTTCCCAACCCATGGGAACTCCGGCTTCTACAGCAATGCGGGCGGTAATATCTTTCGGAAACACCGTATCCCGATATGTTTCGGGCATATTTTCAAAAAGTTCCCGGCAGGGCATGCTGACCACACGGACTTTAATGCCTTTTTCTTTTAAAAGCTCCCCGGTTTTAAGCACCAACTGAACTTCCGAGCCCGAAGCCATCATGATGACATCGGGATTTCCGTCTGAATCGGAAAGCACGTATGCGCCTTTGGCAAGATTTGATGCCGATGGATAAGCATTGTCACCCCGGGGAATGACTTCGAGTTTTTGCCTGCTCAAAATCAGCGCCACGGGTTTGTCCGTACTCAAAATGGCCTGCCGCCAGGCCTCGGCGGTTTCGGTGGCATCGGCAGGTCTGATAACCAGAAGATTCGGAATAATTCTGAGGGATGCCAGATGCTCGACAGGTTGATGGGTAGGGCCGTCCTCGCCCACGGCAATACTGTCATGGGTAAAAACATAAATAACCGGAATTTTCATCAGCGCAGCCAATCGGATGGATGGGCGCATGTAATCGGCAAAAACCAGAAAAGTTCCCCCAAAGGGTCTGATCCCCTTGTGTAAAGCCATGCCTGATAAAATCGCTCCCATGGCATGCTCGCGAACACCAAATCGGATGTTTCTCCCGTCAGGGCTGTCTTTTTGAAAATCATGGGATGCATTGATAATGGTTTTGTTGGAAGGTGCCAGGTCCGCAGATCCTCCTATGAGGTTGAAAACTTTTCCGGCAATGGCATTGAGCACCTGTCCTGAAGCGGATCTGGTGGCCACAGGGCCGGACTGAGCAAAATCCGGAATGTCTGAATCCCATCCATCAGGAAGATTTCCTTCGACAAAATTGTTCCATTCGGTGGCAAGTTCAGGATATTTTTCCGAGTAGGAATCATAAAGATTTTGCCAAGAAGTTTCTGCCTCGTTGCCTTTTTGAACACTACTACGAAAAACATCCAAAGCTTCATTGACTACGCAGAAATGTTTATCCTCTGCACACCCAAGATTTTTCTTGGTTAAACAAATTTCCTCAACACCTAAAGGAGCACCATGAGCATCAGCGGATCCCTGTTTTCCAGGACTTCCAAAAGCAATCTGGGTTCGAAGCTTGATCATTGACGGACGCCCGGTTTCGGATTTGGCGGTTTTTAAAGCATTAAAAATGGCTTCAATATCATTGCCGTCTTTCACTTCAAGCACCTGCCAGTTGTAGGCTTTAAAACGCATGGCCACATCTTCGGTAAAGGCAAGGTCCGTGCTTCCCTCAATGGAAATTTTATTATCATCATAAATCACAATCAGTTTGCCAAGACCCAGATGTCCTGCCAAGGAAGCGGCTTCCGAGCAAACCCCTTCCATAAGATCCCCATCCCCGCACATGACATATGTATGGTGATCAATAACGTCAAATTCCGGACGATTAAACCGCTTAGACAAAAAACGCTCAGCCATGGCCATACCGACTGCATTGGCAAAGCCCTGCCCCAGCGGGCCTGTGGTAGTTTCCACACCGGGCGTGTGGTTGTATTCGGGATGTCCGGGAGTTTTACCTGCCCATTGACGAAAGTTCTTCAGGTCATCAAGGCTAAGATCATATCCGGTCAGATGCAAAAGGCTGTAAAGCAGCATTGAGGCATGTCCGCCGGAAAGTACAAACCGATCACGGTCATGCCAGAGGGGATTTTTGGGATTGTGTTTTAAAAATCTTGTCCACAGGACATATCCTGCCGGGGCAAGACCCATGGGTGCTCCGGGGTGTCCTGAATCGGCCTTTTGAACCGCATCCATGGCCAGGGTGCGAATAGTGTTGATACAAATATCGTCAAGGTTGCAACTGCCGGAACTTTTTCCTTCGCTCATGTATACTTTCTCCTTATTTCAAATGATATGACCGGTTTTCCGACCATAAATTCTACCTTAATCATTTATTAAAATTTTCGGAAGATTCTTTATAATTTATTTAGTAAGTATGCAAGGCTTTTTACCTATAGCCCCCTGAGCCACTCCGGTTTAAGCCGGATTCGACCAGCCAGGGCCTCATCGATCAATGCCAGAGTTTTTTCCTTATCTTTGGGCATTCTTGCTTTAATGGGCAAATAGTTGGAGGCGTGGTTGGCGTGAAAAAGTCCCTGGGAAAGATTGGTTGCAGCAACCATTGTCCTGAGTTCTCCAAGCATTTCTTCGGGAGTGAGTAGCGGAAATTTTCCCGTCTTGTAGTCGTTGTATAATGGGGTTCCAGGGATAAGCATCAGACTTAAGGCACCCACATATTCAGGATCGATGGCCGATAGCACCCGACCGGTCTGCCTGGCATGGATGTCGGATCTCTCTTTCCCGGCAATTCCCAGAATAACCGTAACGGATAGCTTGATACCCACATCCCGGATTTTTTTTCCCATCCGGATCATTTCCTCAGAATCAGCTCCTTTATTGATTTCTTTTAATGTAATATCGTCTCCGGTTTCAAGCCCCATGTAAGCAATGCCCAATTTATGCTCTCTGAGCTGTTTGAGTTCTTCCGTACTTTTCATGGCAATGCTCTTGGCATTGGCATAAACTCCCACACGGGTGACCCATGGTAACTCCTCTTCGATGCGGGTTAAAATGTTCATCAGCCGCTTTTGAGGAATAATGAGCGCGTCGCCATCGCAAAGAAAGACCCTGCGCTGATTTTTGCAATAATCGGCGGCAAATGCGATATCTTCCATGATGATATTATCAGGCTTGATTTTAAATCGCTCACCCTGATATGAGCCGCAAAACGTACATTTGTTTCGTGAACATCCGACGGTCACCTGGAACAAAATGCTGTTGGCTTCGCTGGGAGGCCGAATGATGTTTCCTTCATAATGCATTAAAAACCTCCTACCGCAGTCCGCTGATAAATGGTCCTACCGATCCCACCCCTTCTTTTTCCACCAGACGAATGGTCTGGGTACCAATCACCGCGATATCCACCTGACCTGTCAAAAAATCAATATCGTTTTTATCTTTGACCCCGAAACCCAGGGCAAGTGGAAGGTTCGTAGCCTGACGACATCGTGCAAGATATGAATGAAGATCCGATGAAAAGTCGGTGTCAGCCCCGGTGACTCCTTTTCTTGCCACACAATAGATAAATCCGTTGCCATGGGAGGCGATGTATTTCATTCTTTCCAGGGGTGTGGTGGGTGAAAAGATAAAGATCGGGCAACGATCATGGCCTGCCATGGCATCTAAATATTCCTTGCCTTCCTCGGGAGGAAGATCCGGGACAATGGCTCCCTTGATATCGTTTTTGGCCATAACCCCTGCAAAACGGTCAAGGCCGTATTGGAATAAAATATTATAATAAGTCATAACAAGAAATGGAATCGGGAATTTTTTGGCCACATCACCGGCAAACTCAAGACATTTTTTCACTGTCACGCCGTTGGCCAGTGCACTCTGGTTTGCACGAAGAATCACCGGCCCGTCGGCAATAGGCTCGGAAAAAGGAATTTGCAGTTCCATCAGATCCACTCCGGCTTCTACCATGGACTCAACGATTTGAAATCCTTCTTCAAAACTAGGATACCCTAAAACAATATGGGTCATCAGAAGAATTTTTTTCTCTTTCAGCCTGTTTTTCAGATATTTTTCAAGCATGATATTTTTTTGCCTTTTCAATGATAAATTGCTGCCATTTTGGATCGTTGAATGCATCGGCCACGGTAAAAATATCTTTGTCTCCGCGTCCGGACTGGTTGATCAGGATGATGTCATCGTGAGAAAGTTTTGATGCTTCCCTGAAGGCCTGGGCAAAGGCATGGGCCGACTCGAGTGCAGGAATAACGCCTTCTTTTCGAATGGTTAAGGCTGTGGCCGCCACCACCTCATCATCTGTGGCTGCTTCAAAGCGGACACGACCGGTTTCTTTCAGATGGGAAAGAATCGGTGAAACTCCCACATAATCCAGTCCCGCTGCAATGCTGTGAGTTTCTTTCATTTGGCCTTCATGGTTTTGAAGAAAATACGTTTTATATCCCTGAGCAACTCCTACTGCGGCATCCTCGGAGCAAAGCCGGGATGCATGCTCGCCGGTATCGAGTCCTTTTCCACCCGCCTCAACACCTACAAGTTCCACTGCAGGATCATGTAAAAATCCTGAAAAGATTCCCAGAGCATTTGAGCCGCCGCCGACGCATGCATAAATTCTGGTAGGAAGCCTCCCCTGGGATTCCATCATCTGTTTTCTGGCTTCTTTTCCAATAATGGATTGAAAATAAGTAACCATTTCGGGAAAAGGATGAGGGCCGCATGCTGTTCCCAGCACGTAGTGGGTGGTGTCCATATGGGTGACCCAGTCTCTGAAAGCTTCATTGATGGCATCTTTTAAAATCCGGGTTCCTTCCTTTACCGGAATCACTTCGGCTCCAAGACGTTCCATCCAGAAAACATTCGGGCGCTGACGTTCCACATCCACCTCACCCATATATATCGTGCAGTCAAAGCCGAATTTTGCAGCCATGGTGGCGGTGGCTACCCCATGCTGACCCGCCCCTGTCTCTGCAATGACCCGGGTTTTGTTCATCCGCTTGACCAGAAGGCCCTGACCCATCACATTATTAGCCTTGTGAGCACCCGTATGATTCAGGTCTTCCCTTTTGATGTAAATGCGTGGTCCTCCAAAGTATCGGCTCAGGTTTTCAGCAAAGGTGATCGGTGTGGGACGGCACGAATAAGTGGACATTAGGTTTTCATAATTCTGCCAAAAGTCAGGGTCGTTTTTAGCTTCCAGAAAAACCTTTTCAAGCTCGTCAAATGTGGCAACGAGAATTTCAGGAAGGTAGGCTCCTCCGAATCCATCGTAATATCCCCGGTTAAGCATCTGTTGTTCCTCCTATAATCTGGGAAAAGACAAATTGATCTGTTCGACAGTAAAGTTCGGAAAAGATCGCATTGTCGGCCTGGGGAAAATGCAGGAATCGTTTAACCTCCAAAATCGGAGTAGAAGATGTGACATCTAAAATTTTACCCCGATTGTCCGAAAGAAATTCGATCCTGAAATTTTGTTTCCCATTTGCAGGTCGCATATAATAACGTTCAAAAACAATTTCCGAAAGTGATTTTTCAGAAAGGTCGATCTCATCAAATCCTTTAAAAAGCGCAGGGTGAAGATACAAATCTTCAATTAAAACGGGAGTTCCACCAACAGAGGTAAGCCTTTGAAAAAAGAATGCCTTCTGCCCCGCAAATGGATTATCCGGATCATTTTTTCCGATTTTTTTAAGACTGGTTTTTTTTAATATTTTTGTGGTGGTTGCCAGTCCCTTTTTATGAAAAGATGACATGGTTCCTGCCAGTGACAAAAGGTCTACCTCTTTTTTAGGGGATTGTACGTAAGTTCCCGATCCGCGCTTGCGTATCAGAAGCCGTTTTCGTATCAATAATTCAATGGCCTGACGAACGGTTGGTCGTCCGATTCCATACATGGCGGCCAACTGGTTTTCGGACGGAACCTGGTCTCCGGGACAATAAGCTCCGGTGCGGATTTTTTCCGTCAGGATGTCGGCCAACTGATGATACAAGGGAATAGGGGATTCGGGATTCAGCATTTTCTTTCCGTTATTGAAAAAATGTTATTTGAATCTTTCTCCTATCAACAAGATGTAAAGTTGTCAATACAGATTTACCGATGTTATATTGTTGCCAAGGGCCATGGTTTGAGGTCAATTTGGGGGAATTGTGTCGTTGAAGAGTTAAAACGTAATGACATCAAAGAAATAAATTTGGGATACACTCGGACAAGTTCTATCAGGAAGTTGAAACAAGAATTGTCCAATATTTTAACATATCTCTCGTTCCGGTTATTTGCCGGTCAATTTGTGACTTTTTAATCAGTTGGCTTATGAATAAAAAATTACAATTGACCGGCTTTGAGTTCTGCTAAAGTCTTTGAAAACAGACTGCGGATCTGCTACCAGCTGTTTTTTCGTCTTCAGAATATCGCTAAAGGCATCGCATAAACGCAACCAGAGCCTTCTTTTCTTCTTCAGTCAAATTAATTCGTGTCACTATATTGAAAAATTCTACGGTGTCTTCAAGGGTGAGAAGCCGCTGATCATGCATGTATGGAGGCGAGTCTTTGATTCCCCGTAGAGTAAAGCTTTTGATGGGACCTACGGCGGTAATCCATTTTCCGTTGCTCATCCGCGGCTCATAAAACCGCTGTACCTGTAAGTTGTGCATCTTGTCATCGGTGTAAAATGGAGCGGGGTGACAGACCGCGCAATTGGCTTTTCCGAAAAATACCTCCTGTCCCATCATTTCCTCATCGGTGGCCTTATCCGGATCCAGCTTGCCAAAAACATTGAGTTTCGGTGCAGGCGGGAAATCAAAAAGATTCTGCATCTGAGCCATCATAAAAACCTGGCTGGCGCGATCGGGAAGATGAACACCTTTTTTGGCTGCGATTACATGATCACCGTCAAAATAGGCACTTCGTTGTTCGAACTCGGTGAAATCTTCAATGGATCGAAGGGACCGCTTGGAACCGTGAATCTGCTGGTTGTACATACCTCGGAGACTTACGGTATCGAGGCGCATCCGAGCCACCTGTGGACGGGTATCCGGATTCAGGTGAAAAGCACCGTTGGAATGACCGTTCGAGTGGCAGTCCAGGCATGACACACCTAAGCTGGGTTCCTCCACTTTTCTGTCTTCTGTCTGATTGAACTGCTGTTGGGGAAATGGCGTAAGAAGAAGCCTCAAACCCTCCATCTGGACGGGAGTGACAATTCCATGCATGATCTCATAGTAGTTTTTGATGCTGAGTAGTTTTCCTTGTGAGACATCTCCCAGGTCAGGACGGGTCGTCAGGAAGATAGGAGGAGGGAATTCCGGAAGAAAGTGCTCAGGAATATCAAATTCGATGTCGAATCTTTCCAGAGAACGCTGTTCCATTTTTTCGATTTCCTCAATTTGATTTTCGGGAAAGACCTGCCCGCCAGTCTCATGCTTAGCGTGGGGAAGCGGTAAAAATCCTTCAGGAAACAAATTTTTCTCTTTAATTTCTGCAGGCGACATGCCGGCCAGTTGATCCCAATTAACCTCGTCAGGAAGTTTGACCCGTACGCCCTCCTGAATGTTTTTTCTCTCTCCTGACATCATTACATTGGCCGGGCGATCACTTAAATCATAGCGCCTCTCAAGAAGCTCCTTTTGACGGTCCATAAATTTTTGTTTTTCCTCCGCCTCCCGTGTCATTGTTGTCTGGAAATCCTCTTCAATGACCACTGGCATGTAGGTTTCCACAATAGGATCTACATCGTCGGGCAACTGAGCATTGACCCCATAAACCATCGCTATGATTGTCAACGCAGTACAAACAGCTACCAACGGAGGAGTGAGGCGTGCTCCATATTTTTTTTGACTTCTTTTCACGATTAAACCTCCCTTTCCTTTTGAGTAAAGTGTAAATGTTATTGACTTAAGGATGTTTACATCTTATTTAAATTGAAAAAAGACAATCTTCGAATTTGGCAGCTTCTCACCTTTTCTTTTTTGTTCAACTGTTCTTTGAATTTTTCGACTATGATATTATTTTATTTTATCTCCGGTATACTATGAAAAAAAATGAGGTATACCATGTATTTTATCTTCCGAATGCTATGAAAAAAACAAGAGGAATGCCGTATTTTAATGTTGGAAAAACCTTATCCTGGCTGGTGAAAAAAAGCTCATAAAATCTTTCCTCTGATTAGTAATTATCAGCAGGAGCCGCAAAGGCAATGCTCTGCTTTTTCATACATTTTTTCTGCCTAACGAATGTCCGGATTGATATTTGAAATATTTCATGCTAGACGATAAACCGCTTTGGGATGAAAGATAATTATATGACACACAGGGATAAAGAAAATGGAAGCCTTTTTTTACAATGAGTGTTTTCCCCGCTCCAATCGATATGATGCGCAGTGGATTGCCAAAAATCAGATGGGACCAAATGCGCTGTGGCTGGCGGAATGGCTTATGGAAAAATTTGAACTTTCTCCGGGTATGCGTGTTCTCGATATGGGATGCGGGCGCGCTATCAGTTCCATATTTCTGGCTAAAGAGTATGATGTCAAGGTTTTTGCAGCGGATTTATGGATTGCAGCGGGAGATAACTGGGTGAGGGTTCAAGAGGCGAATCTTGAGAACCGGGTTTTTCCTATCCATGCCGAAGCGCATGCATTGCCGTTTGCAGAGGGTTTTTTCGATGCCATCGTATCTTTCGATTCTTACAGCTATTACGGAACCGATGATCTTTATCTCAGTTATATCATTCGTTTTCTAAAGCCAGGTGGTAAAATCGGCATCGTCGTGCCAGGTTTGCAGTCCGAATTGACAGGCTCCCCGCCCGAGCATCTGCTTAAAGCACAAAGCAACGGGAAGGTTTTCTGGGAACCCGATTGTTACACTTTCCACAGTGCGCAATGGTGGCGCAGGCACTGGGAAAAATCCGGGTCGGTGAAAATGGAATTAGCCGACACCATGGTTGATGGATGGCGGCACTGGGCCAGGCATGAATATGCCATGGAGGCATCGGGTTATGGAATTTTTCCGTCCGATGAAGAAACGTTGCTTGAGGATGCCGGACAAAACCTGGCCCTGGTGCGTGTTATCGGGCAACGAATTGTAAGTGAGGATAGCGCCAGGACACTTCGAGGCCCCGATCCTCATGTTTGGGAACCGGCATTTATGAATGTGTGTGCCAGGTTGATGTCTTCAAGAGGTAAATGATGAAACTATTTGACAGCCACTGCCATTTGGATGACCGATCATTTGTTAAAGATTTTGACGGGGTGATCTTACAGGCCAGGCAGGCCGGAGTGGAAAAAATTATGGTGGTGGGCATTACTCAAAAAAGTTGCAGGATGGCAGTAAAGCTTGCCGATAACAATCCCGGGATTTATGCATCAGTGGGAATCCATCCCCATGATGTGAAAGATTGCACTGAAGAAGTCCTGGATAATCTTAAAATGTTTGCGGAAAATGGAAAAGTCAAAGCCTGGGGTGAAATAGGGTTGGATTTCAACCGTATGTTTTCTCCGCGTGCTCTTCAGGAAAAATGGTTTGTTCGCCAGATCGAGCTGGCCCATGAACTCGGGCTTCCATTGATATTTCATGAAAGAGACAGCCGGGGGCGTTTTAGCGAAATGTTGAAAACACATCTAAAATCAGAGGCTAAAGGTGTTGTTCATTGTTTCAGCGGAAATAAAAAAGAGCTGTTTGACTATCTTTCCATGGGTCTTTATATCGGCATTACGGGAATTGTCACCATTGAAAGCCGGGGGGCGGAACTTCGGAACCTGGTGGCCGGGATTCCCTCAGACAGACTATTAATCGAAACCGATGCCCCTTACCTTACTCCCGCTCCGCAAAAAAATAAAACCCGGAGAAATGAACCCGCCTTTGTAAAATCAGTGTTGATGAAAATCGCCGAGGTTCGGAAAGAAGATCCCGAAGCGCTTTCGTTAAAAATTTGGGAAAATACCCATCGGCTGTATAGGATATCCGACCTGTAAAAAAAAATTTCACTCCCAATTCAATTATGGCTGGTGGCCAAATGATTCACGGCTTCTTCAAGGCCGTCCAGGGTTAATTCGAACATGGGAAATATTTTGGCGACCATGTCGATAGTGGGGGTATAGGGCCACATTTTGGCCGGTACGGGATTTAACCATGCCGTACGGGCAAAGGTATCAGCCAGAAATTTCAGCCGTTCGATGCTCGGCATGGTGCTCCGGTCTTGCACATAGATGGTGCCGTCACGGGCAAGCAGTTCGTAGGGAGCCATGCTGGCATCACCCACGAGAATGAACCGGGTTTGAGGGTCGAACCGGACAAATTCCTCCACATTCATGTGATCCCGGCGCCTTCCCGGATCTTGCCACAGGTTATCGTATATGGTGTTGTGGAAATAAAAAATTTTTAGTTCCTTAAACTGTGCCCTGGCATGGTCGAAAAGGGTTTGGACAGTTTGCACATACGGTTCCATGGACCACCCACCATTATCGATAGCCAGGATGACCTTCAAACGGTCCCGGAGGCTCCGGTCGAAAACAATTTCGATTTCACCGGCATTTTTCATGGTCTGGTAAATAGAGGCTTCCACATTGACTTTGTCTTTTGGACCTTCAGGAACCAGATTTCTAAGCCGTTTTAAAGCTTCACCCATCATTGCCTGGCTCAGGGGGCCCCGCTTTGAATAGTCTTTGTAACGTCGTTCAAGCGCAACCTTGACGGCGGATTTATTTCGTGAAATTCCGCCAACGCGCATCCCACCAGGATGATACCCCGAATGGCCTACCGGGGAAGTTCCTCCGGTGCCGATCCAGCGATTGCCGCCATCATGACGTCCTTCCTGATCTTTCAGCCGTTCTTTGAAATATTCCACAAGTTCTTCGGGAGTGAGTTTTGCCAGTTGGTTTTCGTCGATTCCCATGGTGTCGGCCAGAGTTTTTGGGTCTTTCAACCAAAATTCCAGAAGAAACCGGATGGTTTCGGCAAGTTCTTTCTCCGAGGGATCAGGCAGATCAGCCCCTTTGAAATGGTGGGCAAAAACCTGGTCGAAAACATCAAAATAGCGTTCGCTTTTAATCAGAATCGATCTCGAGGCCGTGTAAAAATCATCCAGACTCATTACAAGACCTGTTTCAATGGCCTTGTGAAGGGTCAAAAAGGATGTCGGAGAAACCGGAATCCCCAGATTTTTGAGTTTATAGAAAAAGTCGATGAACATGATTAAATTGGTTTGGCCTAAAACTATCGTGTCCGGGCCAGAGTGGTGACGGCCCGGGCAAAGTCCTGGCTTTTTTTGAACAACACCCCCAAAAAAGGGATATCACCCTTATCCAGGTTTTTCGGATTAAAATCCGGATCAGAGGACATGGCCCTGATCCAGTTGATCAGTTCACGGGTGGCCGGCCGTTTTTCAATAGAACTCATTTCCCTCAATTTATAAAAAGCCATGATCGCATTTTGGGCCAGAGTATTGTCAATGTCCGGAAAGTGCACCTGGATAATATCCTGCATCATACGCGGGTCCGGAAAGGCGATATGATGAAAATTGCACCGGCCTAAAAAAGGATCCGACAGATCTTTTTTGGCGTTTGAAGTGATGATGATGACCGGACGATTTTTAGCGCGCACGGTTTTATCGATCTCGATAATATCGAATTCCATTTGATCTAATACATCGAGCATATCATCCTGAAAATCCGTGTCGGCTTTATCGATTTCATCGATTAAAAGCACGGTTTTTGTATCCGAAGTAAAAGCCCGGCCGATTTTTCCCATGCGAATATAGTTTTCGATATTGCTGACATCACGGCCGGAATCGCCAAAACGGCTGTCATTCAAACGGGTCAGGGTGTCATACTGGTAGAGAGCCTCCACAAGTTTCATGCTTGATTTAACATTAAGCACAACTAAAGGCATGCCGAGGCTTTCGGCGATGGCATGTGCCAGCATGGTTTTTCCGGTTCCCGGCTCACCCTTCAAAAGCAGGGGCATCTCCAGGGCCATGCTGATATTGACGATTTTTGCCAGTTCGTTATCCAGAACATACCGGCTTGCTCCGGTAAATCGGCTCGAATTGTGGTGACCGGTCATGAATTAACTCCTTTTGACGCATTGCTTCTGATTTGTCCGGACAATTGTGCTGTGAGTTTCAATACTTTAACGGCGTTTTCCATTCCCAGAGAACCTGTTCCGCAGCTTGGTGTGATCAGTGATTGAGAATAGAGTGTTTTTCGGTCGATACCCAGGTTCAGAAGCTTTGCTGTTTTAGATTCCCAGATGTCCATGAGCGAAGAAACATTCTCTTTTTCGATGGCTGATACGTTGAGGGTCGGCACTATACCCCACGCCAGAATTTTTCCCGAGTCTAAAAAAGAGTTGATTTGTTTGGAATATAGAATAAACGTGTCGAAATATTCGTATGCATCGAAACTGACAACATCGGCCGAAGACTCCAAAATCAATGACCAATCCGCATTGGCACAAACATGCACCCCTGCAAGACCTCCTTCTGAATGCACCGCTTCAAAAACCTCTTCGAAACACCTGAAAACCTCCTCACGGGAGATACTGATAAATGAGGAAGATCCAAAACCGGTTAAGGCCGGTTCATCAAAAAAGATGATGACAGGCTTACCGGATTTGGAAAGCTGACGTGTCTGCCATCGGGCTTTCATGGCCAGAAGTTTGACGGCAGCATCTCTTAGCTGTTCATCGTAAAATACTGCTTTGCCGTTTTGATCGGTTAATCCTGTACAGAATGTGAATGGACCCGTAATTTGGCCTTTGACAGCTTCCGGAGCAGTATCAGCTTGAGACAGGTTTTCCATAAGGGTGAAAAATCCAGGGGCCGTAACTGATGACATGGCGAATATGGACTCTTCGAGAGGAGTCAGATTTTCAATTGTCGTCATGTAAGCTTCATAAAATTCCAGGAGATCGGATTCAAAGGTCAACGATGAAGTGTCGATAAAGGTTCTGTCTTCTTTGGTGGCCATACCGGGCATTCCGGGAAGAAATTGGGTAATCATGCCTTCTTGTTTAAAAAATGGAAGCTGAACCCAAAGCGGAATTTCGGGTGTATACTCAAGGACGAGTCTTCCTGCTTCCTGATGGTCCCGTATCGGAAGGCTCCCGATAAGAACCGGAAGGCACTCGGGTTTAAAACTATTCATTACGTTCGGGGCTCCTTTCAAACAATTTTAAATGAATTACAAATCTTAACATCTTAGCGTATTGTTGACAAGCCATACAATTTCATAGCAGCAATTCTGATTTTGAAAAGATAGTCAAAAAAAATTTCAACATTATTGTCATTATCACCGCTTTTTTCATTGTGGAGCAACCATTGGTTTTTTTATTTGTTTCCTTTATCCGTGATATTGGAAGAAATTCATCTTTGCAAATCCTGTTTAAATTTGATAATCGTTTTATAAAATTATGAGCAAAGGCTCAGTTCAACCTCGTTTTATCCGGCATCCCGCTTTTTTTTTTCAAAACAGCGGTGGATTTAATTGGCTTGAATTGAAGCAGGTTCTTCTTATCATTAAGAAAACCAAGTATCTTTGATGCAGGCAGAGTGTGAACCTTGATCTTGCTGGGAACAAGCCTGAATCGGCTCACGGCCTGTGGAGGTTCAGTTCGCGGTTGAGGCTTTTGTTCGGCCAATATAAAAAAAGGAAATACAATGAAAGCAGAATTTACAGCAATTATTGAAGCCGCTCCAGAAGGCGGCTATTGGGCCATATGCCCCGAGGTTCCCGGAGCTAACGGGCAAGGTGAGACAATTGAAGAAACTAAAAACAGTTTGCGACAGGCCATTGAATTGATTTTTGAAGATCGCAGGGCAGACATTCTTCGAGGACTGCCTGAAGACGTTATTCAGGAAAAGGTATTGGTCGGATGAAACGGCGAGATTTAGAACGTAAATTACGAATTGCCGGTTGTTATTTAAAACGTGAAGGCAGTTCTCATGCGCTTTGGATCAATCCGAAAACAGGAGTCACGGAAGCTGTTCCACGTCATGCAGAGATCAAAGAGCCTTTGACAAAGAGGATTCTGAAGAATCTGAACGCAGAATGATACAATTTAAAGCGTCTTGCATGTTGGGAATGAAAATAGTATAAAATGTAAAAAGCACTAAAGACAGGGTATTCGGAATAGTACCATCGGAGCCTTAATTGACATGGTCACGGGCCTGTGCTATTGTTTCACATAAAATAAATATTCCAATTTAAGGTAGGTGTTTCGTGGCCGAGATTATTTCTCTGAATGACAAACTTAAACTGTCCAAGGATAAAAAGGACGCAATTGCCCGAAAGCAAAAGATCCAGGCGGTACAAAAAGTCTTTCAATGTACCCAATGTGCATTCAAGTGCGAGCGGTGCGGTCAGCAAATTCGTCCGGATCCCTCAAAAGATAGAAAATGTGAACATCAGTTTGTAAAGGTTCCCTATCATTTTTGTGAAAGCTGTGAAGAAGAATATCTGGACTATATTAATCGCTTAAAGGGAAAAGGGGACAAAAATTATTACTGGCACAATGAAGAGTGGCTGAAAATCTGGAAAGACTGGATCGAATATCAAAGCTCAATTGATCGTTATCTGAAATCAAAAGAATTTAAGGAACTTTTACAAGAGCTGAGACAAACCGGGCCGGTACTACCTGATTCTTGAAGCTTCTTTGCATAGTGAATATCAAAATAACATGGGCAATTTGTAAAAAGGAGAATCGGTATGTTTGGAATTGGGATGCCGGAACTTATTATCATTCTCGTTATTATCCTTATTATCTTCGGCGCGGGTAAACTTCCGGAAATCGGAGCAGGGATGGGAAAAGCCATCAAGAATTTCAAGAGTGCCACAAACGAAGCTGAGAAAGTAGATAAAAAGGACAATGAGATGGAAAAGCTGGAAGACATCAAAAAGTCTTAAAGCATGGCTGAGAAGATTCGATCGGATTTAGAAAAAGGCGGGTTTAATCCCGCCTTTTTATTATTCTTTAGCGTCAATACATTAAAAGGGAGAATAATTCATGGAATGCAAAAAGGATCAAAACCTTAAAAATTGTAATTGCTCCTATGAACCCTGTGCCAAAAAGGGTATTTGCTGTGAATGCATAACCTATCATGTAAAAAGCCGTCAACTTCCGGCCTGCTGCTTTCCCAATCAGGCGGAAAGGACCTATGACAGATCATTCGAGCATTTTGCCCGCCTGGTAAACGAAAAGAGAGTGTAATCAATTAAAAAAAAAGAATATTCCGGTCACTTTTTGTCCCATAGACAGTTTTTACGAGCAAAGAGAAAGGGTACGGAAATGAAACTTCATAACGGAATCGCAGTTGCGAAATATTCAAGTAAAGGCAATATAATAAGGAAGATCTTTAAGCTCATTTTTATTTTGTTACCGGTAATTTTTACACTCACCGGGTGCGCGATGCTGGGAACACAAAAAGACACGGATATTGATCTGCCGACATCCCAAAAGGTTCAAGGGAAGGAAAATCAATTGCAACCCGGCTTGTCAGTGCTCTATTTTCATCAGTTTTATCGTCATATTGATGAGATGCCCAGGGGAAGAATGATAAAAGCAAGGGGTATACCGGGAAAACCGATATTGATTTTAGACCACCATTTCGATGAGGACCGGGAGGTTTTTAAATCCAGTAGAGCAAAAGGTGTCGGGATGCACATGGACGGTTTTATCCTGTTTGAAAAAACGGGTGACTATGTGTTTCAGGCCAATACCAACGACGGTTTTCGTTTGATTATCAGTGAGTTGAGAATTATTAATGACCCCACTGTTCATTCGGACCGGATGTCGGAAAAAGGCATGGTCAGGGTGGCTGAGCCAGGATGGTACCCGATTCGGATTTTATATTTCCAGCGCAAAGGCACGGCAACTATCCAGCTATTTTGGATAAAACCCGGTGATAAAACAATGGAAATTGTACCGGCCGAAGCTTATGCTCATATACCCGGGCAAGGGTAAACAGGTTGGTTATTTATCTGCGATTTTTTTTAACCTGTGCCGAAGGGTGTTGCGGCTGATACCCAGAATTTTCGCTGCTTTTACCTGGTTGTTGCCGCATTCCTCAAGTGCTTTTATAATGAGTGTTTCCTCCACCATATCGATAATATTGGCATGGATACCTTCTTTTGAAAGCCTCAGGATTTCCGGAACAATGTCTTCCAATTTATCTCTGAGACGAACAAGCAGTTGGTCACGGTTCAGACTTTGGAGATGGTGTTCATCCTTAGGTTCCAGGAAGCCGAATTGTTCTTCGGAAATGATATCTCCTGTACAAAGCAAGATTGCCCGGCGAATGCAGTTTTCAAGTTCGCGAACATTTCCGGGCCAGGAATATGAGCTAAATTTTTTACGCATATTCTCAGCGATATAATGAACGGATTTTTGATATTCGGCACTGAAACGTGACAGAAAATAATCGACCAGGGCATTGATATCTTCGGTTCGCTCTCTTAGCGGAGGAAGATCAATGGCAATGACTTTCAGCCGCCAATACAGGTCTTCCCGGAATGTGCCTTCCTCGACTTCTTTTTTGAGATCCTTATTGGATGCAGCAAGCATCCTGACATTGACTTTAATGGTTCCACTTCCGCCAAGCCTTTCAAATTCTCCTTCCTGAAGCATTCGTAGCAGTTTTGCCTGCAATGGAAAGGACAAATCGCCGATTTCATCCAAAAAGCAGGTTCCGCCGTCACAACGCTCCAATTTGCCGATGTAGGTTCGTTCAGCTCCTGTGAACGCGCCACGCTCATACCCGAACAACTCGCTTTCAAACAGGTTGTCAGGAATCGCTGCGCAGTTGATGGCGATGAAGGGTTTTTGGCTTCGTCCGCTGTGATGATATATGGCCCTTGCCACCAGCTCCTTTCCGGTGCCGCTCTCACCGGTGATCAGGACAGGTACATCCTTTTCGGCGATCTGACCGATAAGTTTGTAGACCTCCTGCATTTTTTTGCTGTTTCCGATAATTTGCAGAGAGCCTTTGGCAGAATCCGGTAAAACACGCGATGATGAGTCAGGAAAGCTGACCATTTCTTTCATCTGTCGGTTGACTATCAATGCCTCGCTTACAACACGACTCAGCTCTTTTCTTTCAAACGGTTTGATCAGGTAATCATAAGCGCCTCGTTTCATGGCCTCGATAGCCAACTCAGTTGTACCGTAAGCGGTCATGATAATTACCGGGGTTTTGATCTGAGACTTCTTAAGCTTAATTAAAATATCAATACCATTTAAATCAGGCATTTTGTAATCAAGTAAAATTAAATCAAAGCTTTCCCTCTCTATTTGTTCAAGGGCGTCCCTGCCACTCAAACAGGCCGATACCTCATAGCCTTTTCTTTGAAAGAACCTGCCTAAAAAGTGAATCAACCCTTCATCATCGTCAATGAGCAGTATTTTTTCCATTTTCCTCAAATAAGGACAGATTAAGTTTTAAAGGAAGATAAATTGAAAAAAGCGTTCCCTTGTTTATATGGCTTTTTACCCGGATATCCCCTCCGTGGTGTCTGATAATGTTTAATACCAGGGGCAAACCCAGACCGGTTCCCGATGATTTTGTGGTAAAAAAAGGATCAAAGATATTGACGATCTGATCTTCGGAAATGCCGCAACCGGTATCACCGATATCAATCCTGATACAAGGTGTTGTATGTTTGTTTGAAGCGAAATAATCCTCTTGTACCACCACGAAAAGTTTGCCATGATCGCCCATGGCTTCGAGAGAATTTACAAAGAGGTTAATCAGGGCTTCTTCCAGTGATTTTTTATCCCCGGTAATTTTGGGTAAATCTTTTTCCATATCAATGTCTAAACAACATTCCTGCTTATTGACCATCGGTTTGATCATGACAAGCACATTTTCGATAAGCTGCGAAATATCGAGTTCCGAAAAGACAAGCTCCTGTGGTTTTGAAAAATCCAGAAAACGATTGATGGTCGCTTCAATTCGTTTAATCTGTTGCATGGCGATCCGGTAATCTTCCGAATATTCTGTGGAGATTTCGATTTCAGCCTGAACCGATTCCAAAAATAATTTTAGCGAGGTCAGCGGTGTTCTGATTTCGTGTGCTACGGCAGCCCCTAATCTGCCGATGGCAGCGAATTTTTCCGAATGCTCGGCAACCTGCTTAATTTGCTTCAGGATGATATCGGTTTCTTTGAGTCTCGCCTCTTTTAAATCGACTTTTTGTTCGAGATGATTCTGACGTTCCCGGAGTTTCACAGCCATATTTTCAAATGCCCGATAGAGCATCCCGATTTCATCTTCACGATCGACATTCACCACCACTTTTTCAAATTCAGAGTTTGCAAGAATGTCGGCAGATCGACTCAGGGCTCTGATGGGGTTGACAATATGGTAGGAAATTACCCAGGTGAGCATGAAAGCAGATCCGATGCACAATAATACCGTGAGGTAAATATATCGTTTCAATGCATCAAAACTGTGGAATGCTTCGTCACGGTCCTGCTCCACCACAATGTACCAATCCGTACCCTCCACTTTATGAGATGTTCCCAGAACCTCGATGCCACGATAATCCAGGTAGGTTTGATGACGGTCTTTTTTGTCGAATATGTTTTTAAAGCTATCGGATTGGGAAATGTTTTCATTTAATATTCGCCTGGGTTCTTTATGGGCCAGAAAGGTACCGTCTTTATCAACAAGATAACATTCACCGGTTTCACCCAGAGAAACGTTGAGTATGAAGTATATGATTTTACTGGTTCCAACCGTACCGTAAATGGTGCCTTTTAATATTCTTTCATCATCCAGGATCGGTGCTGCAATATAAAATGTGGATTCTTCTTCTTCCGGCGGATAGGAAATATTTGACAGGTATAAATTCTCTTTTATACCCCCGGAATATGTAACTTGAGTTTCAGTGTCGATTTTGCCATCGTAACAGCTAAATGAAGTTTCTCCATCAATTGAAAGCACTGTATGTTTTTTATATACCCCATATTTTTTTTGAATCAAGTCGAGGTAGGGTGCAATGATTTCAGGATCCATGGATTTAAGAATAGAGGTGCCGGCCATTACCAGCATATCGGCCTTGCGTTCGCTAAGCCATCGCTCCAGAATTGCGACTTTGTCAACAGCGACATTTTCGAGCTGGCGCATGACCATGTTGACGATAAGTTGTTCTGTGGTTTTAATGGAAAAGACACCGATGGCCGCAATGGGAACAAGAGCCACCAGTAGAAAAATGAGCATCAGTTTGGTCTGCAGGTTGAAAATAAATTTATTTTTTAATCTTTTTAAAAACATCGTCAATAATAAATTATTGGTTTTGGTGAGATGGAACCTATTTGAGATTTTTTCCAAATGCCTGACGCGATAAATTACGTTCCCTTGGACGGAAAGTGCCGTCTGCTTGTTCTTTCCTGATGACTTGTTGATACAATTTGAACATCTTGATTGCCTGTGATTCCTCACTGTAAAATGTTTTCCAGGCATAATTCAAAAGTTCCTGAAGTTTTTCCGGTGTCATGTTTTTGGGATAATATACCACCTTATCAGCGGAATAGTCGTTCCAGTCATAGGAAAAAATCCGTTTCTGACGATGAAGTTCTTCATAGGCTATGGTATGGGGAAAAGGCGTCAGAACGGTAAATTCGGCCAGGTCCAGTTTGATGTCCATTAAAAAGTCGATCAACCGTTTGATAAAGTCTTCGGTATGATCATCCAGTCCCAGCAAAATGGTTCCTTCCACGGCAATGTCGTAATCATGGTAGCGCTTGATCCGTTCCCTGATAAGGTCCGAGGTATCGAAAATCGCCTGGTAAACATACCAGGCCCCGGCTTGTGCTGCCAGATCCAGGATTTTAGGATTATCTTCGATAGGGTGACTGCACCATTTTTTTTTTAGGGGGATCATTTCCCGGAAGAGGTTTTCTTCCCATTGGGTATCCTGGGCCAATGAATTATCCACCAGAAAAAGACGGTTGTTATCGATACTATCCATTTCCTCGATGGTTTTATGAACAGGTCGTGGCCTGAACTTACGGCCTCCGAGATATGCCACGGCGCAAGGATAGCAGTGAAAACGACAACCCCGGGAGGCATGGACCAGGTCAAACATCCTGACTCCTTTGTAGTTGTACAAATCCTTGTTCAATATATCCCGCCTTGCAGTACCCACCACCTCAATGGGAGGATGATCATCTATAAAATTGTAAAGTTTTTTTAAACGTCCATTTCGAAAGTCTGAAAAAAGTTCTTCCATGCGCCCCTCGGCCTCCCCTAAAAAGACAGAATCCGCATGAGTCAAGGTTTCCTCGGCATGAAGCATCGTGGCAATTCCACCGAAAATGACCGGGATTCCTTTTTTTCGATAGATATTTGCAATCTCCCAGCCCCGTTTAATCTGAATGGTCAGCATCATGGAAATGCCGACAAAATCTACGGGATCATCAAAGTTGATGGATTGGAGATTTTCATCTGTGAATTCGACCTGGACGTTTTTCGGAAGTGCTGCAGCAAACACCACTGGACCATGCGGGGGAAGATGAAATTCGGTCTGCCCCTGAAGTTTCGGCCATTTGGGATAAATTAACTTAAATTTTATGGACATATATCCAATATACCTATTCGTTTAAAAATTCAGCTTCCAAAAGGTTAAGTTCCATTTTGTATTTTACAGGACCGTGGGCAATCAGTTCAAGTTTTTGAAAAATGGATGGGTCACTTTGTGTTTCTCCCCTATGAAGCCGGACACTACGATGCAATCGTTGGCGATGATATCTGTTGATCGTTACATGGCTGTGTTGTCCGATGGTCACATCCGTAATCATTTCTTCATGGGTATGAAAACGGCATATGCTTTCTCCGGAAAGCAGTGTGCCGATTTCAACCGGATGTTGCTCAGGTTCAAAAAATATCAGACGAATATCTTTCATAAGACCCTGAGCGAAAAAATCCGAATCAAAAGGAGGGATCGCGCGGTTGATGACCATTGAATCATTATGAACAGCGTCAAAGAGCACCATACCTTCAAAAGTCATAACGACAGCCCATATGGTTCGATTCTGCGGGGAAATCCGGGTGATGCCCAGCATGAACGCATTGTTTCCTCCGCCTAATTCCGCCTCAATGGAATGGACAAAGCGCCGGTCTCCATCAGGAAATACGGCATGGCATCTTTCAAGGATTTGAGCAGGATCGGTGAATTCGGCCTTATAAATTTTGGGTATATGGCTGCATGAAACAGTTGAAAAGACTGGTATCAAAAAAAAATAAATTAGATGCAATAACCTGTTACAGGATTTGGGAGTCATCGTTCCAGGATTAATGAACATTTGAGGAAATTTCTTCAAATATGGAATCATTGAGTGGTTCATTTAGTATGGCATTTTTAAATATCAATCTGGTCAATGAATCCTCGTCTTCGAATATGGTGACGGTGTTGATGACCCCGGGCCTGTCCGAAAGCATTAATTCGATGCGGGATATGATAGGTGTTAATGTGTTTTCTTTAGGGGTCAGAATAATTTTGGGGCCGGGCTCCAGGCCGGCGTTGAAATTGGGATTGTCCTGAAACCGGCCGCTTAGCCAAAGGGTGATTTCATCCATGACCACTTGCATGGCCTGAAGTTTCATACCGGAATCACGGAAAAAACCCTCGCCGGATTTGACAAAACGAAGGATTTTCCCGTCGTGCATCAGGAGAACACTTGGCACAGGTGATTTGTATTCCCATCTGAGTGAACGGGGAGCTTTGAAATATAGTGAGCCTTTAGAAATTAAGGGCTTTGAGAGAATTTTTAGATGCTTTTCCTGCAGAAAATCAGCCCGTACAGTTTCAATGTTACCGGATTTATGGCGGATAGTTTCCCACGTGTCGGCCCATCCGATAAAAACAAAAAAGATCATGGCACAGAGGACACCTGCTAACAAACAGGAAATCGACCTTTTAAGCCCTGTGCTCTTTTGGGCAGATTTTGCAGGATTGATAATCAGGTTGAATGATTTTAATAACAAACCCATCATATCAAAACATGCCTCCATTGACGGAGATTACCTGGCCGGTGACATAGGAGGCATCGTCGGAACATAAAAATCTGACCACTTTTGCCACTTCTTCCGGCTTTCCGATTCTTGCCATGGGAATCAGGGTTTTGATATTTTTGACCGGTAAATCCCGCATCATGTCGGTATCAATCAGTCCAGGTGCCACCACATTAACACGAACACCCAATCGGGCAACCTCATAGGCCACCGACCGGCTTGCACCGATTAAACCGGCTTTGGCTGCCGCATAATTTGCCTGTCCTCTGTTGCCCATGATTCCCGCAACGGATGCCATGGATACAATTGCACCATGTTTTTGAACAACCATATGCTGTAATACGGGGCGGGTCACATTATAAAATCCTTTCAGGGTGGTATTGACCACCGAATCCCAACTGTTTTCAGACATCATAAGAAAAAGGTCATCTGAGGTGATTCCTGCATTGTTGACCAGTATATCGATGTTGTCAAATCGGGAGGTGATGTTTTCAATGGCAATCCGGGTTTGTTCCGCGCTGGATACATCGAATTGAACGCATTCACCATCGCTGTTATATTCCCTGACCATTTCAAGGGTTTTTTCGGCGGCGTGTATATTATTTTGATAATTGATTACAATAAAATAACCGGATCGGGCAAGCTCCAATGAGATAGCGCGACCGATTCCACGGCTAGCGCCTGTGACAATCGCAACTTTTTGATTCATCTTTTTTGTTTAATTTCCAATTTACTTAAATGATATTTTTCAACACCTGAAGAATGATTTTGCCCAGAACAACATTGCCTGCTTTGGACTCCCCCCGAATTTCCGTATAATTGTCCATGGTGAAATTAATGTAAGTTTCTGTCATAATATGGGTATTCAACGGGATACCGCCGGTAAAAAAAGATGCCGATTTGATTCCCACCAGCCATCCCTTTCCACCCACATCCTCCTGGTTATCCACGAGTTCTTTCCAGCCAATACAGACTGCCGAGGTCTGAGCTACCAGTTCAATCAGTACAAGGCAATTGACATTATTTTTTTCAATCAGGGGCCAGTTTTTGGTTACAACGGATTCGGTTATCGCCATGTGCTCATCAACCTTGACAATTTTATTCACCAGTTTCATTGCGTCACGGTGGGGAAGAAGCCTTTCGATATCGATATTCACTGCGTTAGAAACCTTTGTTTTGAAAAAGTGATTGAAAATCAACATTAATAAATGTAAAGTGTCAACTTTACTATAATAAAACGTCTTTTATGTAAAGTGGCAACTCAATGCGCTTATCTTTTTAGAATGACCCTAATTGCAAATAGTAGAGAAAAAATGACTACACTTGTCGACCAATTAAAACAAAAAGTGGTTGAAACGTTAAATCTTGTCGATATTGATGCGGAAGACATCGATGTAAATGAACAGCTGATCGGAGGAAAACTGGGCATTGATTCAATTGATATCCTGGAACTGGTCATGATGATTGAGAGGGATTATGCGGTAAAAATCGACAGCAAAGAATTGGGCGCTAAGGTTTTTGCCAGCCTGAACGCACTGGCCGAGCATATTCGTCAAAATTCTCCTGAGACGATCAATTGACAGGTATCCGGGTTTTTATCGCCGGAATGGGGGTGATTACACCTGCCGGTCGGGGAGTGGACCGTCTTCAAACCCTGATTGAAAATTCGGACACAGCTCTTGGGATGCCGAATCTGTTCAGCATTTCCGAAGATCAGCTTCTTCCCGCAGGTCAAATACCTGATTTGTTCGGAAACATTCAAATCCCCAGAACCCACCAGTTGGCTCTTGCAGCGGCCGATGAGGCCATGGCACGGTTACCCGGGACAATCGATGCCGTGATCATCGGTGTGACCACCGGAGGGATTTTGACCACCGAAACCCACTTGAAAAACGGGATTCATGATCCTGAAAAATTTCTTTATCATGGCGCCGGGACTGTAGCGGAGTATATTGCAGCAAAATATTGTTGCAAAGGACCGGTCATTACTGTTTCTAATGCATGTTCATCAGGAACTGCTGCGATCAAACTTGCCATGGAGATGCTAAGATGCGGACCGGCCAGGCGTGTACTTGCCGGTGGGGCCGATTCGCTCTGTCGCCTGACCTATTACGGGTTTAAATCTTTACAGCTCATTGATCCTGAAGGTGCCCATCCGTTTGACAAAAACCGCAGAGGAATGTCCGTGGGAGAAGCCGCGGCCATGCTATATCTTGTGGCCGATAAAAACGTACCTGAAAACGCCGTTGCTGAATTATTGGGAGGTGGATTGTCCTGTGATGCATACCATCCGACAACACCCGACCCGGAGGGCAGGGGAGCCGTCAAAGCCATGAAAGCAGCCATTCATGATGCGGGCATCACAATTTCAGACATCGATTATATTAATTTACACGGCACCGGCACCATTGACAATGATCTTTGCGAAGCAAAGGCGGTCAAGGAGGTGTTTAAAAGTGACATGCCGTTACTATCATCTGTTAAGGGGGCTTTGGGGCACTCTCTTGCCGCATCCGGAGCTGTTGAAGCCGTGATTTGTGCCCTGATTGTCGCAAATGGGGTTATTCCTGCAAATACCGGCTTTTGCAATGCTGATCCTGCAATGGATATCGAACCGTTGAAAAATCCTGTCCGGGTAAAAGTAAATGCAGCATTATCCAATTCATTTGGTTTTGGGGGCAATAATGCATCGATAATCGTTGGGGATTGCCGAAAGGATAGGAATGTTGCCCCGAAAAGCCTTGCCCCTTTGGCTGTTATCGGTAGTGCCTGTATTACCGGGGCAGGGGACATGAAAAAGACTTTGGATAGGCTTGTTTCCGGCAAAAATTGTAAAGGATTGCCTGGCCATGTCGATATTTCGGGATTAATCCAGCCATCTCTGGTTCGTCGTTTGAAAAGACTTCCCCGTATGGCCATGGCTCTTGCATCCTCAGCCTTTGAAAATTCAGGGTGTTTTGAAAAACCGTCATCTGTTTTTTGGGGTACCGGATGGGGCCCGCTTTCAGAAACATACGATTTTTTAAAAAAACTGTATGATTCTGATGAAAAGTTTCCCAGTCCAACGGATTTTATCGGATCGGTTCACAATGCGCCTGCAGGTCAAACAGCCATGTATTTTAATGCCGTTGGACCCAATGTGACGACCACCGGGGGAGATTATTCCTTTGAACAAGCTCTTTTTACCGCAAGTCTTATGGCTGATGACATATCCGACCCGCTTCTGGTGTTGGGGGCTGATGAATATCATGTTCATTTTTCTCCTTTGTTTGATCGTTCAGTAGCGATGGAAAGAACACGCTCCGATGGCGGCGGAGCCATTTGTCTGGTCAAATCGCAGGAACAGAACAAGCCCATAATTCTTCCGGTTTTTTTTGGAAATGCGGACCATGATCCGGACATTGTTTCATTTCTGGCGGAAAAACTGGGCGGCAATGAAATTGACAATTGTTTTGGAGCAATTTTTGCCGGAATACCCATGGCCTTCAGAAATCGGGGAGAAGAGCAACTTAAAAATTTTTTAAAATTTACTGGTTGCAGGTGCCCCATCATTGATTACCGCCTGCTGATTGGTGAATTTGCATCGGCTTCCGCCGTGGCTGTGGCCCTGGCATCGGTTTTTAAAAGAACAGGTAAAATCCCCGGGAGCCTCAGCGGAAAAACTGATGGTTCACTTGATAAAAAAGGAATTTTGGTTCTCGGATTTGGAAAATTTCTTACAGCGATCGCCATAACCTGATGAATTGATGAAAGTATTACTTGTTTCCGCAAATAGGCTAACCAGCCCACATCCTGTCTATCCATTGGGTCTTGATTATGTCTGCCAAGCCATATCGGCGAATCATCAGGTTGAAATCCTGGATATGAATCTTTTTGAAGATGACCGGGCGTTAAAAGGGGGCATCGATGATTTTCAGCCGGATATCATCGGGCTTTCCATTCGAAACATCGACAATATCGACATTACGGATCCTAAGAGCTTTACCGGTTATTATGTTCAACTGGCAAAGGTTATTCGGGCATGCTCAAAAGCACCTCTGGTTTTAGGAGGAAGCGGTTTTACCATATTTGCCCATGAGTTGATGAATATTCTGAAGGCGGATTATGGAATTATCGGGGAGGGCGAGCGTTTATCGCTTTTACTGGATCGGCTTGAAAAACAAAAGGATTTATCCGGAATTCCAGGACTGATAATCAAGGGTTCAAAAAATGCTATTCCCGATCCATGGTGCAAGGCATTCCCGAGAGTTTTCCATGCTGATAGCAGTCATGTAGATTTTTATTTAAAAAAGGGCGGGATGTTAAACATCCAAACCAAGAGAGGATGCCTTTTCAGGTGTGTATATTGCACGTATCCGCATATCGAAGGGAAAAATCTTCGCCTGGCACCACCCCATGAGGTGGCGGAAACGGCGGTACGGTTTCAGAAGGCCGGTGCAAAATATTTTTTTGTGACGGACTCGGCCTTCAATGTGGATTATCTCCATAGTATCCAGGTGGCCATGGCTTTTCAAAAGGCAGGTGTATCGATACCATGGGGAGCTTTTTTTGCACCGACGAAACCTCCGGAAGACTATTTCAAAATTCTGGCGGATTCCGGCCTGACCCACGTGGAATTCGGAACCGAATCGCTTTGCGATCCCGTGCTTGCCAACTATCGGAAACCGTTTAAAACAGCCGACGTTTTTCAGGCTCATCATAAAGCTGTTGATGCCGGCCTTTATGTTGCCCATTATTTTATTTTTGGAGGTCCCGGCGAAACTGATGATTCTGTCACGGAAACACTTTCAAATATTGACAAATTAAACAAAACTGTCCTATTTCTTTTTTGCGGCATGCGAATTTACCCTTACACGGCCCTGCAAGAGATTGCTGCCAAAGAGGGTCAGATTAAAAAAACGCAAAACTTGCTCGAACCTGTTTTTTACCGTCCTTTAGCAATTGATATGGACAAAGCTGTTGATCTCATTATGAAAAAAGCCGGGTCCCGACCCAATTGGATCATCGGAGCAGGGGGTGACAAAGCAGCTCTGACACTTTCAAAAATTTACGATCGCGGGTTTTCAGGACCACTTTGGGAGTTTTTAATTCGTTAATAAAACAAAAAGTAACACATGTACCCTTGGCATTTAATAACCGATCCTGATCATTTCGGGGAAAATGAAATTACCTGCAAAGCAAGTGTTAAAGCGGATTCATTATGGTTTTCCGGTCATTTTCCCGGTGATCCGATTTTGCCGGGTATTGCTCAGTTGGCTATGGTATTTGATGCTATTCAAAAAGTAAATACAGGCAGCCGGGAGATATCCGAAATTCGAAGGGTCCGGTTTAAACAGGTGATCAGACCCGGCGATACAATGGAATTGACTATTACTTCATCTGTAGAGAGTTCCGATCATTATTTGTTTAAGATTATGGTAAAAGGGGATCTTGCATGCAGCGGTACGATGATTGTGGAAAGATCCGAACAAAACCTATAAGGAGAGTAAAGAATGCCCGAGGAAATCGACAGAATTATTCTTCGTGTCGCCCAGGTGATGATTCATGAATTGAAGCTGGAAGATGTCACCCCTGAAACTTTTGAACCGGATGTGGATCTTGTGGATGAAGTAGGTATTGACAGTATGGATCTTGCCACGGTTGCATTGGTTCTTCAGGATGAATACGGGATCAGAATCGATGAGGATGATTATCCAAAGCTGACAACTGTTCGGTTCATTTCCGAATATATCCAAAAAAAAATGGACAAATGACAGGGAGTATGTTCGACGTGTATGCCACGGAAAACGACGGTGAAAACAAATTGAAGATTCAAAATGAAAATGCGTGGAAGTTTTCGGAGATTCTGGAAGATCCCATGGTCAAAGATCGATGGGAAAAGGTTCGGAAATATTTTTTTCTTCGTGAGTCCACTTATGATATGACAACCCGGTGCAACATCCGGTGTGAAGGATGTTACTATTACGAGGGGGAAAAACAATTTACCAACGACAACCGCAGTCCCGAGGCATGGCAAAAACTTATGCAAACGGAAAAAGAACGAGGGATTACTTATGTGGTGCTTGCCGGAGCCGAACCGTCACTAGTGCCGGAACTTTGCGAAATCTGTTATCAGAAGATTCCTCTGGGAGCCATTGCCACCAACGGTTTAAAGAAACTTTCCGAACAGATTGGATACCGGATTCATATTTCCGTTTGGGGAAACGATAATACGAGCCGTCGTATACGTGGCGCTGAAAACATGCTGATCAGTCAGATCGACAAGTACAAAGATGATCCAAGGGCTGTATTTGTTTATACGTTCACACGGGAAAATATTGACGAGGCAGAAGAAGTGGTGCGACTGCTTGATCAAAATGGATGCAGGACAACCTTTAACATGTTTTCTGCGCCGACGGGTTATGACGGAACCCTTCGCCACAACGAAAAATCTCTTTTACACGTTCGACATACCATGACAGCCCTGATGAAAAAATATCCCGTTAGTATTTGGTATTCTCATTATAACGTTGTTGCCCACACGCATCCCTTATCACTTCACGACCTTTATTCATGCTCTTATCCCCGGATGAATGTTTCCAAAAGCATCGGTCTTGGTCGTTCTTTCAGGCAGTATCGATCGGATTTAACCTGGAATCGTGATGTATCCTGCTGTGTTCCGGATACGGATTGCAGCGATTGCAGGCATTATGCCGCCGGAAGTGCCGTGGTGACCGCCAGAATGTTTCGACATGCGGCCAATCCCGATACTTTCAAAGCATGGCTTGACTATGTGGATACCTATCTAACCGTGTGGGTCATGGGCTATGAAAAGGGGGAAAATTTATGTCACGAACCGGTTGCACCTCCAGATTTGAAGGTTTTGATTAAAGAAAGTCAGGAGTAATTGTTGATGAAGACAGTCAGTTCCCTTCTTGATGAACATTGGCGCGAGCGATATCAAAAAATTTCAAAGCTCAATATCCGAAGCTCTATTTATGATATCACCAACCAGTGCAACCTTCGATGTAAGGGATGTTTTTTTTTCTCATCGGGTGAGCATAAGGCAGCATCCGAGGAAAAAGATATTAAAAAATGGGAAACTTTTGTTGATTCCGAAAAGCAAAGAGGTGTCAATCTTGCCATTTTGATCGGGGGTGAACCGACTCTTCACCTTGATCGGGTAGAAGTTTTTTATAAAAGACTCCCGACATTTTGCGCCACCAACGGGTTGATCAAAGTGCCCAGGGACAAATTTCCGGATATGATGCTGGGTATATCTCTTTGGGGTGATGAAGAAGATGAGAAAATATTGAGAGGAAAAGATACCTTTTCCATATCCAGCAAAAATTATGAGGGTGACCCTCACACTTATTACCTGTATACCATAACTCCCAGACAAATCGGAAAAACAGACCGGATTATCGGAAAAATTCAGGATGTCGGGCTGAAAGTCCATATGCAGCTTCTTTCGAATGATGAAGGTGTGGATGGTTTTTTCTGGAAGCCGAAAGAATTATCAAAGATTCGGCAAGAAATGGATACCATGCTGGATAAATACCCCAACACGGTCATTTCATCGAAATATTATCATGAGATTATTACGACGGGGATGATGCTGGGCTGGTCTTTTGGATGGAAAGAGTGTCCGTCGGTAACCGAACCTCTTGATACCAGAGATCCTAAACCCAAACGACTGATCCATTTTATCCGATGGGCTTCCGATCTGAAAGCCATGCACCGGTGTTGTACATCCGAAACAAGGGATTGCTCAACTTGCAAGGATGGCGCCGCACACATGAGCTGGGTGATGGTCAATAAGCGTGCCCACATGCGGTCGGCAAAAGATCTTCAAAACTGGATTGAAATTTACGAGATGTTTGCCAAGCTGTATCAGTTTATTCCATGGTGATGAAAAATGATTGTGATTAAATGGCAAAATCGGTAGTTGTCGGATATGATGCGGTGTCTTGTTTAGGCACGAATTTAAATGACCAGTGGAATAGGGCCGTGAGGGGTGAAAGCGGAGTCGGCCTGCTGACAAGATTTCCGGTTAATACTGATTTTCCGGTGCATGTTGCCGGACAGGTGGATGAGATCGATGCACTTTCGTATCCTTTCCTGAAACCTCGTGCATTGGCTTTGTGGCCTTCCCCGATTTTCAAATATGCCATGCTGGTGGTTTATCGTGCCCTTGAAAACAGTAAAATAGAGATCACCCCGAAGTTGGCTCCGCGTGTGGCTGTCACTTTCAGCTCGGCGGTAGGGGGAATGGACACCCTGTTGGATGCGGATCGTCGGATGATTTCAGAGGGTAAACTTCCACCGCCCTTTGCCAATCCCAATTCTTGTATTAATATGGTGGCTGGAAAAATTTCCATTTTAACCGGTGCAACAGGTCCGATTACTTCAACCATAACGGCATGTGCCACCGGGCTTACAAGCGTGATTGTCGGGGTTATGCTCTTAGAACATGGACGTGCCGACCTTGTCATTTGCGGAGCTGTGGATTTTGCGTTGGTCAAGCCTGTTGTTGCAGGTTTTGCCACTATGAACGGAGCATATCGACACAGGCCTGAAAATGATTGTGAAGCCCCGTCTAAAGCCAGTCGTCCTTTTTCTGTTGATCGCCGGGGGTTTGTCATTTCAGAAGGAGCAGGTGCGATCATTATTGCTTCCAAAGATTTTGCAAATGCTCATGGTTTGAAAGTAAAAGCCCATATTGCCGGTTGGTCGATGACCTCGGATGCTTTCCATTTTGTGGCCCCCAAAGTCGGGACCATCGAGCGCTGTATGACAGAGAGTATTGAGGATTCCGGAATATCTCCGCAAGAGATTGATAGTGTCAATGCTCATGCGGCATCCACAAAAGTCGGAGATAAAGTGGAATATGATGCATTAAAAAAATTGTTCAAAGGCCGTGTTCCTCCGGTTTCGGCCAATAAATCCCTGATCGGTCATGCCATGGGAGCATCCAGCGCCATTGAATCCATTTTTGCCATGGAGGGTATTCAAAACAACATCTTGCTTCCAACCATCAATTATAATCCCGACCCTGAAATTGACATGGACTGTGTTCCTGAAGGGGCTCGAAATTTAAATCAGGAATATGTATTGAAAAATTCATTCGGCTTTGGCGGATGCAATTCATGTGTCGTTTTTAAAAAGTCAACTTAGAAAGTCAAATGAAAGCACCCAAAAACAGACGAGTTTTTGTAATCGGATATGGTGTTGCAACACCTTTGGGGTCTACTTTTGAAAAAACCTGGAAAGAGGCTGTCAGGGCAAAGGCCGGTTTTCGAAAAGTGACAAGATGTCAGGTGGATTCGCTCAGTAACGTGGTGGGTGAAATCCCTGACTGGACCCCCATGTCCCTTGATTTTGTCAGTCGAAAGGAAGTTTACAACTGGAACGCCGATTATGTGATTCTGACCATGGCTGTTTGCCATGAAGCTCTTGAACGGTCAGGACTACAGATTACTCAAGAGACAGGGCCGAGGATGGCATGCCTTATAGGTTCTGCTTTAAACGGTACCGACTCCTTTCGCATTGCCATGGACAATCTGGTTAATCGCGGGCCATTAAAGGTCAGTCCATATCTGTTGCCTAATTTATGCGCCAATGTTCCATCGGGAAAAGCCGGGATTCATTCAGGCTTTACCGGCCCTATTTTTTCTCCCCAGGGGGCCTGTGCATCGGGTAATTATGCTATCGGTATCGGGGCAAGGATGATACGCGACGGCGACTGCGATTTTGCCCTTGCCGGCGGTGTGGACATGTGCATTATGCCGGAAATTATTCATGGATTCGCCAACATGAACGCTACCATCAAAATTGTTGAAAAAGATCGTGCTTACCATGATCCCACCCAGGCATCCCGTCCTTTTAGTATTGACAGAAAAGGCATGGTGATTTCAGAAGGTGGCGGCGTATTGGTTCTTGCCGCCGAAGAATTTTTGTCCGTATACGGTCTGACGCCTAAGGCCGAGGTATTGGGTGTCGGATGGACCTCCGACGCATATCATTTTACACTGCCCAATCCTGCAACCGTTGTTCGTGCAATCCGCGAAGCGATTGATGACGCTCAAATTGCACCCGTGGATATCCAGTATGTCAATGCTCATGGCACATCCACGCCCAAAGGAGATAAAACCGAAATCGAGTGCCTGAGAACCGTATTCGGGAAACGCCAATTGGAGAAAATTCAGATTTCTTCGAACAAATCCCAGATCGGGCATACCCTGGGAGGGTCCGCGGCCATAGAAGCTGCATTGAGTATCGAGGGCATGCAACAGGACATTATACTTCCCACGGTAAATCATATTCCTGATCCGGAGTTTGCTGATATTGATGTGGTTCCCAATGAAGCCCGAAAACAAGGGTATGAAATTTTTCTTTCCAATGCTTTCGGATTCGGCGGGACCAATTGTTGTGTGGTTTTCAGAGGTGTTTAAACGATAATTCCAGGCGATATGAAACCCAAATCTTTTATTCCTGAAATCTTAAATGGTGATCACCGGTATGTGCGGGACAGGGTAAGCAATCTGGTTTGGCACCGATGCGAACACCGCACCCTTTATGCCGACACGGACCGCTCCCAGGTGGTCTACCATTCCAACTATCTGATTTATTTTGAAATGGGAAGAGCTTCTCTTATGAGAGATTCTGCTTATCCATACCGTGAAATCGAGGAAAGTGGTTATATATATCCCATCATTTCCGTTGCAGTGGACTATTTCAAGCCTCTGTATTACGATGATCCTATGTATATTCATACCCGTCCGTCAAGACTGGAACGGGTCAAGCTCAGCTTCGAATATATCATTACCCATAGGCAAACCCAGGAGATTGTCTGCAAAGGATTCACAAAACATTGTGCCGTCAATTTATCAGGATCGCCGGTGGGAATCGATGAAAAGACACTTGATTTATGGAAAAATTTTCCCAAATAACCCGCAAAAAACGAATTCCCATCACAATACCGGTCTTTCCTCATTTATTTGACCATCAATTCATGGGCAAAGCGGTGCTTCCAGCGGTTGAGGCCATGAGAATTCTGGTGGATTCCGCGCGGCCGTATGTCGAAAATATAAAAAACGCAGACATTGTTGACGCGACTTTTGATAAATTTCTTTTTATAAGAAAACATGAAGACTCTATTGAAGGGTTCAACGATATTGAAGTCCTTGAAAACGGTCTTATTCAGGCAAAGCTGGTGACCAGGTTTCAATCCGGGAAATCAACCATTACCCGTTTTATTGAGCATGTAACGATCAATCTTTCTTTTACCCTGAAACCATCGGAAGAAAGGGCATTTGATCCAGGATCACTTTTGGATAAGAATTTTTTTGAAATTGCGCCTGATGTCATTTACAGGGAACTTGTTCCGTTTGGCCCGGCTTATCGGAACATCCGGGAACCTTTGTTTATGAGCCGAAACGGTGCTGTGGCATCTGTTTATGGAGGTGATCCCATTGAAGGGGACAATTCCCGGTTAGGGTCGCCATTCACCCTGGATGCCGCCTTCCATGCGGCCTGTGCATGGGGTCAGCGCTACCATCATATGGTGGCCTTTCCGGTGGGTTTCAGTGAAAGACACATTCACACGCCGACTCGTTTTAGTAATACTTATGTTGCTTTGATAAAGCCGGTACATTCCGATAAAAAACTACTTGTTTTCGATATCAGGATTGAGGATAGGGAAGGCAATATTCATGAAACCATTTCAGGTTTAAGGATGCGGGATATCAGTGGGGGACGGTTGAAACCACCGGAATGGATTTTTGACAAATAGCAGGTTGCTGTATAAACAATTTCTTCATATCCGGATACATATTTTTTCCAGGGATTTTCTATCATACTTTCCCGAGGATGAAACCGGTATTTTTTCCACAATCTTGATATGACGTGGAATGGCATATTGTTCGACCTGTTGTGAAATACTTGCTATCAGCTGTTCTTTGTCGATATTTCCCTGAACCACTGCGCAAATGCTGCTTTCTCTTCCCCGTGTGTCGGGTATGGCAAAGGCAATGGCATCAGTAACACCAGGATACTGAAGGATTGTGTCGCGAACATTTTCAAGATCCACTCGTTTGCCGCCGACTTTTACAATTCCGTCAGCCCGCCCTAAAAGTGAAAAATATTTTTCATCTTGCATAAGGACACGGTCGCCGGTTTGGTAAAAACCGTCCGAATCTACGGCAATATCCGGAGAAATAAAAGGTGAACGAACATAAAGGCGCTCATCGACAACTTTCCATTCTATGATTTCAAAAGCCTCTAAATTTGTTTCTCCCCTAGCACGGCACCGGCTCGCAATGCCTCCTGTCTCGGTTGAACCGTAAATTTCTATCAACTCTACGCCGGTCTTTTGGTAGAAATAATCCGCATCGGTTTCATCTAATTTTCCAGCCGAAGAAAATGCCATTCGAAGAGAATCTCCAGGGATTTTCCCACCTTTTAAAATTCTGTAGTGCATGGGAATGCTTGCCAGAATAGTCGGAAAATATTTTTTAAGACTGTTTCTTATTTCCTGTGGGAAAGAGCAAATATCGGCAGTGACTTTGGAAGACGATACGAACGGAACGAGTACAGAAAAGAGAAACCCGTAAATATGATAAGGGGGAACGGTCGCCAGAATACAATCGGTTTTGTCGAGTCTGAATTTTTGTGAGAGAAAAAAAGCTTCTCCGAACAAGTTTCGTGCGGTTTTAGTCCATACCTTAGGCCGGCCTGTGGAGCCGCCGGTAAAAAATTTAAGAAATGGCCTATCCGGAGATTTGACCAGCGGCAGCGATAGTGAAACAATTTTGTTTATTTTGGGAATAACCGGGTTGATTCCGGACAGATTTGAATTTGCTTGATCGGTAATGATCGTGTCCACATGAAAAAGATTTTGAATTTCCTGTAAAGCCTGAATTGAAAGTGCATAAGGCAGAATAACCATAAAGTCGGATGCCAATGATGCCAAAACTGATGCGGCAATGATGGCTTTGTTTTTCGTATACAGGCAGACAATATCATCATTGCCGGACAGTGTCGTTTGTATATCTGCCGCCATGGTGTAAATATTATGGTAAGTGTAGGAGGATTTTATAAATTCAGCGTTTGGATGTTCAGGACCTGACAGGATTTTTTCAAGCTTTTGGGTCAGCATTTCTGTTTCTCTTTATTTCATATAGTCATTTTTTGATGAATTATGATTTTTTAAGTTACCATTAATTTTTAGGTTCAAAAGTACGCCGTGCCTCAAGGAATGTGGGAATATGTTGAATAAAATGCCGGATACTGCCACGATGTTCCCACAAACGTCCCCGAAATTTTTTTCGCCATTGGCCATCAGAATAAAACCTTTTGACATGTTGGTTGTACGACTGATCAAGTGTTTCTTTGGAGTCAATACCTTTCGGAACAAAAACAAAATTTAAACAGTTCATTTTGCACCAGTCATTGTCGAGAGTTCCATGTTCAAGTATGGTTTTCCATATAGGTGCACCGGGAAAAGGAGTAAATTTGGACATATTCATATCATCCAAACCAAGTGACATTAAAAAGTCGCTTGTTTTTTTAATCGATTCCACAGTTTCACCCGGAAGTCCCATCATGAAAAGCCCTTTTGCACGCAGTCCAATTTTTTGAATGCGATTGATGGTGTCTCTGACTTCATCAAGATAAACACCCGGCTTGTGACATTCTAAAAGTTTCTGATCGCCTGATTCAATGCCGACCGAAATCTGGAGTGCCCCGGCATCCTTTAACTTTTTCAGCAATTGATCATCGGCGTGCCCGATACGCACGGCGCAGTTAAATTGAATTCCCAACGGTTTTGAAGTCAGAAGCTTACAAAGACTTTCAACCCGCTTTTGGTGCATGGTAAAAAGGTCATCGTAAATATTGATATGGCGAATCCCGAATCGGTTACGAAGATAACGCATGTGTTCATAAATATATTGGGCCGAATGATAACGATACCCGCGACCGAAAACCGATCGGTCGCAGTAGGAACACTGATACGGACAGCCCCGGCTGGTCACCATGGTGGATCCGGGAGATCGGATATAGCTGAAAAGAGGAAGATGATACCCCCGTGGGAATCCTTCCAGGTTTTCATACGCCGGAAAGGGGAGTGTATCCAGATCAGCAATTTGACTGCGAACCGGATTGGTTCGCACTTGATTGCCTTCTTTCCATATCAGGCCGTCGATGGCTGATACATCTTTTCCGGAAGCCAGTTGCGAAAGGGTTATCTCACCTTCGCCCATGCATAGAAAATCGATATTCTTGAATTGTTCAAGCAATACTTTGCCCAAAGCTGAAATATGAACACCTCCGAAAATGATTCGGACCTGGTTATTGGCCTTTTTAATAGATTCGGCCATGAGGTATCCATCCAAAAAGCCGGAAGTTGTGGCCGAAAATCCAACAATATCCGGTCTGTATTCAAGTATTTTTTTTATGTTTGCAATATGATCAGTAACTGCTCCGGGGCCTAAGCAATCATGGACAAATACCGCGTGCCCTTCTTGTTTAAGATAGGCTGCAATGGAAAGAAGACCTAAAGGGGCCATTCGGTTGGCAATGACGGTGATATCTTTTTTGCCTGGGATCCAGTTGGATCCGGCCGGGTGAACCAGCACGATGCGCAATCTTTTCCGGGGAGGGGTTGCAAGATAATGGTTATGTGGCGGAGTTTTAATCAAGCAATCTGTCTTTTCTTACTTTTAATCAATTTGGCTGTCAGATAAATTGCAAAGCCGATAATAATTGAAAACAAAGGAGCCAGGACAAGAGAGCCGATGAACCATTCAAAAAGACGCTCGAATGCCTGATATCCGATAGTTTCCAGAGATATTTCGGTTAGAAAAGTGCCGTGGCGGATATAATAACCGGCCTCAATGCACAGTGCCGGTACTATGGGCGGCATACACAATTGACTGGCACTGATTGCGGCTACCTTGTTGAGTCGAAAAAAGTTGGATGTGAACAAAATAAGCATGGTATGCAAACCGATAAGAGGTAATGTTCCCAAAAAGACTCCCAGACCGCCTGCAGCCGCCAACTGTTTTGGAGATTTATTTTCGGTCAGGAGAGCTTTCAGGGATTGAAGCGGACGAAGAGATATATTTTCACCATATTCTTTTGGCCTAACGATTGTGCGGTGGGGAATGGGAGTAATGGATCTCATGGTGTAATGCAAATTCAGTATCGTGATATAAAAAACTTGCAAAAGTCTTTTAATAAAGTTTCCCCTGTGGTGTGGCGAACGATAGTATTGGCCAAGTTCCACCTCCTTTAACGCAATATTTGCCCAGGAAGATTTCACTAAAACTTCAACTTCAAAACTTAATCCTTTCTGATACAATTTCAGGTGATTGAATATATAAATCGGATAAACTCTAAGGCTGCAGGTGGAGTCTTTGAGAGCCTGTTTTGTTTGAAGGCGAAACCAGAAATTGGATAATTGCCGCCATGAATGGTGTGACCATGATTCATTTGTGTTTATGAAGTTGCGTTTGCCTGATATAATCGCATCAGGAAACTTCTGAACATGAGAGAAGATTTTTTGTAAATCATCTGCGGTGTAGGATTCATCATTTTCCAGAATTAATAAATGAGATTTTCCTTTTTGCCGGGCGGTTTGTGTTGCTGCTAAAATGGAATTACCTCTATTGATACCCCGGGATGCTTTGTAAATCCATATATCCAAACCGTTTGGCTGTTCATCGCCATTTGTTAAAATCATGGTATTAAGGTGTTTTTTGTTAGCGTATCGAGATGACTTTGCCGTCATTTCCGAATTCGACAACCGTTGTCGTGAATCGGTTTTTCCAATAGGTCCACGTATTGTTGTCCAAAGAAGGTGTTTGATGGACAGCAGGATATCCAAGAGCGATTCTCACACCATCTTTGGTCATCCCTTTATATGCTTTTCCATCGCTAATTCCTTTGCGATCTATGGAGGAAAGATGAGTAATATCTTCATTTCCCACCTCCTTTTTAAAAAAGTTCATGCTATAGATAACAAGAATGAAGAATTCAGATTTTTTAAGCTAACCAAAAGACATCAGGCTGTCAAGTAACTTAAAAATTGGCCCTATTGACTTAATTGACAAAAAAACTATTATAGGCTGAAAAAAGATCAAGGAGGATGTTATGCCAATCTATGAATACCAGTGCAAAGCTTGTTGCCATTGCTTTGAGGAAATTGTTTTTTCAGCACACCATGCTGAGCCGAAATGCCCCAGGTGTGATTGCGGTGATGTGCAAAAATTAATTTCTGCCGCATCAGTTCGCCCATCAGGCATTCCCAAAGGATCGGGAGGCTTTGCTCCCCCGAAGTGCAAACCTGCGGGCTGAGGGATTCGCTCCTGATTTTCCAGTTTGGAAAATGACAACCATGGTAGACAGATTAAAAGAAATTGTTGAAGGATTTCTTTCAACAAAAAGCCGGTTAACCTTTCTGACCGGCGCCGGAATTTCTGCTGAAAGCAACATCCCTACGTTCAGAGGACCTGAGGGATATTGGAAAGTAGGATCAAATAACTATCATCCTCAGGAGATGGCCACTTATCGAATGTTCCAACAGCGACCTGAGGAGGTTTGGACATGGTATCTTTATCGGATGGGAATTTGTAAAAAGGCACTTCCAAATTCCGGTCATCTGGCTTTGGTCGCCTTTGAGCAAATGCTTGGGGATCAATTTACGCTGATTACCCAAAATGTGGACAACCTGCATCTTCTTGCAGGAAACAGCCCTGAAAGAACCTGGCAGATTCACGGAAATATTTTTTTTATGAGATGCGTGTCGGAGTGCAAGGAGCGTGTTTACCCTTTGCCTTTCGAAATAGATGGTAAAAACAAAGGCGATCATTTTACAGAAAAGGATCGCGGGTTGCTCAAATGCCCGGATTGTTCGGGCCCGGTCAGACCACATGTGCTTTGGTTCGATGAATCCTATAATGAAAATTATTACCGTCTTTACAGTTCTCTAAAAGCTGCCCGTGAGACAGGACTTCTGGTCGTTGCAGGCACTTCGGGTGCGACCAACCTTCCTAACCAGATTGTCAACGAGGTATTTCGAAACTTAAAACCCATCATCGATATCAATATCGAGCAAAGCCCATTTTTCGTTCCGGCCGTAAAAAGTGGCGGTCTTTTTTTGGAGCAGAAGAGCACCGTGGGTCTGGAAATACTACTCGAAAAGTTCCGGGCGTTGTTATAACAGCTCAAAGACCTCTTGCGCGGCCTCCAGGGTTTTTTCAATATCTTTGGTCTCGTGAGCAGTGGATAGGAAAAAGGCTTCGAATTGAGACGGGGCAAGATAAATGCCTCTTTCGAGCATACCCTGATAGTAAGCGGTAAATTTTTGTAAGTCGCTGGTTTTGGCGTCTTCAAAATTCAGGACATTGCTGTCTGTAAAAAACATCCCCAGCATGGAACCGACACGATTGACAAAAACAGGTATGCCGGCTTTTTCAGCTATTTTTCTTAACCCGTTGGCCAGACGACCGGATTTTTCTTCCAATCGTTCATAAATCCCCGGGGCTTTGATTTGTTCCAGAGTTGCGATTCCGGCAGCCATGGCTACTGGATTTCCGGATAGGGTGCCCGCCTGATAGATATCACCCTGGGGAGCAATTTTGGACATGATTTCTTTTTTTCCGCCATATGCTCCTACCGGTAGCCCACCCCCGATGATTTTTCCAAGACAAGTCAGATCCGGGGTAATGTTATATAGCGATTGGGCACCTCCAAACGCAACTCGAAAACCGGTCATGACTTCATCAAAAATAAGGATGCTGTTATGTTGGTGGGTCAACTCCCGAAGCGTTTCCAAAAATCCCTGGACAGGTGCCACAAGGCCCATGTTTCCGGCAACGGGCTCAACGATGATACAGGCAACCTCATCGCCGCGCTGCTCCATGAATTCCCTGATCTTTTCTATGTTGTTATATGGAAGAGAAATCGTATGTTTGACGCACCCTTCAGGAACACCAGGGCTTCCGGGAATACCGAGTGTGGCAATGCCGGAACCTGCTGTCACCAGCAATGTATCCGCATGCCCATGGTAGCATCCGTCAAACTTGATAATCGTATCACGACCGGTAAAACCCCGAGCCAAACGAATTGCGCTCATGGTGGCTTCCGTCCCGGAATTGACCATACGGACCATCTCAATAGATGGGACCGCATCAATGATCATACCGGCCAAATGAACTTCCAGATCAGTGGGCGCACCGTAACTGATTCCCCGGTTCAACACATGGGAAAGCGCCCTGATAACCCCAAGAGGACGATGCCCAAGTATCATGGGTCCCCATGAGCCTACATAATCTATATACTGGTTTCCATCCGCATCAAAAAGGTAACATCCTTGTGCCCGATCGATAAAAATTGGATCCGTTCCGACCGATCGGCATGCTCGTACCGGACTATTGACACCTCCGGGAATTCTTTTTACAGCTTGTTCAAAAAGTGCTTGGGATTTCTTAGTTATCATAATCGGCATATTTCCTTTCCATGGGATGAAAAAGGTTGGCTTTTCCTGAAATATTAAGGGAATCAATATCAAACCCTTAAGTCATGGTCAAGGTCTGAAACATCATGCTTTTTGAAAAAACCAAATCTGTTGTCCGAAAATTTTGAATAAGCATGAATTTTTATCCAATGTTCTTGCAGTAATTGCAGATAATGAATAGAATATTTCAAGTTGGGGAAAGGCACAAAGCTTGTCATTCTGAGGAGGCCGACACCAAACTCTGTTGTTTGGCAGGCAATCATTGGCCGACGAAGAATCTTTCGTTTTTGTTGAATCGGTTTTTCCATTTGCCATCTTCCAGGTCAACTTTGAATATCCCCCCGATTTATACCGGAGATTCTTCGGTCTCCGTGGCTTTACCGGCATGCAGTAAAGTATTTTCTTCAAAGCCTTTGCTAATGGGCGAAGGCCGGGCACGAAGTTAAGCGTTTCAGCGCTATCCAGGCGGATTAAGGAAGCTGGTTTTTCCGGATGCCGGATCAAGTCCGGCATGACGGAGAATTTAGGATCTTCAAGCTGTTTAAAACTCCCCTGTGTCATGTGTGTTTTATGACCAGCCCAGCGGGGGGGGGGCAGGGTGGGGGCTAAAAATAAAACAAATGCTTCGGAAATGAACCGGACTAAATTTGACTCATGGCCGTTAAGAAATCCCTGAAACATCTATCAAAGTTTATGGCATATCTGCTTGGGCGAAAACCGCATGATTTCGGACTCGTGCCGGATGAGAACGGATACATTAAAATCAAGGACTTTCTCAAGGCCCTTTGCGAAGAAACCGATTTTCGCCATATTCGCCGGTCTGATCTTGATGAAATTCTTTTAACTTCGCCGGAGCCGCCTTTTGAAATTTGCGATCATTTAATTCGTGCCACAGACCGGAAACATCTTCCGGGAATAGTCCCGGCTGTTCAACCTCCAAAACTTCTCTATACTTGTGTACGCCAAAAAGCTCACCAGTTTACCATGGAAAAGGGCATTTTCCCCGTGGGCAATACCCAGGTGGTTTTGGCTTCTGATTCAGAAATGGCCACGCGGATAGGCAAGCGTTTTGATAAAGAACCGGTAATGTTGACCGTCCAGGTAGCGAAATCAATTGAGCAGGGTCAGGATTTCCACCAGGTGGGGCAGAAAATTTATCTGGCCGATACAATACCCGTCGGGTGTTTTACAGGTCCTGCGCTTCCCAAAGAAAAACCAATAAATAAAAAACAGGTGGCCTCCGATATAAAGGTAGATCCGACCCCGGGTAGTTATATGCCGGACCTTTCACCGGAAAAAGAACGCAAAAAGCAGGAATATCGTAAGAGAAGAAAAGATATTGCCTGGAAAAAAGAAAGAAAACGTAAACGAGAAACCGGAGAAAAATGGTAAAGGTTCAAACCCATGAATCTGACGGATAAAAATATATTTCAAAAATTCCGGTATGTTTTAATATTTGTGGTTTGCGGGGTATTATTATTTTCATCAACAACCCATGCTACAAAAAAGACTTTCCCCTTTTCCCCTGGAGAAACGCTGATTTATGGAATCAAATGGGGAATCATTCCTGTGGGTGAGGGTGTATTGTCAGTGCTTCCTTTTCGGGAAGTTAACGGACAGGATGCCTATCATTTTGAATTAAAGGTAACCTCTTATCCCTTTTTGGATTTATTTTACAAGGTTCGAGACACGATCAGTTCTTATGTGGCAATGGATTTCACACGATCTTATTATTACCGGAAAAACCAGAGGGAAGGCCGTACCCGAAGAGATATCATTGTTGAGTTTGACTGGGATACAAACCAGGCCGGATATTCCAACTTTGGTATACAAAAACCGCCTGTGGATATTTTACCCGGTACTCTCGACCCGCTATCACTTGTGTATTTTGCACGATTACAAGATCTTGATCAGATTGATGAAATCGTCGTCCCGGTTACTGATGGGAAAAAATGCATCATCGGCAAAGCCAATATTGTTAAAAGGGAATACATTACCATTGAAAGCAGGGTATTTGACACATACCTTCTAGAGCCTGACATCGAAGAGATCGGCGGGGTTTTTGAAAAAGTAAAGAATGCGAAAATTCGGGTTTGGCTGACCGCCGATGACCGGCGAATTCCGGTCAGGGTTGAAAGTAAAGTGCCGGTCGGTTCCTTTACCGCAGAATTGATTTCCATGGTCGGGGAATAATAAAAAAATTTCAGGCAGTGGCAAAAGACTCTTTGGTCGCCCGGGATTCAGTCAAAATATTGAAAATATTTTCTTTTAAACCATCGGGCCAACTATAGTTGCTCCCTCGAAATGACAGGCAAAAAAGTTGCTTTTGGTTATCATCCTCTGGGATGATATTTTTCATGGAGTTTTTGAAGCTGCTCCTTCGCCACATGAGTATAAATCTGGGTTGTGGAAATATCCACATGACCCAGCATCAGTTGTACCGATCTCAGGTCTGCACCGGCTTCCAGAAGATGACTGGCAAAGGAATGCCGAAAACTATGGGGAGTGATTTTTTTATGAAGTCCGGCCTTTGAAGCGTATTGCTTGACAAGTTTCCAGAACCCCTGACGGGTCATTGGTTTTCCGGCTCTTGCTACAAACAGATAGCGACTCTGGTAGGTTTTAAGTAAAAAAGGTCTTCCATAGGTTAAATAATCCCGTACTTTTTCTCTGGCGAAATTTCCGATAGGAACAATACGTTCTTTCGAGCCTTTTCCAAAAACCCTTACAAACCCGGCCTCCAAATTGATATCCTGAATCTTGAGCTGAAGCAGTTCCGAAACTCGTAAACCGGCCGCATAGAGCAGTTCCAGCATGGCGGCATCTCTTTGACCTCTAAGGGTTGTCAGGTCCGGAATTTTTAAAAGTTCCTGAATTTCTTCGACAGACAATAAATCCGGCAACTTAAGACCCAGTTTCGGCAAATCCACCATTTGGGCAGGATCATGGGTGATAATCTTTTCCTGAACCAAAAACTTGTAAAACCCCCTGAGAGTCACAAGATGCCGCGCCCTGGATCTGGCGTTCAGGCCCTCTTTTCTTAATGCGATCAGATGTTTTAAGATATGAGATGTATCTTCATCTGATATTTCATTGATGCCGCTTTTTTTTAAAAAATCCAGATACCTTGCCAGGTCCAGACTGTAGGATTCAATGGTATTGGCTGAAAGACCTTTTTCAACCATGAGATAATTGATGAACCGGTCAACAAGGGTATCCGGAGTCATTTTCAATCCAGCACTTCAAATTTGGATGCATCGGTTTTATTGAGCACCTCAGCACCGTAGTCCCGAACCACAACCATATTTTCCAGGCGAACTCCGCCCCATCCCGGAATATAAATGCCGGGTTCAACTGTGACCACCATGCCCGGTTCTAGTAAATCCTCTCTCAGCGGGCTTAATCGTGGGTTTTCATGTACGGCAAGCCCTGTGCCGTGGCCCAGGCCGTGTGCAAATTTTCCTTTAAACTCCGTGCCGTCAATATGTTCACGAGCCACTTGATCCACCTGTTTTCCGGTCATTCCAGGCCTTATAGCTTCAATGGCTTTTTGCTGAGCATCGTAAACGGTTTGAAAAATTTTCCTGAACGTGTGATCAGGGGTACCCAAAAAAATGGTTCGAGAAATATCGGAACAATATCCTTTCAGTTTAACCCCCCAATCAAATAGTACGGGCTCACCTTCCTTAATTTTTCTGTCCGAAACGATTGCATGGGGAAGAGCACTGTTGGGTCCGGATGCCACAATGGAGGGGAAAGATAACGCATCCGCGCCCGCTTCCCGCAGCTGTTTTTCCATCCACCAGGAAATCTCCTTTTCAGTCATACCGGCCTTTAAATGGGGAATGAATTCATAAAATACATCCTCGGCAATTTTTAGTGCATTTTTCAATGCATCAATCTCAGATTCTTCCTTGATCATTCTCATGTTTTCAACCATGTTTTCTGTAGCCATAAGTTTTACGTCAGGCTGGCTCTGTTCATCAAGTTCTTTTCGGATTTTCTGATATTGCAGGAATGAGAGCCGTATACTTTCAAATCCCATGCGTTTAGTGTTTAATTTCTGGGCAATAGTCGGTATTTCTTTTTCAAGGCCTTTTTTGTAAGTGATGACTTCGTACAGGGGTGATTCGTGTTTTGCCTGCAGATCGAAACGGGAATCGGTTGCTAACACAAGTTGATCAGGTTTAATAAAAAGGGCTCCGGCGGTTTCATCAAACTGAGTGTCCTCACCGGTATAGCCGCTCAAATAGTATCGGTTTTGCTCTACCAGAACCATGAATGTGTCCAGATTGTTTTTTTCAAGATTTTTTCTAAAAATTTCTATTCTTTTTTCTATGAGATTGCCCACTATGATATTCCTTCTCTACTTGATAAATTGCCTTAATTGTATTAAAAATAATTGAAATTGCTTGTAATTAAAAAATTTCTTCACGGTCTTTTTTGTTTACCGGAGGAATATTTCATTTCCAAGCCACAACCATTGGGGGGAAACACACATGGAAATTATCACGCATCAAAAGATCAATCAAGAGATTTGCGGCAAACCTTTGGAAGTCAAAAAAGGATACAGCCGTGTTGAGCTTGTCACTCTTGAAAGCATGGCTGCGGATCAATCGGGTCTTGTTCATGGAGGATTCATATTCGGCCAGGCGGATTATGCAGCCATGATCGCTGTAAATCATCCTAATGTCGTGTTGGGAGGGGCCGACGTCAAATTTTTGAAACCCGTCAAAACCGGAGAAAGGGTTTTGGCTGAAGCACGTGTGACTGCGGTCGAAGGCAAGAAAAATACCGTAGAGGTTGTTGTAACCCGAGGCGAAGAAAAAGTATTTGAAGGTAATTTTACCTGCTTTGTTTTGGGAAAACATGTATTGAGTGTATAACCTGGGAGGTACATCATGTCTAAAAAAGTGGGAGTTATGTTATCAGGATGCGGGGTTTTTGACGGCTCGGAAATCCATGAGGCTGTGTTGACGCTTCTGGCTTTGGACAAGGCAGGAGCAGAAATAGTTTGTATGGCTCCGGATATGGATCAGGTTCATGTGATCAATCATCTGACACAGGAACAGGTCAAGGAAAAACGCAATGTGCTGGTAGAGTCGGCGCGAATTGCCAGGGGAAAAATTAAAAATTTAAAGGATGTCAAAGCTTCCGACCTGGATGCATTGATAATGCCGGGCGGTACAGGGGCGGCAAAAAATTTGAGCACCTTTGCAATACAGGGAACCGATGCTCAAGTGAATCCGGAAGTAAAAAGACTTTTAAACGAAATGGTTTCGGCGGGAAAACCGGTCGGTGCCATTTGCATTGCCCCGGCAACCTTAACAAAAGCACTTTCCGATAAAAAGCCTCAGGTGACCATCGGAAACGATCTGAACACGGCCCAGGCCATCGAAAAGATGGGAGGAGGACACAAAAATTGCACCGTGGATATGATTCATGTTGATGAAAACAATAAAATCGTTACCACTCCTGCCTACATGCTCGGTCCAGGTATAAAAGATATTGCCGTGGGAATTGAAAAGCTCGTAAACAAGGTTGTTTCCATGATCAAATAGGGATCTTTAAAATTTCAGAAAAAGCATTTTCCGAAAAGAAAGTGCTTTTTCCACACCTTAATTTGAGCGATTTTATTACTGGAAACCTTTTCAACAAAACGTTTACTGAGAGCCGACGCAATTACACATGACCGTCTTATTGTATTTAAAATTATTATTTCTTCTCTGGTTGATAAATTTTATTCCTCCACTGCTTTCTTTCTTGCTTGACAAGAGATTCAGCCTGCCCATTGATCTGAATAAAACCTTCAGAGATCAGAAACCACTTTTTGGACCCCATAAGACATGGCGGGGACTGATCGGAGCCCTTTTTTGTGGATCATTGATAGCATTTCTTTGGGATTTCCCGGTTTGGCTTGGTTTTTTGGCCGCACTTATGAGTATGTTTGGAGATTTGCTTTCAAGCTTTGCCAAGAGACGCCTGGGCAAATCCAGCGGGCATAATTTTCCGGTTCTGGATCAGTTTTTTGAGGGGGCCTTGCCTTTTTTGCTTCTAAGTCCTTACTTTGGACTGGGCTTTTTCAGGCCAGGTTTCCTGGTCATCATCTTTTGCATCGGAGCTTATATCGGAGCGGTTTTTTACAAAAATATTCTTTTGAAAATACCGTTTCCATTGTATCCCAGGACTTTAAAAGCCATGACCAGGTTCAAGGAAATCAGCTCCTGCTCTTTGAGCTTAAGGCGTTTTCATCCATTCTTTCATTTTGAGGAAGCAATATATTATCACTGGGTAATCAAACACTTCTTCAAATTTGCAGGACTGTATGATCAGGGAAAACAAAATGCCCTTGATATAAGTCTTGTTTCCGAAAAAGTTTCTGTGCCTAGACTACCTGACAAGTTTCTTGACCTGAACATTCTTTATTTTTCGGATTTGCATCTTGATGGACTTGAAGGGCTTACGTCCAGAATGATCCGAATTCTGGAAAGACTTGAGGCGGATATCTTCATTTTTGGCGGTGATCTGAGAATGTCCACATATGGGGACTATAATACCTGTCTGGAATTATTTTCCATGATCATGACCAATGTTACAACCAAGTATGGCAAATTCGCAGTACTGGGCAATCATGACTGTCTGGAAATGATCCCGGCCATGGAGAGTATGGGCATAAAAGTTTTGCTCAATGATTCGCACAGGATTGAAAAGGACGGCCAGGAAATATATATTGTCGGGGTTGACGACCCCCACTATTATAAATGTTCCGATATTCAGGTGGCATTAAATGGAGTGCCTGAAAAAGCATTCAAGATTTTTCTCTGTCATACTCCGGAAATGTTCAAAGAAGCTGCAGCAAATAATATGGATCTTTATCTTTGCGGTCACACCCATGCAGGTCAGGTGCAACTGCCCGTAATTGGACCTGTCTTCACCCATTCCCGCTCCCCAAGGTCCATGGCCCAGGGTTTCTGGAAAGCCGGATCCATGCAGGGATACACAAGTTCAGGAGTTGGAGTCTCGGGAGTTCCGGTACGCTTTTTAACCCGGGGCGAGGTGGTGGCACTGACTTTGGTCCGTTAGCCTTATTTAATCTGAAAAAATACAGTAAACGAAAATCCCCTGGATTTTTAAGCTGAAGTTCCAGCCGAATAAATCCCTTTAAACCAGCATGTAATATTGACAGGGCAACTATTCTCCGATAATTTTGACCAGCACTCTTTTTTTGCGCCGTCCGTCGAATTCTCCATAAAAAATTCTCTCCCAGGTGCCGAAATCAAGCTTTCCACCGGTAACAGCCACCACGACTTCGCGTCCCATGATTTGCCTTTTCATGTGTGCATCTGCGTTGTCCTCGCCGACATTGTGCCGGTATTGATCCACAGGAGCATGAGGGGCCAGTTTTTCCAGCCACACTTCATAATCATGATGAAGACCAGACTCATCGTCGTTGATAAAAACTGATGCGGTAATGTGCATGGCATTGACCAAAACCAGACCCTCCTGGATTCCGCATTCGTTCAGGCATCGCTGTATCTGAGGTGTGATATTGATAAATGCCCGTCTGGTGGGAACCTCGAACCAAAGTTCTTTTCTGTAGCTTTTCATATAAACCTCCCAAGATTGTTTTTCAAAGTCATTAAGTATAACTTGCCAGTCTTAAGTTTTCATAAGTGCCTGAAATCAATCATATCGATCTTTTTGTATCGTCATTCCGGCGGAGGCCGGAATCCAGGTGGATTCAAGAACCTGGTTTTTCTGGATGCCGGATCAAGTCCGGCATGACGGAGAACTTTGGACTGTCGAGAGTATAAGAAAAAAACAGCAAAACTTAAATATATTTCGTGTATTCCCTCTATTTTGTGGTTTATAGTTACTTGCCTCCTCAGAATGACGGACTTTAATATCTGGTCCGCATCTTAACTCGACACCAATGGGCGAAGGCCGGAATGAAGCAAGGAGTGTTGAACCCTGAACACTGAACACATTATACCACGAAGGGATGAAATGAAAGATTTCAAACGCTTCCCGGTAATTGCGGCGGCACTTCTGGTTTTATTCCTGAGCGCACTGGATGCTTTGATTATGGCTGCGGCGATGCCCACCATCGTTGCGGATCTGGGTGGCCTATCCCTTTACAGTTGGGTTTATTCTGCTGCCCTTCTATCCCGAACGGTGTCTTTGCCGATCTTTGGAAAACTTGCCGACCTGTTTAAAACCAAATACCTTTTTATGACCTCAACCACCATTTTCCTGGTAGCCTCGGTCATGGCCGGATCGTCGACAAGTATGGGGTTTTTAATTTTTTCAAGGGTCATTCAGGGAATCGGTGCTGGTGGAAACTTTGCACTGGTTTACGTGATCCTGACCGATGTTTCTTCACTTGAAAAACGAGGAAAAACCCTTGGATTTGCAAGTTTTGTCTGGGGAATCGCCAGCGTGTTGGGGCCTACATTGGGCGGGCTGATTGTGACATATTTTTCCTGGCGATGGATTTTTTTTATGAACATTCCTCTTGGGATTCTATCTCTTGCAGTAGTCTATTTTTATCTCAGTGAAATCAGGGATAAGAAAAAAACAGTTTACCTGGATTTTGCCGGAGTCATCACTCTATCGATTTCCATCCTTGGCCTTCTGACCGTTTTTCTGATAGGAGGCCGAACCTACCCATGGATTTCTTATGAGATATTGGGACTGTGTTTCATAACCCTTTTATTTTCCATCGGATTTTATGTAGCTGAAAAGCGTGCACCGGAACCGATATTATCATTGGAATTTTTTCGGTTAAAAGGATTTCGTAACGGAAACATGGCGGTTTTTTTAAGCAGTTTTGTCATATTTTCGTTGTTTGCCTACGCACCGCTTTTTATTCAGGGTGTTTTGTTAAAAACGCCCATGGAAGTGGGTATTGCCATGTTGTCCTTGAGTCTTGGGTGGTCCATGGGTTCATTGATGCTTGGACAAGTTATTCATCGTTTTGAAAAGAAAACATCAGCGGTGGTGGGCACTGTTTTTCTTGCAACAGGTGCTGGAACAACTCTTCTGTTTACAACAGAAACCACCATGGCTTTTTGCTTCTGGACTTTTCTTCTTGCAGGGCTAGGTATGGGTTTTGTGACCCTGGCAACACTTTTGGTGGTACAAAACAGCTTAAAACCGGAGGATATTGGTGTTGCAACGTCTTCACATCAGTTTGCAAGGACACTGGGCGGCACTTTGGGCATCGGTATTTGCGGAGGTTTGTTTACAGCACGATTAGCCCGGGAAATGGACAAGCTCTCCGCAGATCATCTTGCGGAAATCACGAGTCAAAAAAATATCACTCATCATATTGAAAATATACTTAATCCTGAAATGCTTTCAAAATTTTCCGAAACCGCTCTTGAGGCCCTCAGGGCTGCAGCGCTATCAGGACTTTCACTGGTTTTTTGGATTATTTTCGGCATCTCCATTATCTGTTTTGGATGTTGTCTGTTACTTCCGAAAAATTAGATCATTGTTGACACTCAATCATTTTATTGGCATATTTTTGAATATGTTTATGAACTCTCATGATAATGAAGATAAGATCCGCGAACGGGCAGCTCATTGGATGCCGAATCGGGACGACAAAAAGCCGATCAGGATTGTGACCGATACGACCGATTTTTTTAAAGTGCAGTTCAACGACGTTGTTCAAATCGGAGGAAAGGCCTACCTGATACGCCACAACGCCAAGGAAGGTCGTTTTGGTCTGGACGATGAGGTCAAACAATGGGTTAAGCGCTCTATAGATCTTGAAACCGAAGAATCCAAAATTCTTAAACTGGTGTTTTATGAAAAATTCATGGCCAGTGTCGGTCAAATTGAATTCGAGTGCTTTCGCAGCCCCAGAAAAGAAGCGAGAATTCTTGATTTGGTAAAGGACCACCCTAATTTCATGCATGGTTTCAGTGTTGAGGATGAAAAAGGTAACCTCGTTCGAATTTTGGATTACATATACGGGCCGCCCTTATCTCAGTTGGTCGGCAATTTAACCATGGATCATCGTGAATATTTCTTTGAACATTTTCCTTCGATTCTGAGCAAATTTATAGAATGTATTGATGCAATCCGTTTTATTCACGAGCACGGTGAAAAACATGGGGATATTCGCCGAGACCATATTTTCGTGGACCGGGAAAGCAAAAGCTATCGATGGATCGATTTCGATTATAACTACCGCCACAGAGAAAATATATACGGCTATGATCTTTTTGGGTTAGGAAATATTCTGATGTTTTTGGCAGGCAAGGGTGATGTTCTGCTCCCGGATTTAAAACGTCAAAAACCGGAGGTGCTGGAAAGTCTTGTGGAAGATGATCTTAACATTGTTTTCCGAAACCGGTTGGCTAACATCAAAAAAGCCTATCCTTACATTCCGGAACGGTTAAATCGTGTCATGATGCATTTTTCACTGGGCGCTAAATGGTATTACGAACACACATCCCAATTGCTGGAGGATTTGCAAGACGCTCAAAGAGACTTTTAAGGATAGATTCAAAAACCAAAGGAGACATGTCATGTCTGAATCGGAAAATAAGATAAATAAAAATATTCTTATCGCGGTAGATGAATCTGAAAATGCCCGGCGTGCCGTATCATATGTTGGTCAGTTACTGGGCGGACTCCCGGGATTCAAGGTTTCGGTGCTGCATGTCATACCCGATCCTGAAGAAGATTATTTTCCGGATCAGAAAGAAAAGGATAAATGGCTTGCACGTACGAAACAGAAGGTGGATACCATGCTGGCGGATTATCGGAAGATACTGATTGATGCCGGTTTTTCCGAGAATGACCTTTCGACAAGATCCACGCTGAGATATTGCCCATCAATGGTGGAATGCATCCTGGCTGAGCGTGATGAAACCCATTTTGACACCATTGTTGTTGGACGGCAGGGTGTTTCGCGTAGTGAGGAATTTCTATTCGGCAGCATATCGAGCAAGATCGTCAATCATGCCGAAAACTGCACGGTCTGGGTAGTCCGGTAATCTTTTAAGCTATCAGTTTCCAAATCATCTCCCGCTCTAAAAATGGAACGCCCGGTAAACTTGTAGCCGGGCGTGCCGATTTATAAATCCGCGCGGGCTGGTTCAGCCTCGCGATGGAAACCTAGAATAACAAAATGATCAAAATGATGATCGGAATTGGTATTCCAATAAGCCAAAGTAATATCGAACTCATAAGAACCTCCTCTATAAGATAAATGAATTTATAATGACCAGGGTTATTTTTTCGGTGCCGGACAATCAGCTTCTATGCCTGTCCTGATTGACGACATCGTCGGTAAGGATGTCCCGCTGCCTGCCACCGATCGTTGCTGCGAAGCTGGCACAGAACGCTCCTGCCAGTAAGGCCACAAAGATCCACAGCGATGCGGTACGAGTAGCTTTCCTTGCTTCGTCAGCTGCTTTACGTGCAGTTTCCTCCGCCTCGGCAGCGATCCTCTGGGCTTCTTCGAAAACCTCATCGACTCGCCTCTCAGCCTCGGCTTGTGAAAGCCCGGTATGTCTTGCAATCAAACTCGCCATATAGCCTCGATCCACATCTGGTATTGTCCCCCTGCGTAACGCCTGGGTTAGAATGCTGCCGAGTTCGCGTTTTACCTCTTCGGATGAGGTTTCGACTGGTTGGCCGGTACGAAGCATCATATCAGTAAAATAGTCTGTCAGCCCTCCGGTGGCTTCATTATCACCACCGCCGGACGTTGCGGCAATAGTACCGACCGTTGCTGTAGAAGCAGCCAGTTTGGCACCACCACTGACAATGGATAAAAACATACTGCCAAGCAGTGCTGCAGTTATAATCATACTGACCGCCCAAACCAGAAATCCATGTGCTGTATCGCGGAAAAAAACCTCGTCTTCGTCCAGATTGGACCATTTTGTGCGCAACCTGCCTGCCAGATAACCGCCAAGGCCGGATGCAATGGCATGTGTCGCAATCATCCAGACGATCGCGGCCAAACCGATTGTCATCGCGCTTACACCTTCGCCCGACCAGGGCGAAATTACAGACAGCCCCAGTCCTATACCCAGCAGGATAAAAATCAAAGCAAACGACCCGCTGACGAATGCACCGCCGATGACAGAAGACCAAGAGACTCCAGATGCATTGGATTCGGTTTGGACCTGTACGTCGGTTGGGGTAATATTATTCATTGAAACCTCCTTTGTGATTTGCGCGCAATATGCGCTTTTGTGAATAAATTTCTTTGAACCCAAATTGAACGATTATACCGGGAACTCATCGTCATTCCGGCAAAAAGCCGGAATCCAAAGGAAAACCTCGAACTGGATACCGTCGGCGGTATGGGACCAGATGTTTTCCCCACATGAAACCGCTCAAACCAGGTTAAAATATTTTACTTGCGTGTTACGAATTAACAGAATAAAATTTTATTTTCATCTTTACTTATTCTTGTATCGAACCTTCAAAAAATAAATACCATGAATACCCCGTTTGACCCTCTCTTCGCATGTATTCATGCAATGTTTATCGATAAAGGAAAAATTAATCGCTAAACAGACTTATCCATGAGGCGGCGATTTAACTATGGATTTTCCTGAGAGGTGTTCTGTAGTCATATTATTCAGATTCTCGCGGGAAGTTAACATATGGGGACCTTATTCTCCTTTTCCCGGCTTTTTATATGGGTAATCACCATGCCGAATACCCGATAAAGTGTATTTACCCTTTTCCCTCCATACCATAGATTGTAACCTGAGGTGAGCGAATCTGTTTTGAGAAATCTTCTGACGTCATGCAAAGCAAGGCTGGTATCCAGACTGTTGATGCCCCCGGATTTCCGGCCTTCGCCGGAATGACGGATATGTGCCACTGAAATAGCATCATTGGGGTGTAAATATGCTGCTGATCTCCAATGGACATCAAAAACGAACAGAGAGACATGTATGGCAGAAAAAAGATCAAAAAACACATCATAAGAAAAAAGGAGAATGAAAATGAAAAAAACAGGTATAACATTTATGGCAATTTTATTTGTTCTCGCATTTTGGGCAGGACAAGCTTTAGCTCAGGAAACAAAGCAAGATAGACTTTCTCCTGATGAACAGATAGAGGAAAGATGGACCCCTGGCACACAAACCCAGGAAGGAGCTTCTCCGGACACACAAAGACCTGAAGGAGTTAACCCGGATACCCTAAAACCCGAAGGAGTGACTCCGGACACACAGAGATTTCCGGACAGAGAAAAACGTGAAGGAGTTTCTCCGGACACACAAAGACCTGAAGGAGTTAACCCGGATACCCAAAGACCCGAAGGAGTGACCCCGGACACACAGAGATTTCCGGACAGAGAAAAACCTGAAGGAGCTTCTTCGGACACACAAAGACCTGAAGGAGTTAACCCGGATACCCAAAAACCCGAAGGAGTGACCCCGGACACACAGAGATTTCCGGACAGAGAAAAACCTTAAGGAGTGACTCCGGATACTCAAAGATTCCCTGAGAGAAAGGGCGTGGACGTAAAATAAAAAGAGGACAGCAGGTAAACTCACCGACCGGCCTGGCGAATTATTCGCCAGGCTAAAAAACCTATAACTTTTTGTATATCCTCAAAGGTACTCAATTTATGGTATTTAACTAACCGCATTGGAGTATTGACACCATTCCCGGACCCTGGGTCTGCGCACGTTCCCCCTGGCGCATATGTCCTGTGCCTGAATCGTTTTTAAATGAAACCAGCGATCCTGATGTCGAGGGCGAATCATGCAGGGCCTCATGACCGGCATAGGTTTCATCGGAGGAGGGGCAATCATGAAAGAAGGAAAAGATGCAATTGAAGACTAATGATTTTCATTTACAGCCGGAGTTTTTTCCGAGGCATGCCACCGATTCGATATGAAACGTATGGGGAAACATATCCACAGGCTGAACCTCGATCACATGATAATGGTTTTTCATCAAAGCCAGGTCTCTGGCCAGGGTTGCCGGATTGCAGGATACATAAACGATTCGGTCGGGCGACATGTCCAGGACTTGTCTGACCACATCCTTGTGCATGCCGTCACGAGGCGGATCAATAATCATTACGTGAGGTTTGAAGTCAATTTCTGTTAGCGAAGTTCGAATATCACCGGCAATAAAACGACAATTATCCACCTGATTTAGGCGGCAGTTTTTTTCAGCATCTGAAATGGCGCTTTCGACAATTTCTATCCCCACGATCCGGGCGGCCCGGCCTGACAGATAAATCGGGATCGTACCGGTCCCGCTGTAAAGATCCAGGACTGTTTCCTTCCCTGTCAGTTGTGCATACCCGGCCACCGTATCGTAAAGGCTTCTTGCAGCCCTGGTGTTGGTCTGAAAAAATGAGTTGGCGGAAATTTCAAAAACAAAAGGATCTATGGCATCTTTTATACATGTTTTTCCTGCTAGGTGAACCTCATACTCTCCCACGGCAACACCGGCCTTTCGGGCTGTCACATTGTTGACCACCGACACCACATTGGGATATTTTTCCATAAGAAGTTCGGCTAGTGAAGCAACTATATTTCGGTTTTCTGAGGCTGTGATGATGTTAACCATCCACTGATTTTCGGACACGGAATGACGCAACATCAAAAAACGCCAGAAACCTTCATGGCTTTTCAAACCATAGACCGGCATATCAGAGTCTTTGATAAATACGCGTACGTCATTTAATATTTGGTTTCCTAAATCCGGCTGGAGCATACATGCGCCAATATCGAGTACTTTATAAAAAGTTCCGGGAACATGAAGTCCGATGGCAAAACCGGTATCAATATTTTCACCGGTCATCTGCGCGGGCATGAGCCATTTTCGATCCGAACAGGAAAATTCCATTTTGTTACGGTACTCAAAAATATTTGGAGAAGGCAGGGTCGGATTTACCTGGATGTCATGGATATTACCAAGATGCTCCAGGGCTTCTTTTACATGCCGTTGCTTATATTGAATCTGCAACTCATACGGCAGATACTGCCATTTGCAGCCACCGCAGGTGCCGCTGTATGGACAGGGCGCATTGATTCTTAACGGTGAGGGGGAAATCATTTCAATGATTCGTGCCTCTGCGTAATTTTTTTTCTTTCCGACCACCCGAACTTTCACGACATCTTCAGGAACCGCCTGATCCACAAAAACCACGAAACCGTCGACTTTGGCAAAGCCTTTGCCTCCGAACGCCAGATCCGTTATATTCAAATCATATTCTTTGCCTTTTTTAAGCGACATCCCGGAACTCTGAAAATATATTTTCTATGCTTTAAATGTTTTATGTTATATTTGGTTAACCTATCATACATCAACCATAACACAAATATAAAATATTAGAAAACAAGCCGCATTTTATGGTAGAATTAAAAGCAAATTCAGCTTGTAAAAAACTCTGCTTTTTTAGCGACGGTTACAGGATAGAAGGTCATCTGCACATGCCGTCCCGAAAAAAACCGCCTGTGGTTATCGGTTCCCATGGATTATTTGCCACACAGAATTCACCCAAGCAGCTTGCTTTGGCTCATGCCTGTAATTTACTCGGGATGGCTTTTTTTCGTTTTGACCATAGAGGATGCGGCCAAAGTGAAGGTGGAGAACCGGAGCGGATTTCTTTTGAAGCCCGATGCTGCGATCTTTTTCAGGCATGTGAAACAATGAAGGAAAGAGAGGATATAAGTGATGCGGTCGCTCTTTTTGGAAGCAGCCTGGGTGGGGCGGCAGCCTGCCGGGTTTCAGCAATGATTCAACCCAAAGCCCTGGTTACATTTGCCTCGCCGGTAAACAGCCGATGCATCCATGATTCCATGCAAAATCATCAGCTGGAGATTAACCAGCCCCTGTCTTTTTTTGAAAGACTGTCTTTCGACAATGGAAAATATCTTTCTTATATTCAAAATGTAATGGTTTTCCATGGTGAATATGATGAAGTAGTTCCTGTTTCAGAGGCTCACAAAATTTATCGGTTTGCCGGAAATCCTAAAAAGCTGATAATTCAGAAAAACGGCGACCATCGGATGAGCCGTAAAGTCCATCAGGATAAGTTTGTTCATATGGCCGTCAAATGGTTTAGCAAAGGATTTGAAAGGAGATAAATTCAAGCGGGAAAAACCGGCAAATGAGAATTGAATAAAGGAGGCAACCCTTTTGTTTGTCATTCTGAGGGAGCGACTTGCAGTGGAACGATCTTAAAAAGAAAATAAATTCCAATATGCTGATTGAAACCCCGGCGACCGAAGAATCTCCGGTTTCAAGTGGGTTTGGGTAATCAAAATTGATAAGGCATATTTTCATAGAAAATTATATAAGGGCAAAAAAATGATCAGCGAGAAAACAGATCTTTCTGAAAGGTACCCCGAAAAAACGGTTTCAGCCCGGGAGGCTGTATCAAAAATCAGGCAGGGAAACCGGATATTTATAGGCACCGGTTGCAGTGAGCCACAGCACTTGATAAGAGCCATGGTGAAAGATCCCGACTTGCAGGATATTATGATTTATCAGATGCTTTCTTTTACCCTGGCTCGCTATGTGGGAGATCCGGCTTTTCACAAGCGGTTTCATCTAAAGCTGTTTTTTATTTCCAGAAGTATCCGGGAGGCGGCTTTTGAAGGAAAGATCGACTCTCCAGGAAAAAACCATTTACTCCCGATTTTTCCACCGGGTTAAACTTTTTCCCCATGAAGTCATTCAGAAACATTGGGAATCCGTGGATTACAAGAAAAATTTATCCATTATTGGTAAAGTACAAAGCTTAGGGGGAAAGGAAATTATTGCTATCGGAAGTTATGCGGAGGGAACCGATGACCGGGCAGAGGTGGCGTTTGTGGTGCGGGAAGACTACCAGAATCGTGGCATCGGTTCATACCTGTTGAAAATTCTTGAAAAAATCGCCAGAGAAAACCATTACATTGGTTTTTCCGCATCTGTTCTTTCTGAAAACAAAGCCATGCAAAAATATTTCATCAACATTACCCTGATGCAATGGTATTTAACGTTAATGAAGGTGAAATCAAATTTCTAATCAATTTCGATAATGCCCAGGATAATCCTGAAAGTGAAAAAGAGTGCAAGTGGGAAAAATTGATTTTTTAAGCTGGAAAAAACTCATCAGGGATGGGGCCCAATTGTCAGGGATTCCGGTTAGTGTCGAACAGGCTGAACTTTTCGCATCCCATGCCTCGGAACTGTTGATCTGGAACCGTAAAGTGAATCTGACAGCCATCACCGATCCGTTGGAGGTGGCTGTTAAGCACTTTTTGGATTCCATTGCCGCCGTCCCTTTAATCGAACCTGACAAAAGTATTCTGGATATTGGCTCAGGAGCTGGTTTTCCAGGAATTCCTTTAAAAATTATGTTACCCTCCAATCCGGTATTTCTCATTGATGCTTCCAGAAAAAAGACTGCTTTTTTAAATCACCTGATTCGGCTGATGAAACTTCATAATATTTCCGCGCACCATGGTCGCGCTGAAAAATTATCACAAGATTCAGAATTTAAAAATGGTTTTGATGTGATCGTTTGTCGCGCTCTGACAGACTTGAAAAAATTCGCTGAGATGGCATTTCCATTGCTCTCCGACAAAGGTTTTTTGATGGCATACAAGGGAAAATTATCTGAACCGGAAATTGAGGAAATACAAAAGTTAAAGGAGCATGGTGGGAGCCTAACTTCTCATTGGGCTATTTCAACCCAAAATTACCACCTTCCTTTTTTGGATCAGTCCCGCGTCCTTGTCGTTATCCGGAAATGTTAGTGTTTTTTTAATAAATTCTGATGCGAAGCCAATAATTTTTCAATATCACTAGCACTTAAAGGATGAGAAAACAAAAAACCCTGTCCCAACCGGCAACTTTTATTTTGAAGCCATTCCAACTGGCTATGTGTTTCCACTCCTTCGGCTACCAAATCCATGGATAAACTTTTGGCCATATTGATGATGGCATTTACCAAATCTCTGTTTTCTGCGTTGGAATCATCCTGGTTAATGAAAGAACGATCTATTTTTAGTTTGTTGACGGGAAAATTTTGCAGATAGCTCAGCGAGGAATACCCGGTGCCAAAATCATCCAAAGCCAGTTGCAACCCCAAGTCACGCAGTCGATGCAATACATCTTTGGCAATTTGAAGATTCTCCATTATGGCGGATTCCGTTATTTCCAGTTCCAAAACACCGGGATCAACGCCCGTTTGATCGATTATCCGGGCCACTGAATCCACAAATCCATCAAATAGCAATTGTTTTGCGGAAATGTTGACAGCAACCCGGAGCTTGCTCAATCCCGATAGTTCCCATTGGCTGATTTGCTCGCAAACCGTGCGCAATACCCAATCGCCGATCGGAACAATCAGTCCGGTTTCCTCTGCCAGCCAGATAAAATCGTTAGGCTGCAAAAGTCCTTTTTTGGGGTGTTGCCAGCGAATCAACGCTTCCAGTGCGTTTATTTTACCAGTTAAAAGGGAAACAATTGGCTGATAATGAATGATGAATTCATTTACCTCTAGAGATCGTCTTAAATCATTTTCAAGATGCAGTTGAGACAATACATGGTGGTGCATGGAAGGATCAAAAATTTGGTGCCGACCCACGCCCATGGATTTTGCCCGATACATTGCCGTATCCGCATCCCTGAGAATTTCCTCCGGACGGTCATATGCCGGTGATCCCATCACTATACCAATGCTGGCACAGGTATGAACAACCTGATGATGCTGGAGTTGGATCGGTTCATTAAAATCGGCTTGAACTCTCTCGACAACTTTCTCTGCATCATGGATATCCTGAATACCTTCCAGCAAGATGACAAATTCGTCTCCTCCCAGTCTTGCAACCGTGTCACCCGGTCGAGTGCACAGTTCAAGACGATGGGCAACAGTTTTGAGTATTTCGTCACCGACCTGATGTCCAAGGCTATCATTAACGACTTTAAAACGATCCAGATCCAGAAAAAGAATCGCAAACGTTGAATCTTGGTTTCGTTTCAGGCGCTGCATGGCATGAGAAAGCCGGTTGGAAAACAACGTCCGATTGGCAAGGCCGGTAAGGGTGTCATACAGTGCGTTATGGATTAACTGTTCTTCCGACTTTTTACGCCTGGTAATATCCGACACTGACCCTGCCATCCGATAGGGTTTTCCATTGGTATCCCGAATGGCCAGGCCTCTAACCAACACCCATAGATACTCCTGATCTTTGTGATGCATGCGGTGCTCATGCTCAAAATGCTCGGTTAGACCCTCTAAGTGGTTGCTTAGCGTTATTTCCACGTGTTGCAAATCATCTTTATGGATATGTTTAAACCAATCCTGCAAGGTATTTCCAAAAGTTCCATAATCATATCCCAGAATGGATTGCCAGCGTTCGGAAAAATAAATATTTCCGGTATGCAAATCCCAATCCCACAGACCATCATTGGCACCTTTGGCCGCCAAAGCATAGCGTTCTTCACTTATGAGAAGTGCTTCCTTACTTTTATGAAGTTGTTCCGCAGTCTTTCCGGATCGCAGCAGGTAACGAACGTGATGGCCAAGCGTATCCCAATTGACCGGTTTGGTAATAAAATCTGTAGCACCCAGTTCGTAGGCCCGCTCAATAGATTTTATATCGCTAAGTCCCGTGATCATCAAAATAGGCGTAAAAATTGCCTCCGGTAATTTGCGAATTTCTTTGCATACATCAAACCCATTAAGACCAGGCATCATCACATCCAGCAAAACCACATCCGGTATCAGCGATTTAAAAAGCTTCAGGGCAGATGCCCCGTTCTCGACTTCTTCTACCCAAAACCCGGATTGTTCCAAAGATTTCCTTATCAAAATCCGCATCATTTCGTCATCATCCGCCAATAGGACAATAGGCGGATTTTCCTGGGATTCAATTTCAACCATCCATTTCTCCTGAATTTGGTTTGGCAACCAGTCTATAACTATTTGAAATTAATTATAAAAGAATTTAGAGCGTCGACCACCCTCACATATTCAGACTCGATCAGGGCAAGTTGGGATGCCGCATCATCAATCAATTGAAGTCGGGCGCTAGACTCCAGTTTTTCGCATAAGCCTGATAAGGTCGTTGCTCCCACACTGGCACTGGTGGATTTGAGGCTGTGGGCTGCTTGAAATATTTTTTCAGGATTTTTATCCTGAATACCCTTATTGATTTCAGAAATAAGAATTGGTGAATCTTTTAAATAAATAGTCACTATTTTTTTCAGAAATTTATTTGATCCACATTCGAGTTTGGAAATAGTTTCCAAAGCCATTATATCTAAGCAATCGGTGCTGTTGCCGGTGGGCACAGACAAAAAAGAGGGTTGCTCTGAACATTTTGTTTTTCCATGTTCTTCGATGCTGTCATCTGAATGAAAACCAGTCCGGCGAAAAATAACGGCTTGGAGTTGTTCAATGGTGAAAGGTTTTCCCAGAAGATCATCCATGCAGGACTTTTCACTTTTTTCGAAATTATCCCGCACAGCTCGTCCGGTAATTCCGATAATAGGAATACACGCCCGCCCCTTTTGTTGTTCAAGTGAACGTATACGGTGAGCTGCTTCATGGCCATCCATAACAGGCATTTGGCAGTCCATGAAAATCATATCATATGATTCATGGTTCAAGGCGTCGATCGCCTGCTGTCCATTTGAAACTACTTGCACCTGACAGCCTATCGATATCAGCATTTCACAAATCACCTCCTGATTGACAGGGTTGTCTTCGGCTAGCAATATTTTTATTGTTTTAGGTATAAATGACCCAGTCGGAACCATCCCGTTTCCCCCCCCTGATGATGCTTTATAATAAAGCCCCTCAATGATAGTTTACCGAAACACTGGTATTTGATAAATTTTAGTTACTATGCAAAATTTGACAGATCACGTCAAGGATTAACATTATCGAATGATTATTGACACATCTTCAAATATTTGGCATATAATTTGATCTGCAAGAAGTAATTTCATTGTGTACCTGTTAACCCAATGTGAAAGGAAACCTGCCAAATGTCACGTGTGTTGATCATCGGTGCAGGGGGTGTTGGAAATGTTGTTGTCCAAAAATGCGCACAGACCCCCTCGGTTTTCTCTGAAATCATTCTGGCCGGCCGGACCAAAAGTAAGTGCGACAAGATTGCCGAAGATGTAAGGATCAGGACCGGCAAAACCATACTTACCGCTCAGATCGATGCCGATCATGTCTCAGAAACCGTCGCCCTTATCCGATCCTTCAATCCCGACCTGGTGGTCAATGTGGCGCTCCCATACCAGGATCTGGCCATAATGGAGGCTTGTCTGGAAACGGGTGTGCATTATCTGGACACGGCCAATTACGAACACCCTGACGAAGCCAGGTTCGAATATAAGTGGCAGTGGGCCTTTCATGACCGTTTCAAGGAAAAAGGTATTATGGCGCTTTTGGGAAGCGGTTTTGATCCGGGGGTAACCAATGTCTTTTGTGTCCATGCCCTCAAACACCGATTCGATGAAATCCATGAGTTGGATATCATTGACTGTAATGCCGGTGACCACGGACATCCTTTTGCCACAAACTTCAATCCTGAAATAAATATTCGGGAAGTTACTGCAAAAGGACGCTTTTGGGAAAACGGAAACTGGAAGGAAACCGAACCCCTTTCAAAGTCCATGAGCTTTGATTTTCCCGAGGGTATTGGCCCTAAAAAATGTTACCTGATGTATCATGAAGAGCTTGAGTCTCTGGTTAAGCATTTTAAAAGCCTGAAAAAGGCACGATTCTGGATGACTTTCAGTGACAACTATCTCAAACACCTGGAAGTTCTTCAAAATGTCGGTATGACCCGCATTGATCCTGTAATCTATGAAGGTGTGGAAATCATCCCGCTTAAATTTCTGAAGACGCTGTTGCCTGATCCGGCCTCTTTAGGACCCGCTACAAAAGGCCGGACCTGCATCGGCTGTTTGATCAAAGGAATCAGAAGGGACAAAATTATACAATATTTTATTTACAATATCTGCGATCATCAGGAGGCCTATCAGGAAGTCGGTGCTCAGGCCATTTCCTACACCACCGGTGTACCTGCCATGATCGGTGCCATGATGGTTCTTACAGGAAAATGGCGGGGCAAAGGGGTTTTCAACATGGAGCAATTCGATCCCGACCCTTTTATGGAACAATTGAATTTGCACGGATTGCCATGGACCGAAATTACCTGGAACGATTAAATGTCGAACGCCTTCCATCCCCGTGTTTTGTGGTGGATGAATCTCTTATTGAAAAAAATCTCCGCATTTTAAATGTTTTACAAAAACGCACCGGAGCAAAAATATTATTGGCGCTGAAAGGTTTCGCCATGTTCAGCCTGTTTCCATTGATACGACCGGTGCTGGATGGCATTTGCGCCAGTGGTCTTCATGAGGCAAGGTTGGGGCACGAAGAGTTCGGCAAACAGGTGCATGTTTTTTCCCCGGCCTATGCGGATTCGGAAATGGAAGCGCTTTTGGAATACGTGGACCACGTGATTTTTAATTCCTTTAACCAGTACCGGCGGTTTCGTTCGCTGATTTTGGCAGCCTCCAAAACCATCCAAATGGGTATTCGCATCAATCCGGAACATTCCGAAGGGACCGTCGCTATTTATGATCCCTGTTCGGTGGGATCACGTTTAGGGGTGCGCATGGAACAATTCGAACCGGATTTGCCGGATGGCATAACGGGTCTTCACTTTCACACACTCTGCCAGCAAAATGCCGATGCGCTTGATCGCACTTTGCAAGTGGTGGAACAAAAATTCGGAAAATATATCCGGCAAATGAACTGGCTCAATATCGGCGGAGGTCACCATATCACCCGTCATGATTATGATATTGACCTTCTTTGCCGGTGTATTGATCGTGTCACTCGTGAATATAAAGTTCAGGTATATCTTGAACCCGGAGAAGCGGTTGCGCTGAATGCCGGCATTCTTGTCACGACTGTATTGGATATCGTCACTGCGGACATGCCGGTGGTAATCCTGGATACATCCGCCACCTGTCATATGCCGGATGTTCTTGAAATGCCTTACCGCCCTGAAATCATCGGAGCAGGACTTTCCGGTCAAAAAAAGTGGACATGCCGGTTAGCCGGCAAATCATGCCTGGCAGGGGATGTGATCGGTGAATATTCGTTTGATAGTCCTTTAAAGACCGGAGACAGACTTGCATTTTTGGACATGGCTATTTACAGCATGGTTAAAACCACCACATTCAATGGGGTTAACCTTCCATCCATCGCCGCCTACCGTCCTGAATCAGACCGGTTGACCGTGGTCCGCCGTTTTGGTTATGAGGATTACAAAACCCGTCTTTCCTGAAGCGTATGACTGTGGCGGGGGCGGATTCAATCTGTAGGTGCGGATTTATCCATACATGTTTACTTCCTCGCATTTTCTGAAATCTGTCATTAACTGCCCGTTTTTAAGCCACAACAGATAATCTCCCACCCGGTTAGCTTGCCCCGGGTCATGAGTGGTCATAATAATAGTGGCGCGGCCATTTTGTTTCAGCGTTTTCAATAAGTTTTCAATAATCAGGGTATTTTCATCATCAATGGAAGCCGTGGGTTCATCAAGAAACAGAATTTCCGGTTCAATCACCAGTGCTCTGGCCATTCCCATTCGTTGAGTTTCACCGCTAGAAAGTGTCAGGGCTTGTTGATTTTTTTTATGGGATAACCCCACCAGTTCAAGTATCTGTTCAACGCGCCTGCTAACCTCACGTTGAGCAATATGCCTTATTTTAAGAGGATAGGCCACATTGGCTGCGACACTTCGGTTAAATACCCCCACTTTTGGCAATACCAGGCTGATCTGTCTTTGAAGGTCAATGTTTCGGGCCAGTCTGTCATTGGCTGAATAAAAGGAAATTTTGCCCTTGTCAGGCATTTCAAGTAATGCACATATTCTGAGTAAGGTGGATTTGCCGGCGCCGTTTGACCCTCGTAAAACATAAATTCCTTTTTTGTCAAAACTGAACGAACAATGGGTCAAAACTGGTTTGCCACCATAGGCTTTGGTTAAATTTTCAAGTTTTAAAACGATGCTCATTATTTCCTGACTATTGCCCGGCGCTGAAAAATCAAAAGCAACGAGTTGATCAATAAAGCCATCCCCAAAAGAATAATTCCCAGAGCAAGGGCCAGTTCAAAATTACCTTTGTCAGCTTCAAGGGCGATGGTCGTTGTCATAACTCGCGTATATCCTGCGATGTTGCCTCCGACAATTAAAATGGCCCCCACTTCTGCCATGAGGCGGCCAAAACCGGCAATGATCGCCGAAATAATACCATAGCGGGCTTCGGCGATCACTGTTAAAGATGCCTGACTTCTGGTTGCACCAAGAGTCAGGGCGGCCTGACGGATCACCGGGTCCACACTGACGATGGCGGAATGGCAAAGTGCTACAATGATGGGCAAGGCCAGCACAAACTGTGCAGTGATCATGGCTGTCGATGTATATAAAAGCCCCATAAACCCCAGGGGACCGCTTCGGGAAAGCATCAAATAAATAAAAAGTCCTACGACGACCGGCGGCAGTCCCATGCAGGTGTTCATCAGGTTTAAAAAAAAACCTTTCAACGGCATCGATGTCAAGGCTAACAGTGCGGCCATTGGAAGACCCACAATGGTGGCCGATATCAGGGCTGATCCGGAAACTTTTAGCGACAACAACATGATGTTCAAAAGTTCCGCATCCAAGCGTACAATAAGAATCAACGCACTATGGAAACTTTCCAGGATAAAGGCCATGTCACCTGCTATTTTGCATTGGGTATAAACAGGGAGTTGCCGAGCTTGTCTCTGAAACCGTCAATTGCAGTCTGTCCTGTGTCAGATATCATCCATTTGATAAATGTCATGGCCTGTTCATATTTGACATGAGAATGTTTTTCAGGGTTGACCGCCATAATTCCATACTGATTGAAAAGAACCGGATCACCTTCCATAAGGATTTCCATTTCCAACTGGTCTTTAGTGGCCAGCCAGGTTCCCCGGTCGGTCAAGACGTAGGCCCGTTTTTCGTTGCCGATCCGTTGTGTTTTTTCCATGCCCTGGCCTACTTCAAGATACCATTTTTGCCCTGCAGGATCTATAGCTGTTCGTTTCCAGATGGCAAGCTCTTTTGTGTGAGTTCCGGACTGATCCCCCCGGGACACGAAAACCGTCTGATAATCAGCGATTTTTTTAAAAGCATCCACAGCAGAGGTAAGACCTTTGATCGACGCCGGATCATCCGGAGAACCGATAATAACAAAATCATTGTACATCACATCATGGCGATCCACGAAAAAACCGTCAGCCACAGCCTCTAATTCCTGTTCTTTTGCATGCACAAACACCACATCCGCATCACCCCGGCGCCCCATTTCAAGAGCCGCTCCGGTTCCCCGTGCCACTAACTTGACCTCAATACCTGTGTCTTTTTCAAAAATCGGAAGAATATGTCCGAACAATCCGGAATTTTCGGTGCTGGTGGTTGAGGCGCAGAGGATACTGTCGGCAAAAGCATTTCCAGACAAAAGCAGGATCAGTAAGCAGACAATACTTCCAAAACTGTAAACTCTTTTCATTTTAATATTTCCTTTGTAATGAGCTGATAAATGGATCGCCCTACCTGGTATTCGTATAGAATAAGGCGACACCTTGCCGGCTATGTCCTGCAATAACCTCCTGACCTTCCGGAGAAGTCACAAAAGCAATAAAATCCATAGCTTCCCGATAGTTGACATCCGGATAATTTGCCGGATTAACAGCGATAATACTGTAGTAGTTTTTTAAAGTGGAGTCATTTCTGAACAGCTCCACAAGACTGATTTTTTTCTGGTAATAAATGAAAGTGCCACTATCAACCAGGGTATATGCTTTCTTATTATCGGCTGCGAGCAATGTTTGGCCCATACCGGCCCCTGTTTCGAAGTACCATCCCTTCGCCCTGGGATTGATCCCGATGTCCTCCCACAGGTCCAGCTCCCTGAAATTGGTCCCGGAATCATCCCCGCGGGATACAAATGGTGCGGCACTTTCGGCAATCGCTTCAAATGCCTCAGTTGCGATTGACGACTGGTTAACATTGGCAGGATCATTTTCAGGTCCTGCAATTAAAAATTCATTATACATAACAGTTCTGCGATTTACACCGTAGCCTGTTGAAACAAATTTTTCCTCCCTGAAGGGATCGTGGACAAAAATCAGGTCCGCTTGCCCCTTCTTTGCCAGACGAATTGCTTTTCCCGTTCCCACCGCTGATAGTTTCAGCAAAACATCATAATGGGACCTCTTTTCATATGCAGGTATCAAAACATCCATCAACCCGGAGTTCTGGATACTGGTTGTGGAAGCGATACGAACGATTTTTTTATGATCACTGCTCATCAGGTGTATCCCTATTGTCAATTTTTAAAGTTGGAACCGTATCATTTCATCACATTTCAAATCAAATTCATTTTTTTTCTATTTGACATGAAATTTTTTCATGATATTCTTTTAATAAGTGCGAAAGCCTTGTTTTTGCATTGTTTGCAGAAATGAAATTTAGCACACCATATTTCAGATGTTTTCATACATTGCTTATCAGACAAAGTGGTTATGGAAGATCATAAATTAGATGTCTTTTGTGCCGTCATTGAATATGAAAGTTTTTCCAGGGCAGCCGAGGCCAAATTCCTGACTCAGTCCGCCATCAGTCATCTCATTAAAGGCCTTGAAACAGATTTGGAAACGCAGTTAATTTACCGGCATACCCGTGCAATTAAACCAACACCGGCAGGCCTGGTTTTTTATAAACGCGCCAAAAAGATTCTTTCCGGTTATAAAAGATTAACCGAAGACATTCATGAACTGCTTCATCAGGTAAAAGGGCATTTACATATCGGAGCCGATGCCACAGCAGCAAATTATCTTCTGCCTCAACTCATATATCAGTTTAAAATCGCATATCATGAGGTTACCTTTCATGTCTGGATCATAGATCAGGGGAAAATGGTTACTGAACTTAATAATGCTGCAATTGATTTCGCTATAACAATGGAGAAACTTCCCGAGAAAATTTTCTTTGAAGAAGAACTTGTCGAAGATGAAATGGTCCTGATTGGTCCGGAAAATCATCCTTTGGCTGGTAAGGATCGGAATTTGCCGATGGAGTTGTGCACTCATCCTTTTGTCCTTGTGGCACCCAGGGGTGATAGACCCGGGTTTGCGGACAATTTTTTTTATAATATCGGCATCGATCACAAGTCTTTGAACATTGTCATGGTCACCGATAGCCAGAATCTGGCCATCAAGATGGTTAAATATGGTATCGGTCTTTCAGTGGTTTCCAAGTGGGCCGTTTTCAAAGATGTTCGGGAAGGAGCGGTGATCATATTGAATGCCTCACAGGATAATATTTTACGGAAATTCAACATGATCAGGCTGGAAAAAATTCCCATAACGGCAGCAGCACGGGCATTCTTGAAATTTACCCAAAATTATTCATTTTTTGTCCCCTTTTAGACTGCTATTTTATTCTAACTCAACAAGGAGAATGTTTCATGCGACTAGTAGAAAGGGATTTTTCCGACAAAGAAGATTGTCCAAGCATTTTGATAGCCAACCTGAATCTGGCATCCGACGTAAAGAGGAATCTTTCGCGAATGGAGGAAGTGGTTCAGACAGCCCATGAAAAAGGAGCCAACATAGTTATATTCCCAGAGCTTACTGTGACAGGATATGTCTGGAATGAACAGGACGACGGTCATGGTGTCAAGGACCTTCTTAGAGAAGGTGAAAATGGAAACATCACATCGACACTTGATCGTATCCGTAACAGCCTTTGCGATGACGGCCGGGGGCTGGAGTACGTTTTTTACAATAACGTACGCAAAAAAAACGACGGGTTTTATAACTCCACGTTCATTTTAAGCCAAAGTATCGATTACCGCGATGAAGAATATACTTACGATAAAGTTTTCCTGCCTCCTATTGAAGAAAAATATTTCCGTCGGGGCTCTGATAAGCGCCTTACCCTAAATACCAAATGGGGTCGATTCGGGTTTTTGATTTGTTACGATCTTTGTTTTGTAGAATTGGCAAGGATTTACGCATTTCGGGATCATGTGGATGCCATTGTCACAATGGCCGATTGGCGATCCGAAGCATTACGGGAGTATCCGAGTATGAATATTATGAGCGATCATTACTATGGTTTTCTCTGGGACCTGATGAACGCTTCCAAGGCCGCCTACAATCAGGTCTGGAGTTTAGGTGCAAATATGGTGGGATCCCACGCTGTCACCGGAGACTATTTCTGGGGAGGAAGCGGCATCTGGGCTCCTTCGGGTATGAAAATTGTGCAGGCATCCAATATTACAGAGGAACTGATTCTGATAAGAAACCTGGATATCAGGGGTCAGCGTTTCAAGGAACGGGATGATTTCAATTATCAAATTGATTTTGCGAGCTTTTACAAACAGTTGAAAGAAGATGAATCCGTTCCCCGGAAATGCTGAATTTGATCATTGTTTCCACGACCTGTCCCATTGGCGTCAATTTAAGATAAGGGCAAGGTACAAAGACCGTCATTCTGAGGAGGCCGACACCGTACTCTGTTGTTCGGCAGACAATCATCGGCCGACGAAGAATCTTTCGCTTCTAAAGAATTCATATCAATTATGATATATTATTAATATGTTATGGAGGGTTTGAAAATCGGTCGGATTTTGATGATATTAAACGCGTCGTAATATGGCGACTCTAATGGTTGCAAAAATGCAACTGTGATTAGTGTCAAACGGAAAAATCCTTCACACTTAATGTATCAGATGTTAGGAAATAAATAACTTTTCATTCGATGATAATCGGCTTAAAAAGTAGACGTATTAAGGATGATATTGATCTATAAATTTTCTAAAATCAGGGTTGTTTTTCAGCAACCAGCCACCAACCTTGATCAGGTCGTCCACCTGGTCATCGGATAAATGAAATGATGTGGGCAGTCGGCTATAATAATCGCGGCCCTTAATATCCGGATCACCAGGTTTTTCGGGAATATTGTCAAAGGTAAGTTCAGCCACATATAGCTTCATGTGCCCTCCGGCCAGGGGTGACAATTGAAATTTGTCCCGGCAGTGATCATCTATCAGTTTTTGGCAATCATCCAGATATCTCTGATGTTGAATTCTTTGATTCAGGCGTTCTTTAAACATTTCAACGGTCTCAAATGAATAATTGTCCATCGACAAAGTGGCGGTTTTAAACCCCACAGTTACCAGGCCCGGCGGGCTTTTCTTTTGGTCGATGTTCTGTCGGGACTCGGTCTTTGCATTGACTGCTATCACCAGGAGTCGTTTGATTTTACCTGAATTTATTTTCGCGCGGATATCGCCCCGGGCATAAAGATCGTCAATGGCACGCAAACCGATGTTGTCGGCCAATCCTCCGTCCATGAGGTGCAAATAGGGATGAATCTTATGTGCTGTGGGAGCTGCATAAATAAAGTTGTTGTAAACGGCATAATAACGGCGTTTGTTGTTCCAGTAATCTTCAAGGGCATCCCGATCCCTTTGGGGAATTTCATATCCCTGGGGCTTGGGATAATTGACAAGACTGATGGGGGACAGCAAAAAAGGGAAAGCCGATGATGCAGCTACGGCACGGGAAACCGGATAGGAGCAAAGGTTTGAACCCAGATACCAAAACTGGGGTCCGGTAAATTCAAACCGGGCTCCGTGATAAAGATTGGTGGCATTGATGATTAAAAAGGGACGCTTGGTTTTTGGGGCCAGGGTATTAAAAGTTGCTGAGTCAAAGATAGTTTGATCATATAGTTCTGCAGCCAGATCGATCCGGCTGAAATAAGGTGAGGCCAAACGAATCCAATTATATGGGTTGGCCACTTTCAGCGCCAATTCTTTTTGGATATTTCGTTTCAAAAACCTGGACTCAAACTCCCAAAATATTCTCTCTCCAAAAAGAGCGTAATAGGCTCCTGTGAAAGAACCACCGGAAACAGTGGAAATAATGTCCACCTCGTTCAATAAGGTTTTATTACTGCCGGGGACAGGTGTATTTTTCATTTCCTTTAAAACCCCGTAGGAAAGACTGGCTGCACGGGTTCCGCCCCCGGATAATGCCAGTATAACAAATGTTTCATCATCATCAGGTGTTTGATCGAAAAGGCTGAAATCATGGCATATCGTCCGGGAAGTATTCTCAAGAGGATCATTTACCAGGTATCGGGCACAGCCGGTAAAAGAAAAAACACTTATTGTCAACGATAACAGTAAAAACCATCCTGGTTTATATTTTTTCAAAACGCACCTCCATGGGAGAAATGGCAGTTGTATCCTTGAGAACGATTTTCATTTCTTTAGGAGTGAAATCATCGGGAGGCGTTAAAGAAATACGATGGGTTCCCCGTTCCAGTTCAAGAGTATAATTGGTTTTGCCTTCAATGTGGTCGCCGATGATAAGATCCCTGTCCGGCAGATATTTAAACATGGCAATCATGCCGGTTATTTTTCCCTGGTCATCAAGTATGTTTTCATGATCTTCAATGCCTACCAGCCGAACCAATATAAATTCCATATTCCCTCCTAAACTGGTGGATAAAATTTCATGCCATCTAAGTGAGTTCATAACATGACACTTCCTGAATAGGAAGCTTTGAAATTTCAAATTATTTTTAAACAAATAAGGGTTAGCAGGGAAAAAATCTCCCTCAAAGATATTGTAGAATACCATCTTTACAATCGATATATTGATATGCTACCCGTTCTCTGATAATTTCAAGCGGGATGCAGGTTTTAAAGTTAAACGTTTAAAAAGGAGGCATCATGGTATCCCCACGATTAGTCGCGAAATTTGAATCTTAAGAACCAACCCTGCGATTGGCAGTTCTTATAGACAGTCAGGCCGAAATATGTCAGCTCCGCTAATTTTTGAAAATAGAAGAGAAGCATGAACCATGTGGTCATAAAAACAATCAGCGATTCAGAAGCGTGGGACCAGTATGTCCAAAACGATCCGGGATCGGATTTCTGCCATCTTTTTCATTGGAGTACGGTGATTGAAAATGTGTATCATCACAGGCCGATATATCTTGCTGCAATAGAAAGCATAGGAAACAAACAGTCTTTGTGCGGGATTTTTCCGATGTTTCTATTTAAATCCCTGACAAGAAAACCGAAATATGTTGCTATCCCGTTTTTTGACAATGGAAAAATTCTCGGCCAAACCCGTGAAATTGAATCGATGCTTTTTCACAAAGGTGTCGGCCTTCTTAAAGACAAGCAATGTTCATCCCTTGAAATTCGCCAGAATACACCTTCTGTCTTCACTGATTACCAGTTGCCTGAAAAACTTTGTTCAGAAGTTGCAACCCATAAAGTGGGGATGAAATTAATGCTTGGATCGACACAACAGGAGATGATGCAGCAATTTAAATCAAAGCTTCGCAGCCAGATTAACAAGGGACTTAAAAACGGCCTGGAAGCCCGCGTGGGAAAAGAAGAGTTCATTGCCCCTTTTTATGAGGTTTTCAGCAGAAACATGAGAGATCTCGGGTCTCCTGTTCATTCCAGAAAATTTTTCGAATCGATTTTTTTCCACTTTAAAGACCACGCTTTCATTTGTATTGTCAACTGTAAATCCCGTCCCGTGGCAGCCGGATTTATGTTTCGATTTAAAAACGAAATAAAAAACCCCTGGTCTTCATCCATAAAAGAGTTTAGGCATCTTAATTCCAATATGCTTTTGTATTGGGAGATGATACGATTTGCATGTGACAGCGGCCAAAGCTGTTTTGATATGGGGAGATCTTCCAGGGGAGCCACCACCTACAGATTTAAAAAACAGTGGGGGCCGGAGGAACGGCAACTTTACTGGTACAGATGGTTTTTCGATTCGGAAAGATTCAACGAAAAAGCTGAAACTCTGAATTTCAGATACTGGAATAAGCTTCCCCTGAAAGCCGCCAATTTATTCGGGCCTATGATTCGCGGAAATATCTCTTTGTAAAAAATTACACTATGGAAAATGATATCCAACTGACAATCCCCATGCCCTTGCAGGTCATTGTCGATGATGTGGGGTGGTGGTCAGGAAAAGATGAATCTCATATCAACCAGCCTTTTAGAACGGGTATGAGCCGGGATCATGTTCCCGAAGATTATACGGCTCTAGCCCGGCTCGGGAGAAAACTCCGTATGAAAATTCCGGCAGGCTTTGTGCTGTGTGAATGGGATAAATTTAATATATTGAGAGAGCTTCCTTCTTCCACGTGGATGGGAACTCAATGGTCCATGGCAGGGCATAGAAAAGGTGAAAAGGAAAAGGCGGCCCGGATTATCAGAAATGCCGGGGAAAATATTGAAATCAGCCTTCACGGAATCGGTCATGAGTTCTGGATAAATAAAAAGATGCAACGGGCAGAGTTTCATGATGAGCAATGCAAGATGAGGGATCGTGATATCATAAGAAAACATATTGAATATTATTTTCAACTCATGGACCAGTATGGTTTTTCGCCCCGGCCTTCCTGCTTTATTCCGCCGGCAATGAAACACAGCTTTGGCAATAAGGATGAAGGATTTCAGAAACTGTTAAATGAAGCCGGGATCAGTTATGTGGCAACGGATTTTAAAAAGGCAAAACAATATTCAAAACCGATTCATACCAAAATAACATGGGAATGCGGGGTAATGCTGGTGGACAGGGGCAAACATGTGCCTGGCTGGAGTGATACCAACTGCGATCCGATATTTTCTTTTGACGGGCCGATTCTTCCACTTCACTGGCCAAACATTCTGCATCATGATCCTGAAAAGAATTCCATGGTAGTGGATCGTTGGGTGAAATTTATCAAAACCGGTGCAAAAAAAAATGGCTACCTTCTTTCAGCAAATATCAGAGCCTGTATTACACAGTTTTCTTATAGGGTGTTTTCAAAAATCGATAAGATCAATAACGGTTATATTGTTGACCTTTCATGGAAAAAACATATTCCCCTGAATCTTTTGGAAGATGTTTTTTTTCTGAAAGTGGAAAAACCTTCTGAAATGGAGTTGAAAATCTTTGGGGCGGAACCTGCATTTGTGCCTTCAGGGTCCCGATCACTTTTGTTGGCGATGACTCCCGTAAAAGGGGTGGAAAAGGTTATTGTGGTGATTAAGGATTATTAGTTTCGCTCTTTTTTTTATTTACTTGCCACCCTGCAACAAGAGATTCTTCGGTCGCCATGGTATCAATCGATTCATGGGAAATTATTTTCTTTCTATGATTTGATCAACTCCCAAAATGATTCGATCGGAAATGAACAGGTCATACGGCGTTCTTAACGGTGAAAAAGAAGCCGAAAAATTTCTAAGGTCCGGGATTGAACCCCTTGAAAATGTTAAACAAATTCTTCTGTTCACCGATGGAATCCACATCCCTGACAAGATTCCCCAAAAAAAGAAAAACTTCGATAGTCTCGTTGAATGTTACCTTTCCAAGGGTCTCACAGGGTTAAAAGATTATGTCCGGGAGCTTGAAAAAAAAGATCCCGAATGTAAAAAATATCCCCGATTTAAATGCCACGATGATATCGCGGCCATTTCTATCACCCCGGTCTTAAAATAACCTTATATAAACCCCGATGTTGCCTTGGAATTCACTTAGCACAAGTGGAGTAAACAGCGAATACATCAGCGAACTTCTGTGACCTGCGGGATTTCCCCAATGATTTGCTTTTGTATGTTGACTCACCAGCGTGGATTTGCTAAATCTGCCTTAAAAATACAAACTATTATAACATTTCTTTATACGAGCTATCAGATAATGGTTCAAAGACAATGATTTCTGGTGAATTAAAGGAAAAACTTCTAAAAGAGATTCTGGAAGCTGAAACGCCGAATGAAAAGGCGGTCGATGTGATGTACGAGCTTCAGAAAGTTTACGGCTGGATCACTGATGAAGCGATGTCTGAGGCATCGGAACTTTTGGGAATGACATTGACCGAACTTGATGAGTTGGCCACTTTTTATAATTTTCTTTTTCGCGAACCTGTGGGAAAATATGTTATTCATGTTTGCGACAGTGTGGTCTGCTGGATGAATGGCTATGAGGTATTGCTGGATCATCTCAAAGGCCGCCTGGGAATCGGAATAGGAGAGACGACTTCCGATGGTTTGTTTACGTTGCTTCCGGTATGCTGCATCGGCTATTGTGATCGCGCACCCGCCATGCTGATCAATCGCCGGGTTCATGGAAATCTTACTCCCGAAAAAATTGACACCATTATTGACCAAATTCGAGCCAAGGAACAAGAAAGTTGAAAAATTGGTGCCAAAAAGACGGCCAAAAACCAAATGAGAAATATCATTATCCTCAAATATTGCTGAAAAACCGAAAACCGGATCGGATTTTGACACTGGAAGAGTACAGACTTGACGACGGTTATGCAGCGCTTGAGGATACCCTGAAAAATTTAAAGCCGAAAGAAATCACGCAAAAAATTGATGAAGCCGGAATTCGTGGTCGCGGCGGCGCAGGTTTTCCTCTTGGAAAAAAATGGCTTTCCATACCTGATGATGCCCCTTTTCCAAGGTATTTTGTGGTCAACTGTGATGAAATGGAACCCGGTACCTTCAAAGATCGTGTTCTTTTGCACACAAATCCTCACAATCTTATTGAAGCGATGATCATTGCCGGGTATGCAATATCGGCCCGGAAAGGATTTATTTTCGTGCGGCCAAGTTATGAGACCCTGTCGCAAATTCTCGAAAGAGAGCTGGAAATTGCCCGTCAGGAAGGATACCTGGGAGAAAATATTCTGGGTAGTGGTTTTTCATTCGATATTGTGGTGCACAGAAGCGGGGGAAGATATATTTGTGGTGAAGCCACTGCCCTTTTAAACGCGATTCAAGGAAAACGTCCCAACCCTAAACAGCCCCCACCATACCCGACTACCAGGGGAATGTGGGACAAACCCACAGTAACCAACAATGTTGAGACCATTGTATGGGTTCCGCACGTACTCCGCCATGGCGCCCGCTGGTATAAAAGTCTGGCAGCCACCAGGACAGGGGAGGGTACCAAGTTGTACTGTGTTAGTGGAAAGGTTAATAACCCCGGCTGCTTCGAGCTTCCCATGGGCACACGCCTGAGTGAAATTATCGACGTGCATGCCGGCGGCATGATAGAGGGCTCCGAGTTTAAGGCATGCATTCCCGGAGGTGCATCCACCCGTTTTTTGACTAGAAAATATTATGACGTTGAAATGGATTTCGATTCTTTTAGAATGGTCGGACATCGTTTAGGAACAGCAGCCATTATTGTTTTCGATCACAAAACATGTCTGGTGGATGCCACTTTAAACCTTATGGAATTTTTTGCGCGGGAATCCTGCGGATGGTGTACGCCTTGCAGGGAGGGGCTACCGTATATCTGCGAACTTTTGCGGAAGATCGAAAATGGCGATGGAAAAGCTGAATTTGTCGGTATTTTAAAGGAGATGAGCAAATTCCTGTGGAATTCATATTGTGCATTTGCTCCCGGAGCGATGTCTTCGCTGGAGAGTCTGATTACTTATTTCGAGGATGAAATTTTCGAACATATCTGGGAGAAAAAATGTCCGTTTAAGGTATAAGGTATATGGTTTTAGTGTTCAGTGTTCAGTGTTCAGTGTTCAGGAACTGTGGTTATTTGTCATTCTGAGGGAGCGATTCGCAGTGGTTTATGGGCTGAAAAGAAAATAATTTCCGATATTGAGATTGAAACCACGGCGACCGAAGAATCTCTGGTTTCACGTCGGCACCAAAAATCGGTTTTGACCTGGATCGGTAAAAAATACAGATTGTGCCTCTTGAAACAAAAGATTCTTCGTAGGCCAATTTTTCCATGCCGACTTATTAATGATTTTGTTGTTAATGATATTGTTGGCCTCCTCAGAATGACAGCGGCAAGGAAAATTGTCATTCTGAGATAAACTAAGAAGTTCAGGCATCAGAATTGAGGATTGGGGGCTTGTTTTGTTTTACTGGGGTTTCGAATTTTTTACTAAACACTGAAACACGGAACCCTGAACCCTGAACACCTGGAAACAAGGACAACAATAATCGGCAAAAATCATTACAACCGGAAACAAAAGTAAGAACTGCTATGCCCAAATTGATCATAGATGACCGGATAATTGAAGTCGTACCAGGAGTCAAAGTCATTGATGCTGCGGAACAACTTGGCATTATGATTCCTCGGTTTTGCTATCATAAGGCTTTGGGATCGGTGGGGGCCTGCCGGATGTGTGGGGTAAAGTTTGTCGATGGGCCGGTAATGGGTATCCACATGAGTTGCATGGTGGATGCCCAGGATGGGATGGTGGTTTCGACAACGGACCCTGAGGCAGTGGAATTTCGCAAATATGTCATTGAATGGCTTATGCTCAATCACCCCCATGATTGTCCGGTCTGCGACGAAGGAGGTCATTGCCTGCTTCAGGATACCACGGTTTCGGGAGGGCATGGGATAAGGCGATATCCGGGCCAAAAGCGCACCTATCGGGACCAGTATCTCGGGCATCTGGTGGCCCATGAAATGAACCGCTGCATCCATTGTTATCGATGTGTGCGCTATTACCAGGAATTTTCAGGTTATTCTGATTTGGGCGCTTTCCAGATAGCTTCCAGGGTCTATTTCGGAAGGTTTGCTGATGGCCCTCTGGAAAGTCCCTTTGCGGGCAATCTGATAGACATTTGTCCAACCGGTGTTTTTACGGATTTGACTACTAGATATAGGGTTCGTCGATGGGACATGGAGAGGGGAGACTCGGTGTGCATTCACTGTTCACTCGGGTGCGACACGATTGCCGGGGCACGTTACCGTGAGGTGCTCCGCCAGGAAGCCCGTTTCAGCGAGCATGTAAACGGCTGGTTCATTTGCGACAGGGGAAGATTCGGTTATCAGTATGAAAGCCATGAAAACCGTCCCAGGGCCGCCCGGATTTGTGGCTCGGAAACGGAAATGGATAAAACCATTGACCAGGCTTCCCAAAAAATCGATGAGATCATTAAAGTTTGGGGGCCCGAAGCCGTGGCTTGCCTGGGATCATCCCGCAGCAGTCTCGAGACCCAGGCCATGCTGGCTGAATTCTGTCAAATGAAAAATATTCCCGGGCCGGTCTATTTTTTGGATAAATCCATTGCAAACAAAGTTAAAAGTGCGGTTTCCCGTCTTGATATGCAATTGGCCTTATCCATGAGGGAAATAGAAGATGTGGATTTTATTCTTGCATTAGGTGTGGATGCGATAAACGAAGCCCCCATGCTGGCTCTGGCTATGCGACAGGCTGTTCGAAACGGGGCATTGGCCGTGGTGGCCGACCCAAGGCCGGTGAGTTTGCCGTTCGAGTTCGAGCATTTTGCTTTGTTGCCTGAAAATCTGAAAGACTTTCTGTTTGCATTGATCAAAAGTGCAGTCAATATCGAAGATATTAAACCCGAAAGCAATGCCCGAGGCTTTGCAGGGGCTTTACCAGAAGATTATCCCGGCGATCAGGAAATGATGGATAGAATAAAATTATTGGCTGAAAAGCTGCGGCAAAGCAGAAAAACCGCTTTTATTTGCGGGACACAGGGGGTAACCGAAACCTTGCCCGATGCGGTGGCGGATGCCGCGCAACTTTTTTCCCATACAAAGGAAAAGTCAGGATTGTTTTATGTGTTTCCCGCAGCAAACAGTTTTGGCGCGGCTCTGTGGGACAATTCCGACAAACGGTGTTTCGAAGATATTCTTGATGGAATCGAGCAGGAAAAAATAAAAGCTCTCATTGTTGTAGAAAGCAATCCGGTTTTTCACTATCCGGACCGAAACCGGCTTGAAGCAGTGATAAAAAAACTTGAATTGTTTTTAGTGCTGGATTATTTGCCGTCACCGACTGTTACTCGTGCAGGCATGTTCATTCCTTCACAAACCGTTTTTGAAAGCGGGGGTAGTTTTATCAACCAGGAAGGAAGATTACAATACGCTTATCCGATACACCGTGGCGGAATTCCCAATTATCAGCAAAGCAAAGGGTCTCATCCGGAAAGAGTCTATGGGCTTGGTATTCCCGGTAATGATCCAAAACCTTCCCGTGAAATTCTTGCCCGGATTGCGGGGCTGATTCCCAATGATGCAACTACACGGGATAGCCTAGAAAAATTCGATTATTTTGGACATCCTTTCTTTGCATGGTTAAACCGGGAGGAATATCCCTTTGACAATATTCGTATCATACCCCAAAAGAGTCAGGCAGAGCCATATTCAGCAAGTTTGAACAAAGATTTGATGCCGATGGGTAACGTTATAAAGCTGTTGTTGGTTGACCGGACCTTTGGGACAGAAGTTCTTTCGGCATTTTCAGAACCTGCATGTAAGGTGGAGTCACCGCCGGTGGTGTATATGCATCCCTCGGATGCGAGTCAGGCTGAAATAACCGAAGCTGAAAAAATTTGCCTGACACTTCCCGGAGGCGATCTTGAAGTCCGGCTGGAGTTAAAGGAAAACATGGCCGAAGGAATTATTGTGCTTCCAAGACACCGACAGCTTTTTTGGCAAAAATGTCATAGTTTCGATGAATGGATGGCTGTCTATAAAACGATCAAACCTTCTCAATCATAAACAGGAATCAGTATGATCGGGATTTTTGATTCCGGCATTGGTGGTTTGAGTGTATGGCGGGAAATTGCTCGTCAACTCCCGGGGGAAAACACTCTGTATTTAGCGGACCAGGCTCATGTACCCTACGGTTATCGTTCAATGGATGAAATCAGACAGTTTTGCATCAGTATTGTTGATTTTCTCCTGGAACAAGGAGCCGGGATCATTGTTGTTGCCTGCAATGCTGCATCTGCCGCGGCACTGCATTATCTTCGGGGGCTTTATCCGGATGTCCCGTTTGTAGGGATGGAACCGGCGGTCAAGCCGGCGGCAGGAAGCACAAAAACCGGAATTGTTGGGGTTATCGCCACACAAACGACTTTTCAGGGTCAACTTTTTGCAGGCCTGATCGCGCAATACGGCAACAGTGTAAAGGTTATGACAAGTATCGGACACGGACTGGTGGAGACTGTTGAGGCCGGAAAACTCGACACCCCGGAAACAGATATTCTTTTAAAAAAATGCGTATCACCTTTGATCAGTGCCGGAGCTGATCAATTGGTGCTTGGATGCACACACTACCCTTTTCTCATACCGGCAATCAAGAAATTAACAGGCCCCGGTGTTTCGATCATCGATCCTGCTCCGGCAGTTGCTTTGCAGGTAGCCCGTGTCATGAAACAGCGGGATTTACTGAACAGGTGCGATCGCAAAGGCGGTCATGTTTTTTTTACCAGCGGACGAGCGGAGGCTTTTTGGGAATGTATTCAACGGTTGGTGCCTTGTAAATCGGACATGCCTGAAGCCTGCGCGGTTTGTTGGAGTAACGGCCGGTTATGTCGGCTCTGAGTTAACCCCGATGTTGCATTGGAATTCAATCAGAACAATTGGATATGCTGTTATACAAAGGCTGAACTTGCTTTTTGCTGACTCCAAAAGACTGCACCGATTGTGAATTCTTGAAATGAGCGGTAATTTATTGATTTAATCCTTTAAAAACATGCCGTCTTGAAGAAAACATGCTTATTGTTTTGCAACATCGGGGTTAATCCGAATCAGTCTTTGAAGGGTTTGGTATCGTAATATCATAAGCGTACTTCTTTTCCGGTAATGAAACCAAAATAGTCGTGGATGAGTCGATTTCTCATACCCGCAATGGTTTTCCAATTTAAGTTCAGCAGCCGCCATTTCAACGGTGGATTTATCGTGTCGGTAATTATGGGAAAAAAATAGCTACCTTCTCTTAAAAAAGGTCAAATCCCATTTTTGGGAGATTTGATCATGGCGAACGATATAAACGGCGCTATTATCACCAAGAAACTTAAAATACCGGTGATCAGGGGAATGCCACCGGTCAAGAATTTCTATCACCTCAATGGTGTTGTCGCCGATCCGGACGGTACGCGGTGTTTCCTCTCCCCGATATCCGGCATAACAATCGACTTTTATGTCCATACCCGCCATCGAAAGATTAGAATTAGACTTCAGTGTTACAAAACAGTTTATATCACCGGGACACGGAAGTAAATCTGCATTCGTTAACCCAAAGCACCGTAAACTCTAAGAAGTAATATGGTTTTTAGGCCTGAAAGGTCGTTACATATCAGCCCAGGGCAACGCCCTGGGAATGGATAAATAAAGCTGCCCCAGGGCGTTGCCCTGGGCTGATATGTCTTGCGCCTTCAGCACGTAACTTTGTATGTATAAACAGATTTCGGGCATATATCGGTAAGATTTCTCGTTCCTACGCTGGGCGTGTGAGTAATGTCCAAACCCAAGGCGTGTGGCTGAAGCCATCAGCTATACGACTGTTCCCCCTAAAGGAACCGGTAAAATGGATATGGCCTGGGGCAGTCAAGTTTTGCTCATAATATTTGCCTGAACCAAAACACTCTAACCCCAATGTTCTGGTAAATATAAAGATCCTGGCATGGTATTTTCACCAATGGTGTCAAGTGTGTATAAAGATCATTCCCAGTGGGAAGGAGTTTTCGTTCAAGCACTAAATAAATAAGGTGTCACGTGTTGAGTATCAAACATTGATTAATCGGTTTTCGTGAGTACTATTAACAGGATACTTTCTTAAAAATCCTGGTTTTAGATGTTAAGTTTTAAGTTGAAGGTTAACTTTTCCCTTTGGCCACAAAATTTTTTACAGGTTTTATAATTTTAGTTCGACCTTAATCCTGACTCTGAATTTAGAAAATGCAGATAACTTAAAACGTAAAACTGCGTTATTTTCCTGTTTGGGATTGACACGCCGAGTGGAACGCTTCTAAGTAACTCCTCACAAGTCCCCCTTTGAAAAAGGGGGATTTAGGGAGATTTTAAATGGCATCAGCTTGTCAAATCCCCCCCGGCCCCCCTTTTTCAAAGGGGGGAGCAGTTATTTGCCGGCTTTTCAAAGAGGGGAGCAGTTACTTGTCGGTTTGGGTCCGGCGCAGCCGGGTGGAGCACTTACAAATGAAGGTTAAATGCTCAGATCACGTCTTGTATATGGAACATATGATTGTTAAGTTCTATTCAAGTACTTTTTATGATTTAAGGTTAATGGTTTCACAATAACGGATTATATAACATCATGACAAAGCAAAAGAAAAATACCCAACGACCTGCACAAACCTATCCTTCGATGAAAATTATCATGGACGCCTCTCCGGTGGGAATTGTAGCTTTCGACAGTGATGCGCGCATTGTTTATGCCAATCCATTGGCCGCACAACTTTTTGGTATATCAACATTAGAGGCTTTGGGGATCAAATGTGGAGATTTCATCGACTGCGCAAAATGTCACATGGATTTACAAGGGTGCGGTCACACAAAAAACTGCCCGACCTGCCCCCTTTTTAATGCTATTGGTGCAGCCCTCTCAGATGAATCAAATTCAGGGATCCAGGAAGGGGAAATTTATTTGGAAAGGGATGCAGATCTCACCAACATCTGGATAAAATACAAAGTCGGCAGTGTCACGATGGAAGGTTCCAAATTCGCTATTATGACTTTCGAGGACATCACCGGCTACAAAAAAGACCAGGAAAAACTTCGTAACGCCCTTGCTGAACTGTCGGTTATTCACGAGCATGCACCCATTGCCATGATGTTGGTGGACAAAGACCGTCGTATCCGCAAGATTAATGGCTTTGCCGTCAGGTTCGCAGACCGTCCTGCATCTGAAATGATCGGATTGCGGGGAGGTGAAGCCTTGCGTTGTCTTCATCACCTGGATGATCCGGAAGGTTGCGGATTCGGGCCCGCCTGCGCTGATTGTCGTGTTCGACATGCTGTTCTCGACACCTTTGAAAGTAAAACCAGCCGGCAGGATATCGAGGCATGGCTTCCTTTAATACAAGGTGAGTCGATTGTGGAAAGATGCCTTCTGATATCCACAGCCTATCTTGAAATCGATCGCACTGAAAGGGTATTGGTGTGTCTCCAGGATATCACGGATCGCAAGCGATCCGAAGAGGCTCTTCGGGAGAGTGAAGCGAAATACCGGGTTCTTATCAAAAATACAAATGATATTATCTACACGCTAAGTAGCAGCGGTATTTTTACTTTTGTTTCTCCAGGCTGGACCGTATTGTTGGGACACGATGTTTCAGAAGTTGAAGGAAAGGATTTTCGGCATTTTGTTCACCCGGATGATATTGGAAAATGTGAAGATTTTTTAAAAAAAGTGATCGAATTTCAGGAACCTCAGTCGGATGTTGAATACAGAGTGAAGCATGTTGATGGCAACTATCGTTGGCATTCGTCGAATGGTTCTCCTCTGTTTGATGATCAGCAAAAATTTATTTCTTATGTTGGAGTAGCCCGCGACGTCACCGACAGAAAGCGTGCGGAAGATGCCAATAGGGAAGCTCACCAGAGGCTTTTGACAGTTCTCAACAACATCAATGCAATTGTTTATGTCATAGACATGGAGTCATATGAAATTTTATTTGTCAATCAATACGTTCGAAACAATTTTGGAGTTGTTGAAAGCAAAAAGTGTTGGAACACCATTCATTCGGGTCAAACATCCCCTTGTGATTTTTGTACCAATCAAAAACTGGTGGATGCTGAAGGTAATCCAACAGGTATTTATCGCTGGGAATTCAAGAACAAAAAAACACGAAGATGGTACGACTGCCATGACAGTGCGATTAAATGGACAGATGGCCGTCTAGTAAGGCTGGAGATTGCCATGGACATCACCGACCGAAAGCGTGCGGAAGAGAAACTAAAAACGCGGGAATTTCTTCTCAATAAAATTTTTGATCTTCTTCCCATAGGTTTGTGGTTTGCCGACAAAAACGGCAAAATTCTCAGGGGTAATCCGGCGGGCGTGAAAATATGGGGAGGGGAGCCTTCTGTGACAATGGAAGAATACGGTGTGTTCAAGGCTCGCCGCCTGCCGTCGGGACAGGAGATAGCTCCCGAGGACTGGGCACTGGCGCACGTAATCAAAAAAAGAATAACCGTCAAAGATGAACTTTTGGAGATCGATGCATTTGACGGAATGAAAAAGATAATTCTCAACTATTCTGCTCCGGTGCTGGACAACGACGGCCGGCTCCTGGGAGCCATTGTGATGAATAATGATATCACCGAACTAAAAAGAGCAGAGCAGGAACACAAAACACTTCAGTCTCAGTTCATCCAGGCCCAGAAAATGGAGTCTGTCGGTCGATTGGCCGGAGGTGTCGCCCACGATTACAACAACATGCTGCTTGTGATATCGGGATATGCGCAGTTGGGCATGGAACAGATCAGTCCGGATAATCCGCTCTATGTTTATTTTGAGGAAATACTCATCGCCGCCGGACGTTCCACGGAAATTACCCGTCAACTTCTCGCCTTTGCCCGCAAACAGACCATCAACCCTATTGTGCTCGATTTAAACGAGACCGTGGAAAGCATGCTTAAAATGCTCCGGAGACTGATCGGTGAAGATATCGACCTTTCATGGTTACCGGAATCCAAATTATGGCCTGTTTTGATCGACCCCGTTCAGATCGATCAGATCCTGGCCAACCTGTGTGTCAATGCCCGGGATGCCATCGCAGGAGTAGGCAAAATCACCATAGAGACGGAAAATATAACTTTCGACGAAGACTATTGTGCTGATCATGCAGGTTTTTTACCCGGAAATTATATTTTGTTGGCTATCAGCGACAACGGTTGCGGCATGGACAAAGAAATACTCAACTACATTTTTGAACCGTTTTTCACCACCAAGGATAATGGCAAAGGCACGGGTTTGGGACTGGCCACGGTCTATGGAATTGTCAAACAAAACAACGGATTCATCAACGTTTACAGTGAGCCGGGTAACGGTACAACCTTTAAAATTTTCCTTCCGAAACATGCGGGCCAGGTCGATGAAATCATGGCGGGGGATATTGAACAGATACCCGAAGGCCGGGGTGAAAGAGTGCTGCTGGTGGAAGATGAACCGGCGATCATGAAAATGAGTAAGATAATGCTGGAAAACCTCGGATATCGGGTGCTGGCAGCAAACACACCCGGTGAAGCCATTAATTATACTTCGCAACACTCCGGCAAAATTCATCTGCTGATCACCGATGTAATCATGCCCGAAATGAACGGCCGTGATCTGGCCGACCAACTGCACACCCTTTATCCGGATATCAGGGTCCTGTTTATGTCGGGCTACACAGCCGATGTCATCGCCCGTCAGGGAGTGCTGGACAAAAATGTGCATTTTATCCAAAAACCGTTTTCGAAAAAGGACATCGCCGTCAAGATTCGAAAAGTTTTGGAGCAGGTATAGTCAGGTATCCTGTCAAATGACTCCTTCAATCTTTCCTCATAGGTTGTTCCTTCCGCAAGCTCGTCAAGAATTACCAGACTTTTTGGACCGGTCGAATAGAAGATATCCCGGGTCCCGGCAAGTTCAGTACCGAATCTTCCTTCATGCAATCTCCCTTAATGATTCCTGTCTGGATTGAATAGTGCAGGTTCACGGATGGCTGGGTCAGTGACCTCAGAAGCACGGCCGAACCTGTCGCAGTCCGGGTATGATCGATTGCTTTGTGCAGTTGCAGGACCTGAATCAGTCTGAGCGATTCTTTGTCGATCACATTCAAAGGACATTGCTTCAGGAACAATTCCCGGTAAAATTTTACGGATTCCCGGTTCCTGCCGTGTCTGATAAAATTTTTCCCGTCGTTGGTGATAATCAGTGGTTCAAACTTTTCGATCTTCATTTTTTACGGATTTGCTGATGACTTTTTTCACTTTACTTTTCATACCGCAACCATTTTTACAAATTCCGCAAAAGGTTTGTTTAGTGACCAGGTCACTGCACCCATAAACTTTTTTACATTTTTTACAATAATAGTAAGACATTGATTTATCCTTCCGCATCCGACTTTTTTTGGGGGTAACATTTTCTGTTCAGACAGTAAAAATGCAAAACCTGTGCCTGAACATTTGAGCGATTCCATTTTATGGATAAAAGTTGCATCTCACTTTTATTCCGGGTAATATGTTTCAAAATTGAATGATATCACCATATTTTAAGCCTGACAGGCGTATTCTTTTGCGCCTGTTAGGGCACCTATTAATTGTTTTTGTTCGCTCCCGGGCCTTTTCATTTTCCCTTATTGACATACTAACGTTGTGACGCTATGATGTTATATGCGTAAATCCATGGAGGAAAATTATGACAACATTATCAAAACGATCGACTATATATCTGGACCCTGCGCTCCATCAGGCGCTGCGTCTCAAGGCACTTGAAACATCACGCTCAATGTCGGAAATAATTAATGAGGCCGTCAAAGAAGCACTTGCTGAGGACGCAGAGGATCTTGCTGCTTTTGATCTATTCTATTCAGGACAACGAACTTACTGTCTGGATAGTTAAGGTTGGACACCGAAAAAATGTATATCGCTAAAGCGAACCAGTCAGTAACCCGGACGTCGGAAAGGCCGTTGAGCTTCGCGGAAAGTTCATTGGCGGCGCCGGTTACTTCCAATCTTCGTTGCTAAGGGATTCATAGGTCAAAAGAGGTCATAGCATGACTGAGAAAGCAAAAGTTGATGATCAATCCGGTGTGGACAGGGGATTAATCGCCATGTTCCTAAGAATGTCGCCCGAGGAACGATTGCGGGCCAACGACAATGCTTTTCTTACAATTCTGGAGTTGAAAGATGCCTACAGGCGGAAGAAAGCCAACGAGCGTAAGCCTAAGTGAAGTTCTGGAGGGGCTGTTAAAGACTGGGGTCGATTTTATTCTGGTCGGTGGTCTTGCGGCGGTTGTCCAGGGCGCGCCTGTCACAACAATGGATGTGGATATTGTTCACAGCCGGTCCCCCGAAAATGTCGCAAGGCTACTTGCCTTTCTCAAATCGTTTGATGCTGTTCATCCGGTACGTGTTTATCTGCTTATATATGGGATTATTCCATCCCCCAGCCTTCTTCATAGCACAATTTCAATAACTTCTTCCTCTGCTCCTTGTATTGCTGTAGCGATGTTGCGAATATTTCCCGGCTTACTGCGGCAATTCCCAATTCCTTCAATGTGTCCAATGAAGGATCGCTATTATGACTGTTTCCGACCTTGGAATAGATTTTCAACGGAGCCACATTGATATAAGTCTCGATGGCGTTGTGGATGACATGCTGGACTGATTCGGGAGGCCTGATATCTTGATTGTCGGCCTGGGAAATAAGAAACAGACTGTCGGACAGAAGAAGAACAGCCCGGGAATTCGCCTGCTGAAGGGTGGAACTATGGAAGTATTGAAGGACTGGAAAGCTGAGACGCTTAAGCGCATTTGCTTCAATCTGGGAGGCTATATTCAGCAGATGCAGGTTCAAGCTGTCGCCGCTTTCGATTTGCCAGGCGTTCTTGATGAACTCTTCCGGACTCCCGCCGATACCAAAAATCCCCTTTGCGGCCGCTCGTCTTTCTATCACCGCGCGCATTACCCCTAATATATAGGAAAGAGAAGTCGTCAGGATAATAGTGGCAGTGAGGGCAATAAGACCGCCGTAAAAAGTCCAGGGGAATCCCGACGGTACGAAATCACCATACCCGAGACTTGAAACAGTGGAAGAAATGAAGTAAAGGGTTTGCAGCCGGTCAGCGGGGGCTTGGCCGGGGCTGGATGTCACCGTGACCGCCTGCAAGGCAAAAAGGAGGTACCAGCAAAGAGCATGGAGGAAATACCAAAGCAGAATCGAGAGCAAAAGCATGAAGGGCCCGGTAAGACATAAAAGGCGGTGATTTGGCCTGCGCTGATGCACAAAGAGTAGAAGTCGCCAGAGATTGCTCGTCCAGGCGTGGGTTAGCGGGCCGGCTCCCTGCGTGCTCATTATCGTGATGAATGCATCGTAGAGAACAAATAGTAATATCAGGATGATTAAAATATCAAGGAGAACAAGCATCTGTATTCCTTTAATTCTACTGTCATGCCGGTAAAGCCGATATGTAGCTGAGTACGGAGAATACCGAAAAATGATCCGGTATTCTCCATTCTCTTTTCACATCAGGCAGTGCCGTGAGGCAGATCAAGATTTTTTTATGCCATCATATTGACATGCCTACTCACAGCGGCGGCACGCCTCTGCGCATATCTTGCAGTGGGTATGCATCTGTGCATGTTTTTCACATTCCACAGCACCTATTTATTCAATTTCATTTCAATATATTCCAGGTGATGCCTTTCATCTTCATAAGCCTGGTCTATAATCGTCTGAATATCTGTCGGCAGATTCCAGCTGCCGGCTTCTTTGTAAGTTTTATTGGTCAGTTTCTCATTGGTATGCATAGCCTTCAGCGCGCCTTCCGTACCAGTCATACTCCGTAAAGAGGTAAATCCCTGAATTAAATACCCCTTAAAATCGGGTGAAAATTCCGGCGGTGTCTCGCCCAACCGACGGATTTCAGCAGAAAGTTCAGAGAAGTGACGTTCATGATCTTCACGATAACGAGTAAGGTTTTCCCGAATCTGCAGGTCTTCAACTTTTTCGATTGCCTCTTTGTAGGCATGTACGGCATCAATGTCCAACTGAGCAAGTGAACTGAGTTTTTTGGCTATTTCCTTGTTATCCATTACGTATCTCCTTTTTTTACCAAATTTTTATGAAATTAATTTTACCGTTACAACCGTGATCCTCTCTGCATAATGTCAATATTCCGGTACCGCGTCTCTATCCTGAAATCGGGGCACAGGATGGGGCGCAGTTTGAAAACGATATTCCTGGCCATTCTTGGCGATATACTTTTTGATTACATCTTGTGTGGGCACCTTGCTTCCATTGACTTGAGCCTGGTACTCGTAGTATCTATGATCACGCGGCAGGGCATCGACGGGAACAAATTTTGTGCCGTCAGCTGTCAATCTTATCTGATCCTCTAAGACTTGGCGGAGGTATTCGATGTTAGACTCTTTCTTCAGATCCATATCCTGGGTCCTCCTGGCCATCATATGTTTAAAAATTGCCGCGGCCATTGGGAGCATGGTAATAAATTCCTCGAAATCATGACATACGTATTTACCCCTAAACAGGACAAGAATAACATGTAAAACAACCACGATTTCACTGTAGCAGGAAAGCTCTCCCGGCAAGCCTTGATCTTAGTGTAGCCGGATGAGCCGGTTGGCCAAAGAGGTGAACAGGTCTTCGTGTCGGTCGTTAGACTGCCCTTCGTCGATGACCTCGTCAGCTTCTTGTTCATCGCAGGCTTCCGGCTGGGGTTCTTCGTCTGTCACGGAAGCGCCGGGATCGTAGTCGAGGACCATGAGCATGGGAAAGTGGTCGGATCCGATGTCGGGAAGGCGACGCAGTTCGACGAGAAGGAAATGCCGGGATGCGAAGACGTGATCCAGCGGATAGCGCATGAGGCGGCTTCTGGTGTCAAGGGTGTTGATACGGTCCACCCGAGGATCGAGCAATCCTCCGGTCCGCTGAAAAAGATGCGTGGTGTGCGACCAGGAAACATCATTGAAATCGCCGGCGACGATGACCGGGACGTCCTCTAATTCATATACCTCTTTGGCAACCAGCAGCAACTCAGCATCCCGCTTATCGGAGTCTTCGCGTTCACCGTCTTCGTCCTTTTCTCCGTCGTCTTACTCGACGCCGCCGTCTTCCTCACCGTCGTTACGTTTGAGACCGGGAGGGCGTGGATGCACGCCATAGAGGGTAACGAGCGTTCCCGAACGGAGCCGCAACTGGGTGCGAAGCGACGGAATTTCCGGCTCAATCAAAAACCGGATTCAAAAACTGATCCGACTGGATGAAAACGGTGATCTGCAGTTTCCCGGGCAAACCGCCTGTTTTAAATCCAGGGATGCGTTTTATCAACTGATTGCAAAGGTCAGAAAAAAAGATTGGATTGCCTATGCCAAACGCCCGTTTGCCGGTCCGGAACAGATATTGGAATATCTCGGCCGCTATACCCACCGGATAGCAATCGCCAACCATCGTCTCCTGGCCCTACATAACGGGAAGGTCACATTTTCATACCGGGACCGATCCGATGGAAACCGCAAAAAACCGATGACCCTTTGAAGCGGAAGAGTTTATCCGGCGGTTTCTGCTGCATGTGCTGCCGGACGGGTTTATGAAAATCCGGTATTTCGGGTTTTTGTCCCACCGCAATAAGGACCGGTGCCTTCCGTTGATCCGGAAGTTGATCAACCCGCAAGCCGAGCCTCCGGTACAAATCAAGGAAACCGTTCTCTCGATCATGCTCCGGGTCACCGGGGTGGATATTACCTGTTGCCGGGCCTGCGGCCAGGGTAAAATGCGGCCAATCCGGGGGATTGAAAAACCGAAGCCTGACGATTCCTCATGAAGTTTAAAGCAAGACTATCGAAAAGACACGAATTTGTGCGGACGTAACCGGACCGGTGCGCCCTGTCCCCGGAAAAGGCACTTCCAAGCCATGAATTGATTCCTGATTCGGATAAATGATCATCCTTAAAAAGCATATATTTAGATCAATTGTCCCCTCCGACGGTTTTTACTCATTGTCAAATCAAACGGTAATCTATATAATCCCCATAATTGTTATAAAGTTAATACAGAGTTTCCAAACCGGGTTTAGGCCAACAATATTTTATCCAGCATCCCATTATCGTAAATTTGGAGATGAAAACCCGTGCTGAAGAAGGATGCACTGACTGAATCCAACCTCGGGATGCAGGATAAAACGCTATTTGTTGGGTGTGAAAAAAATAGCAGTAAACAGGTGAATTGAATGCCAACTATACTCAGATCCGGACCCTATCGATTCTT